>JBDLTB010000001.1:0-15583 GCA_039799245.1 Cyanobacteriota bacterium
AAAATATTTGGGCTGGGAATCTTGTAGGGGGCAGTCCATTCACCGGTTTTCTTAGCAAGAATTGCTTCGTTTTCATAGTTAAGGAGCACATCACCCTGGCCCTTCTTCACAAATGTATCAGTGGCTTCCCGGGCATCCTTGGGCAGCACATCAACATTCTTGTAAACAGTTGTAATGAATGACTTGGCCTTTTCAGCACTACCGCCGGTCTCAGTTACAGAACCCCAAATACCCAGAAAGTTCCAACGGGCCCCGCCCGAGGTCTTGGGGTTAGCAGTAATCACATCTAAATCTTTGTTATCAAGGTCCGTCCAGGTGCTGATCTTCTTTGGATTGCCAGGCCGCAGAAAAATTGCCACCACAGAGTTAGTAATAATCGAATTATTTGGCAATTTATTCTGCCAGCCAGATTCAATCAGTCCAGCTTCCTGAACCTTAATTACATCACCCTCGAGGGCCAGACCCACCACATCAGCCTCGAGGCCATCGATCACCGCCCGGGCTTGGGAGCCAGAACCGCCAAAACTGGTTTTAACTACAACGGTTTGACCGGTTTTCTTCTTCCAGTCAGCGGTGAATTTAGGAATAATTTGGTCGTAGGCGGCCTTTGTAACCGCGTAGCTCACCAAGAGAATTTCCTGCTTGGCGGGCGCAGCCAATGCGGAGGAACTAGCCAGGGTGCCAGGCAAGGCAAGACCAGCAAGGCCCAACAGGGCAAAGCGGGTGGCCGTACGGCGGCTCAACTTCGCGGAATCAAAAACCACGGTAGTCCGATAGGGTGCCTTGGGAATTTAAACCGCAAGCGTCCCGGCCAAGGTAATCCCCGCTACTTCGATAGGGAATTGCGCTTCAATCCCCCAAAACAGCGGCGGTCTTAGGCACAATCATTTAGCCCTCCCCTGGCGGCCCCGGCTGTGAGCTTCAGCGCAAAAACCGATTACGGCCTGGTGGCCCTGCTGGAACTCGCCTCCACCTACGCCAATGGCCAGGTGCTCCAGGTGGCGGAGATCGCCCAGCGCCAACAGATCCCAGACCGCTACCTGGAACAAATGCTCACCAGCCTGCGCCGGGCTGGAATTTTACGCAGCATCCGCGGCCCCCGAGGCGGCTATCAGCTAAGTCGCTCCCCCAGCGAGGTAAAGGTGTCAGAGGTGGTGGCCTGCCTCGAAGGGGATAGCAGCCATAGCGATGCAACTAAGCGCCAGTCGCCGGAATTTCAGGTGCTGGAAAACCTGGTGGGGCAGCTGGAAAACGCCCGCAACAAACTGCTGGAATCCACCAGCCTGCAAGACCTGCTGGAACAGCGCGATCAGCTGGCCCAATCCCAGGGCATGTATTTCATCTGACCGCCCCCAGGCCATCGGGCTAATTCCACAGTTGACCGATGGGCAAACGGTGCTATGTTGTTTCCACAACGTCGCCAGGCCCCATGGACTGTTGTCTCCGAATGTCATCGGCCAGCACCCCGCTGGCCCCAACACCCCTATCCATGACCACCAATTACCTAACCGTTCAAAGCCATGACCATCAGCATCGGCACTCGCCCCCTCCAGCTCACCCTCCTGCCCAATGACGTCCTTCCCGAGGGCCTGAGCTGGAAAATCCAGGAGGGCTACATCCGCACCGTCGCCTGGGACCAGGAAGGTGATTCCATCACCCTCGGGCTCTGGGGACCCGGAGAATGGGTCACCACTGCCTACTCAGCTTTACGGCCCATTGAAATTCAATGCCTCACCACGGTGGTGGTGGAGCAAAGCAAGCCCACGCCAGATGAGGTTTCGCAATTCCTGGCGGATCACATCCGCACGGTGGAAGAGATCTTTCGTATTAATCGCATCAAGTCTGCGGAGGAACGTCTGCTGCAACTGCTCACCTGGATTGGCAGCCGCTTCGGCATGGTGAGCAGCAAAGGTTACCGGCTATCCCTCAAGGAACTGAACCTAACCCATAAGGCCCTGGGCGATATTTGCGGTTTAACCAGGGTCACAGTAACCAAAAACCTCAGCCTAATTCGCACCAAAGGCACACTTCAACAGATCAGCAATGACGATCTGTTCATACCCAATAAGCTAATTCCAGCAATCTAAGCCTATTTAGCCAAGCTTAAAAACCCAAGTTTGACCTGTTAATCCAACAACCTTTATCATTCACCCCCAAAATCACCGAGAGAATCACCATGGCCGCAGAAGTAGTCAGCGCAAAGCGCAACTCTTCCCAAGTTCAATATTTCACATTGATTTTAAAAAATGGCCGGCTTCTAAAGCATCAGTCTGGCCTATCCCTTGCGCAATTTCGCTCCGATGCCCGCCTAGCGGGCTACGAACTTGAACGGGATTAATTAGACGAACTTAATAAGAATAAAAAATTAGATGGCGTAATCAGGCTCAAAGGTTCTTGTCTGTCTTGTGGTTATATGTAAGCGGTCGCCGGGATTAAGGCTGGCGTAGTCCAGCCGTTCCCGGGGTAACACCACCATCACCACATCGCCCCCCTCCAACACCAACTCCGCCTGCAGATCACGCCCCATATGGGTTAAGCGACGCAACTGACCCGGCACACTATCCGGCTGGGGAGTGAGATGTAGATCTAGATCGTGGGGGCGAATAAATAGATCGCTGGCCAGGGGATCGGATCCGAGCTGCTGGCCCACTGTCCCGGAGGGCAGCACATTAACGCTCCCCACAAATCCCATCACAAAGGGGGTGGCGGGCTGGTCATATATTTCGGCAGGCGAACCGATCTGCTCGATTCGCCCCTCATTCATCACCACAATCTTGTCGGCCACCTCCATGGCCTCCTCCTGGTCGTGGGTAACAATTACGGTGGTTACATGCATTTCATCGTGGAGATTGCGTAACCAGGCCCGCAGTTCTTTGCGCACCTTGGCATCCAGGGCGCTGAACGGTTCATCCAGCAGCAGCACCCGGGGTTGCACCGCCAGGGCCCGGGCCAAGGCCACCCGCTGGCGCTGGCCGCCGGAAAGCTGGGAGGGATAGCGCTGGCCATAGCCCTGCAACTGCACCAATTCCAATAATTCATCCACCCGGCGCCGGATCGCCGCCGGCTTCCAGCCGCGCAGCTCCAGGCCAAAGGCGACGTTTTGGCGCACATTGCGGTGTTTAAACAGGGCAAAGTGCTGGA
This sequence comes from Cyanobacteriota bacterium, assembly GCA_039799245.1. Lineage (GTDB taxonomy): Bacteria > Cyanobacteriota > Cyanobacteriia > PCC-6307 > Cyanobiaceae > Synechococcus_D. Next base: position 3,142 of record JBDLTB010000001.1, read on the forward strand.
AAACAAAGCCCACCTGCCGGTCTTGCACCGAACGGTTAGTGGCCTCCTCCCCGGTGATCCACACCCTGCCGGCGTCTGCCTCCTCCAAGCCAGCAATCAGTCGCAACAAGGTGCTCTTACCCGACCCAGAGGGGCCGAGCAGCGCCACCAGGGAGCCACTATCCACATCGAGGCTCACGTCTTTAACGGCCTGAAAGTCTCCAAACGACTTGGTGACGTTGGCGACGCGGATGCCCATGGATAAAGAGGCCCATACAGATAATGGAATTCAAGCCTGTCGAGCGGAACCCAGGATACTGCTCAATCCCGGTAGCAGTACCGTAGATTGATGGAGCTTTACTGGTGCTAAACCCCTTGGTTCCGATTGGAGTGCCCCGGCCCCGGGGCCTGGCGTTGCCACCTCTGCCCAGCTGGCCCTGGCGCATCACCTGGGCCTATCTCGGCCTGGTGCTGTTTCTACCCATCGGTGGCATGGCCCTCAAGGCCGCCCACGTGGGGCCTTCGCAATTCTGGGCCCTGGCCACCACCCCAGAGGCGCTGGCCACCTACAAGATCAGTTTCGGCTTGGCTTTTGTGGCGGCCCTGATCAATGGCTTCTTTGGCCTGATCATTGCCTGGGCCCTAGTGCGCACTGAATTCCCAGGCAAACGCATCCTCAGTGCCCTGATCGACCTGCCCTTCGCCTTGCCCACCGCCGTGGCGGGCTTGGCCCTTAGCGCGGTTTACAGCACCAATGGCTGGATCGGCGCCCCACTCCTAGCCATAGTTGGCCTCAAGGTCTCATACACCTGGCTTGGCGTGGCAGTGGCGATGGTGTTCATCTCCCTGCCCTTTGTGGTGCGCAGTGTTGAACCGGTGCTGGAAGCCCTGGAGGTAGACCAGGAGGAAGCGGCCTGGTGCCTCGGGGCTAGCCGTTCCCAAACCCTCTTCCGGGTGGTGCTGCCCCAGCTCTCTCCAGCAATTCTTTCGGGCATCGCCCAGGGCTATAGCCGGGCCGTGGGCGAGTACGGCTCGGTGGTGATGATTTCCAGCAACGTGCCCTTCAGAGATCTGATCACCCCAACTTTGATCATCCAAAAACTTGAGGAATTTGACTTTGATGGTGCCACGGTAATTGGCATGGTGATGCTTATCTTTTCCCTGCTCAGCCTTGTGGTGATCAACGGCATTCAGGTTTGGGGTCGCAACTGGGAGGCAAATCCTTCAAAATCATGAAAAAACTAATTCCGATTATCGCTTGTCTTTATGTGGCCCTCGTGATCGTGGTGCCCGCCTTAAATGTAGTGGCCGGTGCCTTTGCCAAGGGGCTGGGCCCATTCATCGAAAACTTCAACTCCGAGGAGCTGCGGCACGCGGTGCTACTCACCCTCTTGATGACAGCCATAGCAGTACCCGCCAACACTATCTTTGGCCTGGCCGCCGCCACTGCCATTGCCCGTAAACAGTTCCCTGGCAAAGCCCTACTGCTGAGCATAATCGACCTGCCTTTTTCGATCTCACCCGTGGTGGTGGGCCTGATGTTGGTGCTTCTCTATAGCCCAAACCATGGCATTTTCGGCTCCGTAGTGAGCGCACTCCATTGGAAAATAATCTTCTCCTGGCCCGGCATGGCCCTGGCCACCATCATCGTTACCTTCCCTTTTATGGCGCGGGAAGTGATCCCACTGCTGGAGGAGGAAGGCTGGGACCAGGAGGAGGCAGCCCGCACCCTGGGGGCCAGCAGTTGGCAGGTGTTTTGGAAAGTAACCCTGCCCTCCGTGCGCTGGGCGGCCCTCTACGGGTTGATCCTCACCACGGGCAGGGCCCTGGGCGAATTCGGGGCCGTAGCAGTGGTCAGCGGCAACATCGCCGGTGAAACCCAAACCCTACCGCTGTTCATCGAAGACGCCTACAAGCAGTACAACACCGAGCTGGCCTATGGGGCCGCCATGGTGCTGGGGGGCGTAGCAATCTTCTCACTGTTGAGTAGATTGCTGCTCGAACGCGTCCTTAGTAGCAAACGCGTCCCTTGACTCTCCAATGAAACGCCGTTCTCCAGAATTCATTTTTGAACGGCTTATCTGGCGCTTTCGGCTCGTAAGTGTGCTGCCGGTGGTCATGAGCTTGCTCGGCAGTGTCAATTGCTTTCTTTTGGGCACGGCCGAGGAAATCAGGGCTATGCAAGGCCTTTCTCAGCAGCTAAGTGGTGGACATTGGGAACACTCCACTGAATTAATAGGCACCCTGATTGGCGGCATCGATTACTATGTGATTGGGATCGCTCTGCTAATATTTGGCTATGGCATCTATGAACTAGTAATTTCAGATATTGACGACCGCAATGAAGCCATACCAGAACGGCGCCGCAATCTATTAAGCATCGACTCACTAGACACCCTCAAACAGAAGCTCACCAATGTAATCGTGGTGGCTCTCATCGTTTCAGCATTTAAAACGATGATCAGCTTCCCAGTAGACTCGATGGCAAACCTCCTCCAGTTCTGCGCCAGCGTCATGTTGTTGGCCTTTAGTGCCTGGCTAATTGGCCGCAGCCATGGGGACCACTGAAGCCCGGCCCGAGGGAAATTCACCAAGTCTTAACCAATCAATCATTATTGATCTGTAGGCTCAGTTCAGTTGAATAAGCATTGCCGTGGCTGCCCGCTTTCCGCTTGCCCTCTTAATCGCCATTGGCGTCAGCAGCAGTGCTGCCGGGGCGATGGCTGCAGAAAAGCTAAGCATCAACGGTTCCAGCACAGTGCGCCCTATCACGGAGGCTGCGATCAAAGGCTTCAAGCAAACAGCCAAAGGCAAAAACGTAACAATTGAGCTGAAAGAATCTGGCACCAGTGGCGGATTCAGGCTTTTCTGTGCTGAGAAGATTTCCATTAGCAACGCCTCTAGGCCGATCAATGCCAAGGAACTCAAGCTCTGCGAAAAAAATGGTGTGCGCTTTATTGAACTGCCAATAGCCTTTGATGCGATCACAGTGGTGGTGAACCCCGCCAACAGCTGGGCCAAAGATATTACAGTTCAAGAGCTAAAACGACTTTGGAGTAAAGACGCCCAGGATAAAGTTAAGCGCTGGAGCCAGGTAAATCCAAGCTGGCCTGACAAGGCAGTTAATCTATACGGCCCGGGCAAAGATTCAGGAACTTTTGACTATTTCAACAAAGCCGTAAATGGAGATTCTGAAAATTCTCGCATCGATTATACATCCAGCGAGAATGACGATGTTATCGTTAAAGGAGTAGCCACTGATCCCCTTGCCCTTGGCTATTTTGGCTTTGAGTATTACCAAGCTAATAAAGCTAAATTGAGGGCCTTAGCCCTTGAACAAGCAGACGGCACCAAGGTATTACCAACTCTGAAAGCTGTGCAAGATGAGTCCTATCGCCCCCTGTCACGCCCCCTGTTTATCTATGTAAACGACAAGCAGTTACAAAGCTCCGCCAGCCTGAGGGACTTCGTGGGCTACTCACTCAGCAATGGCTACAAACTTGCCGAAGAAGCCGGTGCAATTCCCCTGATTTCCTCCACCTACCGCCTGATCGAATCTAAGGTTTACCGTCGGGCATTGGGCAGCGCCTATGCCGGCAGTCTCCCCGTGGGTTTAACCCTTAAGGACATTCTCAATCGCAGCCTTGATCAAGACAAGCGACCTGAATTTCGGAACTGAACTAGGCGCCGCAGCCATAGGGATAGGTAAACAAGCGCCACCAAAACCGGCACCTCAATCAAAGGGCCAATCACCCCAGCAAGGGCCTGGCCCGAGGTCACACCCCAAACCCCCACAGAAACAGCAATAGCCAGCTCAAAATTATTACCAGCAGCCGTAAAAGCCAATGTGCTTGTTTTGGCATAGCTAAGCCCAGCTCGCACCCCGAGAAAAAAGGCCAAACTCCACATAATCAGAAAATAAAGCAGCAGGGGAATAGCCACCTTAAGCACCTCTAGGGGCTGGGATGTAATCGCACTTCCCTGCAGGGCAAATAGCACCACAATGGTAAACAGCAGCCCATAGAGAGCCCAGGGACTAATCAATGGAATAAACTTATTTTCATACCACTGGCGGCCCTTCAGCCTTAGCCCCAGCCTACGTGAGATATAACCTGCCCCCAGGGGCAGACCCAGGAAAAAGAGCACTGCCTTAGCAATTTCCCCAGTTGAAAACTGTAAATCAAGGGTTTCCAGACCAAGCCACCCTGGGAGAGTTTTCAGGTAAAAAGTACTAAGTAGGGCGTAACCTAATACCTGTAAAATCGAGTTAATTGCCACCAACAAGGCAGCCGCCTCCCTGTCCCCCTGGGCCAGATCAATCCAGATCAGTACCATGGCAATGCAAGGGGCAATGCCGATCACAATCAAACCGGTGCGAAAAGCAGGTTGATCGGGCAGCAATAGCCAGGCCAGGCAAAACATCAACGCTGGACCCACTAGCCAAACCAGACCTAAGCACAAAGCCAACAGCCGTCGATCACTGGCCCTATTGCCCAATTGCTCATAACGAACCTTGGCCAGCACCGGATACATCATCATCAAAAGCCCCAGGGCAATCGGCAAAGAGGTATTTCCGATCTTCACCGCATCAAGCAGCGCCTGTAGGGAAGGAATCAAGCGACCAAGTAACAGGCCCATGGCCATGGCCAACAGAATCCAAATCGGCAGATAGCGATCCAGTTTCGACAATCTGGCAAGCGTTTGTTCCAATGTTCTGCTCCTTATTTACAGGGATTGGCTTGGACGCCACAGGAATCACTGAGCTGGTGCAACCAGCCCGCCAGGCCTTTAATAGCCTCGGGCTGCAGCCGGTAATAGATCCAACGACCAGCCTGGCGATCTAGCAGTAAACCAGCGTCTTTAAGCACCTTTAGATGAAAAGAGAGCCGCGACTGGCCAAGGCCCAGTTCAGTGGTTAGATCGCAAACACAACGCTCCCCCAGGGCTAGGGACTCGATCACCTGAAGCCGCAGGGGATCCGCCAGGGCCTTCAAAAGAAGCCTTGCCTGGCCAGCGTCGATCGAGGCCCCTGGGACCACGGCCGTTAACCGCGCCATAAACCAATCAACTCAACTTGATGCGAGCCTAGGGCCATCAGGTGGTGAAGGCTATGAAAATTGGCATCAATGGCTTTGGTCGCATCGGTCGGCTGGTGTTCCGGGCCCTCTGGGGTCGCCCGGGCATCCAGCTGGTGCACGTAAACGACATGGCTGGCACCGCCGCCACAGCCGCCCATCTGCTCGAATTTGATTCCGTCCATGGGCGCTGGCAGCAACAATTGAGCGCCAGCGTTGACGACCCCAGCGGCTTCAACGTTGCCGATCAGCGCATCAGCTACAGCCAGGAAAAGGAGCCCACCGCTGTGCCCTGGCAGGGGGCCGGGGTGGATCTGGTGCTGGAGTGCAGCGGCAAGTTCAAAACAGCTGAAACCCTTGGGCCTTATTTCGAACAAATCGACATCAAGCGCGTGATCGTTGCCTGTCCTGTAAAGGGGGTAATCGCTGGCGCAGAGGCCCTCAACATCGTTTATGGCATCAACCACCAGCTCTACGAACCAGCCCGCCACCGCCTGATTACAGCCGCCTCCTGCACCACAAACTGCCTGGCCCCCATAGTGAAGGTGATCCAGGAAAACTTCGGGATCAAGCACGGTTCGATCACCACCCTGCACGACGTCACCAACACCCAGGTGGTGGTGGATGGTTTTAAGAGCGACCTACGCCGGGCCCGCTCCTGCATCCAGAGCCTGATCCCCACCAGCACTGGCTCCGCCAAGGCAATCGGCCTGATCTTCCCGGAACTACAGGGAAAACTGAATGGCCATGCGGTGCGGGTGCCGCTTTTGAATGGCTCCCTCACCGATGCCGTTTTTGAACTGAACCAATCGGTAAGTGTGGAGGAGGTGAATGCTGCCTTTGCCGCCGCTGCCGCTGGCCCCCTCGCGGGAATTCTTGGCTATGAAGAACGGCCATTGGTATCAGTGGATTATCTCAATGACAGTCGCAGTTCAATTGTTGATGGGCTTTCCACGATGGTGATCAACGGCACCCAACTAAAAGTTTATGCCTGGTACGACAACGAATGGGGTTACAGCTGTCGCCTGGCTGACCTGGCCTGCCATGTGGCCCAACTAGAGCAACGCTGAGCGGAGCAATCAGCATGGCCAAGCCCCTATCAGCCTTGCACCAGTACGTGGTGGTGACCGGGGCCTACTGGGCCTTCACGCTCACCGACGGCGCCCTACGGATGCTGGTGCTATTTCACTTTCATAAGCTCGGCTACTCCAGCCTGGAGATCGCCTTTCTATTTATTTTTTACGAATTCTTCGGCATTCTCACCAACCTTTATGGCGGCTGGCTCGGGGCCCGTTTTGGCCTGCGGCTCACCCTTTGGGCTGGGTTGCTACTGCAGATCCTGGCCCTGCTGCTGCTAATCCCGGTTTCAGCCAGTTGGCCCAAGCTGTTTTCAGTGATCTATGTGATGGCGGCCCAGGCACTCAGCGGCATTGCCAAAGATCTCAACAAGATGAGTGCCAAGGGCGCCATTAAAACGGTGGTGCCAGCTACCCCCGGGAACGAAGACAAAGGAGAACAGCAGTTATTCCAATGGGTGGCCCTGCTCACTGGTTCCAAGAATGCCCTCAAGGGGGTGGGCTTTTTCTTGGGGGGGGTGCTGCTCACCGGCCTCGGGTTTGCCGGCTCAGTGGCGGCGATGGCGGCCGGTTTGTTTCTGGCTTTCCTGGGCACCTTGGGGTTGCCCGCAGACATCGGCAGGGTCAAACAAAAATTGGCCTTCTCCTCCCTTTTCTCTAAATCGAGGGGCATCAATGTGTTGTCTCTGGGTCGCTTCTTTTTATTTGGCGCCCGGGATGTGTGGTTTGTGGTGGCCCTGCCTGTGTTCCTGGAGGCGGCGCTCGGCTGGCGCTTTTGGGAAGTGGGCGGCTTCATGGGCCTCTGGGTGATTGGCTACGGGATCGTGCAGGGGGCAGCCCCGGCCCTGAGACGCAGCTGGGGCAAGGCCAGGGCCCCAGGGCCTGGGGCCGTGCAGTTCTGGAGCGCAGTGCTCGCGGCTATTCCAGCGCTGATGGCTATGGCCCTCTGGCGCCAGGAGGATCCCGGCCTGGTGATTGTTGGCGGCTTAGCAGCCTTTGGCGTGGTGTTTGCGATGAATTCCTCGATCCACAGTTACCTGGTGCTGGCCTACACCGATGCCGAAAATGTGAGTCTGAATGTGGGCTTTTATTACATGGCCAATGCGGCTGGTCGGCTATTGGGCACGCTCCTCTCCGGCTGGATATATCTCACCGGAGGCATGGCGGCCTGTCTGATCTGTTCCAGTGGGCTAGTGCTGCTTTCCTTGCTCAGCAGCCGCTGGTTGCCCTCCCCTAGGGCCGCTTAGCCGTAAGGGCCCAAACCAGCAGCAGCGGGGGCAGCCAGATCAAGTTATGCAGGCTGAATAGGGCCTGACCGGCCTGCAGCAGCGGTCGCACCAACCACTCCACCAGGGTCAACAGAAAAACCACAACCAGCACTAGCCAACCCATCAGCCCAGTGGCTCCCCAGGGAATTGCACCACCCCCTGGCGCAACAGCCGCCAAGGGGTAGTGGAATCTTCAGCCTGCCAAGCCAATACCGTGCTGGCCAGCCCAGACCCCTGGGGCCAGGGCAGCGGCCCCAACAAAGGCACCCCAGGGAAGGCGGCGGCCAGGGCCCCAGGGCTGGTGCAGGGGGGCTGACCGGAAAGGTTGGCGCTGCTGCTGGCCAATGGCCCGCTGAGCCGCAGCAACTCCCGGGTGCGGCCGCAGGCGGGCACCCGCAAACCCAAGCTGCCGCCGCCGGGATTTAGCGCCTCCACCAGCGGCCCCCGGGCGGGAACCACCAGGGTCAGGGCCCCGGGCCAGCCGCGGGCAGCCATGGCGGCCCAGGCGGGCAGGGGGTCTAAGCCCAACAGGGCCCAGAGGCTGTCCCCATTGGCCCCCAGCAGGATTAGGGGTTTATGGGCCGGCCGTTGCTTCAGCTGCCAAAGGGCCGCGGCCGCCGTCGGTAAAACCGCCAGGGCCGGCAGGGTGTCGGTGGGGAAAGCCCCCGGTTGGCCCGCCCGTAGGTGTGCGGCGAGGGCAGCGGCATCCAGCACATTCATGGGCCCATCAGGCATGGAGGCGGCAGGCAAGGGCCCACCAGGGGGGGGCAAAGAAGACGCCAAGGTCAGGCTCCCCCCGGCGCCCGGGCCAGGGCAAAACGGGCCTTGCCCTCCAGGTCCTTGGCCACCTGTAGGTCCCCTAAGCCCGCCGCCATTAGCAACTGGGCCACCGCCAACGACTGGTCGTGGTGATGTTCCAGCAGCAGCCAGCCCCCGGGGGCCAGGGCCCGCCGGGCACCGGCGGCAATCTGGCGCAGACAATCAAGGCCATCGGCGCCACCATCCAGGGCCAACAAGGGTTCGTGGTCGCGCACCACTGGGTCCAGGTCCGCCAGCAATGCGGAGGGTATGTAAGGCGGGTTACTCACCACCAAAGGCAAGCGGCCCCAATAGTCTTCCAGGGGCTGCCACCAGGACCCCTGCCGCCACTGAATCCGCCCATTCAGGCCCAGCTGGGCCCCATTGGCCGCCGCCTGGGCCAGGGCTGGGCCGCTGCAATCCACCGCCCAACCACAACTATTTGGCCAGGCCCGGGCTAAGGCCAGGGCTAGGCAACCGGAACCTGTGCCCAGGTCGGCCCAGGTGCGGGGGGCCTCCCCCTGGTGGTAAACAAGCCCCAGGGCCAACTCCACCAGTAATTCGGTTTCCTGGCGGGGGATGAGCACCGCCGGCGCCACCTGCAATTCCAAATCCCGCCAGGGGCAGCGCCCCACCAGGTATTGCAAAGGCTCATCCCCTTGGCAATGGCGCCACCAGAGGGCCTCCAGGTGCCCAAGGGGACGCTTGAGCCCTAAGGGTCGCTCCGGATAGAGGCGACAGGCCTGCAATTGGGGCCAGCCCAGCCCCCCCTCCAGCTCCAAAAGCCAGTCGAGGGCTGGGCCCCGCCCCGGATGTTTAAGCAATAGCCGCCGCCGCCAGGCCAGCAAGGCCCCAGCGCTGATACTTTCCCCGCTGGCTGGCTGCGCCGTTTCAGTCATCCGGCCAGGGTCCCGGGGTTGCAGCCATTGTGGCGGGGCCGCCAGCAAAGCCCCGCCGCCGGCTGCACCAGACCAGCCAACTCCAGCTCCAACAACTGCTGGGCCACCTGAGGCAATGGCTGTTGCAGCCGCTGACCCAATTCCTCCAGGCTGGCCCCCTGGCCCAGGGCGCCCAAGAGGGGATGGCTAACCCCGGGGGCCAGCGGAGGGGGCAACCCAGCGCTGGCGGCCAGGGGCCCTGGGCCGAGGCTGGCCAGCAGGTCAGCGGGATCCAATAGCAATTTGGCCCCTTGCTGCAAGAGGGCGTTGCTGCCCCGGGCCGAATCGCGGTCGGTGTCGGCGGGCACCGCCCAGAGGGGTATTTTCGCTTCCCTGGCCAGCCGGGCCCCGTGCAGCGCCCCACTGGCGCTGGGGCATTCCACCACCACCACCGCCCGGGCCAAGGCCACCAAAAGACGGTTACGGGCGGCGAAATTTCCCCGTTTCACCTCCGCCCCTGCCCGCTGCTCCGTAACCAAAAGCCCCCGCTCTGCCACCTGCCGCTGGAGGCTGCGGTGATGGCTGGGGTAAACCCGCTCAATCGGGGTGGCCAATACCCCAACGGGGGCTCCCCCCTGCTCCAAACAGCCCTGGTGGGCTTCCCCATCAATCCCCTCCGCCAGGCCACTAACCACCGGCCAGCCCGCCCCGGCCAGGGCCACCCCCAACCGGCGGGCCCAACTCAAGCCATGGAGAGAGGGGCGACGGGTGCCAATCACCGCCACACCCAAACATTTGCGCAGCCAGGGCCACAGGCTGCCGCGACCCTGCCAGTGCAACTGGAGGGGCGGTCGCTCCAGGGCCGCCATGGCCGGTGGAAAGCCGGGATTTCCCAGCACAAAAGTGCGGGGAGGACAAACAAGCGGCCCCCCAGAGGGCCCCAAGCGCTGGGACAATTCGGCTTTGCTGGCCAGCAAGGCAGGGCCCATGCCCCCCTGGGCCGCCAGGGTCCCGGGGCTGGCTTGCCAGGCGAGTCCAAGGTCGCCGAATTCCCGTTCCAACTGCCTCAGCCGCTGAATGCCAACCCCCTCACACTGGGCCCAGGTCCACCACCACTGGCGCCGCTGGGCCCAGCTCACCCCCACCCCGCCAGCCATAGCCCATCCGCCAATACACCTGTACTAGCACACTAGTGGCCCCTGGCCAAGGTCTCCAGGGCGCGGGCCAGGGGCTCCGGCGGCCGCCGCAACGGTTTGCCGTGCTCCCGATCCACCAAGGCCAGGGTCACCAGCGCCTCCGCCGCCAGCTGGCCCGCCCCAGTGATGAACTGGGTTTGAAAGGGCAAACGCAGCCCTTTGGCCCCAACGATTCGACTGCGCAGTTCCACGTTTTCCCCATGGCGCAAGGGGCGGCGATAGCACAACTGCAACTCCACCACCATCAATTCCAAACCGCTGGCGGAAAGCTCCGCATAGGCCAAGCCAGCTGCCGCCAAGGCCTCCACCCGGGCCTCCTCCAGCCAGGCCACATAGGCCCCGTGCCACATGACGCCGGCATGGTCTGTGTGTTGGGGCAGCACCTGCTTGCCCCAACGCCAGGGCCAGTCCGTTACATCCTTTTCCACAGCTGTCGCCGCCTAGGTAACACCGCCATAGGCTGCCGGCATACCATCCCCAAAGACCATGTTCCGCAACCTCCTGATCGCCGATTCCGGCAAAGGTCCGGTGGAAGAGATGGTGCGCATGCTGCGCGACATCCCCGGTTTTGCCAAGGCCCGCTTGAACCTGTTGCACGTGGTGCCTGAGCAGGCCGGAGCTGACCTGCAGGAACACTGGCAAAGGGGGGCGACGCTACTGGCGGCAGCGGTGGCCAAGCTTGGCCTGAATCCTGCCGACGTAAACACGATCCTGCGCCAGGGCGACACTAAGCAAACCGTGCTGAAGGTGGCCGATGAACTCGATGCCGACCTGATCGTGATGGGCTCCCGCGGTCTCGGTCGACTGCAATCAATTCTGGCCAACAGCGCTAGCCAATACGTCTTTCAGCTCTCCACCAGGCCGATGCTGCTCGTGCGTGACGATCTCTACGTGCGCCATGTAAACCGATTACTGGTGGGCATCGACGGCACCGGTGTGGGCGACGACGCCCTCAAGCTGGCCTGTGAATTGGCCAGGGACATCCCTGGCTGCACCCTCACTGGGGTGCATATCAGCCACCACGACCTAACCCCCAGCCGCCAGGGCCAGAGCCCCGTAGACAACCTGTTGCAGCAGGCAGGCCAGCGGGCCCGAAGCTATGGGGTAGAGCTGAAGACCCTGCACAAAACTGGGGACATTGGCCGGGTCATCTGCGAAACCGCCAAGGAGGTGGATGCCGATCTGTTAGTGATCGCCTCCCAAGACCGGCGCCCATTGGTGGCCAGGGGCCTGGTGGACCTAGACAAACTTTTGGGGGGCTCAGTTAGTGACTATGTGCGGGTGCATGCCCCCGCACCGGTTTTGCTGGTGCGGGAGCCCTGAATCCTCAAAAATCCCGAGAGCTCAGCCCTTGCCGCTGTTGCTCTGGTTGTAGAGAACGATCAGGAACACGGCTGGAACCAGCACAAAAAGCAGGCTGGCCACAAAGCCAAGATCGTTGGTTTCCATGACCGGAGGCGGAATCCCCAGGAGGGTATCAGTGGCAGGCGGGCCCTTTCGCCCGCTGTTTACAGCTCGTCGCTGATCTGCTCCGGCAGGGGCGCCAAGCGCGCCTGCTCCAGCTGGGCCTCTAGTCCCCCCTTGCCCAGCTGGGGCCTGGTGAGCACCGCCACGGAATCCAGCACAAGCACCTGGCAGGCCAAGCGCCAAGCCTCGGGCCTTCGAAGCAGTTTTTTGACTTCCACCGCCGTGGGGGCACTGAGCGCCCCGGGCTGGCGCTCCGCCACCACCTCCACAAAGCAGGTAATGCACTGGCCGCAACCACCGCAATTGCCGAGGCGGCCCTTCAATCCATAGAGCTCCACCCCTTCGGCCAAGGCCAGCTCCCGCAAATTCGTTCCGGCAGGGCAATCAAGCTCTCGGCCCTCCCGTACAAAACGAACAACGGGCATGGCGCTTCTACGGGAACCCCCATTCTGCAGGGCCAAGATTGCGATTTGTGACCACCTCTCAGGGAGACTCCAGCCCTGGGGGGGCCTGGAGGGGCTGTCCAACTGTTTCCCTTTAAAACCAGCGGTCAGTCAACGGCCTAAAACCCTTACGATCACCACACTTCGCAGCTTCTGCGGAGCTCCTGTCTCGTTTCCCCGCACCGAATCCAATGGGATTGCCCTGGTACAGGGTGCATACGGTCGTCATCAACGACCCGGGCCGCCTTTTGGCGGTGCACCT
>JBDLTB010000002.1:0-125128 GCA_039799245.1 Cyanobacteriota bacterium
TTCTAGGCAGTGCTTTGCTGAGGGTCCAAGGGCTGAGCCAGCGTCTATGGCAAAGAATTCCCCTAATGGATCGCTGGCTATTGGCGGAACTAATTGCCCCTCTGCTCTTTGGGGTTGCCGCATTCACCGCCGTAACCCTTTCCGTGGGGGTTGTATTTGAACTGGTGCGCAAGGTGGCAGAAGCTGGCCTACCCCTTGATGTGGCCCTGAAGGTATTGGTGCTCAAATTGCCCGGCTTTTTGGTGCTGTCGTTTCCCATGGCCACCCTAATGGCCACTCTTTTGGCCTACAGCCGCCTCTCGGGTGGGAGTGAACTAACCGCCCTACGTAGCATTGGCGTATCCACTGCACGCTTTGTGCTTCCGGCCCTGGTACTGGCTGGGCTAATGAGCGGTCTTACCTTTGTTTTTAATGATGCAATTGTCCCCCCCAGCAACAGGGCTGGTTATGTAACTCTACAGAAAGCGCTTGGCCGCAGCATCGACTCCGAAAAAGGGGAGAATATTATCTATCCTCGCTATGGAAAGGTTGCTGGCTCTAGGCAGAGCGAGAAGGAGCGGTTGGTTCAACTATTTTACGCCCGCTATTATTTTGAAGGGGCAATGATAGATGTTACACTCCTTGACTTTAGCAGGCCTAACTATCGACAAATGCTTAAGGCAAAGCAAGCTCGCTATGACCAAAAACGCGGCAACTGGGAATTCCTAGATGGCAGCATTGTAACCATAGCAGAGAATAGTGGAATCAACACTACTGCTGAATTTAAGAGTTATTTTTACCCCCTCAATGGTGCGCCTATAGATCTTGCAGATCTTCCTAAGGATGCCAATAACATGACCCTAGCCCAGGCTCGCGAAGGTCTGCAAATCCTTGAACAGGCTGGGGACCGTAAGGAGGCTAGAAAATTAAGAGTACGTATCGAGGAGAAGTTTTCCTTCCCTGCTATTTGCTTGGTCTTTGGCCTCATTGGTGCCAGCCTTGGCGCTCGCCCAAACGGTCGCACTAGCCGCAGCCAGGGCTTTGGGATCAGCGTTTTACTAATATTTATGTATTACCTGTTGGCATTTGTATTCAGTTCCCTTGGGGTAAAAGGCACCCTTATGCCTTTCGTATCCGCCTGGGCCCCTGTGGGCATTGGCCTACTGGGGGGACTTTGGCTGCTGCGGGGCGCCAGCCGATAACCCCAACCAGGCCCAGCCTGGCTTAGACCTAGGTCACTTTGTTTTGTTTGAAGCGGTGTTGAAGGATCCGGTTCTATTGCTTGGTTTGCTGGCCTTTGCGGCATTGCTGCTGGCCCTGCCCTTGGCCTTCTGGTCCTTAAGTGGCAGCGATGCTAAGGACGGCGGCAAGCCTGCCCCGGCGGGGCTACTAGTACGGGGTCTGGTGGTGGCGGCAAACCTTTTGCTCACCAGCCAATTGCTCTGGCGCTGGCTGGATTCCGGACACTTCCCGATCAGCAACCTCTACGAATCCCTCTGCTTTCTTGCCTGGGGCTGCACCCTCACCCAGCTGCTGGTGGAACGCAGCTGGCCCTCGCCCCTGGTACCGGCCGCCACCACTCCCATGGCCCTGGTTTGTGTGGCCTTTGCCAGCTTTGCCCTACCCGACAGCCTGCAGAATTCTGCCCCCCTGGTGCCTGCCCTGCGCTCCAGCTGGCTGGTGATGCACGTGAGCGTGATCATGATGAGTTACGCAGCCCTGCTGGTGGGATCGCTGTTGTCGTTGGCAGTCCTCTGGACCCAGCGGGGCGATGCGGTGGAATTACGAAGTAGTTCGATTGGCACCGGGTCCTATCAGCGGGCCCACCTGGCCAATGGCGGCCCCATAGAACTTCAATCGGTCAATATTGGCCTTAGTGAACGCTTGGACAACCTCAGCTATCGCACCATCACCGTTGGCTTTCTTATGCTCACAATTGGCATCATTAGCGGTGCCGTTTGGGCCAATGAAGCATGGGGCAGCTGGTGGAGCTGGGATCCTAAGGAAACCTGGGCCTTGATTTGCTGGTTGGTGTATGCCGCCTATCTTCATACCCGCCTCACCAGGGGCTGGCAGGGCCGTAGGCCCGCCTGGGTGGCGGTGGGGGGGCTGGTCGTAATTAGCGTTTGTTACATAGGCGTTAACCTCCTGGGCATCGGCCTACATAGCTACGGCTGGTTTTTTGACAGTTGATCGCCCCAGGGTTCCTGGGGCGCCGCCAAGATTCAGCAGCTCTTCGGCAACATTTCAGGAGGCCACCATCTCAGGGCGCTTGCTTTGGCGTATTCCTTTGATTGCTTCGGCATAGTCGGGTGAATTGAAGACCGCTGAACCCGCCACTAGGGCATTGGCGCCAGCCTCAATCACCTGCCAAGCATTGCTGGCCTTAACGCCGCCATCCACCTCTATCCAGGGATCAAGGCCGCGCTCATCGCACAGGCGCCGGAGGCTGCGAACCTTGTCAACGGCGGAGGGAATAAAGCTCTGGCCTCCGAATCCAGGGTTCACGCTCATGATTAAAACCAGATCACAGAGCTCAAGGCAGTACTCAAGGGTTGACAGCGGTGTGCTCGGGTTAAGTACGGCCCCCGCCTTGCAGCCCAAGTCTTTGATCTGGCCGAGGTTGCGATGCAAATGCGGACAGGCCTCCACCTGAACGTAAATGTGATCGGCGCCAGCCTTGGCAAAGTCAGCCACGTAACGCTCCGGCTCCACAATCATCAAATGCACGTCCAATGGCTTTGTGGTCACTGGGCGCAGCGCCTCCACCACCAGCGGTCCGATGGTGATGTTTGGCACAAAACGACCATCCATCACATCCACATGGATCCAGTCGGCACCGGCTTGATCCACCGCCCTCACGTCTTCTCCGAGTCTGGAGAAGTCTGCAGAAAGAATCGACGGAGCGATCACAAGGGATTTCTGGGTCATCGCTGGGGCAGAGGGGGCTCAAATTCTACGTAGTTAAGCGAAGTTGCCCCCAGGGAGCCGGCCGAGGCAGTTGGCCACGCCAGTGGAGAGCTGCCCTGGCGGCTAGCACTGATACAGTTGCCGCCGCCATAGGCCCAAAGGCCTTAGGCCCCAGCCCTTTTCGCCCCCAAACACCTTGGACCGCACTCTCATCCAGGAACTCCTTGAAGTTGTCGAGCAGGCGGCCATCGCCTCGGCAAAGCTGACGGGGCTGGGAAAGAAGGACGAAGCTGATGCCGCTGCGGTGGAGGCGATGCGCTTACGCATGGGTCAAATCCAGATGCAAGGTCGGATCGTGATCGGCGAAGGCGAACGGGACGAAGCACCGATGCTCTACATCGGCGAAGAAGTGGGCAGTGGCACCGGTCCCGGCGTTGATTTCGCCGTGGACCCCTGCGAAGGCACCAACCTCTGCGCCAACAACCAGGATGGCTCCATGGCCGTGCTGGCAGCCAGCGACCGCGGCGGACTTTTCAATGCCCCCGACTTTTACATGAACAAACTGGCTGCCCCCCCTGCCGCCAAGGGCAAGGTGGACATCCGCAAGTCGGCCACTGAAAACATCGCCATCCTCAGCGAAGTGCTTGGCATGCCCGCCAGCGACCTAGTAATCGTGGTGATGGATCGGGCTCGCCACAAGGGGCTCATTGCTGAAATCCGTGCCACTGGCGCCCGGGTAAAACCGATCTCCGATGGCGATGTGCAAGCTGCCATTGCCTGTGGTTTTGCTGGCACCGGTACCCATGCCCTAATGGGCATTGGCGCCGCCCCAGAAGGGGTGATCTCCGCCGCGGCCCTGCGGGCCCTCGGGGCCCATTTCCAGGGCCAACTTGTCTACGACCCCGCCGTTGCCCAAACCACTGAATGGGCCGACTACACTAAGGAAGGCAATATTGCCCGTCTCAATGAGATGGGTATCACTGATGTAGACAAGGTTTACGAGGCGGAGGAATTGGCCTCCGGTGAAAACGTGGTTTTCGCTGGCAGTGGTATCACTGACGGTTTGCTTTTCCATGGGGTTAAATTTGAGAAAGACTGCACCCGCACCAGCAGCCTGATCATCAGCACCCTCGACAACACAGCCCGTTTCACTGACACCGTGCACATCAAGGAAGGTGCGAAGAGCATCGCCCTCCGCTGAGTTCTGCCATAGTCGGGGTTGGGCATCGGCTCGACCCCGGTCATCGGCCCTCTCCCACCTGACGCATGCACCTAGCCGTCGTAGGGCTCAGCCACCACACGGCTCCTGTTGAGATCCGCGAAAGGCTGAGCATCCCTGAGCACTCCCTACAGAGCTCTTTAAATACCCTGAGATCCGATGACCAGGTGCTTGAGGCATCAATCCTTAGCACCTGTAATCGCCTCGAGATTTACAGCCTCCTGCGGCAACCCCAGGAAGGGGTTGCCGCCATTCAAAACTTTCTTTCGATCCACAGTGGCTTACCTGGTCAGGAATTAAATCCCCACCTTTTTGCACTGCACCATGAGGAGGCCATTCAGCACCTGTTGCGGGTAAGTGCTGGCCTAGACAGTTTAGTGCTGGGCGAGGGACAGATTCTCAGCCAGGTGAAGAAAATGTATCGGCTGGGGCAAGATCACCAGTCGATTGGACCAATCCTCAACCGCCTCCTTAACCAAGCTGTTAGCACTGGCAAGCGAGTACGCAGCGAAACCAACCTTGGGTCCGGGGCTGTTTCTATCAGTTCTGCAGCAGTGGAATTGGCCCAGCTGAAGGTGGGCCAGGGCCAAGGGCTTGATGAGCTCGTATCCCTCTGCGACGAGCAGATAGCTGTGGTGGGAGCTGGTCGCATGGCTCGACTCCTGATTCAGCACCTCCAGGCCAAAGGGGCCAGGCGGCTGGTGCTGATCAACCGCACCGTTGCCAAGGCCGAAGCGCTCTCCACCGACTTTCCAGACCTGCCTATCCGCTGCCTGGGCCTCGATCAACTGGATGCCCAGCTCCAGGACTGTTCCCTGCTCTTCACCAGTACCGGTGCCGATGAACCCCTGATTAATTGCCAGCGGCTTAATGGGCTTAGGCGGCGTCAACGGCTGATGTTGGTGGACATTGGTGTGCCCCGCAACATCAGTTCCGATGCCGGTCAGGCCTCAAACGTGCAGTGTTTTGATGTGGATGATCTCCAGGAGGTTGTGGAGCGCAATCAGGCGGCCCGGCGGGAATTGGCCTTGCAGGCGGAGGTATTACTGGAACAGGACCAGAGGGCTTTTCTGGAATGGTGGGATGGCCTAGAGGCCGTACCAACAATCAACCGGTTGCGCCGTCAGCTGGAGGATATCCGCGAGCAAGAGCTGCTCAAGGCCCTTAGCCGCATGGGACCAGATTTTTCCGAGCGGGAACGCAAGGTGGTTGAAGCACTTAGTAAGGGGATCATCAACAAGGTGCTGCATGGTCCCACCACTGCACTTAGGGCACCGCAACCCAGGATCCAACGGCTCCAGACCATGGAATCACTGGAACGGCTATTCGAACTAAACAGCCAGGGGGACCCCAGCGATGCTCCCAGGGACGGGGCTAAAACTAGCTGACTTGCTACAGGTTCTTGCCGGTTAGGGGGAGGCTCCTTCAGAGTGCATACGGATGATCGGATTGCATGAAAAGGGTTCTGGGGATCGTGCTGGGGGGCGGGGCCGGCACCCGTCTATTCCCGCTCACAAAGATGCGGGCGAAGCCAGCGGTTCCCCTGGCTGGCAAGTATCGGCTGATCGATATCCCTGTCAGCAACTGCATTAACAGCGGGATCAACAAGATCTATGTGCTGACCCAGTTCAACAGCGCCTCCCTCAACCGCCACATCAGCCAGACCTACAACCTCTCCTCCGGTTTTGGCCAGGGCTTTGTGGAGGTGCTGGCCGCCCAACAAACCCCCGATAGCCCCAGCTGGTTTGAGGGCACCGCCGATGCGGTGCGCAAATACGAATGGCTATTCCAGGAATGGGATGTGGATGAGGTTTTGATCCTCTCGGGGGATCAGCTCTACCGCATGGACTATCGCCTGTTCGTGGAGGAACATCGCCGCAGCGGCGCCGATGTAAGTGTTTCCGCCCTGCCTGTGGATGCCGAGCAAGCCGAGGGCTTTGGCCTAATGCGCACCGATGAGGCGGGCTGGATTCGTCAGTTCAAGGAAAAACCGAAGGGAGCAGAGCTGCAGGAAATGCAGGTGGATACCGCCAGCATGGGCCTCAGTGCCACGGAAGCAGCCCGCAGGCCCTATCTGGCCTCGATGGGTATCTACGTGTTTAAGCGCGATGTGCTGTTCAACCTGCTGAAGGAAAACCCTGGCGCCATCGACTTCGGCAAGGAGATCATTCCCACGGCCCTGCAGAACGGTTTGCAACTCCGCTCCTATTTATTTGACGACTACTGGGAGGACATTGGCACGATCCGGGCTTTCTACGAGGCAAACCTGGCGCTCACGGCCCAACCCCGGCCACCCTTTTCCTTCTACGACAAGAAGTTTCCGATCTACACCCGCCACCGCTTCCTGCCGCCTTCCAAACTCCAGGACGCCCAGGTGACCGAATCGATCATTGGTGAAGGTTCCCTGCTCAAGGCCTGCAGTATTCACCGCTGCGTACTTGGAGTTAGAAGTCGGATTGAAAACGAGGTAGTACTGCAAGACACCCTGGTAATGGGTGCTGATTACTTTGAATCCGGAGAGGAAAGGGCCCTGCTGCGGGAGCGGGGGGGAATTCCGATGGGCGTTGGCCAGGGCACCACGGTGAAGCGGGCAATTCTCGATAAAAATGTTCGCATTGGTTCTAATGTGACGATTGTGAATAAAGACCATGTGGAGGAGGCCGATCGCCCCGAGCACGGCTTTTACATCCGCAATGGCCTGGTGGTGGTGGTTAAAAACGCCTCGATCGCCGATGGAATGGTCATCTGACGCAGCTCTAACGCTTGGAATCCAAAACAGAAGCGGCGCCTTAACCGGCGCCTTAAGCTCCCCGCGCCAGACTGCGGCCTAAGCCAATTGAAGCTTCAAGCCATGGGTAAAGGGCATTTTGGATTGATTGGCCTGGGCGTCATGGGGGAAAACCTTGTGCTCAACGCTGAGCGCAACGGTTTTTCCAGCGTTGTTTACAACCGCACGGCCCAAAAAACCGACGATTTTCTGGCCGGTCGCGGGGCAGGTAAGCAAATCAGCGCTGCCTACAGCCTGCAGGAATTTGTAGACAAGCTGGAGAAACCGCGCCGGATCCTGATGATGATCAAGGCCGGCCAACCAATCGACGACACCATTGCCAGCATTGCCCCTTACCTGGAGGAGGGGGACCTGTTGATTGATGGGGGCAACTCACTCTTCACAGACACCGAACGACGGGTGGCTGAGCTGGAAAGTAAGAGTTTTGGTTACATCGGCATGGGCGTGTCCGGCGGTGCCAAAGGGGCCCTGGAGGGGCCAAGCATGATGCCTGGCGGTACCCGCCAGGCCTACGACGCCATCGAAAGTTTGGTTGGCAAGATGGCCGCCCAGGTGGAGGATGGTCCCTGCGTCACCTACATCGGCCCCGGGGGCTCCGGCCACTTTGTTAAGACCGTGCATAACGGCATCGAGTACGGCGTGGAGCAAATCCTTGCCGAGGCCTACGACATGATGAAGCGGGGAGCTGGCCTCACAGGTAGCGAAATGGCCGATGTACTTGGCCAGTGGAACAACTCAGAGGAGCTCTCCTCCTACTTGGTGGAAATTACTGAGGTTTGTCTCCGCACTAAAAACCCCGAAGACGGTGGCGATCTGGTCGAGAAGATCCTCGATGTCGCTGGACAAAAGGGCACAGGCCTTTGGACCGTGATCAGTGCCCTCGAGCTCGGGGTGGCAGTGCCCACCATTTATGAATCTGTAAATGCGCGGGTGATGAGTTCCCTGCATGGTGAACGCCAAAAGGCTGAATCGCTTCTGCACGGCCCAGGCCCCATGGCCCTCAGCATTGGCAGCACCAGTGATGGCATGGCCCCCCTGCAAGATGCCTGCGTGCTGAGCTGCATCGCCAGCTACGCCCAGGGCATTGCCCTGCTGGAGGAGGCCTCACGGGTACACAACTACCAGCTAAACATTGCCGCCATTGCCCAAATCTGGAAGGGGGGCTGCATTATCCGGGCCCGGCTGCTGAAGCGCATCCAAGAGGCCTATAACCACAACAGTGAGCTGGCAAATCTAATGCTGGATCCCTGGTTTGCCGAACAAATCCAGCGGCGTCTCCCAGGCCTGCGCCAAACAGTAATTGAGGCCACCCGGGCAGGTATCCCCGTCCCTTGCTTCTCCGCTTCGTTGAACTACATCGATAGTTACCGGAGCGGCCGCCTGCCCCAGAACCTGGTTCAGGCCATGCGTGATTGCTTTGGTTCCCATACCTACAAGCGCCTAGACAGGGAGGGTGATTTCCACACCGAGTGGCTGCCTTGACCAGTTACCAACTGATTCAGCTGCCCGATCGCCAGGCCCTTGCCCAGCGGGCCTCCGAACTAATGGCCCAGGCCATTGACCTGGCCCTGGGCCAAAGGGACCGCTGCCAGGTGGCCCTGGCTGGGGGCAGCACCCCAGAGCAGGCCTATCACCTCCTGGGTAGGCAGCATCTGGCCTGGGACCGGGTGGATTTGTTGCTGGGTGATGAACGCTGGGTGGACGCCGAGGATCCCCTCAGCAATGCCCGGATGGTGCGAGCCAGCCTGCTGGCGGCAGGCCCTGGCAGTAAAGCCTGTTTCCATCAGGTCCCCACCCAGATGGTCAGCGTTGAAGAAGGTATAGCTAGCTATAACCAAACCGTTGAACAACTTTGTGGCAGTTCTCCGCCAATACTCGATCTGGTGTTGCTGGGGCTAGGAGATGATGGCCACACGGCCTCGCTATTTCCTGGCACCGCAGCCACCAGAGTTACCGACCGCTGGGTGACCCATGGGGAAGGCAAGGGGATTCCAAGGATCAGTTTCACGGCACCGCTGCTGTCTGCCGCCCGCCAGGTGATTTTTCTGGTGGCTGGATCCGCTAAGCAGCAGGCCCTGAGCCGGCTCTTGGATCCAAACGAAACCCCAGGGCGCACCCCGGCCAAGTTGGTGCAACCGAGCACTGCCATCCTGGTGTTGGCTGATGCAGAGGCCTGTGCGGCGTTGGGCTGAACTAATGACTTTGTTGATCGCCAGTGGCGATGGATTTAGTGGCTGGACCAGCCTGAATGACACGGTTATGGGGGGTCGCAGCCAGGGCACCTGTGCGGTGACTAACGCTGGTTTATTGATGGAATCCCTGGTGGTGGCTGAGGGTGGGGGCTTTGTGAGCTGCCGTTCGCCCCGATGGCAGCCCCCCCTCGATCTCTCGGGCGCCAAGGCCCTGGCCCTTGAACTGGAGGGAGATGGCCGGCGCTACAAGCTGGCAGTGGCCCCTGGTGATCTGGCTGGACGCCTGGGGGAATTAATCCCTGGGGGGCTGCGCTGGGTGGTGGACTTCGACACTGAACCCGAGGGAATCACCCGGGTAACGATTCCTTTTGAACAGTTGCGCCCCACCGTGCGGGCTAACCCCGTGACAATGCCTTTATCCCTATCGCTGCACTTCAACCCAGCCCTAGTTAGCCAGATCCAGATCTTGCATTCACGCTTCAGCGATGCCGGCAGCGAAAACCCTGGTTTTAGGGCCGGGCCCCTGCGTCTGCTGTTGCGCCGGATTGAGGCGCTGCCCTAGTTGGATAAAATAACTTGGCATAGATGACAGCAGATTGGTTACCGACGGCTGACCAGTTTCTGGCCCAGTTAGAGCTTCTTCAGCAGATTTGTAGGGCAGCGGACCTCAGTCGTCCGGGCCTTAAGCATGCAGCCTTAGCTACGGAGCAGGAAGCTCGCAGCTGGAACCTGAGGCTTGAGGTGCGAGATAGCCAAGGTCAGCGGATTAAGAGGGAAGATCTGGAACTGGAGCTCTATGGCTCAGCCCTGGATCCATCTCTGCAATTGGGCTGGCTCCATCAACCACACCAACCGCTCCTCTGGCAGGGCCGCCATCCGGTATGGATGGACGCTAGCAGTGGAAAACGCTGCGAAAGGCCGGAGGGGGGTATGGCATTGGAAACCCTGGCTAGGCGCCTGCGGGCCCAATTGGTAGGGGCTTAAAGGTCGGTTACGGCCCCTTGGCTGCTGCAGCCCACCAAGCGGGCGTACTTTCCCAGGACCCCCCGGGTGTAGCGGGGCAAAGGTGGCACCCAGGCCGCCCGCCGCCGATCTAATTCTTCGGCATCCACATTTAATTGAATAAGTAACTTGTGGGCATCAATGCTGATACTGTCCCCCTCCTGCACCAGGCCGATGGGTCCGCCCACCGCCGCCTCAGGGGCCACGTGACCCACCACCATGCCGTAGGTGCCCCCAGAGAAACGACCATCTGTTATCAATGCCACTTTGTCACCGAGGCCCTGGCCAATAATCGCAGAGGTGGGCGACAACATTTCACGCATGCCAGGGCCACCAACCGGACCTTCGTAGCGCACAACTACCACATCTCCTTCTTTGATCTGATTAGATAAAATTGCTGCTAAGCAGTCCTCCTCACTTTCGAATACCCGGGCTGGGCCCGTAATAATTGGATTTTTAACACCACTAATCTTGGCAACACTGCCCCCGGGGGCCAGATTTCCTTTAAGCACCGCCAGGTGGCCCTTTACATAGAGCGGATTTGAAAGAGGTCTAATTACATCTTGATTCGGATTTGGCACTGAGGGCACAGGGGCCAAAATCTCACCGATGCTTTTGCCTTCAATGGTCTTGCAATCAGCATGTAGAAGGCCTGCATCCAGGAGAATTTTCATCACTTGGGGTATCCCACCCGCTTGGTGCAGGTCTGTGGCCACGTAGCGACCGCTGGGTTTGAGATCGCAGATCACTGGCACCCGCTGACGAATCGCTTCGAAATCGTCAATACATAGGGGAACATCAGCACTGCGGGCGATGGCCAAAAGATGTAAGACCGCATTGGTGGAGCCGCCCACAGCCATAATTACGCTGATGGCATTTTCAAAGGCCTCGCGGGTAAGCAGATCCCTAGGCCTTATATTTGCTTTGATTGCCTCCACTAATACCTCCGCGGAGCGAGCGGCACTATCTGCTTTCTCAGCATCCTCCGCAGCCATGGTTGAGCTATAGGGCAAGCTCAAGCCCATGGCTTCGATGGCTGAACTCATTGTGTTGGCAGTAAACATGCCGCCGCAACTGCCAGCCCCGGGGCAGGCATTTTTCTCAACATCAATCAGCTCCTGCTCATCAATTTTGCCAGCTGTAAACTGACCGACCGCTTCAAAGGCACTTACAACGGTTAAATCATTTCCCCTTAATTTTCCAGGCTTTATTGTGCCACCATAAACAAATATAGCCGGAATGTTCATTCTTGCCATGGCGATCATGGCGCCTGGCATGTTTTTATCGCAGCCACCCACTGCAAGCACGGCATCCATGCTTTCACCATTGCAGGCAGTCTCAATGGAGTCAGCAATTACCTCCCTAGAAACAAGGGAATATTTCATCCCTTCGGTACCCATGGAGATGCCATCACTAACTGTGATGGTGCCAAATAACTGGGGCATTGCCCCGGCGCCACGGGCTGCCTGCTCTGCCCGTTGGGCCAGGTCATTAAGCCCCATGTTGCATGGGGTGATGGTGCTGAAGCCGTTGGCTATGCCAATAATTGGCTTATTAAAATCACCGTCACCAAAACCAACTGCCCGCAGCATCGCCCGGTTGGGACTGCGTTGAATGCCCTGGGTGATCGCGCTTGAACGGAGCGAGGCCATGGAAACTGAACCACTGCCCACGATCCTTACATTGACTGGGGCGAGTCTGGAGAGAGGTTCTCCAGCTGACGTCGCACATCATCAATGGCCAGATTGAGCCTCTGCACCCTCTCCTCCAGGCTTTCCTGGCTGTGGGCCAGGGAGTTGCTTGCCCCCCCCCCCGTGGGGGGCAAGGCCCGCAGGCGCCTGACCTGCTGGCCTAGGGCCTGGCGGCGCTCCGCCCGGGACAGTAACCACCAAGTAAGGCCCGCGGCGCCAATGGCAGCTCCGGTGAGGGCACTAAGCAGAATTGAGCTGGAGCTGTCCTGATCGGCCATGGCAGCACCTGAAGACTGCTTCAGGTTAGGAAATCTTCGGCATGGGTACCGTAAAGCCGATCGCCGGCATCCCCCAAGCCGGGGACAATAAATTGTTGCTGGTCCAGGTCGGGATCAATACAAGCCGTGTAAATCGTGAGCTCAGGGAATTGCTCAGCCAGGCGCTTCAAGCCCGGGGCAGCGGCTAAGGCGCAAATCACCCTCACCCTTTGACCTTTAACCCCCAACTCAGCCAGGGCCCCCAGTACCAAGGCAAGGCTGCCCCCGGTGGCCAGCATTGGATCAAAAACCATTACCCCCACCCGTTCACCAATCTGCTTCGGCAGGCGGTTGAGGTAGGTGGATGGCAAAGCAGTTTTTTCATCGCGTACCACCCCCACATGGGCCACCCGAGCATGGGGCAGCACCTCTTGGCCCCCAGCCCAGAGCCCTAGGCCTGCCCTCAGCACAGGCACCACCAAGAGCGGCACGCTGGAATCCATCACCTGGCCGCCAGTGGGTGCCAGGGGGGTATGGATCTGCACAGCCTGGTGGGGCAACCAATCCCGGGCCGCCTCGTAGGTGAGCCAGCGGCCCAGCTCCTTCATGGCAGAGCAAAACAAGGGCGAGGGGGTATCCCTATCGCGTAGCACCGTTAACCAGTGGGCCACCAGGGGATGGGGGGGAACAATTACGCGCAAAGACATGCTCATGGGCCCGCAGCGGCCCAGCCCCTGCCATACCTTGGGCAAAAAGCCTAGGGGGCAGCCATGACAAACCAACCGGGCAGGGAGCCGAGGGGCAAGGCAATTTTTCTCTCTGGCATAGGGCTAATCGGCTTACTACTGGCCCTAGTGCTTTCGGCGGAGCTACTACAGCCTGGCCCCAGCTGGGCGATTACAGCTCCGGAACTGCGGGGGGCTAAATCCCTGCAAAATCTCACAGCAGACATGCATGGTATGAATTTGCAACAGCAGGAATTCCTCAAGGCCGATTTACAGGGGTTTGATTTCAGTGCTGCAGATCTGCGGGGTGCTGTTTTCAATGGCAGTCAGCTCCAAGGGGCGAACCTGGAGGGGGCAGATCTGAGGGATGTGATTGCCTTTGCCAGCCGCTTTGACGGCGCAGACTTGCGCCAGGCCAGGCTCGACAACGGCATGTTGTTACAGAGCCATTTTCAGGATGCCCTGATCAGCGGTGCCGATTTCAGTGAAGCTGTGCTGGATCAACCGGAGCAAAGGGCCCTCTGTGCCAGGGCCGAGGGGGTAAATGCCATCAGTGGCATCAGCACTGGCGAGAGCCTGCGCTGCCGCTGAGCGGTGGTGGTTAGCGGCTGGTGTTACGGTCTGGATCCGGCTTTTTGGGTGTACACCCAGGAAGAAAACGGGGAAAGATCGGTGAAACTCCGGCACTGTCCCGCAGCTGTGAAGGTCCCCTGGGGCCCAGTCAGAACGCCCGCCGGCTTTAACCCCACCATCCCCGGCGCGGACCGGCCCATCGGATGACCAAAAAATTTCCCGCTTGGACCGCCATTGGCGGTGCAGGTCTTGCCTCAATTTTATTGCTTGCCCTAGGGCAGCCAGCCGCAGCCCATCACTTGATGGGGATTTTCAAGCTGGGGCCTGGCCCATTAACTGGGCTGCTCAGTGGACTAATGCACCCGTTGCTGGGCCCTGACCACCTGTTATTTCTTTTATCCCTTGGTCTTGTCGGTTTACAGCAACCCCGCCGGTGGCTACTGGGCCTGCTAGCAACCGGGCTGGCCGCTGCCGGCCTTGGGCTCTGGTTTCCAGGCTTTCCCGCCGCTGAGACTCTTGTGGCCCTCTCCCTTGGGGCCGTAGGTCTGGTACTGCTGCTGCAGCTACCCCGTTGGGTGCTTTTCCCGGCCATTGCCCTCCATGGCTATGTACTTAGTGCCTCTGTAATTGGCTGGGAGCCCACTCCTCTGCTGTTTTATTTCATTGGTTTGGCCGTGGGCCAGGGCCTATTGCTGCTCTGCGCCGTGGGGCTGGTGCGTCCCTGGGCCCGCCATTCCAGCCCTGCCAAGCTGAGGCTACTGGCAGGAATCCTGATGGGCGTAGGGGCCAGTTTTGCTTGGACGAGCCTGGTGCCCTAACCATGGCTACTGGCAACTCAACTTTCAAATCAAAACGCCTGCCAGTCACCGTTGTAACTGGCTTTCTTGGGGCGGGCAAAACCACCCTGTTGCGCCAGTTACTGCGGCAAAGCGGCCTGCGCTTGGCGGTGTTAGTTAATGAATTTGGTGAGGTGGGGATCGACGGAGCCCTGTTGAGGGCCTGCGGTGCCTGTGATGGGGAAGGCCAGCCAGCCCCTGTGGTGGAGCTGGCCAATGGCTGCCTTTGCTGCACGGTGCAGGACGACTTTCTGCCAACGATGGAGTTGGTACTGCAACACCAGGATCGCCTTGACGGCATTGTGATCGAAACCAGCGGGCTGGCCTTGCCAGAACCACTATTGGCGGCATTCCAGTGGCCCGAAATTCGCCATCGCACCAGGGTTAACGGGGTGGTGACCGTTGTTGATGGCCAGGCCCTAGCCCAGGAAAGGGTCGTGGCCGATGCCGATGCCCTTGAACGCCAACGGCAATTAGACCCAAGCCTTGACCACCAGAGCGCCATCGATGAGCTGTTCCGCGAACAACTAGAGGTGGCGGATCTGGTCTTGATAAGCCGAGCAGACCTGTTGAGCGGCCCTCAGCTGGAGCTAGCAAAGGATTGGCTGCTGCAACAGCAGCTGCAGGTGCAGGCCCTGCCAGTGCCCTGCTTGGCCATGGGCCATGGAGCCATTGATCCCAGCCTAGTGCTGGGTCTCGATCGCCAGGATTCAGTGCTAAATGAGGAAGAACCCCACGACCACAGCCATCCCGAACTGCAGGCAACTTCCCTGGCGGTGGAGGGCTATTGGCAACGCGAAATGTTGGAACCGATACTGCTGAACGCCATCGAACGGATGGGACTGCTACGGCTCAAGGGACGGATTCCCGTGCTTGATAAAACTTTGCCGCTCCAGATTCAGGCAGTGGGCCGGCGCCTGGAATGCTGGTTTGAGCAGGATGAGCTTCCCCAATCAAGCCTGCAGTTGGTGATGATCGGCTTAGCCCCTGACCGCGCCTCCCTGGAGCAGGAACTGCGGGCGGCCCTAATCCAGCGGTAAGGGGCCCCGGGCGCAAAGCTGGCCCCAGCAGAGGGCTTGGGGTGGGGGGCCATCCCAGCGCGGTTCTGCCCGCTGCCAGGGGCCCTGGTTTTTGCGCATTTTGACGCTGCCGCTGCCGTCGTTACGAAAGGTCCAGCGTTGGTTCCCTACGAGCACCTGCCAGCGAATACCGGGTTCCTGTACCTCCACCACACAGGCCCTCCAATCCCTAAGCCCCACCCTGCATTCGGTTTCTAGCATCAGTTCCAGGCCCTGGTCGGGGGACTGGACAAGGGCCACAGCCAGCAGCAGGGGGAGGAAAGAAGCCAAAGCTAAGCATGGGTCTCATCATCACCATGCACAGCAATGCCGCAGATGGCAGCCATGCTGCGAGGATCTCAAGAATTGCCTTGGCCGATTGCCACGCTTCATCGCTCGGGTGCAGGTGCAACTGCGCCCCTCCGTATTGGATCCCGCCGGAGAGGCCACCCGGGCTGCCGCCAGCCGCCTAGGGGTAGCTGGTCTCCAGAAGTTGAGGATCGGCAAGGCTGTCGAATTGGAATTGGAAGCCCCAAGCGCCAGCGATGCCCGGGAGCAACTGAGCGTGCTCTGTGATCGCCTATTGGCCAACCCAGTCACTGAGAACTGGAGTCTGGAGCTAGAGGAGCTGGCCCCATGACGATCGGCATAGTGGTTTTTCCGGGCTCTAACTGCGATCGCGACATGGCCTGGGCCCTGGAGGGCTGCCTGGGACTAGCAACCCGATTCCTCTGGCACGGGGATAGCGACTTGGGAGGGGTTGATGCAGTGGTGCTGCCCGGTGGTTTTAGCTACGGTGATTATCTGCGGTGCGGTGCCCTTGCCCGCTTTGCTCCGCTGCTCAGTGAAGTGGAGCAGTTCGCCAAAAAAGGCGGTCCGGTGCTGGGCATTTGCAATGGCTTCCAAATACTCACCGAGATGGGGCTTTTGCCTGGGGCCCTTACCCGCAACCGGGGGCTGCATTTTCGCTGTGAACCCTGTGAGTTACGGGTGCAACCAGGTAACTGCCAGTTTCTGAGCGGTTATGGGCCAGACCAACTGCTTCAGTTGCCGATTGCCCATGGGGAAGGCTGCTACCAGTGCGATTCAGACACTTTTTCGGCCTTGGAGCAGGGGGGGCAAATTGTGCTGCGCTATGCAAAAAATCCCAATGGTTCCCTTGGGGATGTGGCTGGCCTGAGCAATGCAAAGGGAAATGTGCTCGGCTTGATGCCCCATCCAGAAAGGGCCTGTGACCCGTCACTGGGGGGCATCGATGGCCGGCAACTGCTGCAAAACCTAGGGAGCTAAAGCCCACCCCATTGGGGTGGGCCAGCCACGCTTAGGTCCAGCAGTTTTGATCAGGGTTCTGATCAGCTCTTCAATTCACTGCTGCAAAGAAATCCTTGCTACCCACGGGGTCGGGGTTCATGGTGCGGTCGCCTGGGGTCCAGTTGGCTGGGCACACCTCATCGGGGTGGGCTTGCACGTGCTGGAAGGCCTGGAGAACCCGCAGGGTTTCTTCTACGTTGCGGCCCACGGGCAGGTTGTTGATGGTGGCGTGCTGCACCACCCCCTGGGGATCAATGATGAACAGGCCGCGGATGGCCACACCGGCGTCCTCATCAAGAACGTTGTAGGCGCGGGCGATTTCTTTCTTGAGGTCTGCTAGCAACGGATAGTTCAGGTCGCCAAGGCCCCCCTGCTTACGGTCGGTTTGGATCCAGGCCAGGTGGCTGAATTGGCTGTCAACGGAGACGCCAAGTACCTCGGTGTTCTTACTGCTGAATTCGCTGTAGCGATCGCTAAAGGCAATGATCTCCGTGGGGCACACGAAGGTGAAATCCAGGGGGTAGAAGAACAAGACCACGTACTTGCCGCGGTATTGGGAGAGGCTGATCTCCTTGAACTCCTGGTCCACCACTGCGGTGGCGGTGAATTCGGGGGCCTGCTGGCCAACCCGCAAGCTTCCGTTGCTGGTCATGGGAGGGGTCCTGAAGGATGGGTCAAAGCGCCCGACGTATGCGGAGTCACTTCGCCTAAGGGGCAATGACAAATTATCACAGGCCCCCGGTCAGCGGGGCCTAGGCTTCGGAGATTGCTTTGGGAGCACAGGTTTGAGTTGGGATCCAGCGCTAATGCGTAAATACAACGCCACCGGCCATTTTCGCTTGCTCAATCAATTGCGTTCTGAGTTGAAGAGCCAGCCGATTGTTCGACCGGAGCGCCAGGTAGAGGCCACCGGCCGCCAGGGGTCGCCAATTCGCACCGTGGAGGTCCGTCCCCAGGGCTTCCAGGGCGGCCGTAGCCGACGACCGTTGCAAGTTTCTGCCTCAGACTCCTACTCCCGACCCAGTGAAGCCAATAACAGCTCAAGTTTTCGTGATCGTCTCAACGCAATAGACATGCGCTGAAGCCAGTCGCAGCCATTCATTAGCTGAAACACAATTGCAGAAAAGACAATTGTGAAAAACCAGCTGTAAAAGAAGGATTTCTGATGGGTGGAATGGCTCGGGGGAGACTTGAACTCCCGACCCCGGGGTTATGAATCCCGTGCTCTAACCAGCTGAGCTACCGAGCCTCGGCAGCCCATGAGCATAGGGGATGATCAGCCCCTAGGTGAAAGGAGAGCCAAAGGATTAACAGCCCCTGAACCAGGGGAGTGGATCTCGAAATGCAAGTGGGGACCTGTGCTATTGCCGGTGCTACCCATCAAGGCCAGGGTCGTGCCCTGGGCCACGGCCATGCCCCTTGAAACCAGTAAACGACTGTTGTGGGCGTAGCGAGTTACGGTTCCATCCCGGTGGGATAGCTCCACTAGGTAGCCATAGCCACCATCATTCCAACCGGAGCTGAGCACTACACCGTCGGCAACGGCAACAATGGGAGTGCCCACACTGTTGGCAATGTCGATGCCCTTGTGCATCCGACCCCACCGCCAGCCATAACCAGAGGTCATCGTGCCAGCGGCGGGCCATTGGTAACTGCCGTAATTGCGCTGGGAAGGCTGGGGGGTACCAAAGTCAGGGAGCTGGGGCCAGCTGAGGCCACCGCTGCCCCCAGGAAGTATCGCCAGGGACATGCGGGCCCTTGCCGGCTGCAGCAACCGCACGGGGGTGTCTACGGCCAGCCTTGCCAGGGGGTTCATGCCTGGGTTGAGGCGCACCAATTGAGCGAGGGGTAATTCGTAGCGGGAAGCAATCTTGGCAAGGTTGTCCCCCACCCGTGCCACCACTGCATCCCGGGCTAGGGCAGCGCGGCTAGGGGGGGAACGGCGCAGTTCCGACTCATCGAGGGCAGCCACGAATCGCAAGTTCTCCTGGGCCCGCTGGGGCAGGGCTAGCCAGTCGTTGGAACTAAACCGATGGTTTGGCTCAATTTCATTGAGTTGTGCCAGTCTCTCACTGGACACCTCCAGCTGCTGGGCCAGCTGATCCAAGGTGACATCAAAACGAACTCTCACCCAGATCTGGGGACCTTCGGCACTGGCCAGCAGGACCACAGGGGGAGGGGGGGCGATGCGATCAGCTTCGGTGTGACCTGGAACCCCTGCAACCACCAGCAAAGCTGCCGGTGATACCAATGATCCAAGCAAAAACAGCACTGAAGGCTTCATGCATCAAATTCAAACAACAAGCCCCCGTGAGAAGCCAACATCTCGGGGACGGGCAGAGAATAGACCACGGGGGACGAGAGTTCAAGTGCCTAAGAAGACAAAATGCGCTCAAAAAGCAAAAATCTCAGTCCTGAACAGGTTTCTGTATCTTTCGCAACGCTTCGAATAAAACAACAGCAACGGCAACAGAAAGATTGAGACTACGCACTGCGGCGCAGGGCAATGGGACAGATAGAACACTGTCACAGTCCCCTAGGGCATAGGCGGGAAGGCCGCTGGATTCAGAGCCAAACAGTAGCCAATCCTCAGATTGGAATGAATAGTCTAAGTATGAGATCGAGGCATGGCGACTTAGCCCCACCAGTTTTCCCCCTTGGGGGCAACGGAGGGCTTGAAAGGCTGACCAGTCCCCATGGCGGTGTAATTGCACGTGGGGCCAATAATCGAGGCCTGCCCGCTTTAGCTGGCGGTCGTTAATCTCAAAACCAAGCGGATCAATTAAGTGCAGGGCTGTGCCGGTGGCAGCACAGGTGCGAGCCACGTTGCCTGTGTTAGGGGGGATTTCCGGGGCTAGCAATACCACCTGGGGCATGGGGCTTAGGGGAGCGGGGGTAGGGGGGTGGCCAGTTGATGTAAGGGCAAAGCCTGGCCATCGAGCACAAGCCAACGCTCCCCACAGAGGGCTGCCGTATCTCGGGTTAGGCGTCCGCAGCGATCCCTGAATAAGCCCCCCACCGCCGTGGGGGGCACCACTCCCCAGCCAACTTCCTCAGCCACCAACACCGTGGGTGCCAACCTATGGGCCAAAAATCTAAGGAAATTTGCCTGGCACCCAAGCCAATCAGGCTCCGAAAGATCTAAATGATGAGCCACCCAGCTGCCGAGGGAATCGAGCAGCACTAATTGGCCTGCAAGCTCTCCAGAGGGCTGGAAGGCTTCAACTAGATCTGCCCCCACCTCCCTCAGTTGCCAGGAGCTGGGACGCCGCTGGCGATGGAGGGCCAACCTTTCCTGCCAGGCCGCATCATTGCCGTGGCTACCCCCAGTGGCCACATAGACCACTGGATAAGCTTCGCCCATCTGGCTAACCAGGTGCTCTGCCCATTCACTCTTGCCGCCCCGGCTAGGGCCACTAACAAGAATGCAGTTAGCCGCCACCATTCATATTGCGCAAAGTGGCCACGGAGGAGGGGGATACGCGATTGAGGTAACGGAAGATCCAGTACTTAAATATCGTTGCCAAAATAACTGGAAAAGTAGCTATAAACAGATCAATAAATTTTTGTTGGGCAGGCAAGCCAAGGTGCTCAGATATGCCCTCTAGTAACACCGTCCAGCCCTCTGGGCTATGGAATCCCACAAAAATATCTGTAAACAAAATGATCACAAACGCTTTGGCGCTATCACTGAGGCCATAAACCGTCTCATCTAAGAAACCACGCAGCACCCTCAGCTCCTCCCTGCCTAACAGGCAAACCAAAACAAATCCAACCAGGGCTAGACCGTCGGCTAGCACATTTTTTATGGCATTTGTGCTCTCGGAATCAGCCTCCTCCTTGAGCTTTGTGGCTTTTTCAGCCAGCTTCTCGCGCAGCAGCTCGATGGAGGGGGCCTCCTTGCCCTCGAGCAAAGCGGCAAATTCTATTTTTTCCTTATAAATCCTTAGCTGATCAACGGCGAACTCCTCCAGACGGGGCTTTGTGTAGCTCAAGAAGGCCACCTCCGGCGCCACCCGGTCCACCAGGGGGGAAATCAGGTAGCTGCGCGAGACCTGCTGTACCAGCATTGGCACAAGCAATAGCAACAGCAGAATCCGCAACGACACAAGGGTGGAATCCCTGCGGCGGCGAAAGCCGGCCACCACGCTGGCCTCGGCCTCCGGATCCAGCTGATTTCGCACCTTGTCGAAGACGCTTAGCAAACTGCGGGGCACAGGGTCAGGCCGCCTAGTTAATCCAGGGGCATCGGCGTTGCCGTAACGGCGTACCACCGCTTCGATTAACTGGAGCTGACGCAGCTCCTGGCTATCTAATTCAGCCCTATGGCGCTCAATGCCACCTAAAAGCTGGCGACAGACTGAAATAGCCACCCGAAATCGCCTAAAAATCTGGGCCTGGGTGGGTTTCGGTAGGCCCAGATCCACATCCACCCGCACCGGGCGATCGTGGAAATATTCCAGCTCCAGCCCCTGAATCATTAAGGCGGATTCATAGGCGTGTTCCAGGTCGCCGCTCAGGCCCAGGGCCTCTGCCTTGCCAAAAGTTCCCAACCAATCGTTTAAGCCCATAGGTGGCCGGTGATGCCGGCCCCATGATGGCGCCCGATCAACGGGAGAACACCCACCAAGTGGCCATCGGCACAACCGTGCCCACCGCCAAAAGGACAATCAACCAGGTGCGGGCATTGCTGGAGGCGGTTTCCTCTGCGCTTGGAACATTGCTGATAACAGCAATCTCCTCGGCCTGGGGGGGGGGGCCTGGGTCCTCGGCACCGGCAAGGACGGTACTGAGCCGATTCAAGCCATCCAGCAGGGCCTGCCGGTAGAGACCGCCGTCCCGTAGGGGGTCGGCCATGGTGGTTTCAGCTGTGTTGGTAAGCAGGGATTGGGGCAGGAGGCGCTCTGCCTCTTGGTCGCCTCGAATGGCTGCGCTATTTGATTTGGTTTCAATCAGTAGGACGATTTGGGCATCATCTGGGCTTTGCCAGCGCTGAAGCAGCTGATCGCCCAGCTCGGCCAAGCTGAGCCCGTAGTCGAGGCGGCGCAAGGTAACAAGTCTGGCCTGCACGTGGGCCTCTTCAAAGCTGAGTAGCTTGTTTTCTAAGTCAGTCACAGTGGCGCGACTAAGCACCTCCGCCCCATCCAGCACGTTGCTGGTGGGGGCACTGGCCGGAAAATCGGCCGCAGCCACAGCCCAGGCGGGGGCTCCGGGCAACAGCAAGCCGAATAACAGAACCAGCAGCGAAAGAATCCGAGATAGCAAAGGCATCGGAAGCGAAGGCATCGACATACGGTCAGGGGTAAATTCTGCCGCCTAATGGGCCTGATCCTGGGCAAGGGCGTCCCGGTGGAGCACATCCATCACCTCGAGGATCTGCTGGGCCCGCCCCTCAGGCAGTTCCAATCCAGTAGCCAGCTGATCCAGAAAAGCCAGTTCCTCAGCCTCCAGCACCCGATCTACCCGCACCAACTGGGTAGCCACCGCTAGGGCGGTTTCCCGTTGCTCAAGATTGAGTTGGGGTAGCGCTTGCCTTACCAAACCCTCGGTGCCCTCCTGGCGCCAGAGCAACAGGAGCCGATCAAACAAGTCCACGAGCACGTCCTCATCCATCGAGCTGTAAGGACTACGAAAATCCAGTTCAACCCTCAAACTGCGGGCCTCATCACGGCCTAGTACCCCGTCACTAGCTACGGCAGCCAAACAAATGGCAGCAAAAGACTCAGCAGTGTTCATGGCTAGGTGGTTGGAAAACCCAATTTGAAGCCCCACCGGGCGGGATGCCAGCCTTTTTGTAGAAAGATCATGCCGATGCCCCCCCCAGCGCGCCTTGCCTTCAGCTGTGGCCTGCTGGGCCTGATCCTCACGGTGCTGAATCAATTCAGTACCTGGGGCCTTAGCGATGCTCTCAACCCCGCCTTAAGTCGCTCGGGGGCTTTGGCAGGGGTAATGGCCGTAGGCCTGATGTTGGTGGGGCTGCTTTGGACCCAGGCCCAACCGCCCCCAAGGGAACGGGTGTCCCTAGGGGGTCGGGAGGGTCTGGAACTCGATGATCAGTTGCCAGAGCAGCTGCGCCAAGAAATAGCCTGGGGCAGCACAATGTTGCTCACGGCCACCCCCGCCGCCTCCCTGCTCCTGGTTTGGGATGGGCAGGTGCTGCTGAGAAGGGGAGTTTTGGCAGAACAAGCCTTTCAGGAGGGACCGATCAGTGCCAGGGCCCGTAGTCAGCAAAAGCTGATTTCTCTAGTAAACCTCAGTTTGTATCCAGGGGCCGGCGAATTCAGCTACCTGCCAGAGGGGATACCAGCGGTACTGCTTTACCCGCTTGGCCAGCGGGGTTGGCTAGTCCTCGGTGGCTGGTCAGTGCGTTGCTTCAGCCAAAGTGACGAACGCTGGATTGAGGGCTGGGGGGCAAGGCTTAAAACTGCACTGGAGGCCCTTGGGGCTTAGGGGAGCCCGCCCCAGGGGCGAAACGCAATTGAGTTTCCACCCGCTGGCCTGGCGCTGTGAACAACACGGTGCCATCGGGGCCACTGCTGCCCTCTAAGCGTTCGGCTCGGGTGAGCTGTTGGGGTTTGTCTCGGTGGAGTTGCACAGCCCCTTCAGCCAAAAGGGCGCCGCTACGCCAATTCCAGCGGCAGCGATCAGCTTTTAGCCATGCCCCAGGCTGGCGCAAAAAACAATTCCTACCCACTGAAACAATCCGCTGGCGTTCCAGTAATTCCAAGTTGCTTCCCGACACCTGCAGGTTGCGGATCTGCCCTTCGGCTGGCTCAGCACTGGTAACCCGCTCCGCTGCAATCCACCAACGGCTACGGCCCGCCTGGATTTTAATTTTGGCCGCAGGGTCTTCTAAGAAAACTGGGGCGAGAAAGTCAAGCCACTGCTCCCGGGTGTTGCCTTCAAGGCCAGAGGCAGTAAGTAGGCGTTGCTGTTGCGTCTGCCTTTGAACACTTCGAATCGGACCTTCAGCTTTAAGCAGGCCGGTTTGGGTGTACCAATCAGCTCTGCTTGTGAGCAATTCAAGGCTGGGGGGGCTGCGGTGGGATTGTTGGCGGCGCCACTGGCGCAGCATTGGTTGCTGGCGCAATTCCAGCAGCTCCTGCTTAAGGTGAAAGCGGGCTTTACCTGCGGTTAGCCGTTGGTCTGGATCCTCAGCCATCGGTGAACCAAGTAAATCAATGGTTTCTTTACTGGGTCGCCAAACGGCTTGGCTGCCCGTAATCACTAGTTGGCGGCCATCAAGGCTCACAAGCCGAGCACCCCCAAGTAGTTCCACTTGTTCTCCGTCGTTGTAAACCACTCCCCGGGGGGCAGAGATTCGGTAGTGGGGTTTGCCTTTTCGGAAAAGTAGACCGACTGGTTGTTGAACTAATGCCTGTCGATCATTAAGTTTATAACGGGCTTTAGGACTCTGCAGTTCCCAAAGGGGTTGACCCTTAGAATCATTTTGGCGTAAGCGCAGGGAACGAAATTGAAATGGCTCTGGCCGCTCGGGCTTTTCCACAGGTGATATACACCCGCTGAGTAGGGCAACTAGCAATAGAGGCAACCATCGGCCTCCCCATAGACCCCTTCGTCCAATCAAAGGGGGTCCCCCAGCTCCAAACGCTGAAGTATTGGACTGGGTTCAGCCAAAGGCTGGCCAGGAAGCAATTGCCCCCACTGCAACTGCCCCTGCCAAGTAGTGCAAGGGACTAGGCCCAGCTGACCGAGTAGGCGGGAGCTCAGGTCCGGTAACAATGCTGCCAACAGCACCCCCACTAAGCGGGCCGTTTCCAGTACGGCATAAATATCTTGCGCCACCTGATCTTGTAGGTCTGGGTTCTTTATCGCCGTCCAGGGGGCTTTTTCACTTAGGTATCCATTGGCTGAAATTGCCAATTGCAAAACATCCTGGGCAGCCCGCTGAAAAGCCAGCTGCCCGTAGTGATCATCGAGTTGGGAAATAACAACTGCTGCCCCAAGGGCAAGGGGATGTTTGTCATCTGGAAGTTGCAGAGGTTTAGGGACCCCGTTAAACCACTTGCGGGCCATGGCAATAGTTCTGTTAAGCAAATTACCTATGGTATTTGCCAAATCATTATTAACCAAATCAAGTAAGCGCTGTTGCTGGATATCGCCGTCATCACCAAATTGAATATCCCTTAATAGGTACCAGCGCAATGCGTCGGTACCACAGCTTTCCAGTAAGCGCTGGGGATCAAGGGTGTTACCTAACGACTTACCCATTTTCTGACCATCTCGGGTCAAAAAGCCATGGCCAAATACCGCCTGTGGTGGCTCAATACCAGCTGACATACACATGGCGGGCCAATAAACAGCATGGAAACGCAGGATATCCTTGCCGATCACGTGCAGTTGAGCCGGCCAACCTCGAGCCAAGGCCCTATCAAGATCAGCTGGTTCATCAGGATCGAGCAAAGCTGTTATGTAACCAAGCAGGGCATCAAACCACACATAAAAAGTGTGTTCCCCATGGCCAGGCACTGGAATACCCCAGGGCAAATTTAAACGTGAGATTGAAAAATCCTTCAAGCCCCCTTGTACGAAATTATCTACTTCGTTTCGGCGACTTGCCGGCCTTATAAAGTCACTCTTGCCAATAAGAGTTTCAATTCTAGATTGATAACGGGAAAGCCTGAAAAACAGATTGCTTTCGTCGCGCCACTCAAGCGGCCTTTGGTGGATTGCGCAATCGGGGGCAGTGGCGCTGGCGGGATCATCTTTGTACTCCTCGCAGGCAACGCAATACCAACCCTGTTGGCGCCCCTCAACGATGTCACCATTGGCCTTTACCCGCTCAAAGAACTGGGCCACCAGCTGCCGATGGCGGGGGTCGGTGGTGCGGATAAAGCGATCGTTACTGATGCCCCAAGCTGCCCAAGTGGCTGCATAGGCAGCACTGATGTTGTCACAGTGCTCCTGGGGTTTTAGACCAGCAAGTTCGGCGGTGCGTTGAATTTTTTGACCGTGTTCGTCACAGCCAGTGATAAACATCACTTTCTCACCACGCAAGCGCTTGAAGCGAGCGAGGGTATCAACTGCCAACGTCGTGTAAACACTGCCGATGTGCGGCCGGTCGTTGACGTAATAAAGGGGTGTTGTGAGGGTGAAAGTCATCGGGCGGATCTTAGCTAGCCAAGCTCAGCCAAGCCCTATGAAACGAGCCAGCAACGCCTTTCTGCCCATCTTGGGTCATCGCCATGGCAACAAACCAGCTGAAAGTACCGGTGCTCGTGCTCGGCGGCGGCACTGGGGGCCTAGCGGCAGCACTGCAATGCGCCCGATCAGGCACGGACTGCCTCCTGGTAACCCCCGGACCCTGGCTGGGGGGGATGCTCAGCAGCAGCGGCGTTTCAGCCCCTGACGGCAACGAACTCAGTGCCTGGCAAACGGGCCTCTGGGGGGCGCTACTGCGGGAACTGCGGCAGCGAATACCGGATGGGCTCGACCACAACTGGGTGAGCTGCTTTGGGTTCCAGCCAGCCCAGGCGGAGGCGGTGCTCCAGGCCTGGGTGAGCCAGGCAAGCCAGCTGCAGTGGCTGCCCAACTTGGTACTGCTGGAATTGAGGCGCCGTGGCGATCGACTTGAATCTG
This sequence comes from Cyanobacteriota bacterium, assembly GCA_039799245.1. Taxonomy (GTDB): domain Bacteria; phylum Cyanobacteriota; class Cyanobacteriia; order PCC-6307; family Cyanobiaceae; genus Synechococcus_D. The sequence continues at coordinate 26,142 of JBDLTB010000002.1, forward strand.
CCCTGTTTAACGATGGCGATCGACCGCTGGAGGTGAAATTTGAGCTGCTGGTGGATGGCACTGAATTAGGCGAGAGCCTTCCCCTGGCTGAGCTGCCCTATCGCCTGGGCTGGGAAGCGCAAGAGCTATGGCTGGAGCCCAGTGCCCCTAGCCAGGCTCGCCTTAGCAGTGAGAGCTTTTTTAATGAGCAGCCTGTGCAGTCCCCCACCTGGGTGGTGCTGGGCCAGTGGCAGGGCCCCTGGGATCACCAGCTGGCCCCAGCCAGCTTGGCGCGCTGCCTCAGCTACGGGCGGCTACCGGGCGACCTGGTGATGCTCAACTGGCCGCTGAATGGCAATGACTGGCATAACGATCCCGGCGCTGCCTTCAGCTCAGACCCCTCGCGGCGCCTGAGTCAACAGCAGGGGATGCAGGCCCACAGCCTCAACTATCTCGAGAGACTCATTAAGGAAAGCGGCGGCCGTCTGGGCCCGGCCCTGGCCTTTCCCGGCCACCACTGCCTGGCCCTTCAGCCTTACTGGCGCGAAAGCCGACGCCTAATCGGCTGCAACACGGTGCTGGAACAGGACTTGCTGCCGGGTTCCCCCAACCGAGACCAGCGCCGCCAGAGCATCGCCGTCGGAAATTACCCCAACGACCACCACTACCCAGGCAGCGACTGGCCCTTAGCCCCCAAAAGTCAGCCCTGGGGTGGGCGATGGAGTGGCACACCTTTCTGCATCCCCTTCGGGGCTTTGCATGGGCCCCAGGCCCTCAACCTGCTGATGGCCGACAAGGGCATCAGCGTGAGTCATATGGCCAACGGGGCCACCCGCCTGGGGCCCTTGGTGCTGAATGTGGGCCAGGCGGCGGGGCTGGCCGCCGCCCTTTGCCAACAAAAATCACTGTCACCTGGCGAGTTACCAGTGGCAGAGTTGCAGGCTGCCTTGCTGGCAGATCCCCTCGCCCCCTCTGGCCCAGCCCCATTAATTGATCTGCCTTGGCATGACCCCCGTTGGCTTCAGGCCCAGCGGCGCTGGCTGCAGGAAGGGCCCCCCGAGCCGGATCCCTTGGCGGGCGGTAACCCCGCCGAGGCGCCGCCAGAACCTGGGGAGGAGGAGGTTGTGATGGAGCTCAGCATCGAGGCTGCCGACCGTTGGTGGGGTTGCAGTGCTGGCAAGCGCTGGCCCCTTATCAGCCTCGAACCCGCCGTGCAGCAGCGAATCGCCTCCTTCAATGGCAAAAGCTTGCGGCTCAGGGGGCGGCCCAACCCCTGGGGGCCCTGGTGGCGCATTAACCGGCTGTGCCCGTGAGCTTCAGTAGGTCCTGGTCAGCGGCCACCGCCTCCAGCTGAACCACGAGGCGATCCCCCGGTTGCAGCTGCCCCTGAAGCCGCACGGGCAATTCCATCGCCCAGGCGTCTAAACGCACAAGGGCCAAACCCTCGTCGGCCCGGAGCCAACGCAACAACAGGCCCTCCTGGGGGGCCACCCCCCCAGGGGTCGCCTCAAGCCACTGCAGCAGGGCCAAACGTTGGTCTTCCCGGGCAATTTGATTGGCCTCCCGACCTAACCGGTCTAGGGCCTCCAACCAGGGGCCCAGGGCTGGGGCAGCCAGGGGCTCGCCGGGGATTTCTCCAGAGTGAAGGAGCCATTGGCGATGGGCAAGTAAATCGCCGTACCGCCGGATCGGTGAAGTCCATTGCAGGTAGGCCGGCAGCCCCAGGGCGCTGTGGGGTCCAGCTTGGGCATGGAGCCTGCTGCGGCCCAGCCCCAGGCGCTGGTGGGCCCAACGCACCGGTCCGATCGGCAATGCCTGGAGTGCTTCGGGGGCCAGGCTGCTGTTGCCCTCCTGGCAGCGAAAGGGCATTGCCAGCCCCTGCCCCTCAGCCCAGGCGGCCACGGCGGCTCCAGCCAGGATCATGGCTTCGGCCACCAGCTGCCGGGCCGGGCCGGGCTCACTGATCTCCAGGGCCAAGGCGCCAGCTTCACGGAAAAGCCGACCCTCCGCCTGCTCCATGGCCAGGGCCCCCCGCTGTTCCCGCCACAGGCGCCTCCGCCGTAGCAGTGCCTCCAACTGGGCTAGGTCTGGGTCTTCAGGGGGGGCCAGCTCGATTAATTCATCGGCATCGGCGTAGGTGAGGGCGTAGGTGACCCGGATCCAGCTGCGCAGGATCTCGCAGTGCAGCACCTCCCCCTCAGCTGAAAGTTCCAGCGCCACACTCACGGCCGCCCGCCGCTGGCCGGCCGTAAGGCTCAGGGGACCAGCCCCCAAAGCCAGGGGAAACATCGGCCGCAGGCCAGCGCTTAAGTACAGGGTGGTGGACCGGCGGCGGGCCTCCAGGTCAAGGATGCTGTCGGGTTGAATCAGGCGGTGGGGATCAGCCACATGGACCCAAAGCCGTTGGCGGCCATCCTCCAGTTGCTCCAGGGAAAGGGCATCGTCCACCTCCTGGGTGTCGGCATCGTCAATGCTGAAGGCCCGCAGCTGGCTGAGCTCGCGGCGCCCCCCATCGCCGGGTTGGGGTTGGTCACTTATTAGCAGTAGTTCTTCGGCGGCAGCGAGGCAATCGTTAGGAAAACTGGCAGCCCAAGCAGATCCCAGCAAACCGAGCGGTTGCCCCTGCGGCAGGCGACCTAGGTCCACCAACAGCGGCCGCAGGGCCTGGTGGCTGCCATCCCAGCCGGCCTGGCGCAGGGCCTGGGCCAAATCCACCGGCAGCTGGGCGGCGGGATCCCCTGGGGCCCGAGCCGCCGCCAAGGAATCGAGCAAGTCAAGCTGCTGGGCCTGGGGGGAACCCGGCTGTGGTGGGGGTATGGGCTGCCTCCGGCGGACCAACTGGAGAAAATCCGTTTGGGCCTGCTGAACCAGGGCCTGGCGGCGCCGATCGCGGCGTAGCAAGCGGAGATCCTGGACAGTGCGCCATAGGATCTCCGCCTTACGGAGCCGAAACAAATCCTGGGCCCCGGCCAAGGCCAACCAGGCGGCGGCCAGGTGAAACGCCTGGGGTTGACCATGGAGTAGCCGCGTGAACTGCGGCAGGTCCAGGGGCTGCTGCGGCTGAGGCCGACGGGCCTGTTCAGTCCAGGCCGTGGCTAGAAGATTGCCACTGAGCGGGGTAGCCCGCAGGGCTTCCTCCAGGGCCGAAGGGGGCCAATCGGCCCCTGGCGCCACAGGCGATATTTCCCGTATGGGTACCCCACGGGAGCTGGTGCTCCGGTCAAGGGCAAACCGCAATAGGGCTTTGCCTGAGCGAACTTCAACAATTAAGGCAAGGGCTGGCTGTCGCTCAGCGCTACAAATACCAATCAGATCTCCGGGCTTCACGGTATGTGCTCAGCCCCGCCGATCAACCTTCTGGATTAACGAAGGGAAGCAGGGCCATGATCCGCGCCCGCTTAACTGAATTGGTCAGGTCCCGTTGCTGCTTAGCAGTGAGACCAGTCATGCGACGGGGCAGCAGCTTGCCACGCTCAGTGATGAATTTCTTGAGCAAGTCGGTGTCTTTGTAATCAATCGGATCACCGGGCTTGATCGGCGAAAGACGCTTTTTAAAAAAGGAACTAGACATGGATGGGATGGAGGGAAGTTCAGGGAAGGTTCAGCGCTGGCTGCCTAAGGCGAAGCCCAAGAAAATCACTTGATTTCCTTGTGGGGCGTCGACTTATTGCAGTGGGGGCAAAACTTTTTGATCTCCAGCCTTTCGGTGGTGTTCCGGCGGTTCTTCTCAGTGGTGTAGCGGGACACCCCTGGAGTCCGCTTGGCGGGATTGGACCGGCATTCGGTGCACTCGAGAGTGATCACGATCCGGACGCCCTTGTTTTTGGCCATAAGGACGTTGCGCCGCTTGTGCTTGGCGGTGTGACAATCCAACAGCTTAACTGATCGACCGCCATCTCTCTGTAGGATCCGCGGGCCTTGGAAACCAGCCCATGCGGGTGTCGCTGCAGTGGCTCAGGGAGCTAGTTCCCTTTCGCAGCGACCCAGGGGAACTGGCGGAACGCCTCTCCCTGGCTGGCTTTGAGGTGGAAGCCGATCAGGACTTGGCGGCCCAGGCCCGGGGGGTGGTTTTAGGCCGGGTGCTAAGCAAAACTGCCCATCCCGATGCCACGAAGCTCAACGTTTGCTCGGTGACAATCGGCGGCAGCGAGGCCCTGCAGATTGTCTGCGGCGCCCCGAATGTGCGGGAGGGGATGGCCGTGGCCGTGGCCACCCTTGGCAGTTTTTTGCCGGCGGTGAATCTCACGATCAAACCAGCGGTACTACGGGGTGTAGATAGCTGCGGCATGCTTTGCTCCCTGGCGGAAATGGGTCTCCAGGCCAGTGCCGAGGGCCTGGTGGACTTAGAGGTGTTGGCAAAGATCAGTGGCCGGGCCCTGCCAGGCCTAGGCGAAGCGGTGGCCCCCCTCCTCGGGCTGGATGATCGAATTCTTGAGTTGGCAATAACCGCCAACCGTCCCGACGGCCTCTCGATGCTGGGCATTGCCAGGGAGGTGGCCGCCATTGAAGAGGTGACCATGCAGGCCCCTGAGGTGGTTCCAGGCCCGAACGCCAAAAGCCTTGACCCTGGTCCCTTCAGCGCCTTTAGCAGCCTCTTTTCAATCACAGCTCTTAGCGGGGTAACCGTTGCTCCTTCCCCCGCCTGGTTACAACAACGGCTGGAGGCCGCTGGCCTGAGGCCGGTAAACAACGTGGTGGATATCACCAATCTGGTGATGCTGGAAACCGGCCAGCCTTTGCATGCCTACGACAGCGAGCAATTGGGAAATGCTGCTGTCGAAACTTTTGGGGTGCGCCTGGCCAAAGCCGACGAAACCCTGGTGACCCTTGATGGCCAAGAACGCCAATTAGACCCCCAGCAGCTGGTAGTTACCCATGCCGATAAACCCATTGCCCTAGCTGGCTTAATCGGTGGCCAGGGCAGTGCCGTTGGGCCGAGCACTCGCCAGATTTGGTTAGAGGCAGCGGTTTTTAACCCCACCGATGTGCGCCTTAGCAGTCGCAGGGCTGGCCTCCGTACGGAGGCCTCCTCACGATTTGAACGGGGGGTGGCCAGGGCAGCCACCCTTGCCGCCGCCGACCGAGCCGTGAACCTGCTCCAGGCCCTGGCCAGCGCCGAACTCGGTGACCGCTGGCTGGCCCAGGTGGAGCACCCAGAACCTGGTCCGGTGCTCCTGCGGCGTTCAGCCTTGGAGCGATTGCTCGGGCCCCTGGCCGGTGAAGACGGTTACGAAGAGATAGATGACGGAACCGTTGAGGGGATCCTGACGCGCTTGGGCTGCAGCCTTCAACTCGATGGGGAGAACTGGTTGGTAACCGTGCCCCCCTCCAGGCAACTGGATTTATTGAGGGAGGTGGATTTAATTGAGGAGTTGGCACGGCTAATCGGCTACGACCGCTTCTGCAGTCACCTGCCAGACCCGGTGGAAGCAGGCGGCCTCGAGCTGGAGGGCCAACTGCTGCGCCGCCTACGGGCCGCCCTAAGGGGGGCAGGCCTGCAGGAAATCAGCCATCTATCGCTAGGGGCCCACGACCCCGACGCCGAGCACCAGGTGGCCCTTGGCAACCCCCTCCTGGCCGACTACGGCCACCTGCGCACCAGCCTCCACCAAGGGCTGATACAAGCGGCCGCCCGCAATTTGCAGGCCTCCCAGCCAGGCTTCTGGGGTTTTGAAATCGGCAAAATATTCCGGGTGCGCGAAGGCCAATACGAGGAAGAGCAGCGGCTCAGCGGCTTGATTTGTGGCGAGCGTCGCTCGGAACGCTGGAGCAGCAGCGGCCAACCCCGACCCTTGGAGTATTTCCAAGCCCGGGGCCTGCTGGCCCAGGGGCTGCGGGAGCTGGGGCTGGAGCTCCAAGACCGCCGCTGCCAGGACGATCCCCAGCTGCACCCTGGCCGGGCCGCCCAGCTGGTGTTGGAAGGAAAGGTGGTTGGCAAGTTTGGCCAGCTGCACCCGGCCTTAGCCGCTGACCAAGACCTACCTGACGCTTGCTACCTATTTGACCTAGCGCTCCCAGCACTGCTCAGCGCCGCCAGCCGCAGCAACCGCTCCTGCCCGAGCTTCAGCAGCTATGCAACGGTGCCAGCCAGCGAGCGGGACCTGGCCTTTGTGGTGGCGGAAACCACTGAGGTGCAAAGCGTGTTGCAAAGCATCCGTAAAACTGCTGGCAACCTGCTCGAACAGGTGGAATTGCTAGATCGCTACCAGGGCCAACCGATAGCAGCTGGCTTCTGCAGCCTGGCGGTGAGACTGCGGTTCCGGGATCCCAACAACACCCTGCGGGATGAACAGGTGGAACCCCTAGTGGAGAAGGTGCGCGCCAACCTTGAAAAAAGCTTCAAGGCAGACCTGCGCTGTTAGCTAGCGCCATTAACCAGCAGGGCCAGGGCTTCGCAATGGCTGGTTTGGGGAAAGAAATCAAGGGGCTGCACTGATTGCAGTCTCAGTTGGCCCGAGGCTGTTAGCCGCTGCAGGTCCCTGGCCAGGGTGGCTGGGTTACAGCTCACATAGGCGACCCGGTCGGGGGCCTCTTTGGCAATGGTTTCACAGAGGGATTCACTCAAGCCCTTGCGGGGTGGATCCAATAGCAGAGCATCAGCCATGGGAAGCCATTCACCCAGGCGCTCATCAACGCCTCCTGCCACGAATTCGGCATTCTCTAAACCATTGAGGCGGGCATTATCTCGGGCCCGCTCAACGCTGCTGGCCTGGTGCTCGATGCCAATCAGGCGAACCCCAGGGCTGAGCAACGGCAGGCTAAGGGTGCCAATTCCACAGAAGCCATCGAGGAGCACCTGGCCAGACTTGAGCTGCAGACCTGCGCGAAGCAACGGGATCAACCGTTCAGCCTGGGCAGTGTGCACCTGGAAAAAGGTGTCGAGTCCAATCTGAAAAGTGCGGTCGGCGAAGCGTTCCAGCAGCCAGGGGCGCCCTGCCAGCAGCTGGTTTTGGGGGCCCAGCAGGGTGTTGGTGGGCTTGGGCTGCAGGTTAAGCACCACCCCCACCACCTGGGGCCAGCGTTCCATCCATTCCTCAGCCAGCACAGTGGCCTCATCAAGGGAGGCGTCACGCACCACCAGGCCCAACAGAATCTCGCCGCTATGGGCGCCAATACGTAAAACCAGGTGGCGGAGAACTCCACTGCGGGTTTCTTCGTTGTAAGGGGCCCAGCCCGTGGCTTCAAGATCTTGCTTTAGCGGTGCAATCAAAGCGTCGAGCCGGGGGTCAAGCACTGGACAGTGGTTCATGTTCACCACGTCGTGGCTGTGGCGGCGATAAAAACCTGCCTTGAAGCCGTGGGGGCCCGACTGAATCGGAATAATGGCTCGGTTGCGGTAGCCCAACACCGCCTCAGCCGCCAGGATTGGCTCCACCGTGATCGTCAAGCCCCCTAGGCGGGTTAGCGATTGCTGAACTTTCTGTTCCTTCCACTGGGCCTGGGCCCGATCGCTCCAATGCTGAAGACTGCAGCCGCCGCAATCCGCCGCCAGGATGCAGGGGGGCTGGCGGCGCTCTGGTGACGCTTGGTGCAGGGTGCGCAGTTCCCCGCGCAACATGCCGCGGCTGCCGCCGACAAGCCGAGTCTCCACCCGTTCGCCGGGTAAAGCACCTTCAACAAAAACGATGCGGCCCTCCGACTGGCCAATGCCATCGCCCTCGTTACTGAGGTCGCGGATCTCCACATCGAGGAGATTGGGATGGTCTGGGGAATGGGTCACCCCCTGACCATAAAGCGGGGCGTTACAGCTCAAGGCGAAACAGCCCCCTTCGGGCTCTTCTGGCCTATGGGTTGCATAGAATGGGAAAGGCACAGGGGCTGCGATGAGCGTTGTTCGCGATCTGATCCTTCAAGCTGATGATGAGCTTCGGTATCCCACCGGGGGCGAGTTGAGCTCGATGGTGGAATTTCTGAAGGGCGGCAGCCAGCGACTGAGAATTGCCCAGGTACTTACGGATAATGAGCGCAAAATCGTTGCTGAATCCGCCAAGCAACTTTTTAGTCGCAAGCCTGACTATGTGGCCCCTGGCGGCAATGCCTATGGCCAAAAGCAACGGGCCCAATGCCTGAGAGATTTCAGTTGGTACCTGCGACTGGCCACCTATGGGGTTTTGGCAGGCAGTACAAGCTCTATTGAAACCATTGGCCTGGCTGGGGCACGGGAGATGTACAACAGCCTTGGAGTCCCCTTGCCGGGCATGGTTGAGTCGATTCGCTGCCTTAAGCAAGCCTCCATCAGCTTGGTCTCCCCCGAGGACAGCGCTTTGCTTGGTCCTTATTTTGATTTCATGATTCAAGGTATGCAAACCAGCTGCTGAAGTGCGGGCCCTTGGGGCCCTGGGTCCATAGGCTGTTTCTTTGTCCCACATTGGACGCGATATTGGTCCCAGGGCGAGGCAAAATTGAGATTATTGGGGTAACATGTTTGTCTTCCTCGTCCCGGGAATTTTGACTGCATGTTATTTTCCATTGTGCTGGCCCTGCTGGCGCCGGCTGCTCTGCCCATCGCCGTAGTTGAAAATCCAACAATTGTTAATAGTTCTGGCCTAGAGAAACCCGCAGCAGAGCTGAATCCAGCCAAGGCAGTGGCTGAGGTGGAGCTATCTCTTAAAGAAAAGGCAATTCGGGTACGCCGTGACGGCCAGGTCTTTGGCCCCTGGCCCGTGGCCATTGGCGCCCCCGCCACCCCAACACCTAAGGGGGTATTTCAAGTTCAAAATAAGCTTCTAAATCCTGTTTATCAAAGCCCGAAAACTGGGGCAGTTAGCGGAGCCGTTGGTGGGGGCGCTCCCTTGGGTGATCGCTGGATTGGCTTTCTCCAGAAGGGCGCCGATCAATTCGGTATTCACGGCACCCCTTGGCCCTGGTGGGTGGAATGGCGCGGGGAAATTACCCATGGCTGCGTACGTATGCTTAATGACCATGTACGCAAACTCTTTGACCTAGTGGAAGTGGGTTCAAAGGTGGTTGTTAAGGATTAGTTAGCGGCAACTAATGCCCTCATAGCAAATTGCCCTCTCGCCCTGGGCAATTTTTTATGTGCTTTTTTCAGCGGACTGCCAGCGAGTAAGCAAAGGCTAGTTTTGCTCATCTTGCCTAAGACTTGTTTCTAGACTTGAGATAGGTCTTATTAGAGAATTATGAGACCAACCTATCCTCCCTTAAGTCTTATCTGTGTTTTATGTTAAGACCATTAATTAGTCCATTATAAGACTTTAGAGAATGGGTAGCCGAGGATTCAGCCCCTAGGGCTCTGCCAACCACCAAATGCAGCAGCTGTAGCCCCTGTTAATGGCCCAACCCAGTGGACCTTGGCGAATCACGCGGAGTCCCAATCTGGTCTAGATACTGCGTACCTGTGTTTGACACAGGTACGCAGATCGAGAAACGACTGTCAAAGTCCCTTTGCCACTGGCTTTTTAGGTGATCATATTCTTAGTCCAATGGTTGCTGGACAGGCAATGGCCCTGACGGCGGGCGACCGAGATTGAGAAACTGATATGAATTCATTAATCCAAAAATAAATTTGCCATGGGCCTTGACTCCCTCGAAGCAGTGCCAAGGAGGAGCGGTTCACCTGAAAATGCTAAAAATCAAGCAACTTAAGAATTAGATTAGAATTAGCAGTCTTAGAGTAAACTCTCGGCTAGACCAGTAATAGGTCTTAACTTAGACTAGCAAGACGGGCTAGGTTTACTTTCGGAACCGCTGTTTTAGTAGTTGATAGGCCTCATTCAGTCTTCTCATCTCTTCAGGGTCACCGCCGGCATCGGGGTGATGGTTTAGGGCCTGTAGCCGATAGGCCTCCCTGATTTGATCGAGCGTGAGGCTGTGGCCTGGAGCTGTGGGTAATTTCAACAATTTGAGCGCCCCGGTGGTGGTCATCGTTGCTTGCAGATCTAAGAAAGGCGTACCACGCCTGCGCCGTCTAAGGCGTTGCACCATGCGACCCACCAGCGAAGGTATCCGCTGGGGTAACCCAGCGGCGCCAAATGGATCCTCCAGCACCCCCGCTGCCACCACCACTCGATCCACCGAAGGTTCTCGTAAGTCCCAACTGGGCACATAGCCCACTAGTACCTGCTGGAGGGCATTCCAGGTGAAGGTTTTTCCATCGGCGGCATCGGAACTGGGCCAAATGTCATGGCCTAACCAATGCATCGCCGCCTCCAGAACCGCCTGGCCTGGTGCGGTGCCGTAGAGGTGGCTCCAATGCTGTTGCACCCCCTGCAGGGCAGCCTGCAACTGCAGACAATCCATCACCTGAAAGTGTTCACTAGCTGCAAGCTCGACCACTGGGGCCTTAAGGCTCTGCCGCAACTGGGTGGAGCGCTTCTGTACAAATCCCGGTAAATCAATACCAGTGGGACGTTGCTCCCCCACCAATTCCTCCTCAGCCCAGGGCCCAGGGCAGGGATCCCCTGGGATACCTGGCTCGCGCACTAACACCAGTGCCCCCTGAACCAGATGCTCCGCCTGGGCCTCTGGCTCAGGCCCCTCATCCAACTGAGAATCAGGGGTGTTGAGCACCATGGAGAGCAGACGCTCCAGGGCAGGACCCCGAGACCGCATACCCCATTGCTTCCGCAGCTCATCAACCTGTTCCAGGAGATCCTTACTGAGAATCACCGAGATCTTGCGTTGATCGGTGAGTTCAGCCAAGGGTTTAAACCAGGAGGTGCTGGGAGACTATCGAGAGAACCAGTTGCGCATCAACTGATAAGGGCGGGTGGGATCCAACATCGCCGGACTGGAGGGGGGCCAACCACTGGAAGGCACCACAGGAGGTGGGGCTATTAAAGGCGGCGCCAACTTAGGGCCCCGGCCGGTGAGCCTGTCATTGGTGAGCTTGCGTGGGGGGGGTACTGCTTTGCGGTTGATTGTTGAGGTAATGGGTTTGGCCTGTACCCCTTGGGCTTGGGGCAGTCCCTCAGGCATCGGTGGGTTTAGCACCACCATTGGCGCGGCGGCGGCAGCTTGGCGCGCAATTTCAAGGCGATTCTCCTGGTCCCGGAGACGGGTTAACTGTTGGTCTGGCACAACACTGAGTAGATGGCCAGGGGTGGCATCGGCTGGGTAAACCAAGCTGACCCTCACCCGAGTGGGCCGCTCCGGACTGAGTTGAAGACTTTTCAGGGCCAAGCTCTGGCCGGAACGCATGCCCACATGCAGTTCCTCATAGCCCTTTTCCGTGGTGATTCCAATGGTGCCGCGGAAGGCGGTGAACTGGCGACCCACCAGGGTTGGATGGCTCAGCACTAATTTGTATGGGCCACTGCCGCTGAGGTTGAGATCAACGTCGTAACGGACCCCATAGGTGCCGATGTTGTCTAAGGAGGAATCCACCATGCGAACGGCCAGGGGATTTACCTGGGACTCACCGGTGCCGAAATTGTGGCGATTGGTGGTGGTGAGGGGCACATGCAAGGGGCTGGTCTGCAGGTTGTGCTGCACCGTGGCCTGATAGGTATCGCCGATGGCAACGCCCCCCACCCGAGAGAAAACGCTGCGGTTGTTGATCTGTTCGAGCCGCCCCAGATAGGTGCGGCCTGGGGCAAAGCGACCCCCATCTAGCACCCGCAAAATGTCTTCATCGCCGCGGGGATCCTGGGCGGCAACCACCGCCAACTGGAAGGGCCCATCACTGCGACCCTTCACCAGGGCATTGGCAATACCTTGGGCTGGTAGTTCGGTGCTGAATAAAACGATGCGACTGCGGGCCGGCAGACGCAGCTGTTCTGTGAGCTTCCTATCCAGGCCTCCCCGCAACATCTGGACGGCGGTGGCGGCCCCAGGGCCTGTGTTCCAGGGACGGGTGCCTTGGGGTATCACTCCCATCAAATTGTTGGAGAGATATGGGGCTTCAAAGCTGTTCTTCACGGATCCGCGCTCAAAGCGCAAAATCACATCGCGGTCGCCAGGATTAATGGCGATGGCCGCGAGGGTGAGCTGACCCCGTTGGCCGCCATAGCCGCGACGGCTGGCATCACTGGGGAAATATTTGTGGTGAGCGTGCAGGCCAAATTCCCCATTGAAGGTGTATGTGGCGTGGGAGAGGGTCTGGCCATTTTCCGCCAGGGCTTCACCGCCGGTGGTGCTTACAAGTATTCCTGGCCCCGCCACCTCCTCAGGTTGATTTGAATGGAGCACCGGCACGCTGTTAAAGCTGCCAGCTAAGGGCTGGGCCTGTTGACCGGCCATGAGGACCACATTTGCCAAGGCCGGGGGGGTCAGCCCAAGGATTGAGGCGGCGGCGAAGAGAAAAGCGGGACGCATGGGTCCACTAAGCCTTACTGCTCTCAGCCTGGGTCTCATGGTGGATTCAGGTCTCAAAGCTGCAGATTTTGTTTGGGAGTGAGCCATATCAATCACTGCCGCCAACTTGCTTTCCGGTGGATTCACGGGGAAGTGGCAAGGGACAACGAATGCGACAGGCCGTTCGCTAGAACTGGCTCATCTCCCAACATTTTCCCATGTTTCCAGCCTTTATATGTTGCGCCCCTGAGCAACCGCCGCTAGAAGCCCATGCCAGGCGCCAGCGGCGGAAGCTGTCGATGCTGAAAGGTTGGCGAGACGCGGTGGAACGGCAACTGGCCGCTGTGAATGCGGCCATCGCCACCCTCGAGCAACAAATGCAGCGGGACGGCACCACTGCCCAGTGAGGGCTCAGCTGGCCAGGGGACTCAATTCCTGACGGAGCACCACAAGGGCTGAACGCAGTCGACGGTGGATGGTCATGGCGCTGGTTTTTTCCCGAAGGGCCACCTGGCGCAGGCTCTGGCCCGCCAGCATTACCGCCTCCACAGACCGGCGCTGGGGGGCATCCAGTCGGCCCAGGGCGAGCCCCAGGGCCCGCCGCCGTTCAATGCACACCAAGGGGCGATAGGCATCGGCCTCAGGGTCCATGGGAACCTGCTCGGCAGTGGTGTTTTCCAGGGGCTTGAGCTGGAACTGCCATTGCCACCAGCTGTGACGAGCTTGGGCAGCCACGGAGCTGGGACGGGATCGGGAGCCCAACCGTTGGGGTAATCGCACAGGGGCTGCCTGGTCCCTCAAGTAATGAAGCATCGCCCCGCGCACGTGGGCCGCCAGAAACGGTTCAATCGATTTGCCTAGGCCAGGCTCAAAATTCTTGAGGGCCAGCAATAGTCCTAGGTAACCGACCTGGCGTAGATCCTCCAGCTCAGCGCCGTTACAGCCGCGATAACGCATGGCCAGGTGATGCACAAGACCGCGGTACTGCTTTACCAATTCATCACTGGGAATGCTTGTTGGGGGGTTTGATTTGCGGACGGAAGCGTTTCTGGATGACCCAGTGCTGGAGGAAGGGGTGGAAGCGGAAGGGGTGGAAGAGTTCGAGGAAAAAAGCGTGTTCAAGGGTTGAAACCACCGGACCTTTTCAGCAGAGCAGGGCCTGGGCTTTCTGCGCATCCGTAGGCCTACGGAACTTGACTAAACAACCCTGACTAGATCCTTACCAGGGCCGCCTCAGCCAACAGGGCCAGGGGACCCTGCTGGGCCAACCATGCCAAGTTTGATTCTTCAGTGGCTAGCAAATAGCCCCCATAGGCAAGGGCATTAAGACTGAAGCCCCCATGGCCCTCCATGCGCCTTGGCACCAAGGCAAACCACCGGGGGGTGATCAAAAGGTTGTACGGCCGTAGGGGCGCAGCATCTATGGCCGGCGAGCCAATCCCCTGGGCCAAGGCCAGGTCCCCATAGATGCGGGCAAGTGTTTCAGCAGAGGGGGGGTTACCAGGATCCAGAGGCCTAAGGCCCACCTGCCAGGGCCATGGGGCGGCGGCGCTCCCTAGGGCCCGTAGAAACTCTGGATCCAGGGGACAGGGCTGCTGGGCCAGTTGCCGGGGCAACAACTGCAAATGGCGATGGGGTTGGCTGGCTCCAGCCTCCGGGCCGCTATTAAAAAACCAAAGTCCTGACTGTTGACCCCAAATAGTGGCCACCGCCGCCCAATCCTGGGAACTCAACCATCCACCCTGTCGTTGCCATTGCTTACTGATTAAAAGCAAATGACCCGGTTCCACCGGGTATTTATTCAGCAAAACCACATGATCATCCAAACAAGCCACCTCTAGCCGCCGGTCCCAAGGCAAAAAAGGATTGGGCTTAGGCCCTGGGCCATGGAGATGCTTGGGGGTGGCAGACAACAGCCGTCGCACTTGAAATGGTTGCCACTGGGCAGGTTCCAGTAACTCAGTGGTAAGGGGTACCAGGGCCCCCTCCGCCAGGGCCCTTTGCTGGCAGGCCAGGGAGCGCTGGACCAGGGAATTCATGGGGAGGACCTCAGGCGGGCAAGCTTGGCGCCTCGGTAATAGGTGGAAAGGATCTGTCCATAGGAAAAGCCCTTCTGGGCCAACATTCGGGCCCCCTGTTGGCTCATGCTTGCCCCCAGGTGGCCATGGGCCTCAAAGGCCAGCTCCCGGTCGGCCGCATAAAGGCTCTCAACGATCCCCCCCTGATAACTGAGGATTAGACCGCTGGTGGCTTCCACCGCCGCTCTGGACGGGCCACTCTCACTGGCCAGCCCCTGGTAGGCCTGCCAACGGGTGGTGGCACCCAAGTTCCAGTGGGGATCTGCAGGTCGAGCCATATGAACCAGGGCATAGGAACGGGCAGCCACCGCCTGGGCTCGAAGGGCTTCATCAGGCCAGAAACTGGGCATTTCCGCACCAACCACTGAGGCGATGTAGTCCTCCATTGGCAGGTGATTGACCACTGTTAAACCCTTGCCCTCGCAAAAAAACCGCAGTTGTCCTCGATAGGAACTGCCATTTAGCTGCACCGAACCGGCGGCGGCTCGCAACCAAAGCTCCAAGGGACCAGAGTCACCGCCAAATGTGAGTCCCTGGGGCCCACAGCCCAGGGGCGTTGACCCATTGGCATTCCGCCAGATAACCCCATCCCTCAGGCGCAATTGCCAGGGGCCCTCAGCGCCCACCTGGGCCTGGGCCTGCCCCTGTTGCAACATTACGCGAATTTCTAGGGCTGGCCCCGGGGCCAGGGGCTTTGATGGCTCTAGGGCCGGCCCGGGTAGCTGGGGCGCAGGCTGGGCTTTGGGGACCGCTGGCGGGTCCTGGAGCATGGCCTGGAGCAACTGGGGATCCAGCTGGGACTTTGGGGGCGCCAAGGTGGGGGCCACCAAAGCCACAAGAAAACCGCCAGTGGCCAGCGGTGCTAGGCAGAGCATCCAGCCGGGTCCTTGGTCGCGCAACTGCCATTGCAGCTGCTGCCTCAGGCGTCTGAAAACCTCCACTCTTTTGCCGAGGCCAGCTCGGGTGGCCAAGGCATTAGGCCAGCCCATAGGTGAATTCCCTCTCCAATGATGCGGATCATGCCTGAGTCCAGCGGTTGGCAGCCCATGCCCCCAGGCCGATGGGACGGTTGCCATCCCGCCACAACCTCCTTACCCAAGCGCTGGCACCAGAAAGGGGCTACCAGGGCGTGGGCTGAGCCCGTCACAGGATCTTCGCGGATGCCCATTCTCGGCCCAAAAAAACGAAGTTGATAGTCATAGGGGGGCTTTGCTGCCTGCATCAACACCCAGGCCCGGTCTGGCCCTTCAACCCAGGGGCTGGCCCCTGGATCTAAAGAGCCAAGCGGATATTCATCAGGCAGCAGCACCACGCCGTAGCCCAACTCCGAATGCCATTGCCCCAGGGGGGGGCAACCAAATAGCGCTTCCATCCAGGGCTCCCCTGGGCGCGCCCGCAGGCCAGCGGAGGGCAGATCGAGGCTGACCTGGGTGGCGGTGGTTAACTCAACCCTTAGGGGGCCGCTGCGGCTGTGCAGCGCCAGGGGCTTGCCAGTCGGTAGCTCCCCCCAATGGTGCAGGGCCAGGGCTGCCCCCAGGGTGGCGTGGCCGCAGAGCCGCACCTCACAGCTGGGGGTAAACCAGCGCAAGCGCCAAGCACCGCCGTCTTGCCAGAGAAAGGCCGTTTCCGATTGCTGCAATTCAGCCGCCAGGGCCTGCATCCAGCCAGCGGCAGCAGGGCCAGGTAGTAGAGCCACCGTGGCTCCATTACCCGCCATGGGGGTGCTGGTGAAGGCATCAACCGCCGCCAACCGCACCCCGACCAGCTGCGGCTCAGCCATCTGCAAATCAGCCATCTGCCCAACTGAGCTGGTCATTCGCTTCTCAAGCGCCTTTCCATTAATTCCTGCAGGGCCCTACTGGGCTCCTTGCGGCCCTCCACCAGGGCTTGCACCTGACGGGCAATGGGCAGACTCCAACCATGCTCCTCCGCCAAACGGCAGACCCCTGCGCAGGTGGGCACACCCTCCACTGTGGCGCCTATGCGCTCCAGGGCCGCTGCTGTCGATAAACCCTCAGCCAAAGCATGGCCGAAGCGATAGTTGCGGCTCAGGGCACTGGTGGCTGTGGCCAGCAGGTCGCCGAGGCCCGCCAGACCATACAAGGTTTCCTGGCGCCCCCCTAGGGCCTGAATCACCAAACCAATCTCTGCCAAGGCACGGGTGAGCAACGAAGCCCGGGCATTGGCCCCCAGTTTCAGGCCATCACACACACCTGCGGCAATCGCCATCACATTTTTGAGACCACCGGCCAATTCAGTGCCAAGGGGATCGGTGTTGCGATATAGCCGGAAGCGGTCGGTACTCAGCGCTTGCTGGTAGCGACTCACCAGCGGTTCATCGCTGCCCGCCAGCACACTGGCGGCGGGCAGCCCTTGGGCCAGTTCCTGGGCCAAATTCGGGCCACTCAGCACCAATAGCGGCCAAGTGGGGCAATGGCGCTGCCAAAGCTGGCTGGCGGTGAAACCAGTGGCGGGGTCGAGCCCCTTGGAACAGCTCACCAGGGGTAGGGGTGCCACCCAAGGGGCCAGCTGAAGGGCTAATGGTTCAACGCCCACCAGGGCCACGGCGCTCACGAGCAGCTCACAGCCCTGCAGGTCCCCCAGGGCCCCCAGGCCCTCCCTGCGGCGCCAGACCTTGACCCGATGGCCAGCCTGGCCAAACAACTGGGCCAAGGTGGAACCCCAGGCTCCACCGCCCAACAATCCAATCGCCAGGGTCAATCAGCCAGGCCGGTGCGTTGCCAATTATTCCCTGCTAACCGCCTTTTCCTTCAAGAGGCTCAACTCAATGATTTCCAAGCTGCTGCGTTCACAGGCTTCGAGAATTACCCCTGGGGCCACCCCATCCCAGTAGGCCTCCAACCAACGGGCAGCACAAAGGCACCAACGGTCGCCGGGCTTTAGGCCTGGAAACAGCATCGTCGGCATGGGGGTACTGAGGTCATTGCCCTGGGCTTTGCTATATCGCAGGAAGGAATCGGTAAGCACCACACAAACGGTATGGCGACCGATATCAGCGGCATCGGTCCGGCAGCTGCCGTCGCGGTGCCAACCGGTCATGGGATCACAACCACAGATTTCAAGTGCTGTACCCAGCACATTCTCTGCAGGGCCACCAATGGCAGTCATGGACAGGGGGAAGAGGCACTCCAGTCTCAGTCACAACTCAGAAGAATCGCTGAGATGGCTTGACGGAATCGGGGGGGGAGGCGCTATGGGTCATGGGGCGGCCAGCTTCTGGATTCGCAACCAACCCCCCACTGACCCGACGAGACAGGCCCGATGAGCTGGGATTTCACCGAAGATGCGGCATTCCAGGCTCTTGTGGATGCCTTCCAAGAGAGTGGCGAAAGTTCTGCCATCGAATTCCTCGCCAATGGCGAGGGTGCCTTCCATTTCCAAGACCTCACCCAAACAGCGGCTGGAGAGGGCCTTGATTTGTCTGACTCCGAGAACTTGGAAGCCTTCCAACAGGAGGTAATCGACAGCATGGAAGGCCGTCGCAGCGAATAATTTGCAGCGATCGGCCCCAGCTGCTTGCGCAGGCCAACCCTGCATTTAGCCAAAGAAAAAAGCAATTTCCTTTGGCTTGAGCCCTTCCCAGCCTGCGGCCAACAGTCGCTCATTCAGGCTGGCCTGGTCAAAATGCTTAGCACCAGTTTTAACGATGCGGTTACGCATCGACTTTTTGACACCGCTACGGGCCCTTTTGCTTTCAAGATCCATCACCTCGTTGTAAAGGCTGAGCATCTCCGCAGGGATGGGGGAGCCATCCAGATCAATACCGGCGGCAATCGCCTCATCAACACCGTTAGGACCGGCAATGGCCATGGGAACAGATCAGAGCAGCCCTAAGCCTGACACTTCTAGCCAGCTATTGCCTAGGCGCTGAAGTAACGCGCCTGGCTGTGGAGAGCCACTAAGGCAGTGGTGCTTTGCTCTGGCTCCAGCTGATCACTTTCATCCATGCTGAGGCCGATGCGGCTGGCCCCCAGCCACTCCAGCTGGGGCCTGGAATCAGCCACATTGGGGCAGGCGGGATAGCCGAAGGAATAACGACTGCCGCGGTAGCGCTGGGCCAGCACATCACGCAGGGCGCTCGGCTCCTGAGCAGCAAAACCCAACTCCCGGCGGATGCGAGCGTGGACCCATTCCGCAAGCGCTTCTGCCAGCTGAACAGCTAGCCCATGGAAATAAAGATAATCGCTGTAGCGATCAGCCACAAATAACTCCTTGGCAAAGGCACTGGCCTTGGGCCCCATGGTTACGGCTTGCATTGGCAGCCCATCGCTGGGGCAACCATCTACTAAGTCGCGATAGAAATCGGCTATGCAATAACGATTTCCAGATCGTTGGCGCGGCAATTCAAAGGCCCCAAGCTCTTGGCTGCGCTCGGCGGGATCAAACAAAACCACAGAGTTACCCCTGCGTCCACAGGGGAAATAGCCGTAGACCGCCCGGGGAGCAAGTAACTGTTCGTTCTGGATGCGCTCCAGCCAGTGGGTAAGCACTGGTTCCGCCTGCTCATTAAGCTGCTGCTCGTATTGCTCGCGGCTCTGTTGTTGGCTTTTTCGCATCTGCCATTGGCCGGCGAAAAGGGCATTGCGATCGATATAACTAAACAGTTCAGCCAGGGGAATACTGTTTTCCAGCAACACCTGGGTTCCCCAGAATGGGGGCTCTAGCGCCTGCTCTTCGGGCACAGCCTCCGAACGTTCTGTGCTGGGGGGGATGGGGGGGGCAGCACTTAATGCCTGGGCACTGACGGCTTTGGGATTGCCAGCCTCGGCATCTGACTCTGGGTCCCGGCCCTTGCCATTATCGCCAGCTATTTCCAAGCCCAGCCCCGCTGGGGGGCCCGCTAGGAAACCCCGCCGGTCGTCCCATTGCTGGGCCTGCTTGGCCTCCACCAGGGCATCCATAAAGCGCAAATCAGCAAAGGCATCGCGGCCGTAGATCACCTGGCCTTGATACACCTCACTGCAATCCTTATGGACAAATCGAGGGGTAAGGGCTGCTCCGCCCAGGATTACCGGCACAGAAATACCAGCGTTATTAAAAGCCTGAAGATTGTCTTTCATAAAGGCTGTTGATTTAACTAGCAGGCCACTCATGGCAATGCAATCAGCCTGGTGATTCCGCTGGGCTTCAATAATAGCTTCCACCGACTGCTTGATGCCAAGATTGACAACTTCATAGCCATTATTGGTAAGAATTATATCAACCAGATTCTTGCCAATGTCGTGAACATCGCCCTTGACAGTGGCAATCAAAAACTTAGCCTTTGCCTGACTCTCGCCCTCTTTCTTCTCCATGTAAGGCTCTAAATATGCCACGGCACTCTTCATTGTTTCAGCACTTTGAAGAACAAATGGAAGCTGCATCTGGCCAGAGCCAAATAATTCACCCACAACCTTCATGCCATCAAGCAAAAAAGTGTTTACAATTTCCAAGGGACTATGGTTCTGTAGGGCCTCTGCAAGGGCAGCCTCTAGGCCTATGCGCTCCCCATCAATAATGTGCTGTTTTAGGCGCTCTTCTACGACAAGATCTGCCAAGGCAGGGCCAGAGGCCCGTGCTTCCCTTGCGCTTACACCCTCAAATAATTTGGTTAGCTCAGTGAGGGGATCATAGCTACAAACACCATCACTAAAGCGACGGGAATCATCAATTAGATCCCGACAAACCTGTTGATGCTCAGCGCTAATCTTTGCCAGGGGAAGAATCTTTGCTGGACTTACAATCGCCGCATCCATGCCCGCTTCACAGCATTCATGTAGAAATACTGAATTCAGCACAATCCGAGCAGCTGGGGATAACCCAAAGCTGATGTTGCTGACCCCAAGTACCACATGTACCCCCGGCAATTGTTGACGAATACGTCGGATCGCCTCAACGGTTTCGCAGCCATTACGGCGATCCTCTTCAATGCCTGTGGAGATTGGCAATGCCAGGGGATCGTAAAAGATTTCGTGGGCAGGAATGCCAAATTCAACGGCAGCCCGATAGGCCCTTTGGGCGATGGCAAATTTGCGCTCGGCGGTGCGGGCCATGCCCTCCTCATCAATGGTACCTACCACCACTCCAGCCCCATAACGGCGCGCCAGGTCCAGTACCTTGAAGAAGCGTTCATCACCGTCTTCAAAATTCGTGGAGTTCAATAAACACTTACCGCCGGCCACTTTGAGGCCGGCCTCCATCTTCTGCCATTCGGTGGAATCCAGCATCAATGGCAGGTTCACATTGGTGACCAAGCGGCTCACCAAGGCATGCATATCACGTTCACCATCACGGCCCACATAGTCAACATTCACATCAAGGATATGGGCATTTTCCTTAACTTGACTGCGGGCAACTGCCACTAAACCATCCCAGTCTTCCGCATTAAGCAACTCACGCACTTTTTTAGATCCACTGGCATTCAGCCGCTCACCAATAATCAAGAACGAGTTATCTTGATGATAGGGAGTAATCCCATAGAGAGAGGCCGCCGCTGGCTCCCCTCGCCAAAGGGGACGAGTTTTATGCTCCCCAATGCTGCGCACCTCGCGGGGGGCAGGCTTCATGGTGCCGGCCAATGTCACCAGGGCAGCAATGTGGGCGGGCGTGGTGCCACAACAGCCGCCAATTACCTGCACCCCAAGGTCTTCAATAAAGTGATGCAGAGCCATCTGCATTTCTGTGGGGGTGAGCCGGTAATGGGCCACACCGCCAACATTTTCAGGGAGACCCGCATTGGGTATACAACTAACTACGCAGGGGGCATGTTCAGACAAATAACGAATGTGCTCCTTCATCTGTTCTGGTCCGGTGGCGCAGTTAAGGCCGAGCACATCTATGGGAAAAGGTTCAAGGATCGCCACCACCGCTGCAATATCTGAACCCACTAGCATTGTGCCCGTGGTTTCCATTGTCACCGAAACCATCAGGGGCCGCCGCTGGCCAGTGCTGGAAAAAGCCTCCTCGATACCTGCAAGCGCTGCCTTGATTTGGAGCACGTCCTGGCAGGTTTCAACAATGAAAAGATCCACATCTCCCGCCAGGAGGCCCTCGGCCTGCTCCGCGAAGGCGGCCTTCATCTCGTCGTAGCTCACATGGCCAAGGCTGGGTAACTTTGTGGTGGGACCCATCGAACCAGCCACAAACCGCGGTTTCGCCTCGGTGCTATAGGCGGCTGCCACTTGTTTTGCCAGCACCGCAGCCTGGCGGTTTAGTTCAAAACAATGCTCTTGAAGATCATATTCAGCCAACACCAATGAGGTGGAGCCAAAGGTATTGGTTTCGATTACATCGCAGCCAGCTTCCAAAAACTGGCGGTGCACCGCCTGCACCACATCCGGACGGGTAAAGACCAAATTCTCATTGCAGCCCTCCAGGGCCGGCCCGCCAAAATCCTCAGCGCTGAGATCCATCAGCTGAAGCGAGGTGCCCGTGGCACCGTCAAACACCAAAATCGGACGCTCGGGCCCGTGCAGTCGCTCCAGAAACGTCTTCATCCGTCCAGCCTCACCCGCGTTACCCAGTGTTCGAAGTTAGGGTCACGGCCCTCGGTAATGGCGGTGATGCGTTCCCGCAGGGCCTCCATCACGGGGCGCTGGCTGGGCATTTCCGTGGTTTCCACCCGCCGCACCGGCGTCACCTTGGCGGCGGTGCCGGTGAGGAAAACCTCCTCAGCCACAAACAACTCGGTTTTATCAACGGGCCGTTCCACCACCTGGTACCCCATCGAGCGGGCTAACTCGATCACGCTGGCCCTGGTGATGCCCTCAAGGATGTCTTGGTCTACCCCGGGGGTAAAGATCACCCCATCACGCACCATGAACAGGTTCATCCCCGAGGCTTCACTCACCTTGCCGCGGCTATTGAGCAGCAGGGCCTCATCAAAACCGCTCTTGACTGCTTCCGTTTTGGCAAGGGAACTGGTGATGTAAGCGCCGCTGATCTTGCCCCGCAGGGGCAGGGAACGGTCCTCCTGGCGGGTCCAGCTGCTGATCCGACAACTCACCCCCCCAGGGGAGAGGTAATCCCCTAACTCCAGGCCATAGATCAGAAAGTCGGTTTCGATGTCGTGCAGCCGTGGGGCAATGCCGAGATCTGAGGTGTAAACAAAGGGCCTCAGGTAGCTGGGGCTGGTGGGTCGGTTAGCCCTTAGGAATTCGGTGACGGCATGAAGGATGGTTTCCTCAGGAAGTTCGGTTAACAGCAACCTGGCGCTCTGGCTGAGCCGATGGGCATGGCGGTCGGCCCGGAACAGCAAAATTTCGTTGGGGTCCGCTGGGTTTGGCAGGGCTCGCATCCCCCCAAAGGCGCCGGTGCCGTAATGCAAGGCATGGGTGGCCACGGAGATGGTGGCTTCGGCAAATGGCACGCAGCGCCCGCCGAACCAGGCGTAGGGAAGAAAGTTATGCATCCGATCTGGGCCAACCTGGGGCCGATCTTCTCACTTCCCAGTGATCAACCCCTGTAATCGGGGCTCTGGCTGGCAGCCAACGGGGAAGATGGGGCCATGCACAGGCTCGCTGCGATCCCAGGGGCCCCCTCCGACCAGGGGGTGGAGCTGGTGGAACAAAGTAGTGCTCCGCTGCTGTTTCTAACTAGCGCCGACAGCGACTTAGCCCTGTTGGCCCAGCAGAAACGTCAGCCCCGCTGGCGGGATTTGCAACTGCGGGGCCTGAATTTGGCGGCCCTGCAGCACCCAGCGGCGGTGGACCACTACCTGCGAAGCACCGCTTCGGCAGCAAAATTGATTTTGGTGCGGTTGCTGGGGGGCAGGGGCCATTGGAGCTATGGGCTTGAACAGCTCCAGCATTGGGCCCGCTCCAGCCCCGGCCGCCAGTTGCTGGTGGTTTCTGGCACCGAAGACGGCGCAGAGGAGCTAGCCAGCCTCAGCAGCGTTGCTCCGGCCCTGGGCCTAGCCATCGGCCGCTGCCTGCGGGAGGGCGGCCCCAGCAACCTGGAGCGGGTGCTGGCCTGCTGCTCGAGCCTGCTGGCGGGGGAAGCACCTCCACCACCCCAGCTAGATCCCCTGGCTGATCCGCTGCCCTACGGCTGGCAGGCGGACCCTGGGCCCCGGGTGGGGGTGATTCTCTATCGGGCCCTCTGGAGCAGTGGCGACACGGATTTAATTGAGGCCTGCCTGGGGGCGCTGCGGGCCGAGGGGCTTTGTCCGCGGCTGTTGCTGGTGAGTGGCCTGCGGGAGGAGGCCGTGCAGCAGGGGGTGATGCAGCTGTTTGGCCGTGAGCAGGTGCAGGCGGTGCTTTGCGGCACGGGCTTTGCCTCGGTGCGGGCTGACGAGGCCGACGCCGGGGCGCCGCTCTGGCGGGCCCTGGGGGTGCCCGTGCTGCAGTTGCTTTGCAGCACGGCCAGTCGCCAGCGCTGGGAAGCCAGCAGCGTCGGCCTCGGACCGCTGGATCTCAGCATGCAGGTGGCCCTGCCGGAGCTGGATGGGCGAATCACCAGCCGGTTGGGCAGCTTCAAGGAACTAATAACTGCTGATCCCCTGCTGGAATGTGCGATCCAGCGCTATAGCCCGGATCTGCAGCGGCTGGCCTGGGTGGCGGAACTCTGTCGCCGCTGGATAAGCCTGCGCCAAACCCCCGCCACCGGCCAGCGGCTGGCCTTGGTGCTCGCTAATTACCCCACCCGCAACAGCCGCCTCGCCAATGGGGTGGGCCTGGATACGCCCGCCAGCGCGGCTGCCTTGTTGCACTGGCTCAAGGAGGCCGGCTACGGGCTAGGCAGCGAAGCGCTACCAAGGGATGGCGAGGCGCTAATCCGCAGCCTCACCAGGGGTCGCACGCCGGACCCAGAAAGTTGGCACCTGCCCGCCTTGGCCTCCCTACCCCTGCAGCACTACCAGGCCTGGTATGAAAAGTTGCCGACGGCCGCCCGCAGCCTGATCGAAGCCCAATGGGGATCCCCTGGGCAGGATGCCGGCCTGGGCCCCGCTGGCTTCCCGATCTGCGGTCTGGGCTTTGGATCGGTGCTGGTGTTGCTGCAACCCAGCCGCGGCTATGACCGCGACCCCTCGCTCAATTACCACAGCCCAGATCTGCCCCCCACCCACGCCTACCTGGCCCATTACCTCTGGATCAGGGAAAGCTTCGCCGCCCATGCCATCGTGCACCTGGGCAAACACGGCAACCTGGAGTGGTTACCGGGTAAGGGCATTGGTCTCTCGGACCAGTGCTTCCCGGAGCTGGCCCTAGGGCCCTGGCCCCATCTCTATCCGTTCATCGTCAATGACCCTGGCGAGGGCTCCCAGGCGAAACGCCGCAGCCAGGCCGTGATCCTTGATCACCTCACCCCACCACTGGGTAGGGCTGGTTTGCATGGGGATTTGGCGGCCCTAGAGGGGCTGCTGGATGAGTACTGGGAGGCCAACCAGATGGGTAGTGATCGGCAAAAGCTGTTGCGCCAGCAGCTGCAGGGCCGCTTTGAGCGGCTGAAGCTGCCCCTGGGGGCCGCTGGCGCCAATGACTGGGAGACGCGACTCAACCAGGCCGATGGCTACCTCTGTGAACTGAAGGAGGCCCAGATCCGCACGGGCCTGCACATCTATGGCCAGCAACCGGGCCCTGGGGCCTTCGATGAATTGCTGCTGGCCATTGCTAGGGCGCCGGGGCCTGGCCGCCAGGGCCTCACCCGGGCCCTGGCCGCTGACCTGGGCCTCGAGCTAGATCCCTGGGCCGGGGAGGAGGAGGCCCTCCTTTCGGCCGCAGACCGCCAAGCCCTAGCCCCCCTAGGGGGGCCCATAGCCCCCCGCAACCTGGGCGATGGGGTAACTCTTTTAGAGGATTGGGCCCTGGCCTTACTGCAGGGCTTAGGCCCAGGGGAGAGCCCAGGGCGGGTCCCTGGGGCCCAGGGAAGCGCTGAACTGGCCTTGGTGGCCAAGGACCTACGCCCAAGGCTGCGGGCCTGCGCCCCCCAGGAGCGCCAAAACCTCCTGGCGGCCCTGCGGGGGCAACGAATCGAAGCCGGCCCCTCCGGAGCGCCCACCCGGGGAAGACCCGATGTGCTTCCCACCGGCCGCAACTTTTACAGCGTGGACCTGCGCGGCGTACCCACCGAAGCTGCCTGGGACCTGGGCCGTCGCAGTGCGGAGCTGCTGCTGGAGCAACACCTGCAACTGGAGGGATCCCCCCTTACCCACCTGGCCATCTCGATTTGGGGCACCAGCACCATGCGCAGCGGTGGCGACGACGTCGCCCAGGTGCTGGCCCTGATGGGGGTGCGGCCCTGCTGGGATGGCCCCACCAGGCGCATGGTGGGCCTGGAACTTATTCCCGAGCTAGCCCTGGGCCGGCCCCGGGTGCGGGTGACCGTGAGAATCTCGGGCTTTTTCCGCGATGCCTTCCCCCAGTTGGTGGCCTGGTTAAACGAGGCAGATCGGCTGGTGGCTGGCCACTGCCAGGTCTTCGGCTCCGCCCCTGGGGCCTACGGAGCCGGCCTGCAGGGCCTAATCGATAGTGGCGCCTGGGAAAATTCCGATGATTTGGCTGAGGCCTTCCTTAACTGGAGCCGGTGGCGTTACGAAGGCAGTGGCGAAGCCATAGATGATCGACCGGGTCTCGAGGCAAGGCTGCAACAGGTGCAGGTGGTGCTGCACAACCAAGACAACCGCGAACACGACCTGCTGGATTCCGATGACTATTACCAGTTCCAGGGGGGTCTGGCGGCGGCGGTAAGGCGGGTGCGGGGCAGCGATCCCGGCCTCTGGTTTGGGGATCATTCCCGCCCTGCCCGGCCCCGCCCCCGGCCCCTGGCCCAGGAACTCGACAAGGTGATCCGCAGCCGCCTGCTCAACCCCCGCTGGTTGGAGGGGATGCAAAACCATGGCTACAAGGGGGCCTTTGAATTGGCCGCCAGCCTTGACTATTTATTCGCCTACGACGCCTGCACGGACCTGGTGCCGGATTGGGCCTACGGGGCAGTGTGTAGCCAGTGGCTGCAAGCGCCTGGGGTGCAAAACTTTCTCAGGCGCAGCAACCCCTGGGCCCTGCGAGACATGGCAGAGCGGTTACTGGAGGCCCACCATCGGGGCCTCTGGCTTGAGCCAGGGCTCGGCCAATTGGAGGAGCTGAAAAACCTGGTGCTCAGCACAGAAACTGAGATCGAAGCCGGCCCAGGGGGCTAGGCGGCTACAGCAAGTTTTTAAAGGGATCGATCGAACCTGGCGTTGCCGAGCGGGGGGCAAAGGAATCCTGGGAGTTCACCTGCTTTGGCTGGGGCTTGGCGCTTGGGCTGGGGCCATTGGTGCCCGCCACGGCAGAACCCTTCATGCGATTCTCCAGCTCCTGCTGGCTGATTTGTTGGGCGAAGGTTTTCTTCACCGGATTAGGAACGCCCCCTTTGGGGTCGTATTCATTTACTTGGGTGGAGGGGGAATCGGGCAGCCCATCAGAAACCAATTCAACCCGCGCCTCCATCGAAGCCACTGCGTCGATGCGCTCCTTCAACCCAGGGTTTTCAGCCGTGCCAGGGAATGTACGGCGGATCTTGTAGGAGCGGCGCATGAAATCCACATCGCCCAGGCTGCTGGACTTGTCGGCGTCTAGGTAAAACGACTTATCAGCTTCCTGTCCAGGTTGGTTCTGGTCTGCAGGCTTGCGCCGAAAACGATCGAATAGGCCCATGGCATGCACATTCGCTGCCTTTGAACTTAGCGGCCCCGAAGGCTCATTCCGTGGCTATCAGTGCCACAACTCTGCAAAAGGTTGAGATCTCTGCAGAGGCCAGCCACGTGCTGGCACACGTGGGGGCTGGGTCGCCATTCGCTTTGCATTTCATAGTCATACCAAACCTCAGCGCCATCAAACCCCAGGGCTGCTGCCGCCTTAACCAGGGGTTTAAAGCTGAGTCGATAGCGGGCGGGATGGGCCAACAGGGCTAGGCCCCCAGCCGCCTGGATGGCAGAAACCACCGCCCTGGCCTGGAGCAGATCACCTACCACCGTGTCCCCTTGGAGATAGGGGGCCATGGCGTTGTGGTTTGGCACGAATCCCAAGGCCAACACATGCACAAGGCAGGTTTCCAGCAAACAACTGATCTCGGTGCCGGTCCAAAGGATTGGCACCTGGGCCCCCTGCTGCCTGCGTTGATCAAGCTGAGCTTGAACCAAGGGGAAGGCCTCAAGGCTGTGGTGATCAGTAACGGCGAAATGCTTTAAGCCAATGTCCACCGCCTGGTCTGCAAGTTGCTCTGGGGTGAGGCTGCCGTCGCTGCAAAGGCTGTGGCAATGGAAATTGAACTGGCTAGGACAGCTGTATTGGTTGACCTGCTCCAGCACAGGGATGAGCGGATGGCAGGTGAGGGCTTTAAGCCGCATGGGAGGCCTCACGCTCTGCCCGCAGCCTGCGCCAACGGGCATAAAACTGGATCGACCCTGCCATGAAAACCACCAAGGCAACGGTGAGCCAGGTGGCAGCACCGGTGGGGAATTGTTGTTTGAACACAACCAACAACACCACAATCACCAGCAACAGCGTGGGCAATTCATTCAAGGCCCGCAGCTGGCCGCCACTCCAGCCACACTCACCCCGTTGCAACTGCCCCATCAACCGATAACAAACCAGGTGATAGGCCAGTAGAGCAGCCACAAATCCCAACTTGGCGTGCAGCCAACCCTGCTGTAGCCAAGCTGGATTGAGCCATAGCAACCCGGCGGCGGCCGCGAGCGTTACCACCATGCCAGGGGTAGTGATGATGTTGGCCAAGCGCCTCTCCATAAGCGCGTATTGGGCTTGGAATGCAGCCCGCAACGGTTCGGACTGCTGGGCAGCTTCCTGGTGATAGATAAACAAGCGCACCAGGTAGAAGAGCCCCGCAAACCACACCACCACCCCAATGATGTGGAAGCTTTTGAACCAGAGGTAACTCTCAGGGGGAAGGGTCAAGGGCAGGCTCTGCAGGGCAGCGGCAGTTAATCCATTCAAGCCCTGGGATGGGGCGGCTGGTCAAGATGGGATTGCTCTGCCTTGGCCCCCATGGATTTTGACCTGCTGGTGATCGGCGCTGGATCCGGGGGCCTGGCCGCAGCCAAGCGGGCAGCCAGCTACGGCGCGCGGGTGGCCATCGCCGAGGGGGATCGGGTAGGGGGCACCTGCGTAATTCGCGGCTGTGTGCCTAAAAAATTGCTCGTGTATGCCTCTGAGTACCAGGAACTATTCGCCAATGCGAGTAGCTATGGCTGGCAAACGGGGCAGAAAGCCCAATGCAACAGCAGCCTGCTCTTGACGAATGTGCGTCGGGAAGTGGATCGGCTGAACAATCTTCATATATCACTATTGGAAAAAGCAGGGGTGGAGTTGATCCCTGGTTTTGCCCAGTTTCTAGATCCCCACAGGCTTAAGATTAACGGCCGGGAAGTGACTGCCGATCGGATCCTCATCGCCGTTGGTGGCCGGCCCCATCGACTGGCAATTCCGGGCGCTGAAAAGGCCTGGCTAAGCGATGACCTGTTTTTACAGGAAAAACTGCCGGCTTCGATATTGATCGTGGGGGCCGGTTACATCGCCTGTGAATTTGCCTGCATCCTCAGCGGCCTCGGCGTAGCCGTAACCCAACTGGTTCGGGGCGATCGCCTACTCAAAGGCTTCGACCGGGAACTGGCCACTGCGGTACAAGCAGGCATGGGGGAGCTTGGTATCCAGCTCTGCTTCGGCCAGCAGCCCATGGCCATTGAAGGTACGGCACCCATGCTCACCGTCGGGGCTGACGGGCAGCGTTGGCCCAGCGAGGCCGTGCTTTTAGCCACTGGCAGGCGACCATTCCTGGAGGGGCTGGGCCTCGACCAAGCAGGGGTGAAAGTTGAGGGCCATCGCCTAGGGGTAGATGCTCAGCAAACCACCAATGTGGGTCATATCTATGCGGTGGGTGATGTGACTGACCGGGTCAATCTCACCCCCGTGGCCGTAGATGAGGGCCGTGCCTTTGCCGATTCGGTATACGGCAAAAAGCCGCGGCTGGTTAACCACGACTTAATTGCCACAGCGGTATTCACCCAGCCAGAGCTGGCCACGGTGGGGCTCTCGGAAGAGCAAGCCATTGCTCAGTATGGGGCTGGGGAGATTCGGATACACCGGGCCCAGTTCCGCAGTCTCAACCAGGCCCTACCCGCCCGGGGCCCCCGGTGTTTATTGAAACTTGTGGTGGAAATAGCCAGTGACCGGGTGTTGGGTTGCCACATGGTGGGTAGCCACGCCGCCGAGATCATTCAGATGGCTGCCATCGCCTTGGGTATGGGCGCCACCAAGGCTGATTTCGACCGCACCATGGCCCTGCACCCCAGCATTTCCGAAGAATTCGTAACAATGGCCTAATTAAGCCAGTCGCCCCTCAGCTAATACGGTGGGGTCGATCGCTCGCAACCCACCCCCATGTCCCAACCCCGGATCCTGATCGTTGGGGGCGGCGCCGCTGGTCTCACCGTGGCAAGCCAGTTACTTCAGTCCCGGCCAGGCCTAGCGATCACCATCCTGGAGCCCTCCGCCGACCACTACTACCAACCCGGTTGGACCCTGGTGGGGGCGGGCGTTTTCAGCCTGGAGGAAACCCACCGCCCTGAACGCCAGCTGATTCCTGAGGGGGTGCAATGGGTGCAAGAGGAAGTGGCCAGTTTTAGTCCAGAGCAGAACCAGGTGCTCACGGGCAAAGGCAAAACGATCAGCTACGACTACCTGGTGGTAGCCACAGGCATGAAACTTTGCTGGGAAGCTATTAAAGGTTTACCTGAAGCACTGGGTACAAACGGCATATGCAGTAACTACAGCAAAGACACAGTTAATTACACCTGGGAAACAATCAAGAATTTCAAAGGCGGCCTAGCGGTGTTCACCTGCCCGCCAATGCCGATCAAGTGCCCTGGGGCGCCCCAAAAGATCGCCTACTTGGCCGATGACGTATTTAAGCGTTCCCCTGAGTTAGCATCTAGATCCCAAGTAATCTATGCCACCGCCACCCCAGGCATCTTTGGAGTGCCCACCTATGCGGCGCCGTTGCGAAAGGTCGTAGAGCGACGGGGAATTGATGCCCGCTATAATCACACGCTCATCGAAGTGCGGGCAGACAAAAAAGAGGCGGTATTCAGCGTTAAGGATGGCGATACTGTCCGCGAGGAAGTGATTAGTTTTGAGCTGCTACATGTGACCCCACCAATGGCGGCCCCTGATGTGGTAGCCCAAAGCCCCCTTGCCGGATCTGCCCCAGGTGGGTTCGTTGAAGTGGATAAATTTAGCCTTCAACATCTGCGATTCGCAAATGTGTTCTCCCTAGGGGATGTATCAGGGATGCCTAATTCTAAAACAGCAGCTGCCGTGCGGGGCCAGGCACCGGTCCTTGCCCAAAACCTACTGGCCCTGATCGATGGCAAGTCACTTTCTGCCAGCTATGACGGCTACAGCTGCTGCCCATTGATTACTGGCTTCGGTAAAACGATCATGGCTGAGTTTAACTATGAACAACAGCCAGTGCCCTCCTTCCCCCTTGATCCCACCGTAGAACGGTGGAGCATGTGGATCATGAAGGTGAAAATATTGCCCTGGCTTTATTGGAACAGGATGCTTAAGGGGGGACTGCACGAGCGGCGTTTTATCCCTGGGGCCGGTCAAGTGGCATCACTCTCAAAATGATCATTCACCAATTGATCAGTCTCCAGATCATTTGAAGGATGAAAGTAGCTGTAGATCTGCTGAGCAAGGGCCGGCCCCACCCCTGGGGTCGCTGCCAGGTGCTCAGCAGAGGCCAGCTGAATGGCATCAATGGAGCGGAAATGGGCGAGCAGATCCTTCACCCGCTTCGGCCCTAGGCCAGGGATATCGCTCAAGCGCGAGCGCTTCATCCGTTCCCCCCGTTGTTGCCGGTGGAAACTAACTGCAAAGCGGTGGGCCTCATCCCTTAGGCGCCGGAGCAAGACAACCCCCAGTTGATCCGCTTCGCTGTCTAGGGGCTCGGAGCTGCCTGGTAAGAAAATCTCCTCCCGTTGTTTGGCCAATCCACAAACCACCAGCTCATCGGCCAGATCCAGCTCCCGCAGGGCCTCCATCACCGCCGAAAGCTGGCCCTTGCCGCCATCAATCATTACCAGGTCAGGCCAGTCGGTAAGGCCATCGGTTTGGAGACTGCTGGCCGGCCGCCGCCGTAACTGGCGCAGGTCGGCCCCGGCTGCCTTTGCCTGACTCCAGCGGCGAAAGCGACGGCGCATGATCTCGGCCATGGCCATGAAATCGTCGCTGTGGCCACTGCCAATGCTGCTGCTTTGGATCTTGTATTTGCGGTAGTGCTGCTTGGCCGGCAAACCGTCTACAAACACCACCTGGGAGGCCACCGCATCACTGCCCTGGATGTGGCTGATGTCGAATCCTTCTACCCGGCGGGGGGGCTGCTCAAGATCAAGCATTTGGGCTAGATCCTCGAGGGCCAGGTGTTGCTGCTCGGCGGTGCGCTGGGCCCGGGCCAGCTCATAGCTGGCATTGCGGACGACCATCTCAATTAAATCTGCCTTTTGCTGCCTTTGGGGAATAATCAAGCTCACCTTGCGGCCGCGGCGCTCCCGCAACCAAGCCGCCAAAAGTTCCTGCTCGGGCAAGGGATGCTGAATCAATATTTCCGGTGGAATTTCCACAGGATCCACTTGGCTGTAATGCTCCTCCAACACCCGTTGCAGGATCGCCCCGGGGGCGGCGGCTTCGGCATCGGCGGTGTAACCCAGGCGGCCCACCAACTTGCCGGCCCTCACCTGAAATAATTGCACCGCCGCCACCCGTTCATCGGCGGCCAAGGCAATCACATCCCTGGATATATCAGCATCGGGTAAAGCTACTTTTTGATCAGCTGTTAGCAATTCTAACCCCTTAAATTGATCGCGTAGTCGTGCTGCTGCTTCAAAATCTAAGCGTTCTGCATAGCGCAACATCTGTTGCTGTAATAATTCCAGTAATTCATCATTACGCCCCTGGAAAATCATTGCCACTTTCTGCATAATTATTTTATAGTCACCGGGAGAGATCTTCTGTTGGCATACCCCTGGACAACGGCCAATATCAAAGTTAAGACAGGTGCGATCCCGATACAGGGGCTGGGGGCGCTGCCTCAATGGAAATACCCGCTTCACCACCGCCAAGGTGCGACGCAGCAAGCCCACATCCACATAGGGGCCGTAGAATCGATCCAAGGGACTGCGGAAGCGGCGGCGCCTGGTGATAAAGATACGTGGATAGGGTTCACTCCAGGTAATACATAAATAAGGATATTTTTTGTCATCTTTTAGCAGCACATTGAAGTGAGGCTGGTGATTTTTAATCAGGTTTGATTCAAGGGCCAGGGCCTCGGCTTCGCTGTCGGTAACAATGAATTCAATCTCCACCACCTGGCGCACCATTAGGGCGATGCGGGGGCTGGGCGGATTCGCTTCACGGAAATAACTGCGCACCCTGCTGCGCAATTTTTTTGATTTACCGATGTAAAGGATTCGATCCTCGCCATCGCGCATCAGATAACAGCCCGGTTCCGGGGGCAGGGCCTTGAGCAACGCCTCTAAGCGGGGCGGGTCCTGCACCAGAGGCTGCTTACCGGCCATCAGCCCCGTGATTGCTCTACCTAGAACGTGCTGGTTCAGTCTAGGAAGACAGCCCCGCCAGCCCATGCGCGCCCTTTACCCCGGCAGCTTTGACCCGCTCACCTTTGGCCACCTGGACCTAATCGAGCGGGCCAGCCGCTTGTTTGAGGAGGTGATCGTGGCTGTGCTCCGCAATCCCAACAAACAACCAAGCTTTCCCCTGGAGCAACGGCTGGAGCAGCTGCGCACCGCCACGGGGCACCTGCCCCAAGTGCGGGTCACCAGCTTTGAGGGGCTCACAGTCAATTTCGCCTTACAGGAACAGGCTCGGGTGATCCTGCGGGGCCTGAGGGCCCTAAGCGACTTTGAATTCGAGCTGCAGCTGGCCCACACCAACGCCAGCCTCTCCTCAGCGGTAGACACCCTTTTCATGGCAACGGCAGTGGGCCACAGCTTTCTAAGCAGCAGCGTCGTGAAAGAAGTAGCCCGATTTGGTGGGGATGTGGCCCATATGGTCCCCGAAACGGTGGCGGTGGATCTCCGCAGGCTCTTTAATCAGACAGCATGAATACTCCTTTTATCCCCATGGCCCAAGCACGATTGGAAGTCCTCGACCAGCTGGACCAGCTAGAGGAAATCGTGCTTGAGGGCACCCGGGTGCCCTTCTCAGGGGGTCGCTTGGTAAACGAGCAGGACGCCGTTGAAATACTGGATGCCGTTCGTCAGACCCTGCCCGGGGAGGTGGAACGGGCGGTGGAACTGATCCGCCAGAAGGAGGCTTTTTTGGCCCAAGCCCGGCAACAGGCCGAGGAAATCATCACCCAGGCCCGCCGGGAACGGGAACAACTTATTAATAGTGCCAGCGTCCGCCAGGAGGCTGAGCGCCAGGGGGCAGAACTGCGGGAACAGGCGCGCCAACAGGGGGAACAGTTGTTGCTCCAGGCCCGTCGCCAGGCGGCCAGCGCCGAGCAGGAGCAACAATCCAGGGTCGCCCAGCTGGAGCAGCAGTTCGCCAGCCGTCGTCAGCAGCTGGAGCAGGAGGCGGCCAGCCGCTTCCAGCAACTAGACCAAGAGCACCAACAGCTGAAGCGCTCCCAGGCGGAAGCCCATGAGCGCAACCGCATCCAGGGGCTGCAGGAACTTGAACAAATCCGCCAAGAGGCCAACCGCCTGCAGCAGGAAAGTCAAACGGAAGCGGAACGGCTGCGCCAGGAGGCTCTGAGCTTCCGCCAAACCACCCAACAGCAGGCGGAAGCGCTGCTACTGCGGAGCCGCCAGGAGGCTGCCACCGTGCAACAGGGGGCCAACCGTTATGCCGAGCAGGTGCTTGGGGAACTGGATAGCCGTCTCCAAGAGATGGCCAAGGTCGTTATTGCTGGCCGGCGGGAACTGGTGCGGCTGCAGAGCACTGATGTGGAGGTGGCCGCTGGCCCCGCTGAAAACAGTGCCGTGCCGATCAGCCGTGCCCGAAGGGCGGCCAGTCGGCTCAGAGAGGCAGCTGGCAAGAACTGAGCCGTTGGGCGGCCTTGAGCACCTGGCCCATCACTGGCACAGGAGCTGAGGAACCGTTGGAAATCATGCTCACAAACAGGGGGCCCTCAGCGGTTAGTAAGCGGCCTGACACCGCTTTCACCCCACTGATCGTGCCGGTTTTACCGCTGAAGCGTCCCTCAAGGCTGGTGCCACGGAAGTAATTCGTGAGTGTGCCCCGCTGGCCGGCCACGGCCATGCTGCCGAAATAGTTCTGGGCATAGGGGTGTTGATACATCCGCAGCAATAAAGCTGTAAAGAAGCGCGTGGTGACCCTGTTGCTGCGATCGAGGCCAGAGCCATCAACCACCGACACCCCCTGCATGGGAAGTCCCTGCTGGCGCAACCAATCCATCGCCCGCTGGTCAGCCACCGCCAACGACCAGCTGCCGGTGCCCTCCCGCAACAGCACCTCGGCGGTGAAGTTGTGGCTTTCTGCGTTGGCCAAACTCATCAGATGGTGCATGGAACTGGAGGGCTCACTTAGCAACAGCAAGCTGCCCTCCGGCTCCGGCGTGCCCGCCGGCACACTGCTGATCGCCACCTGACGGCCATTGCGACTGATTTCCTGGTTGATCAACCGCTCTAAGCGGGCCGGCGGATCACTCACCGCCATGTCTACGGCGTTGGCGGTGAGGGCCAGGCGGGTGATGGGGGCGCCATAGCCATAGTCCCGGTCGGCATAGGGCCAACCCTGGGGCCACCAGCGGCTGCGGGGTTCCTCCTCTAACTGCAAGCGGACGGTGCCGGTAGTAATGCCGCTGCTGCCGCCGGCACCGGAGGCGAGCTTGGCGATGCGCCGCAACTGGGGGAAGCCCATGGTGGGATCCCCACTGCCCTGGAGCCGCAGGGTGCCATCGGGCAACTGCCACAGCTCCGTACTGAGGCGATGGTCTGGCCCAAGCCGATCGATCGCGATCGCCGTACTTATCAATTTCTGATTAGAGGCCGGAATCCTAGGTCGATCGCCGTTCAGATCCGCCAGCAGCCTGCCATTTTGATCAACGACACTGATGCTCCAAACCGGTGCCTCATGGCCCACGGCTAGCTGCAGCTGGCGCTGCAAGCTTGGACAACTGATCTGGGATGGATAGAGGGGGAGGCCCATGGGGGCCAACAGCGGCGGTGCTGCTGGTAGGGCGGAAGGGTTCTGCTGGGCATTGGCAGCGGGGGGGGCCCAGCTGAGGAATGGCAGGCTGGCCGTGCCGAGGGCAATCAGCAGGCTGGATAGTTTCATCTCAATGGACTCCAATTTGCACATCACTGACCGTGCCATTGATCCGATAAAGGGCTCCCTCTAGTTCGATTGGCGAGCCGATCTTGAGGGCTTGGTTACCAAGCACCACTCCCCCAGAGGTGCGCTGGCCCTCACCCTGCAGTACAAAACGGGCATCAAAGGTGGAAAAACCGCTGGCATTCGGATCGGGGGCAGTGCTCACCTGGCCAGAGGGCAGCACCACCGTGACCCGCCGTTCAATGGGGGTGACAGAGCGCACTGGGACGCTGCCATGGGGCTGATTGCGGATCACCAGGCTGGTTTTGCCCTCTGTCCGAATTTCCTTGAGTAGTCCCAGGGGATCTGAGGCGGGAACTGCCTTCACATCCACGGTCACCAGCACTGGCTTGAGTGCGCCCGTGGCCTTAGCAACGGTGCCCGCCAATTTTGGAGTCCAAACCACCCCTGCAATGGCCATGAGCAGCACCGCGGCGGCGCCGAGGTCCACCATGTTCCAACGGCGCGAGGGGGGGGTTTGGGGCTCAGCCATGCGTTCTTTCGGTGCTGGGCGGAGCTTAGGTGGATTCCCAAGGGCAATCCAGCCTGGGGCAATTGATTCAACTGCTGAGATCTTTCATAAAGCGATCCATCGAACGCAACCCCTGGCCCAGGCCATCGGTAAGCGCCTCATCAAGGTCCTCTGGGGCCGGCCGTTTTTCAAAGCTGCCTACGGCCCTGTAGCCGTCGGGGTCCAATCGATAGAGCTGCCAGCGGTCGGGATAGGCATGGCGCAGGGCAGCTGCCGCCAGGGGTTGCAAGCTGTAGGCGCTTTGCCAAACCGCCATGAAACCCTTACGGCGCTCGCGGGCAACGCTGCCGATCCCCACGGCCGCATCCTCTAGACGCCCATTTAGTAACACCACTGCGCCGCCATGCTGACCGCAGATCTGCTCAACAACTTCGTAATCAGGGGGGCCCAGGGCCACCAGTAAAAGCAAATCCTCTGCTGGGCTGGCTGCTTTCCCCTGGCGGCGGCACCAATCGCCAATGCTGTGGCAAAAATCCGCCACTCCAGGGGCATCCCGCTTGGCCAAGGCGGTGGCGCCAGCATCGGCAAACAAAAGCTGGCAGGGGCGCGCTTCGCTGTGCAGAGCTGCCTGCAGCCGCAGGGCCACAGGCTGTAACCGCAACCCTTCAAAGCGCAGATCCACAGTCCAGCGGCCCTTGGCCTCGGCCCCCAGGGCCGCCTGCACAGCAACCACGGCCTCAGTTTCGGCGCTCAATAAATCAGCGGGAAGGGTCATGGGGCCTCAGCAGCCAATTCAATCAACACAGATTCCAGCAGGCCAGGCAGGGGTTCGAGATCTTTCTCTGAGATCCAGGGGCCAAGGCTGAGCCGTAAACCAGCCCGGGCTTGGTCCGGGCCGTAGCCCAGGGCCAGCAGGGTGGGGCTGGGGGCGCCTAGACCACTGCTGCAGGCGGAACCACTGCCCACGGCCACGCCGCGGCGACCCAGGGCCCGCACCGCAGCCCGCCCGGCCAGGGGCCTACCCCCGGGGGCTTGCAGCAACAGGCTTAGGTGGTGGGGCAAGCGCTGGTGGACCGCGCCAGTGAACTGCAGGCCAGCGATCTGGCTGAGCCCTTTGCCCAGGTGATCCCGCAGGCTGGCCATTGAAGC
This sequence comes from Cyanobacteriota bacterium, assembly GCA_039799245.1. Taxonomy (GTDB): domain Bacteria; phylum Cyanobacteriota; class Cyanobacteriia; order PCC-6307; family Cyanobiaceae; genus Synechococcus_D. The sequence goes on from JBDLTB010000002.1 coordinate 63,431, forward strand.
GGCCAGGGCCGGCTGCTGCCGGTGGCGCAGGGCCAGGGCCGCCACCAAACCAGCGGCCAGCACAACGGATTCCGTACCGGCCCGGAGCCCCCCCTCCTGGCCCCCGCCGGCCGAGGGCGGCACCAGCTCCAAGCCTGGATTAAACAGCAGGGCGCCAATGCCCCGGGGTCCTTGGAATTTGTGGGCTGAAAGAGAAAGCAAATCTGGCTGAGTTTGCTCCAGGTTGAGGGGTATCTGCCCCACGGCCTGAACGGCATCGCTGTGCAATAACACCCCTGCGCCCCGGCAAAGCTCTGCAATCGCTTGCATCGGCTGCACCGTGCCCACCTCTGAGTTGGCCCAACCAATCGATACCAGGCGGGTGGGAGGCTGTAGTAACTGCCCAAGGGCCGCGAGATCCACCAAGCCCTGGTTATCAACTGGAATGGTTTGAATCTGCCAGCCCTCTCGGCCCAACTGAATGGCGGCGGCGCTGACGGCGGGATGTTCGATCGCACTCAGCACCAGTCGACCAGGCCCCAGGGCCCGGCAAACCCCAAACAGAGCAAGATTGTTGGCCTCGGTACCGCCAGAGGTGAACACCACCTGGGCGCTGCCCCAGCCCAGCAGCGCCGCCAGCTCCTGGCGGCTGCGCTCTAGGGATTCAGCGGCTGCCAGCCCGGCGGGATGGAGGCTGGAGGGATTGGCCCAGGCCCAAGGTTGATGTTCTGCCATGGCCTGCATCACCGCCTCCGCCGGGGGGGTGGCGGCACAGGCGTCGAGGTAAAGCAGCGAACTAGAGGCCACTGATCCGGCGCCGGCTGCGTTCCTCGAGGGAATTATTGGCCAGGTTCACCATTTGATCTAGGGAAAGCTTGTCGAGCAGGGCCAGGGCCTGCTGGTAACCGCCATCACTGGCCCCGGCTAAATCCCCAGAGGTGGCGGCTAAAACTCCACTGAATACATGCAGCGCCGGCCCTGCCATTTGCAGGTGATCGTTGTCATCCCAAAGTATCTGCAATGGTCCCCCTGGTAGCTCAAGGGTGGCCTCCCGGCCGCAGTTGCCGCGCAGGTGGGTGGCCACCAGGCTGGCGCAGGCTCCGGTGCCACAGGCCAGGGTGGGGCCCGCCCCCCGCTCCCAAACCCGCAGGCGCAGCTGATCGGCGGCAATTACTTGCACAAAATGCACATTTGCCCGGGCTGGGAAGGCGGGATGTTGTTCAAGGGCTGGGCCGAGCCGCTCAAAATCCAGTTGCTCTAGGTCTAAAACCTGAACTACCGCATGGGGATTGCCCATGCCCACCGCTGCCACCCACAACCGTTCGCCAGCCACCTCCAGCTCCTGCTCCGCCAGGGGATTACCGGCGGCAATGCTGGTGGGAATGGCGGTGGGTTCCAGAAACGGACGGCCCATGTCAACGCTGACCAGGTCCCCCTGCAGTAGCTGGGGCACGATCCGGCCGGCAACGGTTTCCACCTGCCAACTACAACCCACAGGTGCAACATCGAGATCGGCAAGAAAGCGGGCAAAACAACGGATGCCATTGCCGCACATCTCCGCTTCGCTGCCATCAGCATTGAAGATCTGCATCCGCACATCACCGCCAGCCTGGGGCGGCAGGGCCAGGATCAGGCCATCGGCACCGATTCCAAAATGGCGGTCACAGAGGTCCCGGGCTTTCGCCCCAGGGAAGTTGCCCAGGGTTCCGGTGCGACCATCCAGGAGGATGAAATCGTTGCCCAGACCCTGATACTTGCGAAACGGCAGTGTCAACGGGGGCTCCTAGCCTGAACTGATCGTATGGCCCCAGTCCCAGAAAACAGCTTGGACACCTCCTTGCCGGGGGTGCGGCTCATTCAGCAATGGATCCGCCAGCGGCGCCAACTGCAAGTGCACCTGGCCAGCGGTAGCAAGCTGGTGGGCCGCCTGTTATGGCAGGACCCAGAGTTCTATGCCTTGGAGACTGGGGGTAAAGACGGCCCCCAGCTCCTCAACCGAGCCAGGGTGGAATCGATGCTGCCCCTGGACCAGGCCAGCCCAGCACCGGCGACAATTCCTTCCCTGCGGCTGCCCCTGCCGCCGATTTAATCCACCGCATGGCCAGCCCCGAGAACAGCTACAAGCCCAACGACCTGGAACCGCGCTGGCAACAGCGCTGGTTGGAGCGGGGCCTCGATCGAACGCCGGCCCCCAGCAGCGAGCGCAGCGAGAATTTCTATGCGCTTTCGATGTTCCCCTATCCCTCCGGGAACCTGCACATGGGCCATGTGCGCAATTACGTGATCACGGATGTGATTGCCCGGGTGCAAAGGCTGAAGGGGAAGCGGGTGCTCCATCCCATGGGCTGGGATGCCTTTGGGCTGCCTGCGGAAAACGCTGCCATCGAAAGGGGGGTGGATCCAGCCACCTGGACCGAGCAAAACATCGCCCAGATGCGCGATCAACTGAAACGGCTGGGGCTATCTATCGATTGGGATCGGGAATTAAGCACCTGCCGGCCCGACTACTACCGTTGGACCCAGTGGCTATTTCTGCAATTCCTGGAGGCCGGCCTGGCCTACCGCAAGGAGGCAAGCGTTAACTGGGATCCGATCGATCAAACCGTGCTCGCCAATGAGCAGGTAGACAGCGAAGGGCGCTCCTGGCGATCCGGAGCGTTGGTAGAAAAACGTAAGTTGCGCCAGTGGTTTCTGCGAATCACCGCCGTGGCCGATGAATTAATAGACGACCTCAAGCAACTGCAGGGCTGGCCAGAACGGGTGCGCACGATGCAGGCCAACTGGATCGGCCGCTCCACCGGAGCCACCCTGCGCTTCCCCCTAAGCACTGGTGATGGAGCTATTGAGGTGTTCACCACCAGGCCCGACACGATTTTTGGGGTTAGCTATGTGGTGCTGGCGCCAGAACATCCGCTGGTGGAGAAACTAACCACAGCAGCCCAGCAGGGGGAGGTAGCGGCCTTTAAAGCAGAGGTGGCAGCCGTGAGCGAACAGGATCGTGTCGCAGAAGATCGCCCCAAGCGCGGTGTCGCCCTGGGGGGTCTGGTGCGCCATCCCTTCAGCGACCTAGACCTACCGGTATGGATCGCCGACTACGTATTACCGGAGTACGGCACCGGCGCCGTAATGGGTGTGCCAGCCCACGACAACCGTGATTTCAGCTTTGCCCGCAGCTATGGACTGCCGATTACGACAGTGGTGGAGCCGGCCAACCAAGCCGAACCCAAGCAAGCCGAGTCCCAGGCAGCCCCCAATCAGGCCTTCACGGACCTAGGCAGGTTGGTGAATTCCGGTGAATTCGACGGCCTCACAGGGGAGGTGGCCAAGCGGGCGATCATCGCTGCGGCCGAAGCTGCTGGGCTAGGTGCCGCCAAGGTGAATTTCCGGCTGCGTGATTGGTTAATTTCACGCCAGCGCTACTGGGGTTGCCCGATCCCGGTGATCCATTGCAACAGCTGTGGTCCGGTGCCAGTGCCCGAGGATCAGCTGCCGGTGGAACTGCCCAAGGGGGTGGACCTAAGCGGGGTGGGCGGCAGCCCCTTAGCCAAGGCAGAGGCCTGGAAAGCAGTTGATTGTCCCCGTTGCGGCCAGGCGGCCCAGCGGGAAACCGACACTATGGACACCTTCATGTGTTCCAGCTGGTATTACCTGCGCTACACCGACGCCAACAATCAAGGGCAGGCCTTTAGCCGCGAAGCAGTGGATGCCTGGATGCCCGTAGATCAGTACGTAGGCGGCGTGGAACATGCGATCCTGCACCTGCTCTACTCACGCTTTTTTACGAAAGTGCTGGCCCAAAGGGGACTGGTAAGTAGCAATGAACCCTTTAAACAACTACTCACCCAGGGGATGGTACAGGCCGTTACCTACCGCAACCCCAGCAGCCGTCGCTATATCGCCCCGGCGGTGGTAGCTGATCCCAGCAATCCAAAGGACCCCGACAGCGGTGAATCACTGGAGGTGTTCTTCGAGAAGATGTCTAAGTCTAAATACAACGGAGTTGATCCCGGCGCCGTCATTGATCGCTATGGGGCCGATACAGCCAGGATGTTCATTTTGTTTAAGGCACCTCCAGAAAAGGATCTGGAGTGGGATGACGCGGATGTGGAAGGTCAGTACCGCTTCCTTCAACGGATTTGGCGCCTATGTGATAAGGCAAAGCAAGCAGGTTTAAGTCTTACCAACCCCAGCCCCCTGCCTGAGCAGCCAAGCTCCGCCGATCAAGAATTGCGGCGGGCCGTCCATACGGCAATTGAGGCCATCAGCGAAGACCTCGATGGCGATGTGCAGTTCAACACCGCCATATCAGAGCTGATGAAACTGAGCAATTCGATGACAGGCAATTTGGAGGTAGTGGCCGGGCCTGTGGCCCAGGAGGCCCTGGCCAGCCTGCTGCTGCTGCTGGCCCCCTTTGCGCCCCACCTTGCCGATGAACTATGGGAACAACTGGGGGGCAAGGGAAGCATCCATCAACAACGCTGGCCCCTGCTTGATCCCACCGCCCTGGTGCGGGCCACGGTGACCGTGGTTTTGCAGGTGAAAGGCAAGGTGCGCGGCCAGCTGGAGGTGCCAACCAGCACCGATGCGGCAGAACTGGAAAGCCTGGCCCTGGCCAGTGAGGTGGCCATTAAATGGCTTGGGGGCCAAGCCCCCCGCCGGGTGATTGTGGTGCCTGGAAAGCTGGTGAACCTCGTCCCCTAGGCGCCCCAGGGCTCAGTGGGAGAGGTGTTGCTTGGAATAAGCCTTGACGTATTCGTCCATGGAGCCGCAGGGCATCCATTCGCCGCCCATGGCATGGGCACCCTTGCAGCCCATCTCCAAAGCTTTCTTTTCCGCCTCTGGCTTAGTGGGATACATGGTGGATTCCTTCTTTACCTGGGCAATGGCCGGGGGGCTGAGCTGAATGCGGATCGGGCCCATACCCACCACTCCGGCCCAGGCCACTCCCATGGTGGTGATGCCAGCGGTAATCACACCCATGTTGACGGCGGCCACACTAATCAAGCCCATGCCCACAGCTCCAAGGGAAATCACCCCCATGGGTACCACGCCGATGGCGATCACCCCCATGGGCACCACCCCGATTGAAATGATTCCCAGGGGGGCAATGCCTGTGGCCAGTAGCCGTGGCTTGTGGGCAGTGGTTTGATCAGCTTCGTGATTTGGGCAGATGGACAAGGTTTAGGGCTGATGGCTGGCTGGAGTTTGGCAGTGCTCCCCACGTAGCGCCAGGATCTAGTCGACTGACAAGATTCCTAGCCGTTTCAGAAATCTCCGGGCAGCCGCAGCCTTACCACTGCCATCGACAGGCGCAGTTCCCGGAAAAAGCAAAGCAGGGCAACGATCAGCGATGCCATGGCCAGAATGAAGGCTGGGATCACCAGCAGGGAGAGATCCACGGGTGTTACGGCACTAACAAACAGCACCATCACCACTGAGCACACCATGATCGCCGCCAGGGTGGCGCAACTGAAGGCCCAGTTCACCAACAACAGTCGCCTTTTCTGCAGCCGCACCACCTGGTCGCGATTGGCACTGGCCTGCTGGCTCACCACGGTCATCAGCTGATCAAAAACCCGTGCCACCCGTTGGCTGAGCACCCCAAGGAAGGCAAAAATGCCAGTTATTAGAAACACGGGAGCCACGGATAACTGAATCACCTTGGCCAGGCTCGTGGGAGCTATGGGGGCCATCGCGGATTTGCAGCAGCGTCCAGTGTGCCGCCAGTACTGGCAAGGGCCCATTACTGATTATCTTTGGAGCCACATCCAGTCTTTGTTTATGTCGTATTTGCCGATGCCTTCAATGCCGATCAATCTTGCCCTGGCCGGGGGCCTTGCCTTGGGTCTCAGCCTGGCCGCGGCCCCGGTTCAGGCCCAAAACCTCAGTTTCCCAGCCCCTGGGGTGATCTGTGATGGCTCCGCCAAATTCTGCTACGACAGGCAGGGCCTATCCATTGCCCTCACCGGCATTGCCTATGGCCAACGGGCCCAGCAGAAGGCAATGGCAAGCCTCAACAACGGCACCCCAAGCCCAGAGTTCAAACTCAGCAACGGCAGCGTATGCAATTTGACCCTGGGGGCCTGCTGGGAGGATGGTTGGTCAAAACGCCGGCTAAACAACAACCTGAGCATGCAACTTTTTGGCGTGGTGCCAGCAGTTAATCCCGCTTATCCGAGCGGCATAGGCACCATTGACAACGGCAATGGGAATATCAATGGCAACTGGAATTCAGATGCTGCGAGGAATTCCGGCATCTGCAGCCTGAGCCGAGCAGGCAGCCGCAACTTTGATGGCCCCTGTGAACTCAAGCAGGTGCAAGGGGCCGGGGGCACTCGCTATCGGGTAAGGCTCGGCAATGGCACCAGCTACACCTTCGTGAATCAAGGCAATGGCTTCCGCATTGAAGACGCCATGGGCGGCAGCTGGCCCGTGCAATTTGTAGATCAGGGTCCCACTGGCATCTTCCGCTGGGGCAATAGCACCCTGGTGGCCACGCAGCGGGAATGGAACGGCTACCAGCAGGGTCAACAAACCCCTGCGGGGCGCGCCCTCGGCAATCTGCTGGAAAGCTTGTTCCGTTGATACGTCTTTGAGTGGGCGGGCTGGTTTAGCTAGCTAAGTCTCAGCGGGTATAAACCGTGAGTAGGGAATCTGCCTGATTCCATTGCCACTGGGGCTGCCTTTTTGGCTGGGATTCCACTTTGGGGTGCTTAGTTTTCCAGGCGGCCAACTCCTGGGCGAGGGGGCCTTTCAGGTAGGCGCGGCCCTCGCTTAGCCGCCGCTTAAGGCCTGGGTGCGTGCCATTGGGGTCTTCCGATGGGGCATCCCCATCCAGCTCAGCCGAGCGCTGCAACCAGTTAATGCAGGTGGCGGGATTGTGGCCTGCGATCGCCACCAGGCGCATCGCCCCGCGGTCGGCCTCGAGTTCCTGCCGCTGGGAAAGGGCCGCTAACTTTAGGTTTCGTTCATCATCTGATAACTCGGCAAGGGGGCCATGGGCTTGAAGGCTGGAGCGGTAGGCGTGCTTCCCCAGAAAGTGTGACAACTCATGGGCCACCACACAGCGCAGGGCCTCAGGGTCACGCTCATGGACCAGGAAAAAAGAGCGATCAAACATCACCACCCCGTGGGAATAGGTGTGCGCATAGGCGGAACCAGTCAGATAGGCGAGCCGATTAACCTCCTGCTGCAAAGGAACCAAGCTAGATCCAGGGGCCCGTTCCGCCCAAAATTCACAGGGGTCACCCTCCTGCTTTTCTTTCTCGCTGGACTTACATAGCCCCGCCTTCTCAGCCCAATAGGGGGCCTGGGAACCTACCCGCAGGGCGAAATGCAGTGGTGAGATATGTAATTGATTTGCCAGCAGGAGTTGGTGGGTTACTTGTTGCACCTGTTGCAACTCCGAGGGGGGGCGCGGTTGCTGGCCCACCACTATAAAAACCCCTAGGCCTAAGGCCCCAAGACCAGCTGCAACCAAAGCGAACCGCCTAGGAAATGCGGCGAAATTAAATTGGGGCAAAGCTTTGCTCAGCGGTTGTAATTCTCAAGCATATTGAGCCCTTTTTGGAGCAGCTTCTCCCCTTGTTCCTGCAGCCTCTGCTCGGTGGGTTTGAAGGCACAACTTTTTGTTTTGTATTGCACAAGTTTGCCATTGGGCTCATACCACACAGACTCAAGCACACAGAAACTGCGGCCAGTCTGACCATCCTTATGCTTGTACACTTCCCCCCTCCGGCAGATATAGCCACCATTAACCACTTGCTCACAGGCACCGAGGTTCTTAAAAAAAGGTTGGTTTCCTGAACTCCACTTCATATTGTTAGCAAATCCAGCAAAGGAAACTGGGTCTTGGCTGAAAGGTGCCGCCAGCGCTGGGAGCGGTAGGAAGCAGCCCAAGCTCACCAAGGCAACGGCGTATCTGATCAGCAAAACCGGCGATACAAAACTAGAAACAAGTTACCAGTGGCGCTAACCAGGAAAATGACTGCAATCTTTCCCATGGGCCCGGGAATCTGACCAGCCATGACCAACCAACCAGAATTACCCATAACCAGGCAATCTGGTTATAGGTACCCCTGTCGCCCGATCGAGCCCATGAAACGCGCCCTATTGATTCCAGTGGCCCTGTTCCTAGGCAGCAGCCTGGCCAGCCCAGCCTTGGCCGGGGGTTGCAAGTTTGTTAGCGCCTATGCCATGAGCTGCCCTGACGGTGCTGGCGGCTTTGTGAACTCGTTTTTTGATGGTGAACGTTGGAACACCGTGGCAGTGCCTGCACCAACGGTGACAGTGCCGTACTCCTACCTGCGCTCACTGCAACAACGGCCAGCATCAAGCAGCTATTACAACAATGGCTACGCCAACAATGGCAGCAACCTGCTCCCAGGCATCGGTGCAGCAGCCCTGGCTCTCCCGCTTCTGAACGGTCTAGTTAATCAATTAAACCGCCCTCGGGCAGTACAAAGCCCGCAGCCAGGGCCGGTGCCCATTGAGATGTACTCGGAGATGTACTGATATCTCAAAGTAGGGCCTGCACACTGGCTACCTTGTCCTCCAGGCTCTGCTCCCGATCGGTGCGGGTGTGCACCTTCACGAAGGTGCTGATCCGCGGGCAGCCCATGGCATGTACCGCTTGATGACAGGCTTCAATCGCCTCAAACACCGGCCCCCATTCCCCCTCAATCGCAGTGCCATTGGGGTGCAGCTGGATCTTTAGGCCCGCCTCGGCCAGCACCCGTTCACAGGTGGCGATGTACGGCGCCAGGTTTACCCCCACCCCGATCGGCACCACGCAGAGATCTACGAGCACATGCATTACTGATCCGGCGCTGGGGTTTTCAACAAGTTGATTATGGATATATAAGGGGGCATACGCCCATGGGCTCAGCTGCAATCCGGTAGAGCCATCAGCATTGTTCCGTCAAACGGGCAAATTCCTGTGGTCTATTTTCCCGGCATGGAGGGAGAACTTGGTTGCAGCAGAATCAGACCTGCATCCCCCTGGTCGCTGAGGTCCCCATGGCTCCACGTCGCTGGGCTCCCCTGTTGCTCTCTGCCCTGGGGGCCCTGCTGGCTTGCCTGGGACCCTTTGCCCAGGGCAGCTACGGCAGTGGCAGCGCCCAGGCGCCGGCCCCTGGGGAAGAGAGAGCACTGGCCAGCATGGGCAGCTTTGAACTGGAAAAGGTGCGGGTGTTGGGGGTACCGGTGATCATGGTGGCGGCACCCACCCTGGGCTCTGGCAAATACCAACCAACTGCCGAACAGCGGGGTCGGGTTATCGAAGGAAACCTGGAATTGCTTTATAAACAACTATTGCTGTGCAGCCACGGGGAGGCCTTGGCCGAACGCTTTGTGCAAATTGTTTTACACAACAAGGAGCAAACCTGCAACGGTCAGGGGCTGGGCTTTCTGGGGACACCCGACGACTTAAAACTTGAGGTACTAGTTGGCAGTGACGGCAGCCAGCAAATACTGGCGGTGCTGCCTGCGCGGGAACAACCCTTAGCACTGCTCACTGTTACCAGCGAAGACGCCCGCTTAAATGGCACAACAACAGAAAAATTGGCGGAAAGCTGGCGAAAATTGCTGCAAAAACGGCTTCGCTTTGCCCGCCATTTGATGCAACCTGAGCAGCTACTCAGCCGCTGGCGCTTTTTATTAAGCATAGAAATTTGGTTGGCCTTGCTGTTCATAGGCTGTGTATTGCTCTGGCGCCGCTGTCGACCAGTGATGCAAAAAAGCCTTGGGCCAGCACACAATAAGGCCTGGCTCAACGGAGCTAAAGCCCAATTGTTTAGTCGTCTATTAATTTTTACTGGATTACTGCTGCTGGTGGCTATGGCTGCTGGCTTTGTTTTTGCGGTGCCAGGCCAAGTGCCCCTGGCCCTTGAGCTGCTTTATCAACCAGCGGCGGTGTTGATTAAATTTCTGCTGCTGGGCTTTGTAGCCCTGCTGAGTCGACTATTAGCCGGGGCACTTCTTGGCCAATGGGCGGCCAATGTGAATGTGCCCATGGAGGCCAGGGCCCGGCGCCAGCAGCGCTACCGCAGCCTGGTGCGGGTATTCAGGCGCCTGATTGACTTGGGCGCCCTGGTGCTGGCGGGGGGCTGGGCCCTGGCCGATATCCCTGGGATAAGTGCCCTTTCAGCTAGCGCAATCCTGGCCAGTGGCGCCCTCATTGGCGCCCTTGCCCTGGTGTTCCAGGGGTTGCTACGCGATTTTGTGAGCGGGCTGGTGGTATTGCTAGATGATCGCTATGCCATTGGCGACACGGTTGATATCAGTGGGTTTTCTGGAGAAGTGATTGATATCGGTGTGTTGAGCACTGAACTACGCTGCCTTGATCAACGCTCAGTATTTATACAAAATAGTATGTGTGAACAGGTGGTGAACCACACCAAACTCCGTTCTGGGATGTTGGTGAATCTGCTGATCTCCCACCAAGCGGGCAACATCAACGGGGTACTGGCTACGATCAGTCAGGTGCTGGAAAGCTTTGCCAAGGATCCCCAATGGCAAGACCTACTGCTGGCGCCGCCGCTGCTGCGGGGTGTAAGCGCCACTGATGCCCTGGGGATCACCGTAAGCACGCTGTTGCTCACCAAGGCCGGGGAGCAATGGCGCTGTGAAAGGGAATTACGCCGCCGCCTACTGGAGCGGCTGCAAAGGGAAGGTATCCCCATGGCCAACCGAACCACAGCCTACGTTTAAGGGCAGTAGTGTATTTAAAAAGCATCCAGCCCCATGGCCCCCCTTTTTGCAGCATTATATCTAATATTTTTTACTGCCATTGTTGGCGGTGCATATGTATTAATGACTATCAATCTCCGACGCCGTACTCAACTGAGGTCAAAGCACCCCGAGGCTCCTAAGCCTGGCGATACACTCCTATACGTTGACCTAAGCCGTGAACGGCTTGAGGAGATTTATAATCGAAATTAAAGCAATCTTGTTATATTTAATCTAAAAAGTGATAATCAGAAGCCATCAGATTTTTATATGTTTATAATATCTTGCTTTTTTAGCTTTAATTCAAGCTTTCTGTAGGTTGCCCGTTGTGGGGCACCAGCCTATCCAGCCGCTGGCACCCCAGGACCCGTCCCCCAGGCAGGGCGGTGCCAAGCTGCAGAAAATAAATTATTACCACCGTGACCGAGGCCCAGGTACGCCCCAAGAACAGGCTTGCAGAGATCGCCAGCAAATGTCAGCTGGCTGAGGCGATCAAGGCCATAGAGCCCCTCGGCAATGGCAATGTAAATGAAACTTTTCTAGTCCGGTTGAACGGCAATGCCCAGGACAAGTTTGTCTTGCAACGGCTAAACACAGCGGTGTTTAGCAAGCCAGAATTGGTGATGCAAAACCTGTTGGCCCTCAGTGGCCACATCGATCAGAAATTGAGCGAGGGCATTTCCCAACTTAATGGCCGCCGATGGGAGCTGCCCCGTCCCCTGAAATGGGCCGATGGCCAGCAGGATTGGCTAGAGGAAAATGGAGACTTCTGGCGAGCAATTGCTTATATCGACAATGCCAATTGTTTAGAGGTACTTCAGGATCCTCACCAAGCCCGGGAGGTGGGTTTTGGCCTCGGCATGTTTCATCTCTTGATCAGTGATCTACCAGCATCAGCCTTGGCAGACACCCTCGAGGGATTTCATATCACCCCCAACTACCTGGCCGAATACCAGCAGGTGCTTAAGCACAGCCAGCTGGCAGCCTCTGCCGAAGCCGAATGGTGCATCAACTTCATTGAGAGGCGTCAGCCCCTTGCCGCCGTGCTGGAGGCTGCCAAGGCCCGCGGCGAACTGCAGCTGCGGCCGATCCATGGCGATCCCAAGATCAATAACCTGATGCTGGATGCCGAGAATGGCCAGGCCATTGCCCTAATTGATCTGGATACGGTGAAGCCAGGGCTGGTGCATTACGACATAGGCGATTGCCTGCGGTCCGGCTGTAATCCCCTCGGTGAAGAAACCACAAACCTCGCCGCCGTCCACTTTGATCTGCAGCTCTGTGAGGCAATTCTTGAGGGCTACCTGTCTGTGGCTAGGGCCTTTCTCAACGAAGCAGACCATCAGTATCTCTACGACGCCATCCGCCTGATCCCCTTTGAACTGGGGCTGCGGTTCTTTAGCGACTACCTCAACGGCAGTGTTTATTTCCGCAGCGATTTCCCCAACCACAACCTGCAGCGGGCCCTGGTGCAGTTCAAACTCACCGAAAGCATCGAAGCCCAAGAACAAGAAATCCGCGCCATCCTGGAGCGTCTGCGGGGGTCGCAACCATGAGCCCAGCCCAGCCCTTCCTGCTTATCCCCTTCACGGACCCTGGGGGTCTGGAAGGCCTACGCATTGATGGCAGTGTTTGCCGTCTGGGTCGTCAACTCCAGCTCCACTACCGCCTGCAGGGCCCCCTGGCCGAGCTACTGATCCCCTCAGCCCCTGCCCAGGGCGCGCCTGAACGCCAGGACGGCCTCTGGCTGCACACCTGCCTGGAGGCCTTCTGGGCGGTGGAAAATCAGCCCAGCTACTGGGAATTGAATATTTCCCCCGCCGGCCCCTGGAACCTCTACCAGCTTGACCGCTACCGGGAGGGCTTAAAGCCAGAACCAGCCCTGGCGGCGATGGCCACTTCGATAGTTCAGCGTTCAAACGAACTGCAACTCAAGGTTGCCTTTTCCCTACCGGAGGCCATTGGCCTTGATCAGGTGCTGCAGCTGAGTGTGGCTGCCGTGATCGAACAACAAAACAAACAGATCAGTTACTGGGCCCTAGCCCACCCAGGCCCCGAGCCGGATTTCCACCTACGCGATGGTTTCCTGCTGCGATTGCCCTAATGCGACTGCCCTAAGCGTTAGTTAAGTCCAAGGGGCCAACAGCCAGTTCAGTTATCTGTACCCAGCAACAGATCCTTGGCGCGGTTGATCGTTTGCATCGTTTCCATGTGCCCCCCCTGGTCGGGGTGGTGTTCGGCGGCGAGGGCCTTATAGGCCACCTTCACCTGACCCTGGCTGAGTCGCCCGGCCAGGGGTAAGCCGAGCAGCTTGCGGGCCCGTAGGGCCTCAAGGTCTGGGGCCTTACCAAGGGGGGAACGGTCAGCGGCGCCAAGGCCCGTTCCCTTGCGTTTATGGCCTTTTCCTTGCCGCTTGCCAGTCTTAGGGCCACCACCGAAACCCTTGCTGGGTCCCGCCTCTTCTGGGCTTGCCTTGGGCAGCGGTGGCCGCAGGGAAAGCAGGGCACCGCCGCGGTGGGAATGGGTTTTACTCATGGGCCGGCATCTCCTTAACGCTTGCCTGGGGCAGCCCGCAACAACACCATCGTCTCATCAGGGGGTTAAGCGTCCCCACACCACTAGGTAGCGATCCTGACGTTCGGCCAATTGCAACTCACTCAGCCCCGCCAGCGCCAATTGTTGGCGCACTTCCTCCAACGTGAAGGCTGCCCGCAGCGACTGGCTGTAATCACGCCGCAGGATCGGCGGAGCCCCCGCCGCATAACGCTCCACCAATGCCCCTTGCTCCGTTTCGTTGCTGGGGCGGCGCAGGTCATGGATCACCACCACCGCCCCCGGTGCCCCCAGTTGCCGCACGCTCTGCCAGAGCACCTGGGGATCATGGAGATGGTGCAACAGGCTGTTGCTGATTACGGCCGTGTGGCCCCCCTCCAGTTCGGGGCAGGGCAACAACGCCTCTTGGAAACGCACCTGTTCACTGAGGCGCCGCTCCTCCGCTAGGCCCAGCATCGCCAGGGCCCCATCAAGGCCCAGCACCCTTGCCTCTGGATATTTCTCTGCCAACAGAAAAGTGATGTTGCCGGGCCCACAGCCCAGATCCACCAGGTTCTCGCCAAGACCCTCAGGGAACTGCAGCGCAATCCACTCCACCAAGGCCCGATCACTGCTGGAAAAATCCGCTGCCCCATAGGCCTCGACCTGGGCTAGGTCGTCCATCAACTCCGCTTCACAAATCCGTTCCATCGGCTCCCTCAGCTACCTATAGCTTGGGGCCAGTGTGCCGCTGGATCAAATTGCTGCGTGGGGTGGATGGCTGTGCGGCGGGTTGGTTACTGGTGTGGGCAGAGGCTGGTAGCAACCGCGTAGGGGCCAGCCTGCTGGCCAGCATTGCTGAACTTTCGACAGAAGACCCAGCGGCCCTCACGGCCATCGACATTCCCATTGGCCTCCACCACAACGGTCCCCGCCCCTGTGACCAAGAGGCGAGGCTGCTGCTTGGTAGCCGCCGCAGCAGTGTTTTTCCCGCACCAGTGCGTCCGGTGTTGCAGGCGCGCAGCTACATCGAAGCCTGTGAGCTTTCCTTCCAAGCCCAGGGGCGAAAATTAAGCAAACAGACCTACAACATCCTCGCCAAAATCCGTGCGGTGGATGCCCTGTTGCAGGCCCAGGGTTCCCTCAGCCAAAGGCTGGTGGAAGTTCATCCCGAGCTCAGCTTCCAGCAATGGAACTGCGGCATCCCCATGGCCCATGCCAAGAAAAAAGCTGAGGGACTCCACCAAAGACTGCAATTAGTAGAGACCCGCTTTCCCGGAGCCTTCGCTGAAATCCGGGGCCGCTACAAGCGCCGTGAAATGGCAGACGATGACATTCTTGATGCCTTGGCTTGTCTATGGTCAGCGGAACGGATTGCCAGCGGCAACCATCTGCACGTGGGCCAGCCCGGCCAAATCGATGCCTGTGGCATACCGATGCAGATTCTTGCCTAATCAGATTTTTTCTGATTGCTAATTGATAAGACTTTCAAACCCATGCGCTTCCTGCAACAGGTTGGTCCCTGCTTGGGAGGTTTTGTAACCGACAGTTCCCCTAACGAGTGCCATGCTGGTTATGGGCCACCCAGCAATGGGACGCACTTCCTCACACCAACTCAAAGCTCCGGGCGGCCCCCGGAGCTTTTTCTGTATCTGGAGCCCCTTTGGAGCCCTATGGACCTCAGCTGGGCTTTGGCTGGTATGTAGCTCGTCCTAAGCCAAATTGCATCCGCCTTTGCCCTAAGCAAAATGACCCTAGTCATCTCCTTAGATTCACTTGGGACAGTGTTTGCCCAGCAGCCCTGAGGTCCGCACCATTGAGTTCCGCACTCCTGAGCTCAGTAACACCACTAAATCCCCCGCACCACCCATCCCCTCAGGCCCCAGCGCTCCCCGGGTCCCAGCGCCTGTTTGAATCAAACCAGATCTGACAGCTTCTTTCGGGCAAAGACCATGCTGAGTTTTCTGCTCAACCTGCTCTGGTTCCTGCTGGGGGGCTTCGTAATGGGCCTGGGCTGGTGGCTGGCCGGACTGATTGCAGCAATCACGATCGTTGGCATCCCTTGGGCTAGGGCCTGCTTTGTGATCGGCAGTTTTTCCTTCTGGCCCTTTGGTAAAGAGGCCGTAAGCCGCAGGGAACTTAGCGGGAACGCCGATTTTGGCACCGGTCCCCTTGGGTTCATCGGCAATCTGATCTGGTTTTTGGTGGCGGGTTGGTGGTTGGCGATTGGCCACCTGGCCTCAGCCCTGGCTTGTTTTGTCACGATCATCGGCATTCCCTTTGGCATCCAGCACATCAAATTGGCCTTGATTGCCCTCGCTCCGATTGGCATGCAGGTGATCCCTAGCAAGCAACGGCTGGTGTGAGCGATGGTGATCTCCCTGGCACCCCCCCTGCCGGCAGCCGCTCTGCCGGCAGCCACGGTGCTTTCAATCGCCGATGGTGACACTCTTACCGTTAATGAATCCGGGCAGCGCCACAAGGTGAGGCTGGCATGCATTGACGCCCCAGAGCTTTCCCAGGTCCCCTACGGCCAAACCTCCCGCCAGGCATTGCAGGCTTTGCTGCCCTTGGGCGCCCAGGTGTCCATGCGGGTTAAAGCCACAGATCGCTACGGCCGCAGGGTGGCTGAACTGCTTAAAGGTAAAATAGATAGTAAAAATAAATCAAACAATATCAATCAATTAATGATCGCCAGTGGTCATGCATTTGTGTACTGGAATTACATCAGCGCCTGTGATCGAGGGAGCTATGCAAAGTTGGAGGCCCTGGCACGGCTAAGAGGCCTTGGCATTTGGGCCGCCCCTGGGGGTCTTGGGCGCCCCTGGCAATGGCGGCACCAGCAATGACCTCCCTCTCCCCCCTCGACTGGCTCGAGCTTTGGAACGATTGGCGCCACACCCCCCAGCAGCAAAAGGCTGTGGAGCAGTTTCGCCGGGAGCTGCTTGAGCTTGCCCCAACCCTGTTGGATGGAGAGGCGGCCTGGCAGCAGGCCTACCGGGCAATGCCCACCCCCGCCCATCCCAATCCATTGCCCGTAGCCTGGGAAAACCAGAACAACAACCTCAGTGGGATGGGTTATCGCGAATGCTTTTCTAGCAGTTGCGCCATGCTCGCCCGTTATCACGGCAAAGTTCGCAACGACGACGAATACAACGAAATCCGCGCCCGCTACGGCGACACCACCTCCAGCCAGGCCCAGCTCACGGCCCTGCGTTCCCTGGGTCTTAACGCTTATTTCCGCACCGACAGCAATCGCTCCATGCTGGAACAGGAGATCAAGGCGGGTAGGCCCGTGGCCGTGGGCTGGTTGCACAAGGGTCCGGCCCAGGCCCCCTATGGCGATGGCCACTGGAGTGTGGTGATTGGTTTCACCACTACTAAGGCTGTGATGAATGATCCCAATGGGGAAGCCGACCTGGTGAATGGCGACTACGTAAATAACAGCGATGGCCAGGCAATCCCCTACAGCTGGAAAAACTGGCTGCCCCGCTGGGAGGCCGATGGCCCTGGCAGCGGCTGGATGCTCACCTGCAGCCCTTAACCATGAACCTCTCCCTTGGCCAGCCCCTAGAGCCCCATCTACCGCCCCTGCAAATGGCCGTTGTTGGCCATGTGGAATGGGTGGAATTCCTTTGGGTAGACCATTTGCCGGCCCCTGGGGAAATCATCCGTGCCAGTAAAAGCCTGCAGCAACCCGCCGGGGGGGGGGCAGTGATAGCGGCGCAGATGGCCAAGTTGGTGGGGAGTGCCCAGTTCTTTACGGCCCTGGGCCGGGATGAGCTCGGCGAACGGGCCCAAGCGGAGCTCCAAGCGCTGGGCTTGGAGCTGCATGTGGCCTGGCGTGATGCCCCCACCCGACGGGCCGTGACTTTTATTGATAGCGATGGGGAACGCACCATCACCGTGATCGGCGAGCGGCTTAGCCCCACCGCCGCCGATCCGCTTCCCTGGGAGCGCCTAGCCGATTGTGATGGTGTTTTTATTACTGCCGCCGATGCTGCCGCCGTGCGCTTGGCCCGGCGGGCCCGGGTGCTGGCCGCCACCCCCCGGCTCGGCCTAGAAACACTCCAGACAGCGGCAGTGCCCCTGGATCTTCTGGTGGGCAGTGCCCTGGATCCATCGGAACAGCTACCAGCCAACGCCCTGGATCCGGCCCCAACCATGGCTGTGGCCACTGAAGGGGCCCGCGGCGGCTACACAGTGCCGGGGGGGCGTTTTCAGGCCCTGGACCGCGGTGCCCCCCTGGGCGACACCTATGGGGCCGGTGATTCCTTTGCCGCCGGACTTACCACCGCCCTAGCCGCTGGGCTTCCCCGGGAGCAAGCCCTGGCCCTGGCCTGCCGCTGTGGGGCCGCTTGCCTCGATGGCTGTGGGGCCTATGGGGGCCAGTTACGGCTCCAGCGAGGACTAAACCAGGGATGATGGAACTATTGAATTGAATTTATGAACAGAGATCGTCAATTTTTAACCAGCTGTGGTCAGCTGGCCAGCCTGCTGAACCTGAGCCTCGGCGCCGCTCGCCAACGGATTGATCATCAGATCGCCAAGGAAGGGGCCCGGGACCCGGCCAGCAAATTGGCAATCATTGAACGGCTGCTGGCGGCAGCTCGCCTCGATAGTGCATCCAACAGCCGCTTACTGGATGCCCAGCTAAACGCTTTGGAATCTGAAGCCAATTTCCTCGACGAAGATTGAGCACCTCTGAAGCCATGGACCAGTTACTGGAGCTGCTGCGGAATCCCCAGCCCCAGGGGGAAGTGCTGCGCCCATTAATAATCGCCCTCGAACAAAACCATCCCTGTGACCTAACAAACCAGGCGCCCCAACTGGAGGGGGTTTGGGAGTTGCGCTGGAGTAGCAGCAAACTGCCCTATCTCCAGGTGCAACCCTGGCTTGAAAATCTCCAATTGCTTCTGCCCAGGGAGCGCCGGGCCATGAATCTGTTGCGGCTGGTGGGGCCCGGGGGCGGATTAGGGACCATTGCCGTGTTGGCAGAATTACAACTTGAACCGCCCCAACGGGTGGGGGTACGTTTTGTGAAGGGGGGCTGGCTTGGTCCAAGGCTGGGGCCAATCCAGGCCCAACTAATGCCAGCGGTAAACCAGAGCTTCCCCGCCTGGTTAGACATCACCTTTTTGAGCGAGCATCTGCGCATCTGCCGCGGCAACAACGGCACCTTGTTCGCCTTGCTTAAACGCCCTGACCTAGATCCCCATGCCCTATGGCCATCCAACGGGGGCAAAGCCTGATATAGTTGAAAAGTTCGGTTGAAGCAAACCAACCACCGAACACGCCATCTTTTTGACCGCCTCAGGCTTCGTGGGGTTCAGACGATTTCCTTGAACGAAAGGAACTCAACCGCGATGGTTGATCTCATATACGTGAATGTCCATGGCTAAAGCAACCCTACGACGCCCCCCAGAGGCGCCGACCCAAACCCCTGCCCGACCGCTTCAACCCCTTGGGTTGGTGCGTACGCCAATCAGTTGGAGCGAACTGCTGGGAGAACGTTAGGGCTCCAGGAAAATTTCTGATTTCGTGCCATACCACTGGGCCTTAAGGGGCCTAGAACGACTTAAGCAGCAGGGCCATCTTTTTATGAGCAAGCAAACCCCAGAGGTTGATCACTGCATCACGCTTACCGACCGTTTTGGCCATGAGTTATTGGTGTGTGAACTGCCCCATGAGCTCAACGAAGCAGAAACCCAGCGGCTTCACCATCAGATCCTCACCCATTTCCATGGGGAACTAAAAGCCGATCAATCCCCCCGGCGGCTCAGCTGGCCCGAGGTGGTTACACGGCTTGAGGAACGCTTGGGAGTTAATTCAAGCTCCTTAGGCTGCAGTAATGCAGCACCCCAAGGCGAGCAAGAGTTGGATCACCATCGGGCCCGACGTGCCAGCGACATCCTGCCCTCGGCCCACTAGGCGACTGGTTAACACAGCTATCGGCCTAGGGCTACTTGCCCTTTTGGGCTGGGGTTGGCGAGCCCTTGCCTTTGGCGGTGGAGCCGATCGCTTGGTAGTTGGTGGGCTGCAGCTGCTGGCGGTGGTGCTGTTAGTGCGGCTCGCCAATGCCCTGCTGGTGCGACTACTGGAGATCTCCCTGCGGCGGCTGGGCACCGGCGCCGCCTTGGAGGCACTTACCTGGCTGGAGCCGTTCATTCGAACGGTGGTTTGGTTGCTGGCGGTGCTCTGCTTCTTGCAGTTCCAGGGCTTGCCCTTTGGTGCCCTACTTGGGGCATTGGCAGGGGCTGGGGTGGGTCTTGGTTTTGCCCTTCAGGGTCCAGCCAAGGACATCATCACCTATCTAACAATTCTTTTTGACAAACCATTTGAGATTGGTCAGTTATTGCATTTTGATGATGTTTGGGGGGAAGTGGAACGCGTGGGGATACGAGCCACCCAACTACGCAGCATTAGTGGGGAACGGGTAATTATCAATAACGCCGGCTTGATGCAGAAAACCTTGCGCAATTTTGGCAGCCTAGAACAACGGCGCCTGGTGCAGCGTTTCGGCCTGGCAATCGACACGCCTGTGCAACTTTTGGAAGAAATCCCCAGCCTGGTGCGGGCGATTGTTGAAAATGTGCCGCCCACGCGCTTAGAACGCTGCCATCTCATTGGCTTTGACCAGGGCCGCCTAACGGTGGAACTGGCCTATCGGGTGCCATGCGCTGATTATTCCTACGCCCTCGATTGCCAGCAGGCCATCAATCTGGCCTTGTTAAGGGCTTTCAAGGAGAAAGGCATCGCCCTTGCCCCCAACCTCCCCTAGCAGCCTTAACCGGAGGGGGGAGCTGGGGCCAGCAGCAGCCGTTGCCCAGCGGGCAAACTGCTCGTGCAGGCGGGATCACAACTAAGGAATAAAAGCTGAAGGCCCCTGTCCATGGCCCTCTGCAGCATTGCCGCCAAGCCCGCCAGGCGCCCGGGATCAACGTTTGTGAAGGCATCGTCGAAAAGTAGCGGCAAACAGCCGTCGTAGGCGCCGGCCAATACCTCCGCCATGGAGAGGCGTAGGGCCGCCGCCAGCAGCTCTCGGCTGCCACCGCTCAAGGATTGAAAATCCCAGGCCACCCCATCACCCCGCTGCCATCTCAAGCCAGAAAATCCCCCTTGGCTGTCGTAATTAAGGCTGGTGCTCAAAGATCCGGCTATCAAACAACTGAGGTAGCCCTCCAGCCGTTCGCCCAGGGGGGCGGTGTATTGCAGCGCCATGGCGTTCTGTTCCTCCTCCAGCAATCCCTGGAGCAGATTGAGCATGCGCGCCTCCCGTTCCAGCCGCTGGCGCTCCCGTTGGCAGGATTCCAAGGCGGCCTGCCGCTGTTCGAGCACCGCCTGTAGGTCCACCTCACCGTCCACGTGCAACAGGGCAGCGCTCGCCGCTTGCTGTTGCAGCAGGGCTTCCCGCCGCTGACGTAATTGGGAAAGCTGGGGGAGCGCCGCCGCCGCTCCGCCTTGGCTGGCCCCGGGGTCCCCCCCTGGGCATTGCCGCAAAAGGGATTCCAGACTCTGCAGTTCCTGGCTAAGGGCAGTTATGCGGACCTTCAGTTGGGCCGCCTCGGTCCCTAGGGCCTCAAGGCTGCCATGGCGCCTTTGCAGGTCATTGATCAGGGTTTCGGCTTGCACTTGGGCGGTTTGATCCGCCACCAGGCCAGCATCGAGGTCAGCCAACTGCCGGCGCACCTGCGCTAAAGCTGCGTCGGCCTGGTTCAGTTCCTGGCGCAGTAAACGGCCCTGGGGCACAAGGCTCTCGAGCTGCTCGCGCAGGCGGGCCAGATTCGCCTGGGCCGCTGGCACCTCTGGCAACAGCTGCCATTGCTGTCGCAACTCCTCCAAGCACTGCTGACCCCGTTGCTCCTGGAGCCTTTGCTGTTCGGCTAACAGTTCCGTGCGCTGCCGTTCAGCCCTAACCGCCGCCGCCACATCCGCCAAACCCAGGGGTTGGAGCGCCGCCGCCAGCCGCTGGTTCGCCTGGCTGAGCTGCTCGCGGGCCCTAGCCACACTGGTGCCCCCCCCGGGGCTGATCCGCAACTGCAGGGCGGCGGCTCCCCCCAGCTCCAGCAAGGCAGGATCGCTGAGAAGAATCTGCTCACCCACCACCAGGGCCTGGCCATCGAGCTGTACGGGCCCCATAGCCTGAATTAATTCCACCCCAGTGGAGAGGCTGGACAGGGCCACGGCCGCCACCTGCTGCTGTCGCTCAATTTCCCGCAACCTATCCACCTGGGGGGCAGTGAGCGTCGGCAGGGCGGCGAGCAGTGGTTGCAATGCCTCTAGCCGCTGCTGCAAAGTCTCCAGGGTTTGCAATTGCTGGGCCAGGCTGAGGCGCTTGATCCACTGCTGCCACTGCTCCGCCTCAGCCAAGGCCCTTTCCAAACGCTCGGCGGCCAGGCTGCGTTGCAACTCCAGTTGGGGCAATTGCCCTTGCAATTGCTGTTTTTGCCCCTGGCGCGGGGCTAAGCCCAGCCGCAGGGCGCTAAGCCGCTGCTGTTGCTGTTGCCACTGCTCCAGGGCCCCCTGGCGGGGAGCCAACTCGCCAGCGAGGGCCTCAAGCGCCCCTTGCTGCCGCTGCCACTGCTCCAGCAGCGGCAGCCACTGCCCCAACTGCTCCAATTCGGCACTCACCTGGTCGAATTCCTGGCGGGCGCCCCGCTGGGCCGCCAGCTTCGCCGCCGCTTCGGCCAGCTGGCCCCGGGCCCCCTGCTCCGCCTCCAGGGCCGCCGCCAGGGCAGAACCAGCGCGCCCCAGCTTGCCCTTTTCGGTGTAACAGGCCAACCAACGGCTGCGTACCTGGTCAAGCACCTGGCGATCAAGGCTTGATTGCATTGCCAACGAACCCTGGGCCTGGAGCCGTTGCAACAGCCTTTCTTGGTCAATGGCCTCAGCACTTAGTTGCAACGGATCGATGCCGGCACTGCCCTGCCACACCCAAAGATGACCCCAACGCTCCCGTAACTGCTCCCCATGGCGGGCCCGGGCCACCGCCCTGGCCCCCACCAACTGGGCCAACTGTTCCTCGGCGCTGTCCCCTTGCCAGAGGCTGCCGCCCCTGGTGCGCAGGCTCACACTGCCCCGGGCCCCAGCAAAACGCTTCTGCACCGTGTAGGTATGACCTTCGGCTTCAAAGCTCAGTTCCAGCTCCGGGTCCCCTAGGGCTGGACGGGCGCGCATGCCCTCCAGAAGGGCACCACCGCTGCGGGCAGGTAAGAAAAGGGCGCGGTGAATTGCCTCCGCCAAGGTGCTCTTGCCAGACTCATTCGCTCCCTCAATCACCGTCAGTCCGGCATCGAAATCCACAGCCAGGTGCTGATGGCGGCGGTAATGGCGTAATTGAAGAGACAACAGACGCATGGTTAGTTCCGACCCTGGCAGGCCCCATGCAATTCCCGCAGGGCCAGCTGGGCTAATTCCGCCTCCTCCCCGGCTGAGGCCGCTAAGACTTGGAGTCGCTGGGCCACCCGAGCCACCAGGGGATCCCCTGGTCGTTCAGTCAGTTGTTTCAATTCCAGCTCGTTGGGGGCAACGCTGGTGCGATCGCGCAACTTAAGGCGCAGCAGCCGGTCCTCCAGGCGCTGCAGCAGAGACTGCAACTTTGCCGCCGCCTCAAGACTAAGGCTGCCCTCCAGCTCCAAGAGCAATAGGTCATCCCCACTGCGGGAGCCAAGGCAATCAGTCAGCTGCTGTTCCAAGCAAGCCAAATCATCGTCTTCATTGAAACGTTGGTGCAGTTGCTGCCAAGCAACTGCACCGGTGCCATGGGCGGTTACCTGGGGAAGCTGGCCCCTCTGCACCTCCACCAGCAATGCCTGGCCACTGCGATAGCCCTCGGAGCGCGGAAAGCGATCCTGTTCATGGCAGCCGGCATACCAAGCCTTAGGACCCACCTGCTTCAAGCCGTGCCAATCGCCGAGGGCGATGTAGTCGAGCTCCCCCAGGGGCAAGGCATTCAGATCAATGCGATTGGCAGCTACGGCGGGGTTTTCCCCATCGCCATCGCCAGCTTCCTCACCGCCGAAGCCATGCACCGAGCCATGGGCCAGCAGCAGTCGTGGCAGATCCCCATAGCGATCTAGGTCCAGCTGGCGCACCCAGGCGGTGGGGTCGAGGGGTTCCGCTTGACGTAACAGCGGGCAGGGCAGCAACAGCGCCTGGGCCAACTGCAAGGGGTTGCGCTCCAGGAGCACCTGCAGGTTTGGGGCCAGTTCCCGCTGCACAGCCACAAACCAGGACTCCTGCCAGAGACTGCCCGGGCCGCCGTGGTCGTGGTTACCGGGAATTACCAGCACCGGCAAGGGAATCGCCCCAATGGCGCTGCAGGCCTGGGCCACCTCGGCCCGGGTCGGGCCAATCGAATCAAATAGATCTCCAGCCACCAGTACAAAGGCCGCCTGTTCCGCCATGGCCACGGCCCCAAGCCGGGCGATTGCCCCCAAGCGCACCTGCTTTAGCCGGGCGCGCTTTTCCGGATCTGGCACCCGGGCGTAGGGCTTGCCTATCTGCCAATCGGCGCTGTGCAGAAAGCGAACCACCGGCGACGCCCCAGCAGGCAAACTAGTTCTAGCGTACTATGAAGCATGCATCGATCGATCGCCATGGCGGCCGGTTTATCAGCTTCCAGCTATGAGCCCCCCCTGCCGCTGCAGGCCCCCTGGCGCCGCTGCCTTTACTGCAGCAGTTTTGAGCTCTGGGAAGGAACCCTGCCTTTCTGCCTAAAACACCAACACGTTCTCCGGCTGATTCATGCCCTCGAACGCCGCTGCCTGGAGTGGAAACCCGGGGCCACTGCCCTAAAAACCTGGGGCACAACTACAGCATTTGAGGCCGACGCAACGGTTATTGGCGGCAGGATCGACCGGGCCGATGCGCATACGAACTCAACGCTGTAAGGTTGAGAAGATTCCCTGGTCATGCTTAGTTCACATCTGTGCCAGCCCAGGGATGACCTGCCTCAAGTTTTTTCCACTGAATGACCCTTTACGTCGGCAACCTCTCCTTTGATGCGGAGCAGGAGGATCTGCGCCACCTGTTCAGCCAATACGGGGAGGTGCGGCAATGCAGCCTTCCCCTAGACCGGGAAACTGGCCGCAAACGCGGCTTCGCCTTTGTTGAACTCGTCAACGAAGCCGATGAACAAAAAGCCATCGATGATCTCCAAGATGTGGAGTGGATGGGTCGCATGATCCGTGTAAACAAAGCTGAACCCCGCGGTAGCGGTGGTGGCGGTGGCGGTGGCGGCCGCAGCGGTGGCGGTGGTGGCGGCTACGGCGGTGGCGGTGGCGGCTACGGCGGTGGTGGCGGCGGTCGCAGCGGCGGCGGTGGCGGCTACGGCGGTGGTGGCGGCGGCGGCGGCCGCTACTAATTCACAACTGCTGTCAGCAGATAAACACCTGAGCGTGTCAGGTCCGGGGATTTTCCCTGGGCTTGGCAAGTTCGGGTTTTTCTACGGCTGAGCTAGCGGGTAGTAGCTGCAGGACCCCGGATCTGATCGGCGTCTGAGAATCTCCACTCAGTAGCTACTGCGTTTCAGCCGGCTGAAAGCATCAAAAATTCCTGATTCACATTCCCTGGCCGAAATGTGCTGCTGCCTAGCTGCGCCAGCATTTCCCTTGGATCGGACCATGCTCAGCCTCCCCCCCCAGCTCTGGGCCCATCTGCTGGCCTACGGCACCGCCGTAAGCCTCAGTCCACTCCACATTGGCCTGCTGCTGCTGTTGTTGCTGGGCCAGGAACCCCTGCGGCGGGCCAGTTGGTTTGTGATTTCTTGGATGCTCACCATCTTGGTGATGCTTGCCATTTTTCTCAGCCTGGGCCACCGCTTTCTGGGCAACGGCAGCGAAGCGACAACCCACGGCATGGTCACCGATTTACTGGCCGCGGGCGCCTTGCTAGGCCTGGGTTTGCGCGGCCTGCTTAACCGCACCACCAGTGGTTCAGAACCACCAGGCTGGACCAAACAGCTGGATCGCTTTGGCGCTTTGCCACTACCGCTCTTAATTGCAATCAGCTCAGGCCTAGAAGTGGTCAGTCCCGACGACCTCTTCCTTGTGGCAAAAAGTGCCTCAAATCTTTTGGCCGCGGGGCTTGGCCAGCCCCAAGAACTGCTTGGCATAGGGGTGTTGACCCTGGCCGCCAGCCTCAGCCTGCTGTTGCCGCTAGGGGCCCTGGCCGTTAACCGCCAGTGGATACTGCCGCACCTAGGCCAGGCCAAACAACTGCTATATCGCAATGGCGATCTCCTGGTGGGCGGCATTAGCCTTGCCCTGGCTGGATATTTGGGTTGGCAAGGTATCAGTGGCCTGATTTGAGCCCTGGAAACGGTGTGATCCGATGCCATCCAAGGCAGCCCATAGGATTTGACTGCGTAATTGTGCTGTGTACGCCCTATGCCTTCCCCCCAACGCCTGAGTGCCATCGAACAGATCCAGCTGCGGCCGGCCTATCCGGCTGAAGCCGCTGAATCTCTGGATGCCCTCTGGGCCCACAACGTCTTCACCCTCGAGAAGATGAAGCGGGCGTTGCCCAAGGAAGTGTTCAAGTCGGTGCAGCGCACCCTTAAAGAAGGCGGAAAACTCGACCCCACGGTGGCCAATGGCGTCGCCCAGGCGATGAAGGACTGGGCGACCAGCCGCGGCGCCCTCTATTACGCCCACGTTTTCTATCCACTCACCAACTCCACGGCGGAGAAGCACGACGGCTTCATTGCCCCCCAGGGCGATGGCAGCGCCATCAACGAATTCACCGGCAAGCTTTTGGTGCAAGGGGAACCCGACGGTTCCTCGTTCCCCAATGGCGGCCTGCGTTCCACCTTTGAGGCCCGGGGCTACACCGCCTGGGATATCACCAGCCCCGCCTATCTGATGGAGACCCCCAACGGGGTCACCCTCTGTATCCCCACGGTTTTCGTGTCTTGGACCGGCGAGGCCCTCGACAAAAAAACACCACTGCTGCGCTCGATCGCGGCAATGAACCGCCAAGCCCGGCGCCTGCTCACCCTGCTAGGCAACACCGATGTGGCGCCGGTGAGCTCCAGCTGTGGGGCAGAACAGGAATATTTCCTGGTGGACCAGGCCTTCATTGGCCTGCGCCCCGACCTGCTGCTGGCCGGCCGGGTGCTATTTGGCGCCCCCTCCGCCAAGGGACAGCAATTTGATGACCACTACTTCGGGGCAATCCCCGAACGGGTGCAGGTGTTCATGCAAGACGTGGAGCAACAGCTCTATCGCCTGGGGGTGCCTTGCAAGACCCGCCACAACGAGGTGGCCCCCGGTCAGTTTGAGATCGCCCCGGTGTTTGAGGCCGCCAACGTGGCCACCGACCACCAACAATTGATCATGACCGTGCTGCGCAGCACGGCCAAAAAGCATGGCTTCGCCTGCCTACTCCATGAGAAGCCATTCGCCGGCATCAATGGTTCCGGCAAGCACGTCAATTGGTCCGTGGGCAATGCCACCCAGGGAAATCTGCTGGACCCCGGCACCACCCCCCACGACAACATGCAGTTTTTGCTGTTCTGCGGGGCGGTAATTAGGGGCATCCACAGCTTTGGTCCCCTGCTGCGTTCGGTGGTGGCCACCGCTGGCAATGATCATCGGCTCGGGGCCAACGAAGCACCGCCGGCAATTATCTCGGTGTATCTGGGCAGTCAACTGGAGGATGTATTCAACCAAATTCGCGAAGGGGAACCGAAGGGTTCCAGCAGCGGTGGGGTGATGCAACTGGGGGTAGATACCCTGCCCGAATTCCAGAAGGATCCAGGCGACCGCAACCGCACCTCCCCCTTTGCCTTCACTGGCAATCGCTTTGAATTCCGCGCCGTGGGTTCCGGCCAGTCGGTGGCAGGGCCGCTGGTGGCGATGAACACGATCCTGGCCGATTCCCTCGCCTGGATGGGCGACCAACTGGAACAGCTGATCCAAGGGGGCGCCTCCCTCCAGGACGCCTCCTTCCAGGTGCTGAAGCAGATCATGCAAGAGCACGGCTCCGTGGTATTTGGCGGCGACGGCTACTCCGAGGAATGGCACCGCCTGGCCGTGCAGGAACGGGGTCTTGAGAATCTGCCCACCTGTGCAGAAGCGCTACCGGTGCTGGAACGTCCTGAGGTGGCCTCCCTGTTTGAACGCCATGGGGTGTTGTCGAGGGTGGAACTACAAAGCCGCTATGAGGTGTATGCCGAGCAGTACATCCTGGCCATCGAAGTGGAGGCAAAGTTGGCCCTGCGCATGGGGCGTACTCAGATTTATCCAGCCGTCAATGGCGCCCTGGGGGATCTCACCGCCTCGTTGATGGATCAAAAGAGCTTGGGTCTAACAGTAGATAACAGCCTCGCCGAGCGAATCGCCAGCCTCAACCAGCAGCTGGCAGGTCACTGCAACAGTCTGGAGCAAGCCATAGGCAATGCCCCCCACGGCAGCGTTGCCCACATGAAGCACTGCTCCGAAGTGTTGCTGCCGCTGATGCTGCAGCTGCGGGAGGCCGCCGACAGCCTCGAGCTGTTAGTGGATGATGAACGCTGGCCCCTACCCACCTACCAGGAAATGCTGTTCATTCGCTAGCTGGCCTGGGCGACCCATGGGGGGAAACCCAACTCCCCCATGGGCTACCCATAGGCAGCCAACTAAAACCACCGGAAAGATACTAAGATTATTTACATTACTTTCTTGCAATCAAGCAACAGCCCTGCAATTAAAAATTACATCGAAAATAAGCATCGGCAAAACCATAATAAGCATCGGCAAAACCATGCCAAGCATCGGCTATGTTAAGTAAAATGAAGAAGCCAGAAGCTTGCCTAAGAAGTTTGGAAGAAGTTATTAAGACGACAGAAAAAAACCTGGCTTTCCATCAGGTTAGTGGTCGCTTACGGAACTGCCCTTGACCCCCTTGTTCCCAGCGCCAGTCCAGTGGCGCTTGTACAGGCTCACTGACCTGAGTGGTAATACCCATCCCGTTCTTGATGATCTCTACGAATCCTTTGATGCCGCTTGGCTAGACGCCTTAGCCTGGAGTGAACGCATGGGCGATAACCCGAACGAACCCGTGGCGATCGGCGTGGAAGTGAGCAGCCCCAATGGCAATTGGCGCACATTGCAGTACCCCTGTCAAAATCGATTACAGAGCGCTGCCATGCCAGGTCTAAACCTCACAAAACGCCGGCATCCAGGCAACCCTTAAGCGCTGCCTTAGTAATAGCCATTCAACCGGTCCATTCGGCAAAGCCCAGCCGAAGCCCTGCACACGAGCACCTAGGGCCCCCAAGGGGGGGCGCCAATTGGCCTTTCCCTGTGCCATGCTCTCGGCGACTAGCCGTGGTCAAAGACCAGATGACTATCTCCACCACTGATCTACTGGCTGGCTTGCGTTGGCGCTATGCCGTTAAGGCATTCGATGCCAGCCGCAGCATTCCCAGCGACACGTGGGATGCCCTTGAGCAGACCCTGGTGCTCACTCCTTCCTCCTATGGGCTGCAGCCCTGGAAATTTTTAGTGATTAAGGACGCTGCCCTCAAGGCAGAACTGCGCCCCCATTCCTGGAACCAAAGTCAGATAACTGATTGTTCCCATTTGGTGGTGCTACTGGCAAAACGCAGCATCGACAGCAGCGACCTTGAACGCCTAATTCAAGCCACCTCCCACACCCGCAGCATCGAGGCGGCAGGGCTGGAGGGCTATAAGGCCATGATGCAGCGGGACCTAGTGGAAGGGCCCCGTAGCCAAACGATTGGCACCTGGGCTTCAAATCAGGTGTACATCGCCCTCGGCAACCTGATGACCGCCTCCGCCCTTTTGGGGGTGGATACCTGCCCCATTGAGGGGTTCTCCCCCCCTGATTACGACCGAATCCTGGGCCTGGAAAACAGCCCCTACCGCAGCTGCGTGGTTTGCCCCTGCGGCTACCGCAGTGGCGATGATAAATACGCTGCCCTAGGGAAGGTGCGCTATCCAATCAGCGAGCTGATCGAACACCGTTAGCGGGTAGCCGGCGTAGCAGGGGCGGTGGGGGCAGCTGATAATCCACAGTGACGCCCCATTACCGCCTGCAGCTGGCCCCAGGAGACCACTCCGTCGCTGCCCTCGTGCAATAAAGAGCCGGAATGGGATTTGAATTCCCTTGGATAGGTTTCGAGAATCTGCTTCTTAACCAGATAGAGGCGCTGGGCCAAGGCTTGTAACTGCTTATCCCCATAGGTGTCGTCTAGGGAGGTGGCTTCGGGACCCTTAGGGGGCAGCTGGCTAAGCCGCAGGCGCCAGGCAGCGTTGGCTTGGCGCCACTCCTGGCAGAGCTCCGGCGGCTTGGGGGCAGATGGGGATAACTGGGCCCACAACAACAGGGTGGCGAAGCCGCTGGCAAGGAAAAGGGTCATCGGATCAATCGGGGGTGATACGCACCGGGGTGCCCAGCTGAACCATCGAAAAAACCTGCTCCACATCTGGATTAAGCATGCGCACACAGCCAAGGCTTACGGCCGCCTGACGGTGCACCCACTGGGGCCAAGCAGTGCCATGGATGCCAAAGGTCTTGGAATTGGCATCAAGAAATTCCATCCAACGGGTGCCCACCGGATCACTGGGACCAGGGGGAAAAACCACCTTCTTGGAGTGGCTGTAATAGGTGGGGTCCTTGATCATCTGCAGCACTGAATACATACCGGGCGGCGTGGGGCTTTCAGGCGCACCAATTGCCACCGGAAAACTGGCCAAATGGGCGGAAGTTCCTTGCACCGCGGCGAGGATCGACTCGGCAGATAACAGGCTGGCTGGGAATTTCAGCGGATCCACGTCCACCACATGCAAGGTGCGTTGGCCCAGGCTCACCAGGATCTGCTTCTCGGCAACGGCAGGACCAGCAAGGGCCAAGGCAGCCAAGGGGGCCGCAAGCCCAACGCACAAAGCGGCTAAACGTCCCATGGCAGGGCCGCACTCAAAGGTTGGTAGCTCAACGTACCAAAGATAGGGCTAGTTTTTGCTCAGCTGAAAGTCTCTGGATGAAGTTGGGATCCCTATGGCGCTTGCTCAACCTGCGCTTGCTTTGCGTTGGGACCAGTGCTTGCGCGATCTTGCTGGGAACAGCCCAGCTGGGCCAGGCAGCCCCCACGGCCAGCACCTTTGGCTACGACGACGCCCCGGGGGTGCAGGGCTGTGGCGGGGTGGGCTCCCTGCCGGGCAATAAGGCCTGGTCTGATCCGATCTATGCCGCCTGGGATTTTGTGCAAGGCAGCAGCCAAGCCCATCTGGTGCTCAAGCTCAACGGCCAAATCCAGCGTTATCCAGCCCTCCGCAGCCAGGCCGGTGGCCTGATCACCTACAGCGCCAACCCAGCTGGGGTGCAAGCCACCCTCAGCTTTCCCAACTCGGGTGATGGCCATCAAACCGTGGGCGGAGCTGGCAGCCTAAATCTAATGAGCCCCGGCGACAGCACCCCAGTGATCCTGCCGATCCTGGCGGCAGAAGGCTGTTGAAAAAACTGTGGAGGAAGACTGTGGAGGTAGGCATAGAGAGAGATATTTAAAAAATTTATTTCAGGGCTTGGGCCAAGGCTTTGCCAGGCCCTGAGTGAACTGAGGTGCTCCATGGGCTTGGGCCAGAGCTAACTATGCCCGGCATACGCCAATAAAAATGACTAGGGTCAAATTCAAGAGAGTCGGAGTTTTTAGGATTTGACTGAGGATTTTTGGCCGAAGGGAATAACTGAGAAGGACCTAGCTGGAGGGGGCCAGCGGGCAGAAACAAAAAAAAAGGGGGGGGGATGAGCAGAGGAGATTAAGCAATATTTGAAATCAAAGAATTAAGGCAAAACAATATTTCTCCCCAAAAAATTTATGACCTAAGCCAATGATCCAGGAGTTGATCGAATTGAATGATCCATAAATGCTTCAATCCATGAAAAGCTTAAACCAAAAAAACCTACTTCAATTGAGGCTTGATGCAACATGAATCGATTGTATTTGAGCCAATAAGGCTTTAGCCTGGAAGAATAAGCACAAGCCAACAGCCACTCCGAGCAACATTCCAAAAAATCATTACCAGCGTTTAGCCACTGGAGTGCGCAAGAGCCACCAATAGCAAAATCAATGAAAAATTTATCTAAGTTACCTTTGTAAAGCTAAGGCCATCGGTTCAAATCCGTTAGCCGGCTTTCAGGTTCAGATCAGTTGCAGAGCAGTGCTTGCAATGGGTCTTGGCGATTGGGGGCTGCAAAAAGAGCCCAATCGGTTGATTACTGGTTGACTCATGGATTGATTAATAGCGGAAGAGCACCCAACGCCAACTTGTTGTGGTTGATGCCAGAGGGTTACTAATCATTGAGTTGAGGCACGCCAAGGCCAGTTTTCTTAGTACTGCCGCTGGATCTGAATGACTGTGTTCTGGCGAAGCTGGAGCGACCTGGAAGTGTTTGGCATCTTGTGAGACCCGACGGGAGGGTGCCATGGGGGGCTCTGAGCTGGAGCGCTTGGTCGAGCAGGCCGAAGCTTCGACTTAGCACCCGCGCCTTGTTCAGCGCTCGCGAGTGTGTGCCAACCACAGATTTCTTCGTTACTCTGCAAGACATTTGCACCGTCTAGGGAGAGAATGTATGCGAAGGCCGACGCTGGTCCGATGGCAGCCTGCCCCGGGCCATCGCGGAGGTTTACGCCCAAGTCGACGGCGCGGCGCGCTTTACCTGCGTCTGTGTGAACGCCTGGGTAAGGGTGATGGAGCTCGATCGGTTTATCTACACGCCTCCGAATGCCACCAAGTCAACACAACCGCAACAGCTTGATTGCCACGCTGCTGGCATTGTTTCAGTCCAGCCTGTTCGGATTTAGCGTTCACACCCTGGGCAGCCAAATTGTTCCGGCACTGAAGCCTAATCAACAGTTACTCGTTGTTTATGGAATCTTCGCCGCAGGCGGCATAGCTCGGTTGGTTGGTTCGATCACCCTGTCACCACTCGGAGATCGTCTGGGATCAACCACGCTGCTTCGGCGCAGCCTGAAGCTCTTGGCCGTAGCCACCCTGTTGATCGGGGTTTTTCCCGGTGCCAGCAAAGTCGGTGCCATGACGGCGGGACTTGTTCTGCTGGCCCTGCGTCTTATTCAGTGTGTTGCGTTGGGGGGCGAATACACCGCCAGCCTTAGCTATGCGGTGGATGGGGCCGCACCTGGTCGTCGCGGTTGGAGTTCGAGCCTGGCGCCAGCAGGTGCGCAAATTGGTTTTCTGCTTGGATCACTCAGCACAGCACTGGTCATCCAGGGCTTGGGGGATGGGGCCACAGCGGACTGGGGATGGCGAATCCCCTTTCTGCTTGCAGGACTGCTGGGGCTGGTGCACAGCCAGGGGTTTGGCCGAACTGAACAAGGGCAAGCGCTGCCGCCACTAATCAAAACCCACTCAAAGTTCCAGAGATTGCGAAAGCAATGGCGCAGGGTGTTGGCCGTAGCTGCTGTGGCGGCATTCCCACTGGTGGTTTTCAATGTCTTGTTTATCTATTTCGTTAATCTGCAAACTATGAGTAGCGGTATTCTTACCGCCCAGGCAACGTTTCTAACCTCTTTGGTGCAGGTTTTGGCGGTACCCGTGCTGCTTGCGGGAGGGAGGCTAGGGGATCGCCTGGGTGATCGCCGCCTCACCGTGATCTGCAGCTTGATCTTGGCAGCGGTGACACTTCCCGCAACAATGATGGCTAGCGCAAGCCCGTGGGGCATGTTGGCTGCGCAGATACTGGTGGTGATACCGATTTATGTCGTGTTCAGCCTTCAGGGGAGTGTCCTGAGTGGCTGGCTCCCAAAGGACGATCGAACCACCGTATTCGCACTTGCCTTTAACCTTGCCAATCTAATTGCCGCACTTAGCTTGATCATCAGTTCAATTACAATGCAGACTTTTGGGATTGCCCTTGGTCCAGGTCTGTTCTGCATGACATGGGCACCACCGTGCCTGTTGGCATTAGTTTGGTTGACACGTGAAGCATACGGGTCATCAAGATCGGCCTGATCTCGTTATCGGGTTGGGGAGAGATGGGAATTTTCGAAGAGGATAAAAGCCAATCATCCAGCATGTGCATATCCAAGTAGCGTCAGAGGTCCACCCGAATGTCATCGGCATCGTGAGCTTGGGGACAAAGTCAGAGACGCGTGGTCATCCCATGCTCGGGTCTCAACAACTAGGCTCTGCAATCGGAGAAGATAGAATTGGCAAAGGTTTTAAATATAACAAAGAGCCTTCAAGTGGCGGTTGGGAATGTAGCTGTCAATGTTTTAGATTGCAAAACGATTGGTGGAAAATCGCCACTGCTCCCTCTATCGCCATGAATGCCTCAGACTATCAAAGCGGGATGTAAAGTGCGAAATCAGCAAAGGAGTAGTTCTTAATCATTGGCATAGTTAAGCAAGCAATCAAAAGCGACTTCGCTGCGACAGAACTTGGTTCCAAAAGGATTGACACAGCTACACCTAAGTAATGTGTCTCATCAGGTTGCTCAGCTGCCAACGAGATCTAGTACCGCTCTGGGGTAATCTTCGCTCCAGCCAAAGGCCCGAACTTGTCACGATGGTGCGGACAAGGATTTCACGAAAATGTTGATGGTAGGCACGCCTTGCTTTACAGACTATTGAACAATGCTCTAACCTCTTTAAAAAAGTAATCGATGCCGGCGTCACGAGCTGGCCGTGTGAGCAGCCCTTACCAGCAATCCGTCCTTCGGGGCAAGGCTTGTGATTGGTTGCAGGTTGACGTCCTGATGGGGCTCCAGTTGCAAAGTCAGCTGCCGCAGCAAGCCCACCGTCATCAGGCGGATCTCCAGCTCAGCAAGGGCCTTGCCCAGGCACACCCGGTCGCCTCCGCCAAAGGGCAGCAGGGTGGGGGCACTGGCAGCGCTCAGGTGCCGTTCGGGTCGGAACTGCTCTAGATCGTCGCCCTCCGCACGACCGTCAGCACCAGCGCTGCAGCAGCTCGAGGCGGCAAGGTCGACTTGCACCACCCTTCCCGCCGGCACCAACACCCCATCAAGCACTAGTTCCCTTTTGGTGCGGCGGAATAACCTGGTCACAGGTGGGTTTAACCGCATCACCTCCTGCACCAGGGCCGAGAGCCTTGGCACATCAGCATGTTCCGGTGGCGGCCAGCTCAACCCATCAAGTTCAACCTGCAGCCAAGGCAGAACCTCGGGGTCTCGCAGCACAGCCGCCATAAGACAGCTCAAGGCGGAGGCGGTTGTTTGATAGCCGGCAAAGAGGAGCAGTAGCAACTGCTCCACCAAGTCGTCATCGGCCAGCGGCAGTCCGGCCTCATCCACGCCACCGATGAGCAGATCCAGGCCCGCGGCCAAAGGTAGCCCCGCATCCCCCCGGAGACGTGCCCTATCGAGCACGTCTCCCAGTCGCGCAAGCACCCTGGAGCGGGCCTGCAGCGCTCGTGCAAAGGGGCTGCCTGGCAGCGCGATAGGAATCGCAAAAAGGGCCTGGCTCCAGATTTCAAAATCACTGAAGAGGGCTTCGCGGTCGTCGCTCTCAAGGCCCAATACCACCGAAGCGATCACCGTGAAAGCAAAGCGGCGCATGCGCTCTACCAGCGGAACCGGCGTGGTGGCAGCCTGAAGCTCAGCCGCCAGTTCTTCCACCAGGGCCACGATCGAGGGGGTGTACCTCCGCAGCGCCACGGCCGAGAACAACTGCCCCACCACCCGCCGCCTGGCGCGGTGCCCAGCGCCGTTGCGGTTCGACAATGATCGACTGCCCAGCAGCTGGCGCACAGATTCGGGCCACCAGCCTTCTGTGGCGTCGGGATGGGCAAGCAGATCAGTGATTGTCCTTCCGCCGCGGATGAACACCCGCGGTTGACCAAGGAGCCGTGTCTCGAAAACGTTGCCAAAGCGTTCGAATCGCTGTCTGGCGAAGTCGGCGCTTAGGAAAAAGGCCAGAGTCTCGATCACGCCGCCAAAAGCACCGGTTGTTGGCAGGGCGCGGGGCGGTGATGGCACAGGAGATTTGGTGATACTAATTTTAGATGGAGACCATTGCCCAAGTCACGTCCAGTGGTCTTGATGCGATCGTACAGGGGTTCAACATCTAACCACGTTGATCAGCAGAGCAGCTTGTTGAGCCGCACGCGGCATTGAATCGAGTACAACACCCACAGACCGCATTCAGCGCTCCAGGGGCGTACGCCCCTGGAATTCCTCCATCATTGGAGAGCGGCCTTACTACCCACCAGCTCTCAGAAGAACTGGGCCGGCAAAAGGAGCACGTCAGAGGTTCGCCATTGGAGAAGCATTAGCTTTGCGGCGCGGTTTTCTTGTCGATGCCATCAATATATTTCTTTCTCAAATATAATGTGAGGAGTGTAGTAATTGTTGGAGGGGCAAAATAAAGCAACCAACCAAGCCCCTCGGCGGTAATCTTGCCTAAATGGATAAGAGAAACTGCGGCGAACGATAATCCGACTGCAACCATAATTCTGTAGATATGCTTTTCAACGCGCACTCTAAATGGAACGGCCGTATTTCGATAATAAGTAGTCAAGTCATCATAGCCGAAATAGCCAAAAAGACCGGACAGGCCGGCCAACAGAACAACAACGGTAAACGGAGTGCCAACATTCCTTTCTATAGATATTTTGACAATGGGGTAGATAAATCCGGCAAAAGGAATTAATGCCATGCAAAAAAGCGAAATAATCAGAGCGAGTATTCCAAGTGCCCAATCGATATCCAGCTTTGGCTGTGGCAGAACAGACCAGCGATAACCTGTAGTAATTCCATAGAATCCTCCAACAAGAAAAATAAGCAACACTGAAATATTTTCCCTCACCTGGACAGCGGAATTCCGTAAAGTCGGAGTAATGTCTGGGCCAAGCCCAGTTGCGATAGCTGAGTAAGCTAGCAGGATGCCAGCAAAAAGCAGGCATATTACAAAGGCTAATACTCCCAGTTTCCCAAATACACGATGCGATTCCGCACCTTTTCTAGCCAGGATTGCAGCCAATGCCAGCACGACAAAAACACATGCGCTAACGGCGTGGATGTGCCCAGATATACCGCTGTAAAGTAGCCACTTTTTCATATCAGCTCCCCAGAGAACGGGAGACACTGGAACCCATATAAGTCTCACTCCGAAGACAAATACCCCAAAGACTGAAATAGCGAAAATTACCCTTTTAAGCAGAGGCGAGCTCGCAACATCTTGCATAAGAATCTTTAAATAGCTATCAAACTTTATATCTTTTGGTCCAACGCCTTATCTTGTATGTTGCGGTTCTTAACCCCTAGGATCTAAGTGGCTGGTGCCCAATTATGTCGTTCGCTGACCGTGCACCAGACAACGGCCTTCCCGTCTATGGGCTGCTGGAGACGATGGTCAACCCGTGGGCAAGATAAGTGAGGCAAAGGCATTTGAATTTGGCTTAGGCTGGATTGGCTTAGAGACTGTCATCCTAAGCTTGTACCCCCACTCCTGACAGTGCTATGGGGGGGGCACCACTAGCGGAAATCAATCTCAATCTAGCTCTGTTGACGTTCGCTGACTGAACAGTAGCAGGAGTGCCATTGTTGTTGGCACTCGCCATAACATATTGCCATTAGAGGAAGTTGGTTGCCCCCCGTTGTTACTATCTTTGGCTACATAGGCTCGATCAGGACAAGTATCGCCAGCCCAAGCAAGACTTACTTGACCAACTTAGGCAAAAAACTTTTAATGATTGATGTATTTTGTTGAGGTTTTTCTACCGATTATTAACAAACCCGCGCTGTTGGCAAACCTGTCCTGGCTTTGGATTGTGCACTTAGTGTTGTGTGAAGGGCGTGGCTTTTCCAGGCTCTCTCAATTCAAACCACTGACATTAATCCCTACTTGTTCAAGGTTGCAAGGGGGAATAGCATTATCGAGTAAAGCCACCAAGGCAGTTAAGTGCAATGGGTCTAAGCGGCTGGAGCTCATTGGAGAGAGGCTCAGAAGGATGACCATAAATAACGACGCGAAAAGGGGAAATCAATGATATGAACCGCTCGCCGTATTTTGACCTAAAACTTTTGACATGGCCAAGAGCAGTGGCAGAGTCTTCGTAGCGCTCGTGTAAATGCAGCAGGGTCTGAGTGGAATCAATACTCCATTCAAAATTTAGAGTTTGACGCTCATTTTCCATGAAGTCATGGGACATTTCATTCATCAGAGACGTAATAGAGTCTATATTTTCGGGCTTGACAGATGCTTCGATAATCCAGGAAACCCACTGATTGGATGAATTCATGGCAAGGCAGCATAACAGGATCTCTGAATACAGTTGCATGCCTGAAGGGATAAGGTCAAGAAGCTTCTCTGCATCGTTGTGGCCAGTTGAGACATGATTCCGGCTCATATGGTCTGAAAATTTTATGTATCAGCCGCCCTTCTTTCCCTCCAACTATACGCGCATACCCTTAGATCAATTATTGCACGATTGTCACAAGAAAGATCTATTCTGCAAGTACTGGAAACCTGCTATATGATTGCAGAACAGTCCGCTGTATTCCACTCCTGTGCTTTAATCTCAGCAGCGGCTTGTCGAGCTGTTCCGCTGACGAACCTGGTGAAACACAACATCTAGGTGGGTGCCCTGGGTCATTTTGCGGCGGCAGGGCGTGGGGGCGAGTCAGTGCAGGTCCAGCTCCCCGGCGCTGGCCGATCCACATGATTGCGCCTGCTCCACTCAGTTGCCAAGGCATTACTACCGGAAAGTGGGTAACGAATAGCTTGAGCTCTAGGACGTCGCCGCCATATCCAAAAAGACTGAGCAGATCCAACAGAGGCAGGGGAGGTCTGCAGGAACGATCTCGGATTAGATCTCGGCCACCACAACTTATGGCAATTAGGCGCGGAGGACTGAGCAACACGTTGATTAATCGGTTGATCAAAAAGTCGACAACACGGCCCAGATCGCCAGCAGCACAGTTGATCTCTCAGCGAGGGTCATTGTAAAGCAAAGACTCCCAAAAACCAGCCTGGCCTGGTAAAATTTGTAGCCCAGCGCTGGGCGATTGGCAACCAACGACTTCTCAGAATATTCTGTAAGCCAGAAGATCAATGCCCTGGTAAGGGGGATTCAGGGTCACGAACGCTGGAATAAAGCGCTGGCCAATGCCAGCGATGCCGAAACAATGCTTGACTTGCTCGAATCAGCTTCAGTGAAACTGGGCCTAGGGCTGAGCCGCCGCGAGCTGGCGGAAACCCCACCACTGCGCGACTGGCTCTGGTTTAAGAAAAATAGACCTTTTATAACAATTGGCGATGAGCTACCCCGCTATCGCCAAAAATAAGCAATTAAGTAGATCTACAAATATATGCATTAATTAATTATCTATTTAGGGATTAATAAAGAGTTATGAGATGCAACAAAAAAGGATTAATAGAGGCGGCTAAGCACAAAGTCTGGGAGTGCCAACAATGCTTTACGCGATTCCGATAGAGGCAGAAATGCCAAACATTCGCCAGCCTGACGGGCAAAGCCTTCAGCTAACTGGCGGGAGCGTTGAATGCCGTTGCTCTGGCGCACTAGGGCCAGGGCCTGGGGAAGATCCTCTAGCTCACTGAATTCGCGCTCAATTAATACAGCCAGCAGCGGCTGCTGCTCCATGGCATAGAGCACCGGAGCGGTAAGGGTGCCCGAAGCGAGATCGGAGGCGGCGGGCTTACCCAACTGGACATCATCACCGGTAAAATCAAGAATGTCATCCACCACCTGAAACGCTAGACCGAGCTGGCGGCCAAACTGATAGAGCAGGTCAAGTTGTGGCTCGGGTAAGCCCGAGAGCACCCCCGCCGCCCGGGCACTATTGGCCATCAGCGAGGCGGTTTTGCAATAGCTCTTTTCTAAATAGGTTTCCAAACTCTGGCCGGTGTCGTAGCGGAACAGCCCCTGGCGCACCTCCCCCTCCGCCAAATCCATAATCACCCGGGAGAGCAATTTCACCACCTCGAGGTTGTCGAGGTTTGCCAGGTGCCAACTGGCTTGGGCAAATAGGAAATCACCGGCCAACACCGCCACGCGGCTGTTGAAGCGGCTGTGCACCGTGGCCACCCCCCTGCGGGTGTCGGCCTCATCCACCACGTCGTCGTGCACCAAAGAGGCGGTATGGATCATTTCGGTGATTTCCGCCAGGCGCCGGTGACGACTGCCAAGGGCGCCAGCAGGATCCAGGGCGCGGGAAAGCAGCAGCACGATGCCAGGCCGCAGCCTTTTTCCACCGGCACTAAACAAATGCTCTGCGGCGGCCTGGAGAATCGGATGGCCGGCCCCGATCAGGTTGCGCAGATCGCTCAGCAGGTCTTCCAGGTCAGACTCCACGGGCTGAAGCAGTTCTGCAACCGTTTTCATGGCATCGCCCGCGTTGCCAGATCCTAGAGGTCCCCACCTGGGCACCGCAGGTTCACCTGCTGCACCTGGGCCGGTTGACCCAACCAATGGCTAGCCCCAGCAGCAAAATCTGCGGCATCACCCGTTACCACCAGACGGCAACGGCAGAGATCAGGGCTAGCAGCTACGGGCTGATCACTGGGCAATAACAAAGTTTCAAGCACGGCCATCGCCGCCAGGGCCGGGTCCACCAGCTCCATGCCGGCGGGCAGCAGGCTGCGGAGCAAGGGCTCCAACAGGGGGTAATGGGTACAACCCAGCACGATCACCTCCACCCGGGCCGCCAGCAAGGGGGCGAGGTAATCCGCTGCCGCCGCCCGCAGCTGGGGACTGTCGAGCTCATTGCGCTCCACAGCTGGCACAAACAAAGGGCAGCCCACCTCCAGCACCTCCACCCCAGCTCGGTTTGCCCGCAGGGCCTTGCCATAGGCACCACTGGCGGCCGTGGCGGGGGTGGCTAATACCCCCACCCGCTGGGCCTGCAATTGCTGGGCCAGGGAATCAATCAAGCCCACCACTGGCACACCCGCTTCCGCCTGGGCCACATCAAGGGCCAGGGCATTGGAGGTATTGCAGGCCATCACCAGGGCCTGGGCCCCCTGCCCCCGAAGCCAGCCCACCACCTCGGCGGCAATCGCACGAATTTCCTCGGGCCGGCGGCCGCCATAGGGGACCCGGGCGGTGTCGCCCACATATAAACAAGGCTGACCCGGGCGGCACTGCAAGAGCTGGCGCAAAACGGTGAGGCCACCCAAGCCGCTATCAAATAAACCAAGCAGAGCATTGGCGGGCAGCGGCGAATCGCTACGGGGATACAAACTCATCCCGCCAGCCTCAAATAATCGAGGATCCCGGCGGTGATCGCCAGGGCCAATTGGCGCCGGTGGGCCGGATCCATCAAATCGGCGGCATCATCAGCACCGGTGAGAAAACCCACCTCCACCAGGCTGGAGGGCATGCGGGTGGCGCGAATCACATAGAACCGCCCCTCCCGTACCCCGCGGTCCTCGCGGCGCACGGTGCCCATGATGGAGTTGTGGATCGCAGTGGCCAGGCTTCTGCCCTGCTGGCTCTGGAAATAGAAGGTTTCCAAACCATTCACATCTGGACGGCTCATGCTGAGGGCGTTGGCATGGATGCTCACGAGCACATCGGCGCCGCTGCCGTTGGCCAGCTGGGCCCGCGGCGGTAGGTCCACATCAATGTCGCCATTGCGGGTGAGCAACACATCCACACCGCGACCACGCAACAATTCGGCCACCTGCTGGGAGATCTCCAGCACCACATCTTTTTCCTGGGTGCCGCCGATGCCGATGGCACCGGGGTCTGGCCCCCCATGGCCGGGGTCAATCACCACCCGGAATCTGCCCCGGGCAACGCTGGGCATATCCGTCGGCCTCAGGGGGCGCAGGGGTTGGCGCGGGGCGGCGGGGCCTGCGGGGGCCCCTGGGCCCTCGCTGGGGACAAAGCCCACCGGATCAGGCCTCACCAAACTGCCTTCCCCCAGGGTCAAGTAGCGGCCCAGCTGGGGCGGCAACTGCAGTTTCCAGCTGTCCTTATCAACGCCCAACAACTTCAGTTGGCCCGGGTCAAACTGAACGCCCGGCTGAAATTCGAGCACCAGGCGGGTAACCCCTGGTTCGGGCGTACCCACCCGTACCTGACGGAGGGGACCCCCCGCCTGCAGCGTTCGGGGCCTAGAGGGGGTACCCGGTAAATCAATCCATAGCCGGGGCCCTTGAACACCATCACCGGGGTCAAAGGAGGCGCTGAGATTGGCGTAGGGGCTGGTGCGGAGCTCCAGCAGGCCATCGGCCGTGATGCGCCAGGCGGCCAGGGCACTGGCCGCCCAGGCGGGGAGACCCCAGGCACTGGCGGCGAGGCAAACACCACCCAGCAAGGCAGTGAGCCAGCGTTGGCGCAAACGCCCCTCAGCCATCACAACGGTCAGAAAAGGGCTGGATGGCGGTGCCGCAGGCTGGGCATCTGGGCCCGCACCCGTTGGAGATGGCCGGGGTCCACCGGGGCGACGGCGGCCCCAGGGCCCACCCCGGCATCGGCCAGAACCGTGCCCCACGGGTCAATAACAAGGGCATGGCCATGGCTCTGACGGCGCCCATAGTGCAGGCCGGTTTGGGCCGGCGCCAGTACATAGGCTGTGTTTTCAATGGCCCGGGCCTGGAGCAACACCTGCCAATGGTCCTTGCCGGTATAAGCGGTGAAGGCAGCGGGCACCACCATCAGCTCCGCCCCGGCCCCGGCCAGATGGCGGTAAAGCTCTGGAAAACGCACGTCGTAACAGATCGAAAGTCCAATACGGCACAGACCGGGCACATCAACCACCGGCGGCAACTGATCGCCAGAACGCACCGTGGCAGATTCGGTATATGTATTGCCGTCGGGCAGATCCACATCAAAGAGGTGGATCTTGTCGTAACGGGCAAGCACTTGGCCGTCGGTGCCTACCAACTCGGCCCGGTTGTAGGTGGCCCCCTCTCCGGCAGGTACGGGGAACCCCCCCCCCAGCAGGGTTACCTGATAGCGGCGGGCCATGGTCACCAGGAAGCGGCTACAGCGCTCGGCCAGGCCTGGGGCCAGTTCGAGCTTGCGGGCTTCATCGCCCATGAAGGCAAAATTCTCAGGCAGGCCCACCAGGTCAGCACCCCGGCGGGCGGCCAACTCAATCAGCTCCTCGGCCTGGGCAAAGTTTGCCTCCGGGTCTGAGGTGCTGGTTAGTTGCAGGGCTGCCGCAAGAAAGCTGGTCACCACCGCTCCAATCCGTTGGGCGGACTGTACCCAGACGGGCCCTCAGGAGGCACGCAATACGCCTGGTTCTGTTTGCAGGGGCACCACCGCCAGGCTGTCTAGGGCGGCGCAACAGGCGAAATCGGGGTCATGGTTCCCAAGCCTCTCTAGGCGTTGGCCATGGCTGGCCAGCCGAAGGGCCTGCTCCGGGGCGTGCTGCCACTGTTGCCACAGGGCATGGGCGGCAGCGGCCTCATCGTTCCCTGCCAACTGCTGCAGCTCACCGCCCCC
The DNA here is from genome assembly GCA_039799245.1 of Cyanobacteriota bacterium. Lineage (GTDB taxonomy): Bacteria > Cyanobacteriota > Cyanobacteriia > PCC-6307 > Cyanobiaceae > Synechococcus_D. The sequence goes on from JBDLTB010000002.1 coordinate 106,072, forward strand.
TTGCTCCAGCAGGGACGCCACTACGGCGCCGGCGGCGAGGCTGTCTTCAAGGGAATAATCACCCTCCCAGCCGCTCCCCACCACCCAAACAGTGGCGGGCTTGACCCCAAGCAAACGCTGGGCCACCGCCGATCGGTTCACCAGGGCGGCAGTAACCAGTAACGGGGCGGAGCGCACCCGATCGAGGGAACGGGTGCCATTGGTGGTGCTCATAAAAATTCGCTTACCGCCCACCAGTTCCTCGGTTACCGCCAGGGGCGAGTTGCCGAGCTGAAATCCTTCAAGCCGAGCCCCCCCCCGTTCGCCAGCCCTTAGGCAACGATCCGCCGGCCAGGCCTTAGCCGCGGCATCCAGGGCGCCCAAATCAGCGAAGGCTTGGATCGCCTCAGCCCCGTTCTGCAGGGCCCAGGCCATGGTTGTGGTGGCCCTCAATACGTCGATCACCACTGCCGCATCGGCCATGCCGTTGGCGGGCACCCGTTCAGGGGTATGGAAAAAGAAGAGACGCATCAGGCAGGCGACCTAGGAGGTGCGCCACAGTAGGGGCCACTGTTCTAAGCAATCCATGGCGCAGCGCGACCTGCGCGATTTTCTGGCCCTGCTGGACCAGCGGGGCCAGTTGCGCCGCATCAGCGCCCCGGTGGATCCCGACCTGGAACTGGCAGCCATTGCCGATCGGGTGCTGGCCCTCGGCGGGCCAGCATTACTTTTTGAAAATGTGATCGGCAGCTCGATGCCGGTGCTGGTGAATCTGCTGGGCACCGTGGAACGGGTGGTGTGGAGCATGGGCCTGGAACGGGTGGAGCAGCTGGAGGAGCTGGGAGCAAAGCTCGCCCTGTTGCAACAACCCCGGCCCCCCAAGGGGCTCCAGGAAACAGCCGCCTTTGGCCGCATCCTTTGGGACCTCATAAAGGCCCGCCCCGATCGCGATCTCACCCCCCCCTGCCAGCAAATAGTGCTGAAGGGGGAGGCCGTAAATCTCGATGCCCTACCGCTGATCCGCCCCTGGCCCGGCGATGCCGGCCGGGTGATCACCCTCGGCCTGGTGATCACTAAGGATCCGGAAACCAAGGTGCCAAATGTGGGGGTGTACCGGCTGCAACAGCAGGACGCCCGCTCCATGACCGTGCACTGGCTGAGCGTGCGGGGCGGCGCCCGGCACCTGCGCAAGGCGGCCGAAAGGGGGGAAGAGTTGGAGATCGCCATTGCCCTTGGCGTCCATCCGTTGCTGGTGATGGCCGCTGCCACCCCGATCCCGGTGCAACTTTCTGAATGGTTGTTTGCCGGCCTCTATGCCGGCGAAGGGGTGCATCTGGCCAAGTGCAAAACCGTTGATCTGGAGGTGCCCTCCCACAGCGAAATCGTGCTGGAGGGTCGAATCAAGCCGGGGGAAACCCTGCCCGACGGTCCCTTTGGCGACCACATGGGCTTCTACGGCGGCGAAGAGCCCTCCCCCCTTGTGCGCTTCCACTGCATCACCCAGCGGCGCCAGGCGCTGATGCTCACCACCTTCAGTGGCCGCCCCCCCAAGGAGGAGGCGATGCTGGCGATCGCCCTCAATCGCATCTACACGCCGATCCTGCGCCAGCAGGTGCCGGAAATCGTTGATTTCTTCCTGCCCATGGAAGCGCTCAGCTACAAGTTGGCCGTTATTTCGATCAATAAGGCCTATCCGGGCCAGGCAAAACGGGCCGCCATGGCCTTCTGGACTGCCTTGCCCCAGTTCACTTACACGAAATTTGTGGTGGTGGTGGATCGGGCGATCAATGTGCGCGATCCGCGCCAGGTGGTTTGGGCCATTGCCGCCCAGGTGGATCCGCAAAGGGACTTGTTTGTGCTGGAGGACACCCCCTTTGACTCCCTCGACTTCGCCAGCGAGCGCCTCGGCCTCGGCGGCCGGCTTGCTGTTGATGCCACCACCAAGATCGGTCCGGAAAAGCGCCACGACTGGGGTGAAGCCCTGGGTCGCGACGGCGAGCTGGAGCAGCGGGTGAGCGGCCGCTGGCAGGACCTGGGGCTATCAGACTTGGGGCCCGCCAGCGGGGAAACCCCCAGCCCCGACCCCAGCCTGTTTGGCCTCCAGCTCGAGCATGTGCTTGAACGGCTGCGGTGCTAACCCGAGCCGGCAGCGTCGCCCTGCGGGCCCTGGTGGAACTGGCCCGCAACCCCGGCCAGGCCTTGGCCGGCCGCGCCCTAGCCGGCCGCCAAGGCCTGCCAGCCCCCCTACTGGAGCAACTGCTATTGCAGCTGCGGCGGGCGGGTTTGTTGGAGGCCCGCCGGGGGCGCAGCGGTGGCTATCGACTAGCCATCGCCCCGGAAAAACTTGCTGTGGTTGATGTGCTGAGCGCCGTGGGGGGTCGCCGCCAACTACAGCTGCGAGAACCACGGGAGCCCACGCCAAATCAAAACAGCGAAATCAATGCTGCCTCTAGCAGTGCCGCCGCTGGCGATCGCCTCGAACGGCAGCTACAGCAACGGCTGAATCGGGCCGTGGAGCGGGAGCTGGCCGAGCTCACCATTGCCGAACTTCTCTACGACCAACTCAGCTGGGAAGCCAGCCTCGAGCCGGAAGGGGGCTTGATGTTGGGCTAAGTCTTGACCTCGACTAACGGCTCCAGCTACCGATGCCCGCCTGCTGGTCCATAGGATCGAACTCCCGGCCCCTGGCAGCCCATGGCAACCACCACCCTTACCAGCGGCGGACGCCTGCGGGGCACGGTGCGGGTGCCGGGCGATAAATCAATTTCCCACCGGGCCCTGTTATTCGGGGCCATCGCCGAAGGCGAAACCCGCATCGAAGGCCTGCTGCCCGCCGAAGACCCCCTGAACACCGCCGCCTGCCTGCGGGCCATGGGGGTGGAGGTATCGGCCATTGAAGCGGGCCAGCCGGTGCTGGTGCGGGGCGTGGGCCTCGATGGCCTGCAGGAACCAGCCCAAGTGCTCGATTGCGGCAACTCCGGCACCACCATGCGACTGATGCTGGGCCTGCTGGCCGGCCGCAGCGGCCGCCACTTTGTGCTGGATGGCGATAGCTCCCTGCGGCGACGGCCCATGGCCCGGGTGGCAAAACCCCTGGGCCAGATGGGGGCCTGCATCCACGGCCGCCAAGGCGGCAACCTGGCGCCCCTGGCCATCCAGGGCCGCCCACTCCAGGGGGCAGTGATCCGCACCCCGGTGGCCTCGGCCCAGGTGAAAAGTGCCCTGCTGCTGGCGGGCCTCAGCGCTGATGGCCCCACCACGGTGATTGAACCGGCCCTCTCCCGCGACCACAGCGAGCGGATGCTGCGGGCCTTTGGCGCCGATCTGGTCAGTGAGCCAGAGGCCAGTGATGGTCCCCGGGTGCTGATTACCCCAGGGGCCCGGCTCCAGGGCCAGCGGGTGGTGGTGCCCGGTGATATAAGTTCCGCCGCCTTCTGGCTGGTGGCCGGCCTGTTGGTGCCTGGCGCTGAGTTGCTGCTGGAAAATGTGGGCCTCAACCCCAGCCGCACCGGCATCCTTGAGGTGCTGGAAGCCATGGGTGCCCCCCTGGAATTCCTCAACGAACGGCTGGTGGCGGGGGAACCGGTGGGGGACCTGCGGGTGCGACCAGCGCCCCTAAAGGCCTTCACCATTGGCGGCGAGCTGATCCCGCGGCTGGTGGATGAGATCCCGATCCTGGCGGTGGCGGCCTTGGCCGCCGAGGGCACCAGCGTCATCCGTGATGCCGAAGAACTGCGGGTGAAGGAAACTGACCGCCTGGCGGTCATGGCCCGGCAACTGCGGGCCATGGGCGCTGAGCTGGAGGAAACCAGCGATGGCCTGGTGATCCCCGGTGGCCAGCAATTGCAAGGGGCCACCGTCGATAGCGAAACCGACCACCGGGTGGCCATGAGCCTGGCGGTGGCAGCCCTGGGGGCCAGTGGCAGCACCAGCATTGCCCGGGCGGAGGCGGCCGCTGTTTCGTATCCGAATTTTTGGGATGACTTGGCCAAACTCCAGGCCGGCTGAACTGCAGCCGCGCCTCACCGCCGATGGCAGTTTCAGCCTCTGGAGTGAAGCTTTCCAAGAGGGTTTCCACTGCGGCCGCGGCGCCCTGGGGGAAGCCCAGCACACCTTCCTGGCCCCGGCAGGTATCGAGTTTGTAGCCAGAGATAGGTCCGTGCGGGTTTTGGAGGTGTGTGTGGGCACGGGCACCAACACCGCGGCCCTGCTGGAAAATCTCTCTGACCTGGCCAGGGGCATGCAGTGGTGGGGGCTGGAGCTAGATCGGCGCCCCTTGACCATGGCCCTAGCGGAAGTCAGCTTCCGGAGCCAATGGCGAGCCAGCAGTTTGGCCGTGCTGGAGCAATTGGAGCAGCAGGGCCACTGGCAAAACAATCAAAGCCAAGGGCAGCTCCTGTGGGGGGATGCCAGGGAGAGGCTGCGGCAACTTCTACCAGCCCTGCGGGGCTCCCTTGATCTAGTGCTGCATGACGCCTTTTCCCCGGGGGTTTGTCCCCAGCTTTGGACAATGGAATTCCTTGGTCAACTGGCCTCCCTATTGGGCCCCAGAGGGCGCCTGGTGAGCTATTGCTCAGCGGCAGCGGTGCGCCAGGCCTTGCGACTCCACGGTCTGCAGCTAGCCAGCATCCAGCCCGGCCCAGGTGCCCCCGCCCACCAATGGAGCAACGGCACCGTGGCTAGTGCAGCGGCGCTTGGCGATAACCAGCAATTCGCTGCCCTTTCAGAAATGGAGGAGGAACACCTCAAAACCAGGGCGGCGGAGCCCTATCGGGACCCCAGTGGCAAGGCAGATGCTGAAACGATCAGGGCTGAGCGGCGCCAGGCCCAGGCCCGTAGCACTGCCAGTAGCACCAATGGCTGGAGAAAACGATGGCAAGAAAGGGTTAGCTGCCGCAACCCCCGGTAGATTCCCGCCCAGTTGCAGAGCACCAATGCTCGCCGTTGCCGTGCTCGCCGCCGGAAAAGGCACCCGCATGAAGAGCAGCCTGCCAAAGGTGCTCCAGCCCCTGGCTGGGGCCACCCTGGTGGAACGGGTGTTGGCCAGCACCAAGTCTCTGCAGCCCAACCGAACACTGTTGATTGTTGGGCACCAGGCGGAGCGGCTGGAAACGGAGCTAAAGCAACACCCCAGTCAGCCGCAGTTTGTGCTGCAACAACCCCAGAACGGCACGGGCCATGCGGTGCAGCAGTTACTCGATCCCCTCGTTGATTTCGAAGGTGATCTGCTGGTGCTGAACGGCGATGTGCCCCTGCTGCGCACCGAAACCCTGCAACAACTACTGGCGCAGCACCGCAGTAGTGGTGCCGCCGTAACCCTGTTAAGTGCCCATCTCCAGGATCCCAGCGGCTATGGGCGAGTCTTTGTAGATGGCGCTGGCCAGGTGCAGCAAATCGTGGAACATCGCGACTGCAGCGATGACCAACGCCAAAACAATTTGATTAATGCGGGCATCTACTGCTTCCACTGGCCACGACTGCGCCAGGTGTTGCCTCTGCTCAGCAGCGACAACGACCAGGGGGAGTTGTATCTCACCGACAGCATTGCCCTGTTGAAGAGCGCTGGCCACCTGGTGGTAGAGGACCTCTCCGAGATCACCGGCATCAATGACCGGTGCCAACTGGCCGCATGCGAAGCGATGCTCCAGGAGCGCCTGCGCCTCCATTGGATGAAGGAGGGGGTGAGCTTTACAGACCCCTCCAGTTGCACCCTCTCGGAGGACTGCCATTTCGGCAAAGATGTGTTGATAGAACCCCAAAGCCACTTCCGTGGCCATTGCCAAATCGGCAATAATTGCCGCATCGGTCCAGGCAGCCTGATCGAAAACAGTCAGCTGGGCGACGACGTTCAGGTGCTGCTTTCGATGGTGAATGGCGCCACAGTCGCCAAGGGTTGCAGCATTGGTCCCTATGCCCACCTGCGCCCGAAGGCAGAGCTGGGGGAGGGCGTCAGAATCGGCAACTTTGTAGAAGTTAAGAAAAGCCAAATCGGCGCTGGCAGCAAGGTTAATCACCTCAGCTACATCGGTGATGCCCAGCTGGGGGCAGATGTAAATGTGGGGGCTGGCACAATCACCGCTAATTACGACGGCGTCAACAAACACCACACCGTGATTGGCGCTGGCAGCAAAACCGGCGCCAATAGCGTGCTCGTGGCACCCGTAATTCTTGGCGCAGGCGTAACAGTGGGTGCCGGCTCAACCATTACCAAAGATGTGCCAGATGGGGCCCTGGCCCTGGGCCGCTCCCGCCAAGTAATTAAAGATAATTGGCAACCAATAAATAGCAAACTATAATTATATTTATATATATTTTTTGGATTTAGTTTCTACAAATATTAATTATTATGTATCTAAATACTAATTATAAATACAAATTATAAGTACTAACTTAGCATACTAAATCAGCATACCAAGTCTAAACAATCCCTCGAAACCATGCGGTTTATCTGCTACAAATATCCCCAGAAACGGCCCAAGCCAATAAAAAAGCCCCGAACCACCATTATCCTGTATCTGACCTTAGTCATTTAACCCTGGTCATTTACATTAGACCTTTTTAACAAATGAGCCCTTAAATAGAGTCACAGCTTATGGATAAAGCGCAGAATTGCAGATAAAGCGCAGAATTTTGGATAAGGCTCAAAGATTGTGCATAAAGCTCAAGAATTGTGGATAAGGCTCAAAGATTTTGCATGAAGTATATAGACTGTGCATAAAGTTTACAGACTGCATATTAGTTACAGAATTTGCATCAAGATCAATACCTTGCTTTAGTTGCATCAGACCCGGCCCCAGGGCCGCTTAGCAGAGGAATCAGCCGCTCCAGGGCTACCCCACGGCTGGCCTTGAGCAACAGGTGATCACCTGGCTCTAGCCACTCAAACAATAGGGAGGCAGCTGCCTCTGGCTGGGCCACCTGCCGCCGCAATGGCACGGCTGCGGCGGCAGCCCATAGGCCATCGAGGTCCGGGCCCTCGCCCACCACCACCAGCCCATCGAGGCCAAGGGTCCCAGCCCGGGCCCCCACCTGCCGGTGCAGAACTTCGCTCTGGTCACCGAGTTCCAACATCGATCCCAGCACCGCAAACCGTCGTCCCCCCTGGCTATGCAGTAACTCCAAGGCGGCAAACATCGCCTCCGGCGAGGCGTTATAGCTTTCATCCAGCAGGGTCACCCCTGCCAACGGACCTCGATCTAAGGCAATCCGCCTGGCCCGGCCCCCTGGCAAAGCCACCTGCAAGCAAGTAAGTGCCGAGCGCGGCACCCCCAGCTCTTCGGCCACCGCTAGGGCCAGCAGCAGATTCATGGCATTGTGTCGCCCCTCCAGGGGCAAGTTGATGCGGCTGCCATCGCTAAATAACAACCCACTGCCAAACAACTCACTACCAACAACTGCCGAATCGTTCTGTAGTTCAGCCACCAATTGTGCAGCTGGTGAATCAGCCGTTGCGAAATCACTGCCAGCCAGCGCCACCCGAACCACGCGCCCGCGCCAAACCCTGGCCAAGGCCGCCTCCAGCAGGGGATCTCCAGCGGGTATCACCACCAGCCCAGCCGGGTGCAGGGCGGCACAGATTTCACATTTAGCCGTGGCAATTGCCTCGCGGCTCCCCAGCCGACCGATGTGGGCAGTACCAACATTCGTTATTACCGCCACACTCGGTTCGGAGCAGCGGCTAAGCCTTTCGATTTCCCCAAGGCCGCGCATGCCCATCTCCAGCACTAGAGCCGCCAACGGCTGCCTAGCCCGCAGCAAGGTACGCGGCACACCGATGTCGTTATTTTCGTTGCCACTGCTGGCTTCTACGGAGCCCAGCGGTTGCAAACAGGCCTTGATTAACTCGCGGGTGCTTGTTTTACCGGCGGAGCCGGTCACCGCCACCACAGGGGCCTTAAGTTGCCGTCGCCAAAGCAACGCCACCTGTTGGTAGGCATCAAGGGTGTCTTCTACTATCAAATAGGTAAGTTGTTCAGGAATATGGCCGCGCCAGTCCCTGGCCACGAGGGCTCCAGCTGCCCCCACGGCCACGGCGGCCCCCAGGAAGTTATGGCCATCAAAACGTTCACCACGCAGGGGTATAAACAGGTCGCCCGCCTGGAGGGAGCGGCTATCGGTGCATACCTGCTCGAAACTCCACTCCAGCGTGCCGATATCTAAGGGACAGCTGTGTCGCTGCACAGGCTGATCAAACAGGTCGGCCAGGTCCTGAATACAGAGGGAGGGGCTCATGGCTGGGGGGTTGACCAAAGAATCATGCCTTCCCCCACCAGCGCTGAGCGGCCCAGCAACTGCCCGCCAACCGAGCGCAATTCAAGCCGGTCGTAGCCCAGGTTCCGGCTCTGCTGCTGCCAGCCATTGGCCTGCCCCTGCTGCTGACCGCTGGGCAACTCAAAAAATGCAGCGCTGGGGATGAGCTGCAACAGACCCTGGCTGGCCACTGGATGGATAGACCCCACCATGGCGGCCCCCTCCTTAGCCTCCAAGAGGGCCAAAAGCGGAACCAGCTGCGGCCCAGCCACCGAGGCGTTCTCTGGGGGGTCCGCTGGCCCCAGGGGGATTGGCTTTGAAAAACCTGGTGCTGCCCCCCCAGCTAGGGACTCTGCCAATTGGTTAGCGCCAGCTGGATTAGCGACAGTTTCGCTAGGGCCAGATTCATTAATTTCCAAGGCGGAAGCTCCGGATCCAAACGGAGTTCGCTCTGCGGCCAGGGGAGTTGGCAATGGCAACCCAGGGATTTCTGCTGCGCTGGGCGAAGCCCCTGGGCCATGGCTCTGCAAGGGCAAACGCAGCAAAACCCCCAGGCTGAGCAGCACTAAGAGGGCCAGCACTGGCCAAAACAGCGGGGTCCAGGCCAGGGGCCAGAAGCCAGGCACGGAGAGATCCCCCTCGCGGTTGCGGCGCCAGAGCTCCCGCAAGCGCAGGGCCACGGAGGCCCCCACCGCCGGCAGGTCACGGCCCAGGTCGCTACGCAGCTGCTCCCAGGGGCTGCGGTAGGCCACCGGCAGTAGTGATGGGGGCTCCCGGGAATCCGATCGGGCCATCAGCCCTTAGCCGCCATTACGGCGCAGCAGCGAGAGCGGATTAAAGCGCCGCTGCGGGGCCGGCTGGGGCACCGGGCTGGGATCGCGGGCTGCGGCTGCGGCGTGGGCGGCCCGTTGGTCCGGCGGTTCGGGAATCGAAAAGCGGGCAGCAGTTTCAGCATCGGGACCAGGTTCCTTGCTGCCCCGCACCTCCCGATACATGGCGTCGTACTCCAGGGCGGAACGGTTCCAACTGAAATCCAGCAGCATCACCCTTCGCATCAACTGCTGCCAGCTGTCGCGATGGCGATAGGCCTCCCAGGCCCGCACCAGGGCGGTGTAAAGGTCGATGGCCTCATAGCGATCAAAGCAGAAGCCATTGCCGGTTTGGGCCGCGGGGTCATAGGGGGGCACCGTATCCACCAGGCCCCCCACCCGACGCACCACGGGAACCGTGCCGTAGCGCATCGCCAGCAGCTGACTAATCCCGCAGGGCTCGAAGCGGGAGGGCATCAGGAAGGCATCACTGCCGGCATATACCAAGCGCGACAGGTCGTCGTCGTAGGTGAGGAAGGCGGCAAAGCGGCCGGGATTGCCCGTGGCCATCTGCCAGAGGCCGCTCTCGTAACCCCGGTCACCGGTGCCTAAAACAACTATCTGGGTGTCTGTGTAAGCCAACAAACGTTCGGCCACCTGCAAAAGCAAATCGACGCCCTTTTGATCCACCAGCCGACTCACCATGCCGATCAGGAAGGTGTTGGGGTTCTGGGGCAAGCCCATCCGTTGCTGGAGGGCCTGCTTATTGCTCGCCTTACCAGCCAGGTTGCTGGGGGAGAAAACAGCGGGAATGCGTTGGTCATTGGCAGGATCCCAGGCCTGCTGATCAATGCCGTTGAGGATGCCGCGCAACTTGCCACTGATGTAATTGAGCAGGCCATCGAGCTGTTCGCCATATTCAGCGGTGCGGATCTCCATGGCGTAGGTGGGAGATACGGCGTTCACCCGGTCGGCATAGAGCAGAGCCGCCGCCATCGTGTTGTCCCCAGCCATGTACCAGGGACACCAAGTCATCCGCTCCAACTTCCAGCGCCAGGGCCCCTGGTACTTGAGGTTGTGGATGGTGAACACCGTGCTGATCTCCGGGTCCTGGTGCATCCACACAGGGATCATGCCCGTGTGCCAGTCATGGCAATGCAGCACCTCAGGCTTCCAAACGTTCCAGGCAAACTCGGCGGTGGCACTGGCAAAGAAGGTGAAACGCCAGTCTTCGTCTTCTCCGCCATAGATCCGTTCAGGATCAAAAACCGGATGACCAATCAAATAAATCGTTAAGCCATTGCTGGGATGCTTAGTTTCAAACACGGCAAAATCAGTGCCCATGGTCTGGGCCCGCCAGATCGGCTCTGGATTGATCTGCAACTTCGACCAGAGCTGTCCATAGCCGGGCATTACAAGGCGCACGTCATGGCCCAGGGCAGCCAGGGCCGGAGGCAGGGAACCGACCACATCGCCCATGCCACCCACCTTCACCATGGGCGCACATTCGGCAGCCGCGAAAAGAACGCGCATGGGGGACCCGATAGTTGAGTTGGGCAGACTCTACGGAGACGCCTCAGGGAATCACAGTCACCGCGATGCCAGGTGGCACTTGATCAAACAAAGCCTGGATGTGTTCCTCAAAAAGGCGCACGCACCCATGGGAAACGGCATGGCCCACGGTCCAGCGGTGGGGGGTGCCATGGAAACCTGCGATGGTGCAGCCCTGGATATCCAATTCCCTTTCGCCGTCAAAACCCTTCTTAGCGCTGCAATCCCGATGGAAACCGATCCAACGACTGCCCAGGGGATTCTCAGGGGAGCCCCCCGCCACCAAGTCACCGCTGTGGGGATTACTCCAGGGGGGATCCCTGCGTTTTTCGAGAACCCGAAACTTTCCCAAGGGTGTTTCCCAGCCAGCCATGCCCACCGCCACCGGATAACGGGCCACCAACTGACCGCCATTCAGCAGCAACAATTGGCGCCGACCCCGCGCCAGCACCAGCTGTCGACCGGGCTGCCGTAGCAATCTGGCCGGCAGTTCGTTTAGCTGCAGCTCCAGGGGACGCAGGGGATGGTCGGGATCATCCAGGGGGCCGCTCCACAGCGGCGAAGCCCCACTGCCCCAGAGCAGCAATGGCAGCAAAACTAGGGCCAGGGGCTTGATCGTCACGGCAGGGCTGGGGGTGAGGCAGTAATCCGCTCAGGGCAACCAGGGCACCTCGCTGAAATCCGGGTCACGTTTTTCCAGAAAGGCCCTTTGACCCTCTTTACCTTCTTCGGTTCGGTAAAACAGGTGGGTGGCCTGGCCGGCCAACTCCTGTAGGCCAGCCATGCCATCGGTTTCGGCATTGAAGGCAGCCTTCAAGCAACGGATGGCCGTGGGGCTGTGCTGGAGGATCTCCTTCGCCCAGCGCACCCCCTCGTTTTCCAGCTGAAATAGGGGCACCACCTCGTTAACCAGGCCCATGGCCAGGGCCTCATGGGCGCTGTAGCGGCGACAGAGGAACCAGATCTCCCGGGCCTTGCGTTGGCCCACCAGGCGGGCTAGGTGGCTGCAACCAAAGCCCGCATCAAAGCTGCCCACCCGCGGCCCCGTTTGGCCGAACTGGGCATTTTCGGCCGCCAGGCTGAGGTCACACAGCAAGTGCAACACCTGGCCACCGCCAATGGCATAGCCAGCCACCAGGGCGATCACCACCTTTGGCAAGCTGCGGATTAAGCGCTGCAGATCGAGCACGTTGAGGCGGGGCATGCCCTCCTCATCTAAATAACCGCCATCACCGCGCACCGACTGGTCCCCGCCGGCGCAGAAGGCATAGGCCCCATCGGCGGCGGGGCCCACCCCGGTGAACAGCACCACCCCAATGGCCGGGTTATCGCGCACCCGGGAAAAAGCGTCGTAGAGCTCCATCACCGTGCGGGGCCGAAAGGCATTGCGCTTTTCAGGACGGTTGATGGCAATCCGGGCGATGCCCTCCGGAGCCAGGTCCAGCAGCACATCCTGATAGTTGCCGCTGGGGGTCCAGGGGACCAGGGATTTCCCTGGCAACACCTGGCGGGGGGCTGCACCGGCGGCGGTGGGCTCAGGCATCAGGCATAGCGGTAGGCATGGATCCATCCTCCCCCCGCAAGCGCTGGCGCAGGCCGGCATCCGCCCCTCGATCGGTGGGGAACCGCAACAGCAGCATCGGTTGCTGCCGCTGTTCCTCCGCCAACAACCAAGCCAGGGCAGCGGGCAACTGCTCCAGCTGGCCGCAAGTGCGCCCCGGCACCCCATGGGCCGCCGCCAGGGCGAGGGGATCCAGCACCTGGGGCATCGCAAACAACCGCTCGAAATCCAGGCCGCTGCGCGGCATGGGCAGCTGTTCAAAAACCCCACCGCCCCTGTTATCAATCATCAGCACCAGGAGTTGTCCCTGGAGCTGTTGGCGCCATAGCCAGCCGTTGCTGTCGTGCAAAAGGGCCAGATCACCGGTGACAAGCACCAGGCGACCCCAAGCAGCCGCCAGGCCTGCCGCCAGCGACAGGGTGCCATCGATGCCCGAGGCGCCCCGAAAACTAACAACAGTGCGCTGGGCCTCAAGGCGAGCCGCATAGCTCTCCCAATCCCTAACCGGACTGCTATTGGCCACCATGACTGGCAATTCCGGCGGCAGCAAACGATTGAGCCAACGGGCCAGGGCCGGTTCCGTGCAGGCCCCCTTTAGGGGAAGGGCCTGGTCCAAATGGCACTGCAGGCGTTCCTCAGCCCCAAGCCAGCGCTGCTGCAAAGCCAGGGCCGCCGCCGCCGGCACCCCCGGCTCCAGGCCGGCCACCCAGGCCGCCAGGCCCTGCCAATGCTGCTCGGCACCGCTGGCCAAGGGATCTTGGCGGCGGGGCTCGAGTTCAGTGATTATCAATTGGGGGCCCTGGTGGGCCGCCAGCCATTGCTGCAGCCGCCGGCTGGCGGGCATGGGCCCCAACCGCAACAGCTGGGGCGCCCCCAAGCCTTGGTCTGGATTCGCCAGCAACAGGTCGTAACCACTCACCAGCGGCAGGGGCAAACCGCGCAGGCCGGAGGCGGCATCGGCCAGCAGCGGCCAGCCGGTGCGGGCCACCAGCTGGCGCAGGGCCACCACAAAACCAGCCCCAGCCCCCCGGCGCCAGGGACCAACCACAATCACCCCAGGCTGATCAAGGTCCAGCGGTCCCGGGCCAGCAAGGGCGGGGAATTCTTCATCTAGGCCGCTGCCCCCCAGGGCGGCCGGCGGCGGCGGCAGCGAAATGTTTGCTGCCGCATGCAGGGGCTCCTCAAAGGCCAGGTTTAAGTGCACTGGGCCGGCGGGCACCCCGAGGCACTGGCGCCAGGCCAGGGCGGCCAGGGCCCCAAGCCGGGGCCCATCGGCCCTATGCAGACCGCCTAAGGGCCCCTGAATTAAGGCGCGACATACGGGCTGAAGGAAAGCCTCCTGGTTGAGGGTCTGGTTGGCACCGCAGTCCTTCAGCCGCTCGGGTCGATCGGCCGTAAGCAAAAGCAGTGGTAGGCCACTGCGATCAGCCTCCACCGCCGCCGGCAACAATTCAGCCACCGCGGTGCCGGAGGTGGTTACCACCGCCACCGGTTGGCCATCCGCACGGGCCAGGCCCAGGGCGAAGAAGGCAGCGGAGCGCTCATCGATGCCGGTAAATAAATGCAGCCCCTGGGGTTCCCGGCGGGCGGCCGCCAGGGCCAGGGGACTGGAACGACTGCCAGGGCAAAGCACTAGCCGCCTAAGGCCAAGGCCCATGAGGGCGCCGAGCAATCCATCGGCGGCCTGGAGGTTGTCAGATGCCCGCAGGACCACGGCACCGGCTGCTGTATGAAGCAACGATTGTGCTGCCTGCCGGTTCCCCCATGGCCCCCACTCCGTCTTCACCCAAGCAGGGGCTTTGGGGTCAATTACGGGGGTTGCTGTTGGTGGCAGCCCTAGCGTTACTGCTGCGCTGGGCAGTACTCGAACCCCGCTGGATCCCCTCCGGCTCAATGCTGCCCAGCCTGCAGCTGGAGGACCGCATCCTGGTGTGGAAACTTGGACCGCGGCTGGGCCAGCAACCCCAGCGGGGCGCCATCGTGGTTTTCCATGCGCCGCCAGTGCTGCAGGGGCGGGGCTATGACCCCGCAGCGGCCCTGATCAAGAGGGTGGTAGGGCTACCCGGGGACCAAATTGAAATCCACAACGGGGAGCTGATCCGCAATGGCGTCCCTGCCCAGGAACCCTGGCTCACGGCAGCCATGGCCTACGAGTTGGCGCCCCTGGAGGTGCCGCCAGAAAACCTGTTCGTGCTTGGGGACAACCGCAATGCCAGCCTCGACTCCCACCTCTGGGGTCCCTTACCAGAGCAGGAAATAATCGGAGTGGCCATTTGGCGCTACTGGCCCCTACGCCGATTTGGTCCGCTGCTGTAGGTTGTGCTTTGGGTAACAACCGGTGACGGAATGTTCAATCCCGAATTTCTGACATCGGAATCCGACTCGGTCAGTGGCAACGGGCTTATTCGCTACCTGCAAGAACAAAGCCCAGACGTGCTGCAGCGGGTTGCCCGCTCAGCGGGTCCGGAAATCCAGGAAATCATTCGCCACAATGTTCAAGGGTTGCTGGGCATGCTGCCCGGCGAGCAATTCGAGGTGAAGGTGCAAACCAGCCGCGACAACCTGGCTGGCCTACTGGCCTCGGCGATGATGACTGGCTATTTCCTGCGCCAAATGGAGCAACGCATGGAGCTGGAACGCTCAGTATTTGGCTGCTTTGACGAGGAGGAAACAGAAAATGGCTTTGAACTCTGAAAACTCCTAAGGCCCCAGGTCTTTTCAAGGCTGGCTAGCTCTCCAGCATCGGTACCAGCCCCAATTGCTCTAGCCGTCTGTTGAATTGCCGAAGCAGGCGGCGGTCAGCGGCCCCGGAAGGGTTGTCTCCGCGTTGCCAGGCTTCCGCCAAGGCCCTCAAGCTAGCTGCATTCGCCGCCACTGGCGCCTCGAAATGGGCCGGCACCACTTGGATCAACGGCAACTGGGCACATCTCTGTAGCCAGTCACCCATCAGGAAACGGTGGCGCGGGAAAACCAACTCCTCCAGGATCGGCGCCACCTGCAGGGCCCCCTGGCGACTGATCGCTTCAAAGTCCTGCTGCCAGCCGGGTCGCCAGCGGAAGGGAAAGCGGTTCAGCACCTGATCCACCGCCTGGGGCCGAAGGTAACAGGCGAATAGCACCAAGCGGCGCCAGCCCTTCTGACGGCGCTCCTCAGTGTCATCCATGGGTTCAGAGCCACTGTCGCGCCCATGGAATAACAGCGGCCTGGGGTCCTGCTCCAGCAATTCAGGCCGTTGATCAGACACGGCGATCAGCCCATCGGTGACCAAGAGACTGCCGGTGGCCCGATGGAAGATGCACGCCTCAAAGAAGGGCCCCGGTCCCAGGGGCACCGGTCCCAAAGGTAACCAGTCAAGTTGATCCCCATGGGGAAGCCCCTGGTCAAACAACACCCGGGTGCGGCTGGCGGGAAAGCCCAACCAACTGAGCGGCAGCCTTAACGGGAAACTCCACTGGCCAGGGGCCACCCAGAGGTCCGCCGCTGGAAATGCCCGGGCCATGGCAGGCACCGCCACCTTGTGCTCGAGACCCGAGGCGGTGGGATGAACGATCGTGACTACGGGCCCATGGGCCGCCTCCAGCTCCCGAAGCAACTCGAGGCACTCAGGGGTGGGCGCCACCGGGGCATAGAGCAGCAACCCCTGGTGCAGCTTCAGCACTGTCATCCTGATTGGCACTGCCACCGCAAACAGCCCCTGGAGCTGCTCAAAAGCCCAGAGTTGATTGGCTACCAACTGGCGCCTCAGGGTGCGACGGCGGCCGTAGGGATAAAGGGGCAGCAACGGCCACCAGCCCCAGTAATCGCGAAGGCTTGCTTGCATTTGGGCAGATTAAGCAGCCCGGCGCTGGTCCCAAGGGCCGACAGGCCATCGGTAGGATCCGCGGCACTGCGCTTCCCGTTGGATGGCAAACATCGACCACGCCCCCAGCCGCACCATGCTGAACCTGCTGCATGTGCTGCCGGCCTTTGCAGACGCCGAAGAATTAAGACTGAACGTGATCGTAGAGCTCAACTCGATGACGATCAATAAATACGAACTGATCACTGAAACTGGCCACCTAAAACTAGACCGGGTGGGTTACTCCTCCCTGTCTTACCCGTTTGCCTATGGCTGCATCCCCCGCACCTGGGATGAGGATGGCGACCCCCTTGATGTGGAAATAGTTGGCGTAACAGAACCACTAGTGCCCGGCTCCCTGGTGGAAGCCCGGATTATCGGCATCATGAAATTTGACGATGGCGGTGAAGTGGATGACAAGGTGATTTGTGTACTAGCCGACGACAAGCGGATGGATCACATCACTAGCTACGAGCAGCTGGGCGACCATTGGCTAAAGGAAACCACCTACTACTGGGAACATTACAAAGACCTCAAAAAGCCTGGCACCTGCAAGGTAAATGGCTTCTTTGATAATGCCGAAGCCGTGAAGATCATCGGCGACTGCGAACAGCGCTACCTGGAAACAATCGAAGCTAAGCTCGTTAACTGAGCCCACGGGCCACGGCCTCACCCACCTTTAAGCCATCAATCCCCGCCGAAAGAATGCCACCGGCATAGCCGGCCCCTTCACCGGCGGGGTATAGGCCAGGGGTATTGCAACTTTGGAAATCCTTAGCTCGGCTAATCCGGAGCGGAGAACTAGTACGGGTTTCAACGCCGGTAAGCAGGGCATCGTCTAGGTCAAAACCCGGAATCTGTTTTGCAAAGGCGGGCAGGGCCTCGCGAATGGCCGCGATGGCAAAGCTGGGCAGGGCAGTGGAGAGATCTGTGGGGGTAACCCCCGGGGCATAGGAGGGCACCACTGCCCCAAGCTTTGTACTGGCCACCCCGGCCATAAAGTCTGCCAGCCGCTGCACTGGGGCGTTGTAGTTGCCCCCGCCCAGCTCAAAGGCGCGACCCTCCCAGTGCCTTTGAAAGGCAAGCCCGGCCAGGGGCCCACCGGGGTAATCCTCGTTAGGACTAATACCCACAACAATGCCACTGTTGGCATTGCGTTCATTGCGGCTGTACTGACTCATGCCATTGGTCACCACGCGACCCTCCTCGGAGCTGGCCCCCACCACTAGGCCACCGGGACACATGCAAAAGCTATAAACCGAACGGCCATTGCTGGCGTGATGCACCAACTTGTAATCGGCGGCCCCAAGCAATGGATGCCCCGCAAAATCACCCCAACGGGCGGCATCCACCAGCGCCTGGGGATGTTCAATCCGAAAACCCACAGAGAAGGGCTTGGCTTCCATGGTTACGCCAAGCCCAGCAAGCATCTCAAAAGTGTCGCGGGCGCTATGGCCAATCGCTAGCACCACTGCCTCACTAAAAATCTCACTACCATCAGCCAGTTTCACCCCCCTCACTGCCCTGGTTTCTGGGTGCAGATTGAGGCCAATAACTTGCTGCTCAAAACGCACCTCGCCGCCAAGGGCCTCAATGCGAGCCCTAAGTTGCTGAACAACTCCCACCAACTTGAAAGTGCCGATGTGGGGCTTACTAATTACAAGAATTTCAGGATTAGCGCCACTGGCCACTAATTCCTCAAGCACCCAACGGCCATAACCCTTGCTCTCCTTTACCCCGGAGTAGAGCTTGCCGTCAGAAAAAGTGCCGGCACCGCCCTCGCCAAATTGCACATTTGATTTGGGATTAAAAGAGCTGCGGCCCTTCCAGAAACCAAAGGTGTCGGCGGTGCGTTGGTTAACGCTGCGGCCGCGTTCGAGCAACAGCGGCCGATAGCCCTGCTGGGCAAGGCTGAGGGCAGCAAAATAGCCACAGGGGCCAGCCCCAATCACAATCGGTCTGGGGCGATCACCGCTGCGGAAACCGGCGGGGGCTGGCCAGGCGGGCCGCTGCTTAGGGACTGGGGTGGGCCCCATATCTGAATCCCGGCGCAGGCGGCCCAAAACCGCGTCCTCCTCAGCCACGGCCACATCAACGCTGTAAACCAGCTGAATCGCCTGCTTGTCGCGGGCATCAACGCTGCGCCGGAACAGACTCACTGCCAATAGGGCCCCCACGGGCAGCTTTAGGCGCTTGGCCACCAGCTCCGCCAGGGCCTGGGGCGGATGGTCTAGGGGCAGAGCCAGCTGGTGTATGCGGATCAAGATTTTCGCATTTATTCGATCATAACGCCAATAGCCCTTGGTATTTATCAAAAGAACCCTTGAAAAACTAAAACCTAGAATTACATTGAAATAAATCCTAATTAAAACTTAAGGAAAAGGAAGCCTTGCAAGGGCCATTGATTGACCTGGCTAAAGTAAAAACTAAGCACAAAAAAGCCCCCGCAAAGCGGAGGCTTTATCAGGTATTTAAGCAACCTAGCAACCCAAGAAGATATCAGGTACAACTAAGGTTTAGCGCTCAGCTATCGATAAACTCAACCAATCGAAGGTGCAATTAGTGCCACAGAAGTGGTGCTGACAGTTGCCAGATCTAGGGGGAAGTTGTGGGCATTGCGCTCGTGCATCACTTCCATGCCAAGGCCGGCACGGTTGAGGATGTCGGCCCAGGTGTTGATCACGCGGCCTTGGCCGTCGAGGATCGACTGGTTGAAGTTGAAACCGTTGAGATTGAAAGCCATCGTGCTCACGCCCAAGGCGGTGAACCAGATGCCAACCACGGGCCAGGCAGCCAGGAAGAAGTGGAGGCTACGGCTGTTGTTGAAGCTGGCGTATTGGAAGATCAAGCGACCGAAGTAACCGTGGGCAGCCACGATGTTGTAGGTCTCTTCTTCTTGGCCAAACTTGTAGCCATAGTTCTGGGACTCGCTCTCGGTGGTTTCACGCACCAGGGAGGAGGTCACCAGGGAGCCGTGCATGGCGGAGAACAAGCTGCCACCGAAGACGCCAGCCACACCAAGCATGTGGAAGGGGTGCATCAGGATGTTGTGCTCAGCCTGGAACACCA
>JBDLTB010000003.1:0-6838 GCA_039799245.1 Cyanobacteriota bacterium
ATTTCGCCGATCAGAATCACATCTGGGTCCTCCCGGAGGGCGGCCCGCAGGGCGTTGTGAAAGGCGAGGGTGTGTTGGCCCAGCTCCCGCTGGCGCACCAGGCAGCGCTTGCTCGGGTGCAGAAATTCCACCGGATCTTCGATGGTGATGATGTGGAGCGGTTTATGGCGATTGATCCAGTCGATCATCGCGGCGAGGGTGGTGCTTTTGCCTGAGCCCGTAGGGCCTGTCACCAGCACCAAGCCCTTGGGCCGATCGGCCAGGGTTTTAAGCACCTCAGGCAGCTGCAGTTCCTCCAGGCTGGCGATGGTTAGGGGGATCAGGCGCAGCACCATAGCTGGCCCTAGCAGGCTTTCCAGCAGGTTGATCCGCACGCGCCCCTGGGCAAAGGCGTGGGAGCCGTCGAATTCCTTTTGCTGCAGGAAGCCCTGCCATTGGGCTGGGCTAAGCATTTCCGCCACCCAGCGCTCAAAGCCTGCGGCATCGGTTACGGCCCAGCCGCTGCGGCGCATGTCCCCCCGGTGGCGGAAGCGCGGTTCTTCACCCACGCTGATGTGGATGTCTGAGTAGCCCTGGCGGCGGGCCAGGTCAACGATTTCCGCCAGGGTTTGGGGGGGGGCGCTGGCCTCGGGCAGCGGTAGGGGTAGGGGGGGCAGCGGGGTCATCCGGGGCTTCCTGGCCAATGACTCAGGTCCCCAGGTTGGATCGGCGCGGGCCTGGCTGCGGGGCTCCGCTGGGGGCTTTTCCCAAGATCCTTAGGATCATTCGACTGCTGTGTGCTGCTTTTGGCCCCCCTACCTCGCGTCACGCTGGTGCTGGGCACCCGTCCTGAGGCCATCAAGCTGGCGCCGGTGATCCTGGCTTTTCAGGCTTCACCTTTGTTTGAGACCAGGGTGGTGCTCACGGGCCAGCACAAGGAAATGGTGGCCCAGGTGATGGCCCTCTTCCAGTTGAGTCCTGACCAGGACCTGGCCTTGATGGCCCCGCGTCAAACCCTCACCCACGTGACCTGTGCGGCCCTGGAGGGGCTGCGTTTGGAATTCGCTGAACATCGGCCCCACCTGGTGCTGGTGCAGGGCGACACCACTACGGCCTTTGCCGCCGCCCTCGCCGCCTTCTACGACCAGATCCCCGTGGGCCATGTGGAGGCGGGTTTGCGCACCGACAACCTCTATGACCCCTTCCCAGAGGAGGCAAACCGCCGCTTGATCTCCCAGGTGGCCCAGCTGCATTTCGCCCCCACCCCCCAATCGGCGGCTAACCTGCGCGCCTCCGGGGTGGTGGGGGAGATCCACATGACCGGCAACACGGTGATTGATGCCCTGTTGCAGATGGCCGCCGCCGCCCCCAGCTGTGAGGTACCCGGCCTCGACTGGGAAAATCAGCGGGTGATCCTCGCCACCGTGCACCGGCGTGAAAACTGGGGCGCCCCCTTGAAAGAGATCGCCACCGGTTTCCTGCGGGTCCTGGAGCGCCATCCAGATACGGCGTTGTTGTTGCCGCTGCACAAAAACCCCACGGTGCGCGAACCGCTGCAGCAGCTGCTGGGGGACCATCCGCGCGTGTTCCTCACCGAACCGCTTGACTACGACCGCCTGGTGGCGGCGATCCGCGGCTGCACGCTGCTGCTCACTGATTCCGGTGGCTTGCAGGAGGAGGCCCCCTCCCTGGGCAAGCCGGTGTTGGTGCTGCGCCGCACCACCGAACGGCCGGAGGCGGTGGAGGCAGGCACCGCAAAACTGATTGGCACCGAAGCGGCGGTGATCGAAGCAGAAACCTGTCGCCTGCTGGAAGACGCCACTGCCTATGGGGAGATGGCCCGGGCCCACAATCCCTTCGGTGATGGCAAGGCCAGTGAACGGATCGTGGCCGCCAGTGCCGCCTATCTGGCCTGCCGCTAGGGCTTGCGCCTAGGCGTCCTTGCGCTTCTTGGCCCAGGGGGGCAGGTCGAGGAACACCTTTTCGCCCGGGGTAACGCCGCTGAGCACCTGGGTGTCACGGCCGCTGCTGCTGCCGAGGGTTACCTCCTTAAAGCGTGGTTGCTGGCTGGGCCCCGGCACCAGCACCCCTGGTTTGCCGTTTTCAGTGACGATGGCCACCGTGGGCAGCAGCGGCCGGGGGGCTAGGCGGCCGGCATCAAAATCGATGTCGGCGGTCATGCCGATGCGCAGGGTGTTGGCGGGGATATCCAGTAGGGCAATTTCCACCTTCACCGTGGTTACGTTGTTTATTTTTTCGGCCCGGGGCGAGATGCGGAGCACCCGGGCGGCAAAACTACGGTCGGGGAAGGCATCCACCCGCACCTGGGCCGCTTGACCCACCCGGATGCGGCCGATGTCGCTCTCCGGCACCCGGGCGTTTACCTGGAGGCCGGCCGCCAGTTCCACGATGGAGGAGCTGGTGGCGCCGGCGGTGGCGCTGGCGGCGGTGGTGGGCGTCACGTAGGAGCCCGGGTCGGCATAGCGGTTAGTGATCGTGCCGGCAAAGGGGGCGCGCACCACCAGATCGCCGGATTCCACCTGGCGTTGGGCTAGCCGTTGTTTGGCCGCGGCCACGGCCGCCTGGCTGCTGTCGTAGCTGGCGCGGTAGCGGCTGATGTCGTCGTTGCTAAGGGCCCCCTGGCTAAACAGCTGACGCCGCCGTTCAAATTCATTGCGGCTGCGAACCACATCAATCTGGGCGGTTTGCACCTGGGCCTGCAATTCCTCGATGCGGTTGAGGATGTCACTGGGGTCCATGCGGGCCAAGGCTTGGCCGGCCTGCACCTGATCGCCCTCATCCACATACAGCTCCAACAACTGGCCCTGGCGCTTGGGGCTCACATTCACGCGCCGGTCGGCCTCTACTTCGCCGCTGGCGGTAATCACCCCCGCCAGGCTGCCCTGGCGCACCGTGGTGGTGTAAGCGCTTAGATCACGGTTGCTGGTTTGGTTTTTTCGAAGTAAGCCAAAACCGCCCCCCGCCACCAGCAGTAGCCCAAGGCCAGCGGCCCACCAACGGCGCCGTTGCTGCGGGCGCTTGGGCTTTGGGGGCTTGGTTGGCACCGGGGTTGGCAGATCCAAAGAAGGAGGGCGGGGGGAAGGACGGCGGGAGGAAATAATGGCCGTGGGCATCGCTGCAACCATTCTTCACTGGTTTGACCTCCCTGGGGCCGCCGGGGGGGCGGATACCCCCTCCATTTAGATTCCGGCCATGCTCAAAGCCGGAATTGTGGGGCTGCCCAACGTGGGCAAATCCACCCTCTTCAACGCCCTGGTGGCCAACGCCCAGGCCCAGGCCGCCAACTTCCCGTTCTGCACGATCGAGCCGAACGTGGGGGTGGTGGCCGTGCCGGACCCGCGGCTGGAGGCACTTCGGCAGGTGTCTAGCTCCAAGGAGGTGGTGCCCACCCGGGTGGAATTCGTGGATATTGCTGGTTTGGTGGCCGGGGCTAGCCAGGGGGAAGGGCTGGGTAACAAGTTCCTGGCCAATATCCGGGAGGTAGACGCCATCGTGCATGTGGTGCGCTGCTTTGAAGACGACGACGTAATTCACGTGTCTGGCAGCGTTGATCCGGTGCGGGATGCGGAGGTGATCAACCTTGAACTGGCCCTGGCCGATGCCAGTCAGATCGAGAAGCGGCGGGAGCGGCTTAAGAAACAACTACGCACCAATAAAGAGGCCCAGCTGGAGGATGCGGCGCTGGAAAGGATCGCCGCGGTGCTGGATGCCGGCGGTGCCGCCCGCAGTGTGGGCCTCAATGAAGAGGAACAGGCGCTCCTCAAGCCTCTGGGGTTGCTCACCGCAAAACCGATTATCTATGCCGCCAATGTGAGCGAAGACGACCTGGCTGCCGGTAATCCCTTTGCCGAAGCCGTGGCGGAGCTGGCAAAAAAAGAGGGGGCTGAAACCGTGCGGGTGAGCGCCCAGGTGGAGGCCGAACTAATCGAGCTGGGCAACGATGAACGCCAGGATTATCTCGAGGGCCTTGGGGTTAGCGAAGGCGGCCTGCGCAGCTTGATCAGAGCCACCTACAGCCTGCTGGGCTTGCGCACCTATTTCACCACCGGTGAGAAGGAAACCCGCGCTTGGACCATTGAAGCCGGCATGACCGCCCCCCAGGCCGCCGGCGTGATCCACACAGACTTTGAGCGGGGCTTTATCCGGGCCCAAACCATCGGCTACGAACAGTTGCTGGAGGCTGGCTCCCTGGCGGAAGCCAAGGCCAAGGGCTGGTTGCGCAGCGAGGGCAAGGAATATGTGGTGGCCGAGGGGGACGTGATGGAATTTTTGTTTAACGTTTGATCAGCCGCCATCGATCAACCTCCATTGATCAGCAGAAGTTTTGGTTGGCACCACCGTTGCTTCACCAGCTTTTAATTGCACCAAAGCCCGCCCTTGCCCTTTGAGGTCGAGCAAAATGAATTTCAGCTCTGCCTCCCCCTCAGCCCCTATGGATCCCTCTGATCTGCCGCTGGATGCTGCCCCGGAGCATCCCCACGATTTCGATACCCAGAAGGAGCTTCACCAGAAGATCCGCAATGACCCCGATTACGACGATTGGGAATACGGCACCGAACCGCTCCCCCATGAGGCATGGGTTCAGAAGCCTGCTCAGTAGTTTCGGGCCCTGGCCGCTGGTTTCTGTTGGGTGAGGGCCAGGGCTGGTAGGCAGAGGCCCCCCATCAGCAGCCAGAGCCCCAGGCCATGGCGTTGATGTTCCAACAACCAGCCGGCCAGGGGCGGCAGGGCGATGCCGCTCAGGGCCCAGGTTTGCGAATAGATGCCCAGGGCCAGGCCCTGGTGTTCGGGAGCCACGGTTTCCACCACCGCTTCGGTGATGGTGGGCAGGAAGGCGGCACTGGCGATGGCCAGCAAGGGTTGGGCCGCCAGCAGCAAGATCAAGCCATTGCTCAGCAGGGCAGAGAGGCCTAGCAGCCCGCAACCGGCGGCGAAGCCCAGCAAGCTGAGCCGCAGGCCCACCGCCACTGGTTTGGCCGCCAACCAGTGGCCCACGGGCCACTGCAGCAGCAGCAGCAGCCCCAATTGCAAACCGATCAACAGGCCCCCGCCGGCTTCGGCCAGCCCAGGGCGGGCCAGGCCCCCCCTGGCCATGTCTAGGGGGAGGGCGCTCTGCTGCAGCGTGATGATGCCGCTGCCGAGCAGGGCCAGGATTAGCACTGGCAGCAGTGGCTTGAGCCAGCCTCGGCTAGGCCCCGGCGGCGGCCCCGATGGAGGCACCGCCGGGCGGGCTTGCCTGCCGTGGCGGGGCAGGCGCCGCAGCAACAGCAAAAGCACCAGCATCCCCGTGATGTCAACCACATAAATGAGGCGCAGGGCCTGGGGGCCGAGGCCGGCGGCCAGGCAACACCCGAGCAGGGCACCGAGGGCCACCCCCAGGGCGTCGGCACTGCGGGCCAGGGCAAAGCCTTCACTGGAGGGCAGGGGGGCGCTCAGTTGGGCCACGGCCAGGTCTGCCGCTGGCCAGTAGGCCCCCATGGCTAAACCAAGGCAAAACTCGCCCAGGGCAAATGGCGGCCAGTGGTGGGCATGGAATAGCAGTAGGTCGCCGCCGATGGAGAGCAGCGCCGCCAATCCCATGGGCCGGGCCAAGGGGACGCCACGGTCTAGGGCATAGCCGCTCAGCCCCCTGGCCAGCAGGCCACCGCCACTGGCAATGGCCAGGGCAAGGCCGATTTGCAGGGTACCGATGCCCTCGCGGTGAAATACCAGGGGGCCGAGGAACAGAATGCCCCCTGCCCCCCCTGCGGCACAGCCCCTCACCAGGGCCACCAACCGCAGGTAGCGGGGAAATTCGAGCCACCAATTGGCCCATCTGTCCATTGTTTTTCCTCCGTAAGCAAACTCTGGCCCATGGCCTCGGGCTATGGCTTGTGGCCCTGGCGCCCCTGGCCCCAGGGCAGGCGGCGGAACGGCTCAACCTGCGCATTGGCGGCCTGGAGTTGCCCCTGGAGCTGCAGCAGCTGGAGGATTGGGTGCAGCAACCCCAGCGCAACCGCGAATTGGGGCCCTGGTTAAACCTGCTGGAGCCCGGCCCCCGCGGGGATCTGTGGCGCCTGTTGCAGCAACCGCTACCCCTGCAGGGCAATTCCATTGGGCCGCTGCTGGATAGCTGGGCCGGTCAACAATTGGTGCAGCAACTGGGCACCCTGTTGCGACCCCCCGAGCAGGAGGGCGGACCGCTGCTGCTCGACCTGCTGCGCCAAAACAACAACATCAATGTCCTAGCCCTCCTGCGGGCGGCCCCCACCCCCAGCCTGAGCCTCGACCTAGACGCAATCACGGAGCTGGGCTATCGCCTGCGTAGTCAGCTGCAACGCCAGTTGGCCCTGCAACGGTCCCTGCGGGCCCTGGAGCTACCCCCAGTGGCGCCGGAACCCGAGACCCTGGGCCCCCTGGCCCACCAAAATCTCCAGTTGGCGGTGGCCCATCGCCCCACGGCCCTACCGCTGGAGCTTTGGTGGCCCCTTGGGCGCCCCTTCCGTAAGCATTGGGTGTTGCTGAGCCATGGCCTTGGCGGTTCCAGCGATCAGCTGGGCTGGTGGGCCCGGGGGCTGGCGGCCCAGGGTTGGCCGGTGCTGGCGGTGCAACACAGCGGCAGTGATGGCGAGGCGGTGCGCGGCCTTCTTGAGGGACGCCAGCGGTTGCCGGGGATGGAAACCCTGCCCGATCGGCTGCTGGACCTGCAGGCGGTTACGGCAGCGCTGGAATCAGGCCAGTTGAGTTTTGGCCCCAGCTCCGCCCCCCAGCGCTTTGTGTTGGCCGGCCATTCCCTTGGGGGCCTCAGCGATTTGCTCTGGGCCGGGGCGGAGCTGCAGCCGGGGTTGGACCAGCGCTG
>JBDLTB010000004.1:0-11410 GCA_039799245.1 Cyanobacteriota bacterium
ACCAGGGAGGAGGTCACCAGGGAGCCGTGCATGGCGGAGAACAAGCTGCCACCGAAGACGCCAGCCACACCAAGCATGTGGAAGGGGTGCATCAGGATGTTGTGCTCAGCCTGGAACACCAACATGTAATTGAAGGTGCCGCTGATGCCCAGGGGCATGGCGTCGGAGAAGGAACCTTGACCGAAGGGGTAAACCAGGAATACAGCGGAGGCAGCAGCCACGGGAGCGCTGTAAGCAACGCAGATCCAGGGGCGCATGCCAAGGCGGTAGGAGAGTTCCCACTCACGACCCATATAGGCAAAGATGCCGATCAGGAAGTGGAAAATCACCAACTGGAAAGGACCACCGTTATACAGCCACTCGTCGAGGCTGGCGGCTTCCCAAATGGGATAGAAGTGCAGGCCGATGGCGTTGCTGGAAGGAACAACGGCGCCGGAAATGATGTTGTTGCCGTAAAGCAGGCTGCCGGCTACGGGCTCACGGATACCGTCGATGTCAACGGGGGGAGCGGCGATGAAGGCAACGATGAAGCAGGTGGTGGCCGCCAGCAGGGTGGGGATCATCAGGACACCGAACCAGCCCACATAGAGGCGGTTGTCGGTGCTGGTGACCCATTCACAGAACTGGGTCCACACAGAAGCGCCTTGGCGCTGCTGAATAGTGGTTTGCATGAGTCCGAGATGGAATCGGGAAGGATGACGGGAATCCGTCCCCGCCATCGTAACGGAACATTGCGCTGTGTGTGGATCCTTTAAGGAAATTCCTGGAAAGACCTTGGGGTCTCAGCGGACCATGGCCGCCACGTTGCCCCCATCCACGGTAACCAGGGCACCAGTACTGCGCTCTAGCCGGGCCAAGGCCACAAAGGCATCAGCCACATCCTCCGCCCGCACCTCTTGCCCCAACAGGTTTCCGCCCATATAGGCGGCCTCACTGAGGCCCCGGGCCGCAGCGCGATCGGCGATCATCGAGTCGGTAAGCAAACCGCTGCGGATGCGGTCGGCATTGAGACCGTTTACCCGCACCCCCTCGGCACCCCCCTCTAGGGCGTACTGACGCATCAGAGCCAGCAAAGCAGCCTTGCTGGTGCCGTAGGCACCAAAATTGGCCCCGGGGTTTAACGCCTGCTTACTGACGTTGAACAGCATCTGACCGCCGAAACCCTGGGCCCGGAATAGGGCCATCGCCCCCTGGGCCACCCGCTGGTGACTGAAAAAATTCAGCTCAAAACAGGCGCGCAAGTCCGCCTCTGGCAGTTCTGCCATCGCCCCGGTCCAGGCGGCACCGGCGTTGCTCACCACCACATCCAGGCCACCAAAGTGGGCCGCCAGCTGGGCAAAAGCCCCCTGCACCTGCTCTGGATCACAGAGATCACAGGCCAAGGGCAAGGCCCGGGGCCCGCAGCTGGCCGCCAGCGTTGCAGCAGCCGCCCCATCGCGATCCAAAAGGGCCAGGGCCGCCCCCTGGCGGGCAAAGGCGCTGGCGGTGGCGGCCCCAATGGCCCCAGCAGCGCCGGTTACCAACACCACCTGGCCCGCAAAGGGGGCCGCCCTGCCCTTGCCGAGCTTGGCCTGCTCCAGCGACCAATACTCCATTTCAAAGGTGTCGTTTTCGCCCACCGGTTCAAAGCGGCCGTAGCCCTCAGCGGCCAAAAGCGTGCGGGACCAGGCCTCGCCCAGGTCGGCGGCAATGGCAGCGGCAGCAGCCTTATCCCCAATGCCCACCAGGCCAAGCCCTGGAATTGCCAAGAGCCTTGGCAAGGGGTCCAGCGCCCGGCGCCCGCCCCCCAGCCGCGCGTTTTGGCGCTCGAAATAGGCCTGGTAATTGGCCTTGTAACGGCCCAGGGCCTCGCCAGCAGCCTGAATCCAGCTCGACAGATCACCGCCAGCCGGCGGCAGCACCAGGGGCTGGGCCTTAGTGCGAATCACATGGTCGGGGGTGGCCACCCCCCGCTGGGCCCAATCAGCCAGCCGCTGGTCATTGACCACCGCCAGGGCCAGGGGGCTAGTGCGCAGGTCCAACAGCCAATGCTGGGGGCCCAACAGCCCCCGCAGCCGAGGTAACAGTTGGGCTGCCCCCAGGGCCGGAGTAGCCAGTGGGATCGGTTGGGGCTGGGGGGGGTGGGCCGCCAGGGCCCCTTCGGCCAAGGCCACCAGCTCGATCATCCGCTGGTAGCTCTCTTCGGCGCTGGCCCCAAAGGAAAAGAGACCGTGCTTAAGCAGCACCATGCCGATCGGCGCTGAAGCCTGATCCGCCCCAGCGCTGGCTGCGGCCTGCTCATAGGCCTCCGCCGCCGCCTTCGCCAGGGCAAAACCAGGCATTACATAGGGCACCAACACCACCCGATCGCCAAACACCCGGCGGCACACCGCCTCGGAATCCGGTTGATCAGCCAGGGCCAGCAGCGCCGTGGCGTGGGTGTGATCAACGAATTTGTGGGGCAGGTAGGCATGGAGCAGGGCCTCCACCGAAGGGTTGGGCGCCTGGGGATCCAGCAGGTTTTGCCGCTGGGCACTCACCATGGCTTCGTCACTGAGGGCCTTGAGGTTCCTCAGGCGCCGCAGGGGCTCGAGGCGCACGGCGGGATGGCCGGCTGGCTCGATCGTGGCCAGGTCCCAACCACTGCCTTTTACGCAAAGCACCTCCACCGGATCGCCAAGCAAATCGCAGACGGTGGTTTTCACCGAAGTATTTCCACCCCCATGCAGCACCAGTTCCGGATCAGCCCCCAGCAAGCGGGCGCTGTAGGTGCGTAGGGCCAGATCAACGCTTATTCCCTCGGCGCCGTAGCGATCCACGGCCTCGGCGGCGGCCGCGGCCGACCAACGGTTCTGGATCGGCATGGGCAAACGCCGGCGG
The DNA here is from genome assembly GCA_039799245.1 of Cyanobacteriota bacterium. Lineage (GTDB taxonomy): Bacteria > Cyanobacteriota > Cyanobacteriia > PCC-6307 > Cyanobiaceae > Synechococcus_D. Next base: position 2,860 of record JBDLTB010000004.1, read on the forward strand.
CGAACAAAAAGACCGTAGGAGGCTACGGGCGAGCACCCAAAGGCTTCACCCCAGCCAGCTCAAACTGTGGCGTAAAGCGTTTTCAGGCCCTCCTCGGTGGCTGGCGCCACCCCCCGCTCGGTAATCAACGCCGTCACCAGCCGGGCCGGGGTGACATCAAAGGCGGGATTGAAGCCAGCGGTGCCATCGGGGCTGAGCTGCACGCTGGCGATCTGCCCAGCAGCGCTGCCGCTGGCGATGCGCCCCTGGATATGGGTTACCTCCAGCGCTGGGCGCGCTTCGATCGGGATCTCCGCCACCCCGTCGTGGAGGGACCAATCGATCGTGGAAGCGGGCAGGGCCACATAGAAAGGCACGCCGTTGTCGTGGGCGGCCAGGGCCTTGAGATAGGTGCCGATCTTGTTACACACATCACCACTGCGGGTGGTGCGGTCTGTTCCCACAATCACCGCATCCACCTGGCCGTGCTGCATCAGGTGGCCGCCGGCGTTATCGGCGATCAAGGTATGGGGCACCCCTTCCCGGCCCAACTCATAGGCCGTGAGGCTGGCCCCCTGGTTGCGGGGCCGGGTCTCATCGACCCACACATGGATGTTGAGCCCGGCGCGGTGGGCCTTGTAGATCGGCGCCAGGGCCGTACCCCAGTCGACGGTGGCCAGCCAGCCGGCGTTGCAGTGGGTGAGCACATTGAACGGCTGCCCCTGGCGCTCAGCCGGCCGGGCCGCTGCGAGCTGTTGAAACACCCGAAGGCCGTGGTCGCCGATGGCTTCACCCATGGCCACGTCTTCATCGGCGATGGCCGCCGCCTCCAGCTGCGCGGCCTCGGCCCGCTCGGCCTCGGGCAGGGGCGTCACCCGCTCGCACACCCGCTCCAGGGCCCAGCGCAGGTTGATCGCCGTGGGCCGGGTGGCATTGAGCTGCTCAAACGCCGCGGCCAAGGAGCCGTCGGAGGGATCGGCCTGCAGGGCCAGCATCAGCCCGTAGGCCCCGGTAACTCCGATCAAAGGGGCGCCCCGCACCACCATGGTGCGGATCGCCTCAGCGGTCTGGTCGCAACTGACCAGCGAGCGGGTGCTGAACTGGTGGGGCAGCCTGGTTTGGTCAATTACCCCCACCGAGCGGCCCCCTTCCTCGAGCCAAATGGTGCGCCAGGCCTTGCCGTCGATGTTCATGAACCCCGCTGTCGCTTGCTTTGCTGATCATCCTTGGTCAGGCTTAAGGAGAAGGGGCACCACGGTCACCGGCAAGCCATCGGCTGCCCCTGAAACCCCCGGTTCAGATCGGCCTGTAGCCAAACCAGTCGGGCCGCTGCGGCTGGCTAAGGCCATCCGGGTGGGCGCTGAGCTGCACATACCAGCGCTCCCCCCCCAGCAGTTCCAGTTGCTCCAGGGCCAAGCAGTCGTCAACGGAGCAGAGATCATCCTTGTGCTGCTGAACCAGGCCTTGCAGCCACTGGCCCTTGGCCGCCGCCTTAGCGCCCGCGGCCGAGCGGGCCACCACCAGGCCGAAGTGATGCTGCTCTGCGAGGCAATCGGGGCGATAGGCCCCCAAATTCACAAACCACAGCCGCTCTGGCCTGGGCGAAGGGGGCTCCTGGGCGAGGCTCACGGTGAAGCCATCCACCGCCCGCACCGCCATGTAGCTATCCAGGTGCAGGCCCTCCCGCCGCCCGAACCACTGGCGCCGCAGCTCTGGGATGGTTTCGTCAATGTCCGTACCAGCCACAAACCGCACATCGTGCAGTTCAATCAAGCTGGTGCCATGGCGGCCCCCAAGCACCACCAGAAATAACAACTGAGCTTTAGGGCTAAGCGTTGGCCGGGGCAAGGGCTTCAACCATGCTGCCGTAGGAAAGCAATGCTGCTAGCCAATTCCCCCAGGAAGGCATCTATCTCGGCTGGGGTTGTAGTGAAACCAAGGCTGGCCCGGGCGGAACCTGTTAAGCCCAGCTCCCGATGTAAGGGCTGGGTGCAGTGGTGGCCGCTACGAATGCAAATGCCAGAGGCATCCAACAGGGCGGCCAGGTCGTGGGGGTGGGCGCCATCCACCACAAAAGCGGCCAAGGCGCCCCGGTCTGGTTGCCGTTCGGGACTGGGGCCCAGCAGCCGCATGCCTTGGATGCGGGCCAGACCCTCCCAAAGCTGCTCGGTGAGCTGCTGCTCCCAGGCGTGGATGCGATCTAGACCTATGGCGGAAAGGTAATTAAGGGCCGCACCCATGCCAATCGCCTCACCAATGGCAGGGGTACCCGCCTCGAATTTATGGGGCAAGCCAGCAAAGGTGCTGTGGCCAAGAAATACCTCATCAATCATTTCGCCCCCACCCAGGAAAGGCGGAGCCTGCTCTAACAACTCACGCCGGCCCCAAAGGAAACCCATGCCCGTGGGGCCACAAAGCTTGTGGCTAGAACCCACCAACCAGTCGCAGCCGAGGGCCTGCACATTCACCGGCAGATGGGGCAGGCTCTGACAAGCGTCCACTAGCACCTTGGCGCCCACCCCATGGGCGAGCTCCCCAAGCTCAGCGATGGGGTTAAGGCAACCAAGGGTATTGCTCATCTGCACCAGGCTCACGATCCGAGTGCGGGGGGAGAGCTTTGAACGCAGATCATCGAGATCCAGCTCACCGGTGGCAGTAAGGCCCCCATGGAGCAGCCGTGCCCCGGTCCGAGCGGCCAGCAGTTGCCAGGGCACCAGATTGCTGTGGTGCTCCATTACCGAGGTGAGGATCTCGTCGCCGGGCCTTAACTGATCTAGGCCCCAAGTGAATGCCACCAGGTTGATGGCTTCGGTGGCATTGCGGGTAAAAACGATCTCAGCTGGATCGCCTGAGCCCACAAAGTGGGCAGTGGTGCTGCGGGCGGCTTCGAAGGCCTCGGTGGCCCGGGCGCTGAGACTATGGGCGCCGCGGTGCACATTGGCGTTGTCACGACGGTAATAGCTATCCAGGGCATCAAGCACCTGCTGGGGTTTCTGGCTGGTGGCGGCGTAGTCGAGGTAAATCAGTGGCCGACCCTGGATCTGTTGATCCAGAAGCGGGAAATCCTGCCGATAGCTACGGGCCAAATCAAGGCTGGCCCCATCAAGCTCAGCCATGGGCATTGGCCAAAAGGCGCTCCAGGGGTTGCCAGGCCGCCGCCAGGGGGGGAAGGCTGGCAACAATCTGGGCACAGAAGCCGCGCATCAGCAGCGAACTGGCCCGGTCGCGATCGATGCCACGGCTTTGCAGATAAAACAGCTCGTCATCGGCAAGGCTGCTGACGGTGGCCCCGTGGCTACAGCGCACGTCGTCGGCAACGATCTCTAGCTCCGGCTTGGTATCCACCCGGGCACGGCTGCTGAGCAGCAGATGGCGACTGAGCTGGGCCGCATCGGTGCCCTGGGCCAGGCGGGGCACCTGCACAGAACCATTAAAAACACTGTGGGCTTGATCATCCACCAGGGCCTTCTGCAACTGATCCAAGCGGCCGTCTGGCCCCTCAAAACGCACCCGGCTATGCAGGTCACTGATCGCCTGCCCAGTGGCCAGGGCCAGATCGCGCAACTGGGTATGGGCTTGGCCGGCACTCTGCAGCACCTGGGGGTCTTGGCGGGCCAGGCCCCAGCCCTGCACCAGCGCCGTGCGCTCGTAATGGCTATCCGGTGCTTGCTGCACTTGGCTACTGGCCAGCAACACCGCCGCCGAACAACCCTCCAGCCCCTGGCCCTCCTGAAAGCGGGCATTACGGGCCAGCTGGGCAGTGACCAAAGGCAAACAAAGGGCAGACTCCCTGCAACAAATCCGCAACCACAGCTCCAGCTGGGCCCCTTCCGCCAGCTCCATGGCAAGCCGCGGGGCCAACAGGGCATCAGCCCCATCGGGCTCAAGCAAAATCTCTAGCCGCAAACTAGCCCCCTTCGCCAGGTTGATTCCCAACTGGGGACCGGGCAGCAGCGCCTGGAGCAGGGGGGCCAAATCGGTGGCCCCCTGATTCAGCGGATAGGGGGCCAGCGCCTCTATTTGCAGCTGCACCCCAGCGGGCCAGGGGGCGGAACCCGGAGCAAAAACCAGGCTTAAACCATCGGCGGCCAGCATCAAGCGCACCACCCCCTGCCCCACGGCGGGCCAGCTGGCGGTTGCAGCCTGGGCCCCACCCCGCGGCCGTAGGGCGGCTGGATTTAAAGCCAAAAGTGGTGCCAGATCAGTGAAACGCCAAGCCTCCACGCGGCCGTGGGGCAAGCCAGCCTGGCGCAGGGCCCCTTGGGCCGCCTGGGGAGCATCGGCATGGGTGGCCAGCAGGCTCTCAAGCCATTGGCCTCTGGTAATCATTTGGTTTCCGGGGCTCACGCCGCAACCCCCAAGGCGAGATCGGCCCGGGAGCTAACACCCGCTTCGGCATCAACCCAGTCGTAGCCCCGCCGTTCCAATTCCAGGGCCAACTCTGGGCCGCCAGTGCGCAGGATCCGGCCATGGGCCATCACGTGGACGTATTGGGGGGTAATCGCCTCTAACAAGCGCTGGTAGTGGGTAATCAACAGGGTGGCATTGCTGGCATTGGCCAATTGATTCACCCCCTCAGCAACAATGCGTAGGGCGTCTATGTCAAGGCCGGAATCGGTTTCATCGAGGATCGCCACCACCGGCTCTAGCAACGCCATCTGCAGAATTTCATTGCGCTTTTTCTCACCGCCCGAAAAGCCCTCATTTAGGGACCGTTCCAGGAAGGAGGGATCCATCTGCACCAGGTCGAGGCGCTGTTGCAAGTGATCTTCAAAGCTGAAGGTATCGAGTTCCTCCAAGCCCAAAACCTGACGGCGGGCATTGGTGGACACCCGCAGGAATTCCAGGTTGCTCACCCCAGGAATCTCCACTGGATACTGAAATCCAAGGAAAAGCCCTGCCCGGGCCCGTTCCTCCGGGGCGAGACCGGCCAAATCCTGGCCCTTGAACAGAATGCTTCCGGCGGTCACGGTGTAATCCGGATGGCCGGCGATCACCTTGGAAAGGGTGCTCTTGCCACTGCCATTGCGACCCATCAAGGCATGGATCTCACCTGCATGCACGGTGAGGTTTACACCGCAGAGAATCTCCTGCTCTGCCACGGATACCCGCAGGTTGGTGATCTCAAGCAGGGCAGGGGAAGCAGACACGGGATCCTTAAATGGGTTAGAGGAATTGGACTAAAAAAAATGGATCGGTCAACCGACGGATCCTTCAAGTTTCAAGGCAAGCAGCTTGTCGGCCTCGGCGGCGAACTCCATAGGCAGCTGGTTAAATACATCCCGACAGAAACCACTCACCATCATTGAAACTGCCTCCTCAAAGGCAATGCCACGACTTTGTAAATAGAAGAGCTGATCAGCGGAAATCCGACAGGTGCTGGCCTCATGCTCAACCGTGGCCGTGGGCTGCTGGGAACGGATGTAGGGATAGGTGTTGGCCGCAGCCTGGTCACCAATCAACATCGAATCGCACTGGCTGTAATTGCGGGCCCCCAGGGCCTTAGGGCCCATCTGCACCAAACCTCGGTAACTATTTGATGAATGGCCAGCACTGATGCCCTTACTAACAATGGTGGAGCGGGTCCGCGCCCCCACATGCAACATTTTCGTACCTGTATCTGCCTGCTGACGATTATTAGTAAGGGCCACTGAATAAAATTCACCCACCGAATCATCACCGAGAAGCACACAGCTGGGGTACTTCCAAGTGATCGCCGAACCGGTTTCCACCTGGGTCCAACTGATATGACTGCGGTGACCCTGACAAATCCCTCGCTTAGTTACGAAGTTGTAAATACCCCCCTTACCGTTCTCATCACCGGCATACCAGTTTTGAACGGTAGAGTATTTAATTGAGGCATCGTCGAGGGCCACCAACTCCACCACTGCCGCGTGCAACTGGTTTGTGTCAAACATCGGCGCAGTGCAACCCTCCAGATAGCTAACCGAAGCCCCTTCCTCTGCAACAATTAGGGTGCGCTCAAACTGACCGGTGTCGCCGCTATTAATACGGAAATAAGTGGAAAGATCCATGGGGCAGGCCACGCCCTTGGGAATAAAAACAAAAGAGCCGTCGCTAAATACCGCGGAATTAAGTGCCGCGAAATAATTATCAGCGATGGGCACCACCGAACCCAAATAGCGTTCAATTAGCTCGGGATGCTCCTCTACGGCCTCAGTGAAGGAACAGAAGATCACCCCATGCTCAGCCAATTTTGCCTTGTAGGTGGTGGCAATCGAGACACTGTCAAATACTGCATCAACGGCCACATTTGAAAGCCGCTTCTGTTCATTCAGAGGAATTCCAAGCTTTTCAAAGGTTTCCAGCAGCTTTGGGTCCACCTCATCAAGGCTGGCCTTCTTGTCTTGCTGCTGCTTTGGGGCAGCATAATAAATAATATTCTGATAATCAATCTTGGGATAATTTAAAGCCGCCCAATCTGGCTCCTCAAGGCCCTGCCAGAGGCGGAAAGCCCGCAAACGAAAATCAAGCAGAAAGGCTGGTTCTTTTTTCTTAGCAGAAATCAGACGCACCACATCTTCGTCCAGCCCCTTGGCTATCTTCTCGGTTTCGATGTCTGTAACGAAACCGTAGCGGTAGGGCTGGGCCACCATTTCCCCGAGGGAAGCTGCACTGCCCACAGGGGAGTTAGAGACGGCAGCGGGAGAAGCAGTCATCGGCAACACTCAACCGGAGGTATGGGCCTGAATCTCCTCAAGGGAGATGGTTTGACTTTCACCGCGGAAGGGATTCTCCTCGGTGAGAAAAAGCATGCAGTGGCATTCTTTGCGTTCCCGCATGGGCACGCAGGGGCAATTCCAGAAAGCCTGCTGCACTTCGGCCTCCTTGTCCTCGTAATGGCGGCAAGGGCAGAGGGCTCCCCCCAGTTCGTCCTTGTGGCGGGCGAGGCCCTCCAACACCACGGCGGTGACGCCCGGGTCACTACAGAAGTAGGTGCCGGTGCGCAGGGCATAGGTTTCCGCAAAACGGCGGATCACCTCGAGGCTCTCTGACACTGCAGGTTTCTGGATTGCTTCAGCCATGGAGCCAAACGGGGGATGCAGAATTACGAAACCCCTGGGTTTCCTTTCCCAAGAGTAAGGCAAGGGTATGACCCGCCGCGACCTAGGAATCCCCAAGGGCGTTCGCTTGCTGCCAGGCTTGACCTATGACCATCTCCCCCCCAGCCCCCACCCACGAGGCGGCCCTCACCCTGCTGCTCCGCCAGGGGGAAGCCAGTGCCGCTGAACTTGCTGATCAGTTGGAGCTGTCGGTCCAAGTGATGCGGCGGCACCTGCGCAGCCTGGAGGAGAAAGGACTCGTTGAAGCCAGCCCCCAGGCCCTGGGCCCGGGACGGCCCAGCAACCGCTGGCGACTCACCGCCGCCGGCCGCGGCCGCTTCCCCGATGGCAGTGAGCAATTTGCCCTCGGTTTGTTGCAGTCGATGAGCCAGGCCCTGCCCCCTGACCAGGTGAAGGCCTTACTTCGTAACCAGGCCGAACAATTAGCGAGCAGCTACAGGCAGCAACTGGGCGAAGCCCCCCTGGGGGAACGGCTGGAAAAACTGGTGGAGCTGCGCCGCAAGGAGGGCTATGTGGCCGATTGCCAGGCGGAAGCTGGCAGCAATGCCTGGATGCTGCAGGAATACCACTGCTCGGTGTCTCGGGTAGCTGAAGCCTTCCCAGTGATCTGCGACCAGGAGCTTCAGCTGATGCGCCACACCTTCGCCGATTGCTCCGTAGACCGGGTGCACTGGAAACTAGAGGGTGCCCACGCCTGCGGTTTCCGCATCTGTCCGCAAGGCTGAACCCCAGAGCGCCCCATGGATCCAATTGCAGACGCCCTCAGCTTTTTCAAACTCAGTGCCGGCCGCTGGCGCTCCCAACGCACCAGCCATCACTTGTTGCACCGCAAGGCTGAGGCCGGTGGCTCCGTTATTGAGGTGGTGATGGTGGCGGCCAACGACCCGCGGCTGGGGGCCATCGCCCAGCTCCATGGCCAGGACCCCGCCACGTTGGCAGGGGGCTGCCAGGTGCGCTGGAGCGGCTCCATGGCCTGGGATAAGGCTGGGGAAGAGCACCAGGGGGAAAGTCTGTTCGGCCTGATTCCCACGGACCTCAACGGCCGCCAGGGCTTATTACTGCGGGACCGGGGCTATGCGGAAACCGCTCCCGTGGCGGGCCAATTCCGCCTGGATGAGCAGGCCAATCTCTGGCTCACCACCAGCTACGAAACGATGGACAGCGTGGAACGCTTCTGGTTTGCCAGCCCAAACATCCGCCTGCGCAGCAGCACCGTGGAGGGCCTCTCCAACACCGCCTCCCTCTGCGTCGAAACCCGCCTCGACGCCAGTGGGGAAAGCGGTGAAGCGATGGAGCCATCCCTGACCGCTGAAGCTCATCCCGCCCTAGGGGGCTCCTTGCTCGGCTGGTAAAGGCCCAACCCCAGCGGGCCCAGGAAAGTTACGGACTGTGAGTGCCTGGGCTTCGGCAAGGCCCTCTGGAGAACCGGACTTCTACGATCGGCTGCGACGGATGCTGAGCACGCGTGGCACTGCCCCTTCTGAAGT
>JBDLTB010000005.1:0-74291 GCA_039799245.1 Cyanobacteriota bacterium
CGGGGAAAAGTATGCAGATCAGTATGATCATACCCACCTGCTGATGGCAGGTCGGGGCCTAGAGCAGCAGATTGACCGGCGGCGCCGGTGTCACCGATTTAGGCACCACGCCGTCATGGCCCTGATTCACAAAGAGGTAGAGCACCGTCCACCGCTGGAGATCCTGGCCGAACCGCGGGCGATTGAGCCGGAGATCCTGCAGGGGATCGAGGAGTTGGAGGGGATGTTGCGATGAGCGCACATATGGTTCCCAATTTGGCTAAACCATCACCAGGCAGAGCAACACCTCACGATACAGGCGTCTGGTCGCGCCGAATCACCCAGGAGCACCGCTGCGTCTACCTAGTGAAAGCTGACCGCACCGAGTTTCTCCAGGGGCGCTACCACTATTGATGCAGGGGTGCCATGGCTGGTTGTGTTTCTGATGGATAACTTGGGGCTTAATATCTATCTCTGCATGGCTTGTTCGTAGAGCTTGGGAAGCTCCAGGGGAAAGCGTCTGGTTAATAGTTCTACTCTTGGCTGACTCGAAACCGATCTTGCTCCGTGGGCCTGGGCGGCCAGTGCATTGGCAAGCGCTTGGGCATCGCCTGGCGGAAACTTATTACCATTCACCCCCTCTTCAATCGGTTCAGCGAGGGCGCCGATGTCGCTGGCGATTACCCAAAGGCCGGCGCTGAGGGCTTCGCGGGTTACCAGGCCATAGCTCTCTGGCCAGGTGGAGGGTGCCACCAACACATCTTGGCTGGCATAAAACTCGGCCATTTGCTCCATCGGGGCGGGGGCCCTGAATTTGATCGGTGTGCCATTCCAGCTGGCCGTATAGCTCTCACCTTCGGCGAGGCTGTGGTCGATCACCGTCACCACCCCATTGGGCAGGGGTTGGAGCAGAATTGCCGTCCGCAGCACTGGATAGCCTTTATGGATTGCCATGCCCCCCACATGGCAGATCCGTAGCGGCTCATCGGGTAGGCGGGTTGGTCGAATGCTGCCTTGCATTGGCGTCCAGTCGTTTTCCAGCACCGTCACATCCCTAATGCCGGCCTGTCGATAGAGCGCTGCAAAGGGTTCTGAAACGGCCCAGCGGCCAGCAGCCCTTGCGAGGATCTCCTCCAAATCATCGCGCCGCTCGAGGGCAGCGGCAGTTTTCTCAATGGATTCCTCAGCAGCATTGCTGATATGGCCTAGGGGGTCGGCCGGATCTACCGCCTGGCCTTCGTTGCTAATCAAAAATTGCAAGGGGCTGAGCCACCAGCCGTCATGGAGGCTCACCACATAGGGAATTCCTAGATCATGGGCCACCACAAGCGGTGCAGCAGTGATGATTTGCAGGCAGTGGGCATGGATTAGATCAAAGTTTTCCTGGGCCAGCCACCAGCGGCAGAAGTGCTCAACTTCACCATCATGGTGCCAGCTCCAAGGTTTGCCAGGCAGCCCTAATCTCACCACCTTGGCCCCCTGCCACTGGTGGATATCCACCGCAATGCGATTATCTAAAGGCAGGCCTTGCCAGGGGTCGTGGTCTACACATAGCACTGTTACTTCGTAGTTATCACCGGCTTGTTCAATTACGGTCTTTACTTGATCCTGGGCTACCCGGGTTGCCCCACCCACAGACTGGGGAGCAAAAAATACATTGATTACCAGTAGCTTGCGCCGCCGTGGTTCAGGCGCATTCCCTGGGGCTGGAGCAGCTGGGGCAGGAGCAGCGATCAGGGGTTGCCAGAAACGGCGCTCCTGGTTGCTGGCAAACAACTGTTGAGCCCGCTCGTGGGCCCGCAGGGCCAGTTGCTGGCGGAGTTGCGGTTGGTCGATCAGCTGTTGGATGGCCGCTTGCCATTGGTCGGCCCCCCTTGCCAGCAGCACATCCTCGCCGGGGCGCAGGATCTCCCGGTAGGTGGCGGTGGGGCTCACCACGCTGGCCAGCCCCATCAAGCTGTATTCCATCCATTTGATGGCGCTCTTGGCGTCAGTCACGATGCCGGGCTCAAGCACCGCCAGGCCAATATCAGCTTGGCCCAGTTGTTTCAGGTAGCTGCTGTAATCACTGAAGGGCTTACAGCGGATGGCCTGCCGATGGTCGTGGAGTTCTTCAGGCACGCTGATATGGCCGATCAGATCAAGCCGCAGCTGCGGGTTGGCCCTGAGCAGGGCGGCAAGGGCCGGGGCCAGTTCTTCATTCCAGGCCTGTTTATGGGCCAGGGTACCGCTGGCAAATACCAGGCGCACAATTTCAGCCTTGGAGCCCAGGCTGGGACTGGCTTTCTGCCAAGCCTGGCGTTTTCCAAGTTTTTTTAGGTCAGCTGGGGCCAGGTTTGGCAGCACCATCACGGCCTGCCCCCCCCGCCGGGCCAGCTGCAGCCAGCGTTCCGCCAGGGTTCGGGTGGAAACAATCAGGGCATCGGCCTGGTCCATGGCCCGCCGAAACAGGGGCACATCCAGGGCCAGCCCCCGGTGCACCTGTGGGCCAATCGTGCCGCCGTAGGAGGCCAGGGGCGGTGGAAAGTTTTCGGGGTCAAAGATCAGATCGTCGATGTCATAAAACACCGGCAAGCCTGCGCGTTTTGCCCGGGCCATGAAACGCAGCACCGGATAGGTGGCCGGTAAACGGCAGATGATCACGGCCTGGCTCCAGAGCAGCAGATCGGTGCATACCCATTCGTTCAACTTTTCCGCAAATAAAATCTGCACCTCACAGCCCAGGGCTTGCAGCTGCTGTTGTTTCTGCTCCACCCGATAGAAAAAACACTGGGGAAGATCGTTGGCGGCCACCAGCAGCCAACGGCGCCTGGGTTGGGGGCTGGCGGGCCATGGCCCCATGCCATCGAGATTGGTGAAGGCCACGCTGGCCTGGCAGAGCTGATCAATGGCCTGATCGCGTAGGGCCAGGGCCTGGGGGAGCAACCCCGCCTGCTGGGCCAGGCGGTCGGGGCGCTCCAGGGCGAGGCTATTCAGCTGCCACAGGTGGTAATCCAGCCGTTTCAGGGGTAGGTGCTGGCGTGGTTCGCTTTGCAGGCGCCGCGCGCCCTCCCCCAGGCAGCCGGGCAGGTTGCGTTGCAGATCGAGCAGGTTGTGGCTTGCCTGGCTAACCCTGGCGGAGGCCTGCAGGAAGGGCAGGCGGGGGTCGTCGCTGGCATCGAGGCTGAGCAGCTCGGCCGGGCTTCTCTGCTCAAGGGGGTCCAGCAGTCTTTGCTGCTCTGCCCCTGGGGGCATCACCACCTTCAGCACAGCTTGCAGGGCAGCACTGAGCTGCGTCGGCTGCTGGTTACTAAACAGGGGGGCCAGGTATTGGCTCCAGATAAATTGCTCTAGGGCCGTGCTGGGTATCCAGGCCAGTTCCCGCAGTTCCGCTGGCTCTTCCCCCAGGGCCGCTAGCAGCAGTAGGGCCGGCCGGCGCGGCAGGGGCCGGGCGGCGGCCCCAAGGCCTGCATGGTTTTCTGCTAGCTGCCGGGCCAGCACCAGGGCCGCTTGCCTCTCGCCGGCGAGGGCACAGCTGGCGGCCGCTGCTAGCCATTCCTGCAGTATTGGGTCGGGGGGCTGTTGCCGGGCGAGCAGCTGACCCATGGTGAGGGCGGCTTCAGCTACGGCCCCCCTACCCAGGGCGGCCCTTACTTGGGCAAGGGCATGGTGGGCCTGGAACCAGGGGAGGCTGTCATCAAGTTGAAGAGCCTGCTGGAAGCAGGCCTGGGCGGATTCGTTGTCACCCAGTTCGAGGGCCGCCATGCCCTGGGCATGCCAGCCGTAGGCGAAGCCCGGCGCCAGGCTGGTGCAGCGCTGTTGGGCTGCCAGGGCAGCAAACCAGCGGCCGGCTTCCGCATGGCAGCGGCCCAATAGGTGTTGGCTATAGGGGAAATGGGGGTGCAACTCCACGGAACGTTGCAGCAGCTGTTCCGCCTGGGGCCAGAGATCCTGTTCCCATAGCCCCTTACCTGCCATGTAGGAGAGATAGGCCTCCTCCACACTGCTAATAACACCACTGCTGGCAAGAGCTTGGCTTGCCACCTCCACAAGGGTTGCCCACTCTTTGGCGGCTTCAAGCGGTTGTAGTTCTTGTTGCCACTGTTCCAGCCCCAAAAGATCGGCGGCCATGGTGGTGATTGGCGTAGGTAGGCTTGAGCCGGTCAACTAGTAAACAATATGCAGCCCCAAACCAAAGCCCACCTGTTGCTGGAGCTGCTGGTTGAAGGGGGCTGGACTGCCCAGCAACTTACCGCTACCAGCAACAGTGATGGGGAGCTCCTGCAGGCCTGCCTTGGGGAAGTGATTGGTTTGCGGGAGGCTGGAGATGCGGAGCTCAGCCTGCAACTGATTGATCAAGCCCTGGCCCTTGGGCTCACCTCCCCCTGGTTCCAAGACAACCGTGCGCGGGCGCTCCTGGCCCTGGGGCAGCGGCAGGAGGCCCTGGGCCTCTGGGTGCAGTTGAGCCGGGAGCCAGACCACCTGGTGGCTGCTTCCGCGGTGGCCATGCTTATGGAAAATGCCGATTCAGCCGCCGAGCAGGGCCCTCCCCTAGGGGAGGCTTCCTTAGTGACCTTCGGCAGCCTCACCACCGAAGCGCCCCCCCCAGCGCCCCCCGAAGCGCCAGCAGATGAGCTGCGCACCGATCAACAACTTCAGGCTTTAAAGGAAGTAATTCGACTGCGGGAAGAGGGCCAATTGGAGGCCTCCCTCGAGCTAATTGATGCGGCCCTAGCGGCAGGGGAAACAGATCCCTGGTGGCTTGATAACAAGGCTCGCGTGTTGGTGGAGCTAAACAATCATGTAGAAGCTCTGCTGCTTTGGGAGCAATTGAGCGCCGCAGCCCATGGAGATGCCTGGCTGGGGCAAGTGGCCCAAGAGATGGCGGCCCTGCAGGGCCAAACGCTGCTGGCGCCCCTGCTCAGCTTGTGTGAGCAGAACGGCTGGCAGCCCCAATATCTCGGTACAGATGACCAGCCCCTGCTCCGGCAGCTATTGCAGGAATTAAGTGCAAGTCGTGAGCTAGGTGAGGCCGAGTTGTCGTTGGCTTTGGTGAGCAAAGCCCGCGACTTGGGGTTCGAATCCCCCTGGATAAACGACAACGAAGCCAGGGCTTTAGTAAATCTGCAGCGAGAAGCGGAAGCCGTAGCCCTCTGGCGCAACCTGCAGCTCAGTAACGATGCAACCCTGGCCACCATGGCCGCAGAGATGCTGGTGAAATACGGACCGAAAGTGGAGCGGCGGGAACGGCTCCAGCAGGCTGAACAGCTGCTGGAGCAGGGGGATGCGGCGGCGGCGGAAGCCCTGCTGCTCACGGCCCTGCTGCAGGACCCAGACCATCACGGCTACCGCCAGCTGCTGCAGCGGGCCTTGGCAGCGCAGCTCGGGGTGGACGATGGCGGCCAGCTGGGCCCTGAAATCAGGGAGCGGGAACTGCGGCTTGAGGGCCATGCCCGGTTGTTGGCGCTGGTTGAGCGGCGCTTGGGGCTCATCGGGGTCAGCGATTGATCAAGTCAGCCAGCAGCCGTTCGCTGCGCAGTTCCAGTTGCTCATGGCTATCGAGCAGTTGTTGTTGACGGCGGGATAGCAGGAAGTAGTGCTCTAGCTCCTCCTGCACTTGGTGGAGCTGCAGCAGGGTGAGTTCGGCTTCTTCGCGGACATCGGCGAGCTGCTGTTGAGCTTCAGCGAGCCCATTACCGGTAACGGCTAGTTCATTGTTGGCTTTTTCCAACTCAGCTTGGATTTGTGGTACCTGTTCCTCCAGCTGTTGATTGCTGGTTTGCAGAGCATTGATTTGCTGTTGTTTGTTTCGATCCGCCAGGAAAAGCTGCTCCAGCTCCTCCTGCACTTGGTGTAATTGCAACAGCGTTTGCTCTGCTTCTTCGCGGGCTTCGGTGCAGGGTTGCCACCAGGCCGCCAGCAGTGCCCCAGGGGATAGTTGGGACTGCAGCCGCGCTAGATAGTTTGAATCGGGCGAGCCACCGGCCAGCTCTGCTTTGAGCTCTAGGTCCAGATAACTATCAAGCAGCTTGGGCTCCGCCTGCAGCAACGGTCGGATCAGCAGGGCGGCAAGCAGGTTGGGCTTGGGCATAAATCCAGGGTCCGGCAGCAGGGCCGCCTGGTTGCTTAGCCAGTCGCTGAGCCCATGGGGATTGAGGCCAGCCACCCGCCAGCTGGCCAGCGGAGGGCGATCGGTGGCCAGGCCCAGCAGTAGCTGGTAGCCCTGGTGCAGGTTTTGCCATTGGGGAGGGCTGGCCTGTTGTTGGCGCCAGGTGGCGAGCACCGCATCTGGGGCGTCGTAGAGGAGTAACGCCCCAGGGGGTACCGCTTCTGGATCTCCAGGCCACATCTCCAAGCCAGCCCGCTCAAGTCCTAGCAAGCAGGCGGAGGGTTGAGGAAAGGGGGAAAACCAACAATGGCGCAACGGTGGCTCAGCAGCTACTGGCAGGTTATTCATTTCTTCTTTCAGCCACTAGCTCTAGACTAAACATTGTAAATCCAAGTTGAATCACAAGACTGCAGATGGTGCGCTGGCTGTGTCGCTGGGATTCGGCATCTTGCCGGCAGGGGGCCTCCAGGAAGCTGACCATCGGTTTAAGTTGTGATCAGTATTGACTGGATCGCATGGCTGCAGCGGTCGCAATGCCAGAGCTGAGCGTGGTGGTGGGAGCACCGGCCATGGCCTCGGCTTTGCCGGCTGGTCAAGTGGTGGTGGTGGAGGCGGAGATAGGGCGAGCCAGGACACTGAAGCAGCAGCTAGAGGAGCTGGGAGCAGCTGATCGAGTCCTGGTGGTAGCAGAAGTGCTCACAGCCGAGCATGGCCAGGCTGTGCTGTGGCATCGGTTCAACGACGGTCGTTTGGACGGCCCCTGGCCCCTGGAGCACTGGCAAGCCCAATACCCAAATTTGTTGGCTCAGCACTTTGAGGAACGCAACGGGCGCTGCCTGGCGGAGGTGCTGAACGCATGGCAGCGGAAGGTATTAGCCGAACTGGGCGATCGGCAAAAGTCGATAATCACCCTGGTGCTGCGTCAGGGTGATGCTTTGGCAGCGTTGGCTGGATGTGGGCCATGGTTCAGGGGTGTGCAATCCGTGCAGCTTGATCACCCGCTCACGGGTCTTGCCAACCAGGAAGCGGTGGCGAGCTGGTTAAGTCAACGGGGCTTCTCCCCTGCGGAGGGAAATGGGTTGCAGTGGCAGCGCGACCCCCTTGGCACGCTGAATCTCGAGTTGGAAGAGAGCCGCCAAAAGATTATGCAAATGGAGGAGCAACTCTCCTGCCATGCAGTGCGCTTGCTGTTGGCTCAAATGAAGAACCAGGAACTCACCGCTGAACGGCAGGAGCTTGCTGGGCAAATGTTTGCATTAACTCAACAGCGAGATGATGCGATTCTCAGGATAGATCAACTTACTGCTGAATGTGCTCAGTTGTCCATTGGAAAGGATGCGCTTATCAAATAGATAGATAGCTATTTGGCTGAATTGGTTGCTCTCTGGGCTGAGAAAAGCGACTTGTAGTTTAATGCTAGGGACTTGCTTGATACCTTCAAGAG
Organism: Cyanobacteriota bacterium; assembly: GCA_039799245.1. Taxonomy (GTDB): domain Bacteria; phylum Cyanobacteriota; class Cyanobacteriia; order PCC-6307; family Cyanobiaceae; genus Synechococcus_D. The sequence continues at coordinate 7,512 of JBDLTB010000005.1, forward strand.
TCCCCAGGTGTCGCCTGCCTGGTGCGGCTTTTGGGTCACAGGATGCTATCAGCGATCGGCATAGGCCAGCGGTCTAGTGAAAGCAGTCGGAGATTGCTCTATAATCCGAATCTCTGAATGGCCCAATGGATCCCCAGGCTGCCAAAGCAAGATGGCAGGCCCTGCTTCGACATCGGGGCTGGGAGCCCCACTTCCTGGATGATATTGAGCCGACAGGAGCTTTGGTTGATGAATTATTGGATGCATGTTGCAGAGAGTGTATTGCTCTGCGAGAGGCCAGTAGGGCAGATCTCAGCCTGGCTTTAATTGAAATAATTGAACTTGATGGATATACTTCCCCCTGGTTGAAAGACAATAGGGCTAGGGCTCTTCTCGCCCAGGGATTTTTGGGCCAGTCCGTGTACCTTTGGGAAGAGATCGAGCGGATTGAGCCGGTAGGAAGCGAGGCCCGCAAGGTGGCCTCAAACATGTCAGTAGAGGTAAGTGCTGAAATTCTTCATCGACTCCAAGTCCATTGCGATCTAGACGGCTGGGTAATCCAATCCTTGCATCCTGCGGGAGAAGGCACACTCTTGGAAAAAATTCTTCGAGAGGCCATCTCCCTGCGAAAATCCCAGCGGCTCAATCATTCGCTGGGACTATTGGAGGCCGCCGAAGCCCTTGGGGTTCACTCCGGTTGGATTGTCGATAACAAAGCAAGGGCTTGGCTGGAGTTGGGACAGCCTGCCAAGGCTGCTCGGACTTGGGGAGAACTGCGCCAGCAGAAAGACGACTATGCCCTTCAAAAAGCTGCTGAGAGCAACGAGAGCCTTGCTTGCTATCAATTATTGAAAGAGCTTGATAGATTTAGCTCTAAACAGGGATGGAAGGCTAAATATCTAGCAGATAAAATCTTTACTGCCCAGGAGGCAGAGCTTGCTTGTCTTAAGGAAATCATCTCAGCAAGGGAAGCAGATTTGCTTGATCTGTCGATTTCAATGGCTGAACATTGCCAACTACTGGGAATGGAGTCAGGTTGGCTGCTTGATAATAAAGCTCGAGGCTTGATTTTACTAGAGAGGCGCCAGGAAGCACTGCAAATTTGGCAGCAGCTGAGCAGTGATTCCGATGAAGCTCTATCCGCTATGGCGCGAGAGATGCTCGAACTTAATCGCCAACACCCGCAATTAAACTACTCTGGCAGTGGATCTCGTTTGATTAATTGTATAGAACAGATTCTGCAATTCAGTGATGGTCGGCTGCTTGTGAAGGGCAAGTCATCCGATACGCTAACGGCAACTGATCTTTTAGTGCTTGATGCTGATATCACCCTGACCCCTACATTCTGGAAGTTCCTGGCCAGGCCGCATTTCGTGGCGGAATTTCCAGGCACGGTTTCTACTCCTCAGATTTGGATGAATGGAGTTCGCAATCAATCCGTTCCGATTGATCTAAGCCAGTTCCCCTGGCCCCAGCGAGCTGAAATTCTGTTAGAGCAGCTTGACTTAGAAAATCATCCCACCCATCAGGCCAATCAGCTTTTAGAAAACCATCTCGGATCTGTTATCAGATCTCTCCATCCCAGTCCTGAAGAGCTACTTGTGGGGATCAGCCACCGTGAAAACTTTGGCGCCAAGAGCCGTCAATCGGCTATGGACCATTCCATTCCCCGGATTTCGATAATTATACCTTTGTTTGGGCGATTGGATTTACTTGAGGCCCAACTCGTAGCCTTGGCCACCGACCCGGAACTATGCAGTGCTGAAGTAGAGCTAATTTACGTAGTAGACGACCCTGATCTATTAGAACCAGTTTTGCACTGGTGCCGCCGCACTGGAGGGCATCTCGGTTTGAGCTTCACCGTTTTGGGGCTGGATCGAAACCATGGCTTCGCAGCAGCTTGCAATACTGGTGCAGCCCATGCCAAGGGAGAAACCCTAGTGGTAATGAACTCAGACGTATTTCCTAAAAATCCAGGCTGGCTTTTTCACTTAGTTGAACATTTGAATAACAATCCATGGGCTGGTATATTGGGCCCTATTTTACTTTATCCGGATGGAAGTGTGCAACATGCTGGCATGAGCTCAGTTCCCGCTGCCGCCTTCGGTGGCCTACGACTAAATCGCCATCCTGGCAAGGGACTCTCTGCACAAGCTTATCAAGAACCGGTGCAGGAGGTGGAGCTTCTCAGTGGTGCGTTGCTCTGTCTCCCTAGAGCTTTGTACCAGCGCCTTGGGGGGTTTAGGCAGACCTTTATTCGAGGGGATTTTGAGGATTCAGACTTGTGTCAAAGGATCAAGGAAGAGGGTTTTCTCTGTGCTCTTGCCACGGACGTGCAGCTCTGGCATGGGGAACGTCAGAGCTTTGCCGGTCGAGAAGTTAAGGGGGCAGGGCTTCAGATCTGGAGAGTGCTGGCCAATGCCTGGCTTGCCCAGGATGGACGGCGATGAAACAGCGGGTTGTTGTGATGGCCCACGGCCATCCCAAATTTAGTAAGGGCGGTGGTGAGCATGCCGCCCATGCCCTGTTTCGTGCCCTTAATCAGCAAGACAATTTTGAAGCTTGGTTCGTTGCCACGGCTCCGGAGAGGCACTTGGCCTTCGGGGAAGACCTCGGCAGTCTCAATAGTAAGGAGTTGCTGATTCGCAGCGGCAGTTGTTATTTTTTTAATAACTCTGCCATAGAGCTAGACTCAAGCAGTGGCTTGATGCAATGGTTCCAGCAGGTAAATCCCACTGCGATTCACCTGCATCATTTTATAAACCTTGGAGTTGAGTTGATCCTGGCCCTGCGGGCAGCATTCCCAAAGGCTCGGTTTATTCTCACCCTGCATGAGTTTTTGCTTTTATGTCCTTTGAGGGGGCAGTTACTACGTCGTGATGGTCGATTATGTCAAGCTCCAGATTTACACGACTGTCTCGTATGTTTGCCAGATCGCAGCGCCAATGATCTATTAATGCGTCAAGTCCGGATGCAGGCTTTGCTCACAAGTGTGGATCATATGATCTCACCTAGTGAGCATTTGGCTCAGCAATTTCTGCGCTGGGGTGTTGACGAAAGCATGATAAGTGTGATTGAAAACCCCCTTGGGGATGGGCTTGAATCGAAGGGATTCTGGTTCTCAAGTGCTAAGGAAGCCAATTCAGTTTCCCAGCGTCAAGCTTCTCCCGGTAGGTTTGCCTACTTCGGCCAGATCCATCCAGCTAAGGGGCTCGATTTAATCCTTCAGGCCCTCAGGCTGGCCTTGGTTGAAAATCCACAACTTCAGCTCACTATCCATGGCACGGATATCTATGGTCCGGCCCATCCAGATCCAATGGTTGCCAGGCATTTTTCGCATATTCGTGCTGAGATAAGGCTTCTACAACCCCAAGTGCTGTTTCATGGTCCCTATGACCCTTCGGAACTGCCGGCGCTGATGGCAGAACAAGACTGGGTGGTGATGGGTTCCCGCTGGGGGGAGAACTCCCCCGTAGTGATCCAAGAGGCCATGCGTCAGCGGCGCCCCCTCTTGGTGCCAGGGTTTGGAGGTATGGCGGAAAAAGTGAGGCCTGGGCTGGATGGGTTCCATTACACCCCTAGGTCTGCATCGGCCCTTGCCTGCACCATGCTCGAAGCTGCTAGCAGCCGTGAACGCTGGCTAGAACTGGTGTCCACTCAAGCAGCTGGACCCGACGACAATGAAATTATCCATCGCCATTTGAATCTGTACTACAATACGCGGGGTTTATGAATTGAATAAGTCTAGCTTCTGACGGCACACTTAGGCCGCTGAGCCTGGCGAAATATAATTGGCTGGGGATTCATGGTTCGAGACTTTTCACAAATAACTTCCGTGGCTGTGGCCCTATTTGGGATAGTTCTTGCGGCTAACACCGCAAGGGCAGAGTCATGGCAATTGGTTGATAGAGAAAGTGGAGTTGCTGCTCCATCGGTAGCCTGGCAAGAGGTAGAAAATCCAGCCGCCGCCGGTGTAGCCCAACCGGGAACCTGGCATGCGGTGGAAAAAATAAATAGTTGGCCACAGGTTGGTTCCATTCAGGCTGCTTCTGAAGATGTTGTGGCGCCAGACAAAGTTGAGTCTCCAAGTAACAAGTCTTTGCCTGCTCGGCAGTGGTTAAGCGGTAACGGTCGAGTGCCCTATTGGAATGCTGACTGGAAGCCGCAGATTTCTAATATCGTGCCTCAGGCCTATGGTCCAAGGGGAGTTATGTTTAGCGTAGGGGTGCGTGCAATTGATTGCACTACTGGAGCAAACTGTAGGGATCGTAAGGGCATGAGTTATTCACGATACTTTAATGAAAAAGGTGATGCCTATATCGCAACTACCCTGGGATTTGGTGATTCAAGTAAGTGGCTAGGCATAGAGATTAACAATATGTCTCAGGGCGTAGCTTTTTCTGGTAAGCGCGCTGGTGATCCCTTCCTTGGCGGCAACATGACTGGATTTTCCATCAGCCGTAATATCAGCCCAGATACGGCCATCAAGATTGGCGTTGAAAATATGATTCGCTGGGACCCGAAACAGGCTGATCTGGGTAAGAATGCATATGGAGTAGTGAGTCAGCGCTTCCGGCTGAATGGTAATAATGATCCAGAGCAATCGCTTTTTTCAAATCTGTTTATAACCCTGGGGCTGGGTAATGGTGAATTCAGGCCGGTAGACAAGGTGATTGGCGCTCAGATCCAGGCCCAACGTGATGCCCATTGCTGGACCTGGGGCTATATTCCACCTGGGGGAATTGATTGCTCTGCAAAGGCTAAAAGTAATGCCCTGCTCAAGGGCACTGAATATGGACAATTCTATCCGATTGGCTCTGTGGCTTTAATGCTCTATGATTCAGTTTCACTGATTGGTGAATTCACAGGGCGCAACCTGTATGCAGGGGCCAGTGTGCAGCCAATTCGTGGTTTTGGTTGGACCATAACTGCGATGGCTGAAAATCTGCTTCCTAACAGTGATTATGGTCGCAATATTCAATTGGGTGTGCGCAATATTCCCAGCAATTTTGTGTATCCGCCGAATGTCATAATCGACACTCCGAAGTTTTCTATACAGACCAACCTCAATATCAAGTTCTGAGTTTTATGCTTCATGCTGGTCAGCTTGATCCATTGCGGCAACTGGCCCCCGATTTAGCGGAGGGTTTTCATTCCCTCCCTATGGCCAACGTGGAGGTTCGCTCAGTATTTGTAGCTAGTAATGTTGAAGTTGTGCTGGAATTGCCAGGGCTCCAGGTTCTAATGAATGGGCCCGGTCACTGCGAGGGTATGCCTATTGATCGGGAGATGTTGCATGACGTGACATCGCAACAGATTCTGTTGCAACCGGAACGTATCTACCGATTGCGCCAGGCCATGGTTGTTGGCACTGATCTAGCCCTAGGTGGGGGTGGGGAGCTAATTAGTTCCGCTGGGCTGATAAGCAATGATGACAGCGCCAGGCTTCTGCAGGAGGCCACAGCTGCACACCATCACCATGGCTGTCTTTTTTGGAGTGCTTCCGATGGATATCGGGTGGTCTTTCAATCAATGGCCCCCCACGAACAGTGCGCACAACGTGCAATTTTTCTTCCAAATCTTGAGCCCAATAACTATGGAAGCTTTCTTCTGAGGGTGTTGCCATGCTTGTCATTATTGGCGGAATCCAGTTTTCCCTATGACCTGCTGATTGTTCCCAGTCGCACGGCTTGGTTGGTGGAGGCCCTTGATATCTTGGGTTTGCAGGGGATTCCAGTCCTGGAAAGCCAGGAGATAGCTGGCTGTATTTTTAGGGAGCTTCTTTATATAGATGCTTCCACAATTGAGGGATTCTGGAATCCCTATAGTTACAATCGAACCATGCAGCAGTTGCTGCGTGGTTGCGCTAGGCAGCCTCAGCCTGCCATTGCTGGGCGTCTGTTTGTGTCTCGACGCTTGTCGCATCGTGCCCGCCCTTGGTATAGGCCGTTGATAAATGAGGCGGATTTAATCATCAGTTGTAAAGATCGTGGCTATGTGGTTGTTCATCCTGAGGCCCTCAGCTTGTCCCAGCAGATATTGCTCTTTTCCAAGGCGAATGCCGTGATTGGACCTAGCGGATCTGGGTTGTTAAATAGTATATTTTGTTCTCCAGGATCCGTTGTTTCAGATCTAGAATCATTCCACGTTACTTTGCGCCAGCATGCTAAGGCCTATGCAAGTACTGGCAAGGCTTATGGTTTTGGTTTTGGCCTCTTCGCTGGCGATGAACTAGATGTGCCTCCATATATGCGCTCTTGGCAGGTGCCACTGCCCATTGTTGGCTCCCTGCTTGATTGGATGGAATCCCGATTGAGTATGGCTTCGGGCTTCTCTTTGGCTGATATCCGAATTATTTAGTCCCAAAAATGATCAGAATTAATTTTATTTATTTTGTGGCCGAGGCCCTGGGTCCCATGGGGATTGGGCCGCTGCTGGGCCCCAGCCCGTAGCTGAACCCTATGACCCCTGAGCTGCGCATTCTCCACGTTCTGCCCGTGTGGGCCCCCGCCTGGCAATACGGCGGGCCGGTGCGCAGTGTGGGGCGCCTCTGCCAGGCCCTGGCGGCCCGGGGGGTGGCCGTTGAAGTGGTTACCACCACCGCAGGCCTGCCCGATTGGCCAGCCGCAGCCACAGGCGTGCCCCTGCAGCGGGATGGCGTGACCGTTACCTACTACCCAGTGGATCGGGCTGCGGGGCCGATCCGTTCCCGGGCCTTGCTCCAGGCCCTGCCGCTCCACCTGGCCCGCAACCAGTTGCTGCACCTCAGCGCCGTATGGCAACCCCTGGGCCCACCGGTGCAGCGGGCCGCCCAGCGGGCGGGGCTGCCGGTGATCCACAGCCTGCGCGGCGCCCTGGGGCCCTACAGCCTTAGCCGCGGCTGGTGGAAAAAGTTGCCTTATTACTGGCTGGTGGAACGCCCCTGCCTGCGGCGCGCCGCGGCCCTGCAGGTCACCTCCGCCCGGGAACGGCGGGAGTGCGCTAACCCCCTGCTGGGGCTGGGTTCATCGCCGCCCCTCTGGCTCCTGCCCAACCCCCTGGAGCCCGAGGCCTTTGGCTCAGATCCAGCCCAGGGCCTGGCCTGGCGGGTGGCCCATGGGATACCGGCCCAGGAGCCCCTGCTGCTGGTGTGTGGCCGCCACCATCACAAGAAGGGCCTCGACCTGCTGGGGCCGGTGCTGGCGGCCCTGGCCCCCTGGCCCTGGCGGCTGGCCCTGGTGGGCCCCGACGAAGATGGCAGTGCCGCTGCCCTGCAGCAGCAACTCATCCGGGCCGGCCTGGGGGAGCGGTTGCTGCCGTTGCCACTGCAGTCGGCGGAGGATCTCCCCCAGTTGTTCCATGGGGCTGACCTGTTGTTGATGCCCAGCCGCCACGAAAATTTTGGCAACGTGGCCCTGGAGGCCCTGGCCTGCGGCTGTGCGGTGTTGCTCAGTGACGGGGTGGGGGTGGGGGTGGAGTTACCCCAGGTGTTGGCGGGTCAACCCTGGGGGGCGGTGCTGCCCCGCCGGGTCGAGGCCTGGCGCCAGTGGTTGGCGGCTTGGTTGGGCGAGGCACTTACCCAGCCCCAAGGCCAGCACCGCCGTGTGGATCCGGCCGCCCTGGGGGGCCACTACGGCGCCAGTGCCGTGGCGGCCGCCTGTGAGGCCTTTTATCGGAGCCTGCTGCGATGACCAGCGTGGCCGGGGTGGTGCTCACCCTCAATGAGCAGCGGGACCTGCCCCGGGCCCTGGCCTCCCTTGCCTGGTGCCAGGAGCTGTTGGTGCTTGATTCCGGCAGCAGCGATCGCACCCTTGAGCTGGCCCAGGCGGCAGGCGCCCGGGTGCTGCTGCATCGGCCCGAGGGGCGTTTTCTGATCAGTGAGCAGCGCAACTGGGCCCTCACCCACGGCGACCTGGGCAGCGACTGGGTGCTGTTTTTGGATGCCGATGAGGAGCTCAGCCCCAGGGCGGCGGCGGCTATCCAGGCGGCCCTGGCGGCGGCAGCGGCCGACCCCTCGGCGCCGGTGGGCTTTGAACTCACCCCCCGCTACTGGTTCCTGGGCCGCTGGTTGCGCCACACCCAGGGCTACCCCAACTGGCACCCGCGGCTGCTGCGGCGTGGGGCTTTGTGTTTTGAGGGGGGCGTGTGGGAAAGCTTCTGTGGCCTGGAGGGGGCCCCACCGGGGCCCGTGGGTCGCATCGCTGAGCCCTATGAGCACTACGCCTTTAGCAAGGGCATCGACGACTGGCTGGAGCGCCATCGCCGCTATGCCGACTGGGAGGCCGAAAAAATCGTGGCCTACCTGGGGGGGGGCGGCAGCCAGGCCCTCGGCACCCGCCGTTGGCGCCGCCTGCGTCAATTGGCTGCCATCGCCTGGCCCCTGCGCCCCCTTGGGCGGTTTGGCCAGAAATATCTGTTGCAGGGGGGCTGGCGCGAGGGCTGGCAGGGGCTGTTGTTTGCCCTGCTGATGGCCGGCTACGACCTGATCACCGTGGTGAAGGTGATCGAAGGGCGGCGGCGCCGGCGGGGGCTGCCCCTGTGAGCCTCCCCCGGAAGCAACCCCTGCTGCTGATCAGCGAGCACTTCGCCCCCAGCCATGGGGCCACCGCCCAGTTGATGACTGATTTGGCTGGGGGCCTGGGGGCCGGGGGCCAGCCCGTGGTGGTACTCACCGCCACCGCCAGCACCCCTGAGAAAAACGCTGGTTTTCCCCCAGGCCTGGGCCTGGCCGTGGTGCGCCTGGGCTTGGCCCCAGGGGAGACCCCACGGTTGCTGCTCAAGGCCTGGCGCGGCCTGCGCTTTTTTGGGCTGGCCCTGGCCTGGGGCTTTTGGCACGGCCGCCGCGGCCAACGGCTGCTGATCGCCTCCAACCCTCCCTTTATCGGTCTGCTGGGGCCGATATTGCAGCTGCGGGGGCTGGAGTATGTGTTCCTCTGCCAGGACCTATTCCCCCGCTCGGCTGTGCTGAGTGGCTTGATGCCTGCCCGGAGCCCCCTCACCTCCCTTTGGAGTGCCCTGATGGCTTGGGTGTGCCGCCGCAGCCGTTGCACGGTGGTGTTGAGCGAGGCCATGGCCGAGGCGCTGCAGCAAGACTGCGGCCCGGGTCTGCCGCTCCAGGTGATCCACAACTGGGCAGTGGAGCAGGCCTTGCCCGGGGATCGCGCCCACAACCCCTTTGCCCGGGAGCTGGGGGTGGAGCAGTTGTTCACCGTGCAGTACTCCGGCAATTTCGGCCGCTTGCATGATCTCGACACCCTGTGGCAGGCGGCGCTTTTGCTGCGCCATCAGCCCCTGCGTTTTTTGTTCATCGGTGGCGGTGCCAAGGAAGCTGAATTGCGGGAGTTCGTGCACCAGCACCAGCTCAGCAACGTGATCCAGCTGCCTTACCAACCCCGGGCCCAGCTGCCCATCACCCTGGGGGCCTGTGATCTCTCGGCCATTGCCCTGCGGCCAGGGGTGGAGACCACCGTGGCCCCTTGCAAGTTTTACGGCATCCTGGCCAGTGCCCGGCCGGTGCTGTTGGTGGCCAACCCCCGCTGCGACCTGGCCCAGTTGTTACTCACCGAACAATGCGGCCTTGTGGTGGCCCCTGGGGAGGCGGGCGCCCTCGCCGAGCAACTTTCTGCCCTGGAGCAGGATCCCGAACGGGTGGCGGCCATGGGCCAGCGGGCCCGCCAGCTCTATGAGCAACGCTTTGGCTTGGAGCGCTCCCTGCGGGCCTACGGGGCCCTGCTGCGGTGAAAATTTTGCTGATCAGCTACGACCTGCGCCGCCGCGGTGGCATCGAACGCCTCAGCGCTGATGTGGTGTTTGCCCTGCGGGCCGAGGGCCATCAGCTTGTGGTGCTGAGCACCCGTCGCTTGGGCCCTGGGCCCCTGGGCCGAGCCCTGGGGCAGCTCTGGTTTTTGGGGCGGCTGGCCCTGGCCTGTCGCCGTTGTGACGAGCTGTTCAGCATGCATGCCCTGCTACTGAGCCAGGTGGACTGGCTCCTGCCCCGCCGCTTGCCCCGGCTTTGCTGGCTCCATGGGGTGGAGGTGTGGGGAACGGCTTTGCCCCCGCTGGCACCGGCCCTGGGCCGGTGCCGGCAGCTGTTGGCCAGCAGCCGCTTCACCCGGGAGCGGGTGCTGGCCCAGCCAGGCCCCTGGCCGCCGGTGCAGGTGTTGCATCCCCCCGCCCGCCTCTGGGATGGCCTGCCGATGCCGGCCCCCCTGGCGCCTAATCCCCCCGGCCTGCGCCTGCTCACGGTGGCCCGCATGGCGGCCGATGAGCGTTACAAGGGCCATGGGCTGGTGTTCCAGGCCCTGGCCCAGCTCAAATCGAAAGCCTGGCAGTGGCAGATTGTGGGCAGCGGCAATGATCGGCCGCGGCTGGAGGCCCTCAGCCGTGGCCTCGGCTTGGGGGGGCAGGTGAGCTTTCTGGGCGATCTCAGTGATGACCAGCTTCGCCAGGCCTATGGCGATTGCAACCTCCTGGTGATGCCCAGCAGTTACGGGCTGCGCCCCGATGGCAGTGCCAGCGGCGAGGGATTTGGCATTGCCTACCTGGAGGCGGCCCTGGCGGGGAGAGCTTCCCTGGGCTGCATCCTCGGCGGCCAGGCCGACTTGATCTTGGATGGGGAAACCGGGTGGTTGGTGGAGCCAGAGGTGGAGGCGGTGGCGCTGGTGTTGCGGCAGGCGTTACAGCACCCCCCCGAGTTGCTGCGCCGGGGCGAGGCCGCCCGGCGCCAGGCCCTGCAGCATTTTGGCGAGTCTTCCTTTCGGGCGGCGCTGACCCCGCTGCTGGGGGCCTGACTGATGTGTGGTCTCTTCGGCCAGCTGGGGTCGCCCCTTTCAGAACCCCGCCAACGGGCGGTGCTCCAGGCCCTGCAGGGTCGTGGCCCCGATGGTCACGGCCAGCATCTCGAGTCCCTGGGGCACGGGGACACCCAATGGCTCAGCCTGCTGCACACCCGCTTGGCCATCCAGGATCTCTCGCCCCTGGGTCACCAGCCCATGGCCAGCCCAGGGGGGGACCTCTGGGTGGTGTTTAACGGTGAGATCTATAACCAATGGGAGTTGCGCCACACCCTGGAGCGGGCCGGGGTCCGGTTCCGCTCCAGCAGCGACACCGAGGTGCTCCTCCATGGCTATCGGCACTGGGGCCAGGCCCTCTGGAGCCGGCTCAACGGCATCTTTGCCGTAGCCCTCTGGGATCGTGCCCGCGGCCAGCTCACCCTGGCCCGCGACAGCTGTGGGGTGAAACCGCTGCTCTGGCAGCGGGGGGCGGCGGGGCTGGCCTTTGCTTCTGAGCTCAGTGCCTTTGAGGCGGCGGGCCTGGCCAGTCGCCAACGGCTTTGTGCCGAGGGGCTGCGCTCCTATGCCCTCTGGGGTGCCGTGGCGGCCCCCCATAGCCTGCTGCAGGGGGTGGAGGTATTTCCGGCGGGCCATTACATGGTCTCTACGGCCCATGGGAGCAGCCAAGCCGCAGGCAAGGCATTGGTGCAGCAGGATCCCCAGCCCTTTGAGGCCCCGCTCGGCCCCCCCCGGCCCCTGGCGGATTTGCTCACCCAGGCGGTGGCCCGCCAGGCGATCGGCGACCTTCCGGTGGGTTTGTTTCTGAGCGGTGGTCTCGATTCCGGCCTGTTGGCGGCCCTGTTGCGCCGCAGGCAGCAGGGGCCGATCCACAGCCTGGCGGTGGGCTTTGACGGCCTGCCGGGGGCGGTGGATGAAACCGATCGGGCCGCCCGCACCGCCGCCCATCTGGGGCTGTTGCATCGGCGTGTGGCGATCACTGCCCCAGCCCTGGAAGCGGCCTTTGATCCATTTCTGGAGGCCATCGACCAGCCCAGCATCGATGGCTTTAACAGCTTTCTGGTGACCCAGGCCGCCCGGGCCAACGGCATGGTGGTGGCCTTTTCGGGCCTCGGTGCCGATGAGCTGTTCTATGGGTATGCCCCCATGGCTTGGGGCTCTTCCCGGCGGCGTTTGGCCTGCCGTCGCATCCCCGCCAGTGGCCTGGCCCCCTGGACCAAGCGGCGCCTGCTGGCTGAGCGGGCCCGCCGCTGCACCGGCGGCGTTGCCCTGGCGGAGGAATGCCAGGGCTACCTGCAGGACACCCTGCTGCGCGATAGCGATGCCGTGACCATGGCCCAGGGGTTGGAGTTGCGGGTGCCTTTCCTCGACCCCGACCTGGTTGCTTTTGCCCGCCAGCACAGCCCTGCCGAGCACCTGGCCGCAGGCCCTAAAACCCTGCTGCGCCAGCAGGCCCAGGCCCTGGTGCCTGCCGAGATCCTGCAGGGGCCAAAGCGGGGCTTCAACTTGCCCCTGGCCCCCTGGCTTAGCAGTGATGCCCGTTTTGATCCCCGGCGTCTGATGGGCCGGCTGGGGCCCCTCGGCATCCCCGCCCAGGCCATCGGGCGCAGTTGGGCCCTTATGCAGCTCACCCCCCGGCGCTGGGCCCCCTACTGGCGCTGGGTGGTGCTTAGCGAGTGGCTGGGGCGGGCTTGAGCGGTGCTGGGAGGGATTGGTTTAACCACTGCGCCACCCGCCGGTGCCCCTCGGCAGTGAGGTGATCATCCAGGCGGAAATAGCAGGAGCTATCGCAGGCTTCACTTAGGTCGAGCAGTACCACTCGGGTGCGGGGCAACTGTCGCTGCAGGTTCCCTAGGGAGTGTTTTAGATCTCGGTACACAGAGGCATTCCAAAGGCCGTAGTCGCTGCTTACAAACACCACCAAACTCTTGCCGGCTAACAATTGTTGGTAAGGGCTAAAGCTGGCCACAAAGGCCTCCCCATGGTTCGGATAGGGCACATCCAAGGGGTTGGCTTCTGGCTTCAGAAGGCCCTTCAACCAATGTTCTGTGAACAGGCGCAGGTGGGCCGCATTCCAGGGGTCCAGCAGAAGCTCGGGCTTTACATAGGGCGTGTTAGCTGCGTAGCTGCGGTAGCTGCTGGATTGAAAGCGTTGCTTGCCCGTGGAGCTGTTTTCCCCCCAGTCATTGACGCCGTACTGCAGCAGGATCGTGCGGGCTCCGGCATAGCCCCGGGGGTAACGCCTGGCGTAGCGCTCCAGTAACCGCAGTTCCCTGGCGGTGCCATAGCTGGCAATGGCCAGGTTCAGGCTGGGTTGCAGGGGGGCGCCCAGGAGTTGCGAGTAGCGCTCCCCAGCCTCTACACCCCAGCCCATGGCGTGGGAATCGCCGATCACGATGCTGCGGGGCTGCCGCAGGGCTGCTTCGCTGTCGCGCACCCCCAGGCTGTTGAACTGCTGGGTGGTGCGAAATTCCAAGTTGTCGAAGCGACAGTTGGCATTGGGCTGGCCGATGTAAGTGAGGGTCTTATCGCGTTGGAAGCAGTCTTTGCGGCCCTGAATCCCCTGGCGGTAGATGTTGAGATAGGGCCAGCGGGCCAGGTCCAGCAGTGGGCCCCCGGCCCAGCGGGGATGGCCCAGGGCCCAGTGGGCCAGCAGCCAGGGCCCCAGCAAGGGGCTTAGCAGCAGCGCCAGCACAGCCAGGTTGATCGCCGCCAGCCGGGCTTTGGGGCCCCAGGCTTGGGGTTTTGAGGGGGGTGGGGGCTGGGCTGTCAAGGGTTTACCCCCAGGCTGCGGACCACGGCCTCCGCCAGTTGTTCGGGCCTTGGCAATACCTGGTTAGGAATGGGCCCTGAGCTTGCCCGGGTCCAGGGGTTCCCCAGGGCTTGGGCCAAGGCCTGGGCATCACCACTGGGGAACACCTGATGGGGGTCTGCCCCCAGCAGATCCCGCCCGCAGCCGGGGTGGTCACTGGCCAGCACCCGTAGGCCGAACTGCAGGGCCTCATTCACCACCAGCCCCCAGGTTTCCCCCTGCACAGAAGGAAACACCAACGTGTCGGCAATGGCGTAAAAGCGCCCCAGCTGCGACTGATTCTGAAAGCCCACAAAGCGGCAGCGGCCCGGTAATAGGGCCTCGACGGCCGCGGCCAGGGCCTGCCGCAGGGGCCCATCCCCCACCACCACTAGCCACAGCTGCTGTTGGCGTTCCGCTGGCAGCAGCGCCAGGGCCTTGGCCAGCAGCAGCGGCCCCTTCACCGGGGTGATCTTGCCCACACTCAGTAGCACCTCTGCCGTTGCCGGGATCTGCAGGGCCCCACGCAGTTCGTTGCGCTGGGGAGTCCAGTGGTCCAGCTGCCGCTGGAAGTACCCCACATCCACGGCAAAGGGCACCGGCTGGCGGCGGCTGGCCGGCACCCCTAGGCGGCGGAAGTGGTCGTTGGAATCGCTGCCGATCGGAAAAATATGGGCAAATAGTCGGTAGTAACGGCGCAATAGCTGATCCTTTAGCCAACTTTTCCAGGCCGGTCGCCGGAAGGCCCGGTCGGTGCCATCGGCCCGCAGCAGTAGCCGCTGGCCCCGGGCCGCCAGCAGCAGGGTGCTGGTGGTGATAAACATCGGGCTGTAGGCAAATATCAGCACCGCGTCGGCGCCCCAGGTTCTGATTTGCCGGCAGGCCTGCCGGGCCAGGGGCAGCCCCTGCCGAACGCTGCTAAGGGCGGCCAGGGGGGCATGGCTTAAAAACCGATGGGCAAACCCTTGGCTGGGGGCGCTGTCCCAGGCAAAGGCCACCCCGAAATCGGCATCGTGGCTGGGGCTGAGGCCGTGGTCACAGCCAAAGAACACCATCAGCTCCACCCCTTCGTTGGCGGCCAGGGCCTGGAACACGGGCTTGAAATACTGGACTGGATGGGTGACCAGCACCGCCAGGCGCAGGGGGGGCTTGCTCATGGGCTCCCCAGGGGCTGGGCACAAAGCCGCCGGGCCAGTTCCGCCGCGGCCAGCCGATGGCCGTTGGCATTCCAGTGGCCAAGGCCGGGTTGCTGGCCCGGGAAGCCATGCAGGCTCAGGCCCTGGGCATCCGCCTGTTGTTGCAGCGTTGGCGCCAGGGGGAAATAGGTAATTCCCAGGGGTTGCAGTAGCGCTTCCAGCTGCTGTTCCCTGGCAAACGGTTTGGCGGGCCTTTGGCGGCGGTTGGGCCAGAGCTGTTCTGGGCTGGTGAGGCTGATCACGATCAGTTGTGCCCCTGAGGCTTGCACCTCTTGGTTCAAGCGCTTGATCAGAGCAGCGGTTAGGGCCCAGCCGCTGGGGCTAGCGGGGGCTGCCGGTGGCGGCCCAGGTGGCAGCCCTTCCTTTCTTATGTCAGGTCTGAGCTGGGGGACAGCGGGGTTGGCGGCCCGATTCTTGGCCGCATTCAGCAGTTGGGCCAGGCGGCTGTGCTCCACCAGCCAGTCGAGGCTGCGGCCTGGCCAGCTCTGGCGAAAGCGGCTGGCGGGCGCTTGGCGGAAGCTGTTGTCGAGCTGCAGTTTTCCGCTGGGGTCGAGCCGAAACACCGGTCGGTCATCCCGGGCCTTGGGGGTGTTGTCGTCGATGTCGTTGTCGAGATACATGGCCAGCAGCACCAGTTGCGGCCGGCTTTGGCGCCCATTGGTTTGCCAGGTGAGCAACTCCTGGCCGGTGCCATAGGCCCCCACCCCAAAATTCAGCAGCTCAAGCCCCTTGGGGTAGGCGGCCGTGAGGGGGCAAGGAAGGCGGCCGTTCACCTGGTTCTGCAGCTGCTGCCACCAGGTTTGGTTTTGGTTCACCTGGAAGGCCTCACTGAAGGAGTCCCCCAACACCGCCCCCCGCAACACGCCTGTTATGGGCTGGGCGCTGTGATCGCCATCGCGGAAGCCAGCCCGGTTGATGCTCACCCAGCCCCGACCCTCCTGGGTCCACCAGCCCCGGGCCCCCGGTCGATGGCTGAAGCCCCTTATGGGGTCGTAGCGGTAGAAGGCCGGGCGGGCGACGCCCCCCACCCGCAGGGCCCCCTCGGCTAGCAGCAGCAGGATAACCATCACCCCCAGGTTGATGGCCCCCAGCCGGGCCAGGGCAAGCAGGCGGTTCAAGGCAGGCGGCCTCAAACTTGGGTTCTGAACACAGTTGTAATCACCACTGATCTCATCAGAACAAGGTGTAAATGAAGGGTGCCAGGGCCGACCCGTGGGTCAATACCACCAGGGCCCCCAGTAACACCAGGGTGAGGATCAGGGGCAGCAGCCAGAACTTCTTGCGTTCATTGAGAAATCCCCAGAGGTCGCCGAGGAGTTCGAACAGGGCATCCATTGTTAATAAGGGCTTGTGCTCAGAAGGGCTTAGCCATGTGGCTGCCGGGGCGCACCCGCGAGGGCAAACGGTAGCTGGCCACCGCCGGATCCAAGCGCCGCCTTAAGGGGTCGTGGCCCCGGGCCCGCATCACGGCCCCCATCGGGGTGAATACCCCGTAGAACATCAGGGTGAGAATGATGCGGCTGTTGACCGCACCAAGGACTAGGCCAAGGCGCATCCAGAGCCGTTCCAGCGGCCCCAGGCTGCGGGGCGCTAGCAGCGCCAGAACCACCAACAGGCTGTTCACCAGCCATAGCCCCAGGGGCGCCGGATGATGCCGCAGCCAGGGGCCCAGGATCCCGAAGATCAGGGTGAGACCTCCCGCTAGCACGAAACCAAATTCGCGCAGTTGGGCTGGTGTTTTGCTGGGGTGGGTCATGGGGCCTGTAAAGAGGAGGGGATCTGATGACGCCTTTCAGGGGGAACGGCGAGGAAGTCGTTAAGGCCACCTGGATGCTGCCAAGGAAGCAATTTTGCCTGCTTAGACAGACGATAAATCGTTAAGCTGTGATTTGATAAATGTTGAAGAGTCTGAACGCATTGTCCTAGGGAGTTATGGTCCAGCGCTTCAAAGTAAATGAGTGGTCGCTTGGTGCTTCCTAGAAGATTTTGGGCCCCTTCAAAAACAGCATATTCGTGGCCCTCCACATCGATTTTGATGAAATCAGGGGTGCCATATTGTGCGCACAGATCGTCGAGACGCATTGCCTCGACGCTGATGGTGTGGGCTGGGGCCTTCACCGATTCCAGGGAGGAGCGCTCTAAACAATCTGTTTCCTTGAAGGGTAGGTATCCAGCGGTGTTTGAGATCGCAATATTGAGGGGATTAATCCTTTTATTGAAAGCCGTATTGCGTTGCAATTGTTGAAAGGATCGAGTTGAAGGTTCAAGCGCAATTACTTTGCCTGTGGCCCCAGCAAAATGGCAGAACAGGATGGAGAGATAGCCAATATTTGCGCCAATATCTAAGATGAAGTCGCCTTCGCCAATGAGTTTGCTCAGTAGTTCATCTGCTGCTTCTTGATGGGGAATGCAGCCATGGCGAAGAAACTGTGTGTACACAGGTTCCCTCAAGTCGGCCCGGAGGGTGCCCCCTGGCACTGTTTTGAGTGGAATCGAATGGTCCCAAAGGGCTGAATCGTTCTTTGCGGCTAAAGCCACAATTTTCCAGTGGCCATAGGGGCTGAGCTGGGCAGCTTTTAGCAAGATTCGGCTGGAAAGCTTCATGGATTTATTGCTTCATGGGTGTATCTATTAATCCAGGGCAAAGCTGTCCTGCCAGCGCTCGCTGTCGGCGAAGTGGGGCTGTTCGCTTTTTAGCAGCAGCGTGTTGCCGATTACCAGGGCATCCATCTCCGTGCGCATGAAGCAGCGGTAGGCATCGGCGGCGGTGCACACGATTGGTTCGCCGCGCACATTGAAGCTGGTATTCACCAGCACCGGGCAGCCCGTAAGCGCCTCAAAGGCACTGAGCAGCCCGTGGTAGCGGGGGTTGGTGTCGGCATGGACGGTTTGGATGCGGGCGGAGTAATCCACGTGGGTCACCGCCGGCAGCGTTGAGCGGGGCACGTTGAGCTTGTCGATGCCAAACAGGGCCCCCTGCTCCGGGGTCATGGCCCGGCGGTGCAGGGGCTGTACCCCCGCCACCAGCAGCATGTAAGGACTGGTTTGGCCCGGCTCCAGCTCAAACCAATCGCTGGCTTTCTCTGCCAGCACCGAGGGGGCGAAGGGGCGGAAGCTCTCGCGGTATTTGATCTTCAGGTTCATCACGCTTTGCATCTTTGGGGAGCGCGGATCCCCCAGGATTGAACGGCCCCCCAGGGCCCGGGGGCCAAACTCCATCGGCCCCTGGCACCAACCCACCACCTGGCCAGCGGCCAGCAGCTGGGCCAGCTCCGGCAACAGTTCCCGGTCGGGCAGTTCTCGGCCCACGGCCCCCTGCTCCGCCAGCACGGCGGCGGTGCTGGCGGAATCGAGGTTGGGCCCCAGGTAGCTGCCCTTTTGCCGATCCCGCAGGCCCGTGCCCTGGAGGCTCGGCCGCGGCGCATTCTCGTGGCGGTGCCATACCGCCAGGGCGGCCCCGAGGGCACTGCCGGCGTCGCCGGCGGCGGGCTGGATCCAGATCTCCTGGAAAGGGCCCTCCCGCAGCAGGCGACCGTTGGCCACGCAGTTGAGGGCCACGCCCCCGGCCAGGCAGAGGTTGGCCAGGCCGGTTTCGGCCTGCAGGCTGCGGGCCAGCTGCAGCACCAGATCTTCCGTGACCACCTGAATCGAGGCCGCCAGGTCCATGTGGCGTTGGTCCAGGGGCGATTCCGGTGGCCGCGGTGGTGCCCCAAATAACTGGTGGAAGGGCTCGGCGGTCATGGTGAGACCACTGGCGTAGTTGAAATAGCGCTGGTTGAGCCGGAAGCTGCCGTCGGGCTTTACATCCAGCAACTGCTGGCGGATCGCATCTACAAACAGGGGGCGCCCATAGGGGGCCAGGCCCATCAGCTTGTATTCGCCGGAATTCACCTTGAAGCCGCAGTAGTAGGTGAAGGCGGAATAGAGCAGCCCCAGGGAATGGGGAAAATCCAGTTGCCAGAGGGGTTTCAGCTCGGCGCCCTCGCCCACCCAGGCGGAACCGCAGGCCCATTCCCCCACCCCATCGAGGCAAAGCACGGCCGCCTGATCAAAGGGGCTGGGGTAGTAGGCGGCGGCGGCATGGGCCTCGTGGTGTTCGGTAAATAGCAGCGGTGGCAACTGTTTCTCCCGGCAGCCCGCCAGCTCCGCCAGTTCCCGCCGCAGCACGCTTTTCAGGTAGAGCTTTTCCTTCAGCCACACCGGCATCGCCTTAAGGAAGGAGCGCAGCCCCCGGGGGGCCGTAGCTAGATAGGTTTCCAGCAGCCGTTCAAAGGTGATCAGCGGCTTTTCGTAGAACACGATCCGGTCGATGTCTGTGAGCGCAAGGCCTGCTTCCGCCAGGCACCAGCGGATGGCCTGGGCCGGAAAGGCCGGGTCGTGCTTGATCCGCGTGAAGCGTTCCTCCTGGGCGGCGCAGCGGATGTCGCCGTCCAGCACCAGGGCCGCCGCACTGTCGTGGTAGTAAGCGGAGAGGCCGAGGATCTTCATGGCTGTGGAGTGTGGCAGAGCTGGGGGCTGGGATCCAGGGGCAGGGCGCCGCGGGCCAACAGCACTAAACGGATCGTTTTGATCAGGATCAGCCCATCCAGCAACGGGTTGCCGTTGCGCAGGTAATACAGGTCGTAGCTGAGCTTCTCCCGGGCATCCTCCACGCTCGCGCCGTAGGGGTGACACACCTGGGCCCAGCCACTCAGCCCCGGTCGCAGCCAGTGGCGCAGTCGGTAGTGGGGGATGGCCCGTTCCAGTTCGTCTTCGAATTCCGGCCGTTCCGGCCGGGGGCCGATCAGGCTCATGTCGCCGCGGAGCACCGCCCACAGCTGGGGCAGTTCATCAATCCGCATGCGCCGTAACCAGTGGCCCAGGGGGGTGATGCGGGCATCGCCGCGGCTGGCCCAGCGGGCCCCCGCCCGTTCCGCATCCACCCGCATGCTGCGCAGTTTGGCCAGGGTAAAGGCCTGGCCATAGAGCCCTGATCTCACCTGGTGATAGAGCACAGGTCCGCCATCCTGCAGCTTGATTAGCAGGGCCGCCAGCAGCAGCACCGGGGCGGTGAGCAGCAGCAGGCTGCCGGCCACCACCACATCGGCACTGCGTTTCAGGCGCCAACTAAACCTTCCCGGTTGCAGTTGAAAACCTTCCCCTAGCAGCAGGGTTTCGTGGCAGAAGAGCTCCGGTGGCACCCGTTGCAGCTGTTCTTCGCACCATCCCACCAATGTGGTGCAGGGCAAGCCCTGGCTGCGGGCCAGCATCAGCCCCGACAGTTTCTCCAGGCTGAGCGGTAACCGCTCGCTCAGGGCCACCCCCTGGAAGGCCCCCAGGGCCCCAGCGCTGCATTGCTCCAGTTGCTCCAGGGTCCAGAGGGTGGGTTGCGGGGCCGGCCGCAGGCTTATCAGCACCTGTTGTTCCGTTTCGTTGGCCACCAGCAGCCAGCAGCGATGGTCTGCCGCCCTCAGCAGCAGCAGCCGTTGGCCCGCCCAGGAGCCCAGGCCCGCCAGCAGCAGAAAGGGCAGCTGTTGGCTGCGTAATCCGGTCACCGTGATCGGTAGCCCCAGCAGCCACGAGCCCCCCAGCACGGTGGTGAGCAGCAACCCCGTGAGCAGCAGTAGCAGCAGCACCCGGTTTGGCCGCCGCTGCCGCCGTTCTGAAGGCTTGGAATAGCGGCCGATCAGGTAAGACAAGGCAAGCCACAGCCCCAGGTAGCTGGGCATGGCCAGGCCCCCCTGGGGCCAGTTGCCGTGATGCCACTGGTACACCAGGCCATAGCTGAGCGGCACCACCAGGGCATCCCAGCCGGCCGAGGCCAGTAGCGGCAGCCGTTCCTGCAGCCAGGGGGCACGCAGTTGCATTAGCGCCCCTGGGCTAGGGCCTCGGGCAGGTCACTTATCACGCCTTTCAACCCCTCGGCCAGGGGAATGCTCGCCTGCCAGCCCAGGGCCCGCAGCCTGCCCACATCCAGCAATTTGCGGGGGGTGCCATCGGGCTTGCTGGCATCCCAGCGGATTACCCCCTGGTAGTTGAGGCTGGTGGCCACCAGTTCAGCCAACTCTTGAATCGTTAGGTCGCTGCCGGTGCCCACATTGAGAAACTCCAGCGCTTGCCCTTGGTCGTCTTTAGGGGCATTGGTGGCGGCGGGATCCCAGTGCTCCAAACAAAACAGCGCCGCTGCTGCCAGATCGTCTACATGCAGGAATTCCCGCCGCGGGGTGCCCGTACCCCAGCAGAGCACCTCCGGGGCCCCCGTTTGCTGGGCTTCCCAGAAGCGCCGGATTAGGGCGGCGATCACATGGCTATGGCTGGGGTGGTAGTTGTCGCCCGGTCCGTAGAGGTTGGTGGGCATCAGGCTGATCGCATCAAAGCCGTGCTGTTGGCGCAGGGCTCGGCAGAGCTGGATGCCGGCGATCTTGGCGATGGCGTACCACTCATTGGTGGTTTCCAGCGCCCCGGTGAGCAGCGCCTCCTCTCGGATCGGTTGCTCGGCAAATTTCGGATAGATACAGCTGCTGCCCAGGAACAACAGCCGCCGCACGCCGCTGCGCCAGGCGGTTTCGATTACATGGTTCTGGATCTTGAGATTGTCGAGCAGGAAGTCGGCTGGGTAGCTGGCATTGGCCAGGATCCCCCCCACCTTGGCGGCGGCCAGCACCACCACCGTGGGCTGGTGCGCGGCAAACCACTGCTCTACGGCCCCCAGATCCAGCAGGTTTAGCTCCTGGCGGCTGGCTTTGAGCAGGGCCCCACCGGCAGCGGTTGAGCCGTAGCCCGCCCTGCTGAGTGCCCGGCAGATGGCTGAACCCGCCATGCCCCGGTGGCCGGCCACATAGATGCGATCGCTGGGGTGGATCACTCCTGGGCCGCCCCCACCACGGAGAAGCCCTTGCGCTTCAGGTAGGCCTCCTTTTTCGCCTCTTCCCGATCGTTAGCGATCATTTCGGCCACCAGTTCCTCCAGGGTGGTGGTGGGGGTCCAGCCCAATTTCGCGTGGGCCTTGCTGGGGTCCCCCAACAGGGTTTCCACCTCGGCGGGGCGGAAGTAGCGCGGATCGATCCGCACCACCACGGCGCCGGTGTCGGCCCTGGTGCCGATTTCCTCGAGCCCTTCCCCACTCCAGTGGATGGCGGGGCCGTTGCCCTCGCCCCAGCCCAGTTGTTGGGCCCCTAATTCAATGAAACGCCGCACGCTTTCCTGGCGGCCGGTGGCGATCACGTAATCCTCCGGTTGTTCCTGTTGCAACATCCGCCATTGCATCTCCACATAGTCGCGGGCGTGGCCCCAGTCCCGCAGGGAATCGAGGTTGCCCATAAACAGGCATTGATCGAGGCCGGCGTCGATGCGGGCCAGCCCCCGGGTGATCTTGCGGGTTACAAAGGTTTCGCCCCGGCGGGGACTTTCGTGGTTAAACAGCAGACCGTTGCAGCAATACATCCCGTAGCTTTCGCGGTAGTTCACCGTGATCCAGTAGCCGTAGAGCTTGGCCACGCCGTAGGGACTGCGGGGATAAAAGGGGGTGGTTTCCTTTTGGGGGATTTCTTGCACCAGGCCATAGAGCTCTGAGGTGCTGGCCTGATAGATCCGGGTCTTCTGGGTTAGTCCCAGCAGTCGCACCGCTTCCAGGATCCGCAGGGTGCCGAGGCCGTCGCAATTGGCCGTGTATTCCGGCTCCTCAAAGCTCACGGCCACATGGCTTTGGGCGCCAAGGTTGTAGATCTCATCGGGCTGCACCTGCTGGATGATCCGGGTCAGGTTGCTGCTGTCGGTGAGATCGCCGTAGTGCAGTTTCAGGCGGGGATCCGGCTCGTGGGGGTCTTGGTAAAGGTGATCAATGCGGCTGGTGTTGAAACTGCTGGCCCGGCGCTTGATGCCATGCACCGCATAGCCTTTCTCCAGCAGTAATTCCGCCAGGTAGCTGCCGTCCTGGCCGGTGATGCCGGTAATTAAGGCTGTCTTTGCCATGGTTGCCCCCGCTTGGCCCTGCACGCTTGGCCCTGCAGTGTATGAGCCACAATGCCGCCCATTGCTAGCCCGTCTATGGCCCTCCCCCCAGTGCAAACCATCTGCTGCATCGGGGCGGGCTACGTGGGCGGGCCCACCATGGCGGTGATCGCCGATCGCTGTCCCCAGATCCAGGTAACGGTGGTGGATCTGAATGCTGCGCGCATCGCCGCCTGGAACGATCCCGATCTTTCAGTGTTGCCGGTCTACGAACCAGGTTTGGATGCGGTGGTGGGCCGGGCCCGGGGCCGCAATCTTTTTTTCAGCACCGATGTGGCGGGCGCCATCGCCAGCGCCGACATGGTGTTTCTCTCCGTGAACACCCCCACCAAAACCCGGGGGGTGGGGGCCGGCCAGGCCTCAGACCTGCGTTGGATCGAGGCCTGCACCCGCCAGGTGGCGGAAGCGGCCCAGGGGCACACGATTGTGGTGGAAAAGAGCACCCTGCCGGTGCGCACCGCTGAAACGGTGCAGGCAATCCTGGCGGCGGCCCCGGCCGGCAAAACTTTTTCCGTGCTCTCTAATCCTGAGTTCCTGGCTGAGGGCACTGCCATCCCTGACCTGGAGAACCCGGATCGGGTTTTGATCGGCGGTAATGATGCCGATGCCATTGATGTTCTGGCGGCGATATATGGCCAATGGGTACCCGTTGAGCGGATCCTGCGCACCAATCTTTGGAGTAGTGAACTTTCCAAGCTCACGGCCAATGCCTTTTTGGCCCAACGGATTTCCTCGATCAATTCTATTGCGGCGGTTTGTGAGGCCACCGGCGCCGATGTGCGCGAGGTGGGTAAGGCGATCGGTACAGATTCCCGCATTGGTGCCAGATTTCTGCAGAGTGGCCCTGGCTTTGGCGGCAGCTGTTTTCAGAAAGACATCCTCAACCTTGTGTATCTCTGTGGTCACTACGGCCTAAAGGAGGTGGCCAATTATTGGCAACAGGTGGTGGAACTAAACAGCTGGCAGCAGCAACGCATCGCCCGCCTGGTGGTGCAAAAACTGTTTAATACGGTTTCAGGTAAGCGCATTGCCCTCTTGGGTTTTGCCTTCAAGGCAGACACCAATGACACCCGGGAATCCCCAGCTATCCGCATCGCTAAGGAGCTGTTGGAGGAGGGGGCCCAGCTGGCGATCCATGACCCCAAGGTGGATTCAGGCCAGATCCAGCAAGACCTGGGCCAGCCCCCGGCCGCTGGCGAAGGCCAGTGGTTGGCAGCCATTGATCCCCTCGAGGCCTGCCGCGGGGCCGATGCCGTGCTGATCCTCACGGAATGGACCAGTTTCCGGTCCCTCGATTGGCCGGCCCTGGCGGCGGTGATGCGGCGGCCCGCCTGGTTATTTGATGCCCGTGCCATCGCCGATGCCGCCGCCGCTAGGGCGGCGGGCCTGCAGGTGTGGCGGGTGGGGGAGGGCTGAGTTGCCAAGGCGCCTGAATTCCAGACCATCACAGTTCCATTGCAGGAGTTTTCCTTGAGCCTTCGTCATCTGGTAACCGGCGGCGCCGGCTTTGTGGGTTCCCACCTGGTGGATCGCCTGATGGAGGCGGGCCAGGAGGTGATCTGCCTAGATAACTACTTCACCGGCCGTAAGGCAAATATCCACCGGTGGATCGGCCATCCTAATTTTGAGCTGATCCGCCACGATGTAACCGAACCAATCAAACTTGAGGTGGATCGCATCTGGCACCTGGCCTGTCCTGCCTCGCCAGTGCATTACCAATTCAATCCGATTAAAACCGCTAAAACTAGTTTTCTAGGCACCTACAACATGCTGGGCTTAGCCCGGCGGGTGGGGGCGCGGCTGCTGCTGGCTAGCACCAGTGAGGTGTATGGCGATCCGGAGGTGCATCCCCAGCCGGAAAGCTATCGCGGCTGCGTAAATACCATCGGCATTCGCTCCTGTTACGACGAGGGCAAGCGCATTGCTGAAACCCTTTGTTTTGATTATCGGCGCATGCACAGCACCGAGATTCGGGTGGCGCGAATTTTTAATACCTACGGCCCGCGCATGCTGGAAAACGACGGTCGGGTGGTGAGTAATTTCATTGTGCAGGCCCTGCGCGGCGAACCGCTCACCCTCTACGGCGAAGGCAGCCAAACCCGTAGCTTTTGCTATGTGGATGACCTGGTGGAGGGCTTTTTGCGCCTGATGGAGGCCGACCACCCTGGACCAATCAACCTTGGTAATCCTGGGGAGTTCACCATCAAGCAATTGGCTGAATTGGTGCGTGATCGCATCAACCCCGGCTTGGAGTTTGTTTACCGCCCCTTGCCCCAGGACGATCCCCTGCAGCGGCAACCGGTGATCGATTTGGCCCGCCAGGTGCTGGGCTGGGAGCCGCAGGTGCCCTTGGCCCAAGGGCTCGAACCAACCATTGCCGATTTTCGCGCCCGGGTGCAGTTGGCCTAACCCTGGTCAAAAAGCTTCTTGCCCTTGGCGGTTTTCTGTTGGCGATGGCGCCGGGCTTCCCGGGCGGTGAATTGGCTCACGGTGGGATTGCCGTGGAGGCCATCCACATGGGCCACCTGCTGCCAGAGGTCCCGGGGGGCCCAGCGCACCGTATGTAACACCCTGTCCAGCTTGGTCACATGGCACCAGCGGCTGGTGCCGCAGCAGGGACAGAACAGTTCCTCCAGCCACTCGTTGCTTAGCACTAGCACCGGGTAAGCCTGGATGATCAACTTTGCCTTGCTCTCCTTCATGCCCCGGGCGGCCAGTTGCCCGGGGCTCAGCAGGTGTAAGAAATACTTTTTACCGTTGCCTTCGATCCGTTGTTCCGGGTGGGTGGGGCAAAACAATTCGCGGCGTTTGGAACGGCTGCGGCGCCGTTCTTTGGAGCTTTGGGCGGGCGGCTCAAAAGGGGCCTGCATGCCTAGATCACATATCTACTAAGCATAGACAAGAAAAAAGCCCTGACACAGGGCCAGGGCTTTCTATGCCGTATTTGCAATTTTGGGACTGAAGCCGGAAAGGATTCAGGCGGAACCGACGCCCACGTAAGCGCCATAGAAAAATAGGCCCACCACAAAGATCACCGCCATGCCACCGGCGGTTGCCACCAGCCAGAGGGGGAGGGGACCTTCGGTCCAGCGGCTGCGCCAGGGCACAGCGGGACGACCATCGGGCAGCCGGTCGGGAATCCGACCGTCGGGGAGATTTGACTTCTTACCGCTCATGGCTGGGGCCTCAGTTGAAGAAGTAGCTGGAGAAAAGCACGCCGGTCACGAAGACCAGCAACAACCCCAAGTAGAGGCTGGTGCGATTCAGTTCAACCGGCAGGTTGTTGGGGTTGGGATTGCGCTGCATGGTGGGGGATTCAGCGGCGAACAAACTGCATGGCGGCCAAGGCACCCAGGAAAAAAACCGTGGGGATGCCGAGGGCATGCAGGGAAAGCCAGCGCACCGTAAAAATCGGGTAGTTGCGTGGCGTGGTGGAGGAGGACTGGGTCATGGGGGCTCAGTTCGACAGGCGCAAATCCAGCTGTGCTTTGCCGGCGTAACGCTGGCTCACCACAGGAGCTTTTTGGTCATTGACCTGGAAATAGGCATCCGGCCGGGGGGTGCCAAAGGCGTCGTAGGCCAAGCCGGTACTCACAAAGAGAAAACCAGCAAGAAAGATCGCCGGGAGGGTCACGGCGTGGATCACCCAATAACGGATGCTCGTAATGATTTCGAAGAACGGACGTTCCCCGGTGGAACCGGCGGCCATCGCAACTCCCTTTTCAGCCCAGTGATCCTAAGGGGTGGGATCGGTTTGCCGGGGGAATGGTTACAGAGGGTTGGATAGTGACCCAGCCCCCGCTCAGCCCACCCAGCGCAGCAGGGACCCCCGTTCCCCAAGGGCAAAGCCCTTGCCATCGGCCAGGAACAGCAAGCGGGTGAAATTGCTGGGGGTGGCGGCCCCCACCGGATCTTTCTGCCAGCTCTCCCCGCCGTTGCCACTCACCAGCAGGGTGCCGTTGCCGCCACCGGTCCAGATCTGCCCCTGGGGATCCCAGGCCATATCTAGGTAGCCATAGCCATTGGTAATGGGAATTACCGGCTTACCCCATTCCTCAGGGTTTTGGCCATCGGGGTTGAAGCGCAATTGGGCGCCGCGGCTCACCATCCAGAGCTGGCCATCGGGCTGGAAGCCCATGGTTTGTACCCGCTGGCTGCTCACCCGTTGGTGCATCTGCCAGGCCGTTTCGCCCGGGGTCCAGGTGGAAAAGAAATTTCCGAGGCCCGAGACACTTACGTAACGGCCGTCATCGTTACGGCGCAAATCACGCACCGCCCCGGCGGCGTCACCCATCTCCGCCTGCCAGCTCTTGCCCCCATCGCTGCTGCGGTACACAGCGCCCACGTCGGTGGCTAGTTCTGCCGTTTGGGCCGCCGTGGCGGTGATCAGAAAAGGTTCCCCAGGCAATTTGGTGTCTAGCAACAGGCGGGTCCAGTGCTGACCGGCATCGGTGCTGTGCATCAGCAGCCCTGGCTGGCCGGCGATCCAGCCCTCGTCGCCACGAAAATCAATGCTGATCAGGCGGAAATTTTCCTCCTCAGGGAGTTCGAGGCTGCGGTTTTCCCAGCTGGCCCCGCCATCGTTGCTTTCCATCACCAGGCGGTTGCTGCCCACCAGGAAGCCGTGGTTGGCATCGGTGAAGGCCACATCCAGGGGGTTGGAGCTGGTGTCGAGGGGCACGGGGGCCCAGGGACTGGCGCTGGCCAAGGGCAGGCCAGTGGTCACGCAGCCGGTGGTGAGCAAGAGCACGGCCAGCAGGCTGACCAGGGGTTTGAGGAAGCGCAGGGTCACGGTCACGGGGTCAGTGCTGATCAGCGCAGGGAATAAAGGGAAAGGAAGAAGGCAATGGCCAGGGCAAATCCGCCGAAAATCAAAACGTTCTTCTGGCCGGGGGTGAGGGTGTTCACCCCCAGGCCGAACTTGAGATTCTCTTCGAAACCGCTCGGCTTGTTGCGGGGGCCGATGTCCCGGAAGGCGGCCACGGGGCTGCGGCAAACAGGACAGCGGAAGCTTTGGGGATCCAGCTGTTGAAAGGGGGTGCCGGCGGTTATGCCCAGTTTTTTCAGCCCCTCCGCCGGGTCATAAACAAAACCGCAGCTGCGGCACTCATGGCGGTGGCTATCGGGGTCATCTACGGCGGCCGTTGGTTCGGCCAGCTTTGCTTCGTCGTGCTCCATTGCCATTGCCCCGCCTCAGCGACCCAACTCTATCGAGCTTGATCTTGGGCTGGGTTGGGGAAGCGGTGTCACACTGAGCCCAGTGATGCGGGTGGTGGCGCGAGCCAGCATGTTTGTTCTCCCTGGCTACGACTCCTTACTGGGTTTTTTGCTGATCGCCACGGCGGTGCCGGTGCTGGCACTCGTTGTAAACAAGCTGGTGGCCCCCAAGTCGCGCAGTGGCGAGCGGCGTACCACCTATGAGTCGGGCATGGAGCCCGAGGGGGGCGCCTGGATTCAGTTCAATATTCGTTACTACATGTTCGCTTTGGTCTTTGTGATCTTCGACGTGGAAACGGTGTTCCTTTATCCCTGGGCCGTGGCTTTCCACCGTTTGGGCTTGCTGGCTTTCATCGAGGCCCTTGTTTTTATTGCCATCCTGGTGGTGGCCCTCGCCTATGCCTGGCGTAAGGGCGCCCTGGAGTGGAGCTAAGCAAATGACCCTCACCCCTGCCCCCTCACCGATCGACGCCCTGCGGGACCTGCGCGAGGCCAGCTGCAACCCGGTTGGCGCCCCGGCGGTCACCAGTGACCTGTCGGAGAACGTGATTCTCACCAGCCTCGATGATCTGCACAACTGGGCGCGGCTCAGCAGCCTCTGGCCGCTGCTCTATGGCACCGCCTGCTGCTTCATTGAGTTTGCGGCCCTGATCGGTTCCCGCTTTGATTTCGACCGCTTTGGCTTGGTGCCCCGCTCCAGCCCCCGCCAGGCCGACCTGATCATCACCGCCGGCACCATCAACATGAAGATGGCGCCAGCCCTGGTGCGGCTCTACGAACAGATGCCTGAGCCCAAGTACGTGATCGCCATGGGCGCTTGCACGATCACAGGGGGCATGTTTTCGGCCGATTCCACCACTGCGGTGCGCGGCGTAGACAAACTGATCCCTGTGG
This sequence comes from Cyanobacteriota bacterium, assembly GCA_039799245.1. Classification (GTDB taxonomy): domain Bacteria; phylum Cyanobacteriota; class Cyanobacteriia; order PCC-6307; family Cyanobiaceae; genus Synechococcus_D. Next base: position 36,347 of record JBDLTB010000005.1, read on the forward strand.
ATCTCTACATTCCCGGTTGTCCGCCCCGGCCCGAGGCGATTTTTGATGCGGTGATCAAACTGCGCAAAAAGGTGGGCAATGAAGCCCTTGCCGAGCGCGGCCGATTGTTGCCCACCCACCGCTATTTCACGGTGGAACACCAAATGACCGCGGTGGAGCCCATCGTTGATGGCAAGTATCTGAGGGCGGAAAGCCAGCAGAAGGCCTTTGCCGCCGCTGAGGCCATGGCACCCCTCAACCTGAAAAATCCCGCCAGCACCGCCGTCCCCGCCCCCCTGCCCGCCGATGGCTGATTCCACCTCCCCGATCTCCCCGGCCCCGGCCTCCCCTGACCCAGCAGCCCCGCTGGCAGCCCCCAGCCCAGGGCCCCTGCTCCAGTGGTTGCAGGCCGAGGGCTTTGATCCAACCCCGCTAGAGCCGGATCACCTGGGGGTGGAACGCATTGGCGTGGGGCCCCTGGCCCTGCCGCCGGTGGCCATGGCCCTGAAGGCAAAGGGTTTTGACTATTTGCAGGTGCAGGGGGCCTACGACGAAGGCCCTGGCAAGAATCTGGTGAGCTTCTACCACCTGGTAAAGATGGCCAGCAGTGATGGCCACAGCACCGAGGAGGTGCGCCTGGAGGTGAGCTTGGCCCGGGATGGGGAGCTCACGGTTCCCTCGCTTTATCCCCTTTATCGCGGCGCCGATTGGCAGGAGCGCGAGAGCTTTGACATGTTTGGCATCCACTACAGCGGTCACCCCCACCCCAAGCGGCTGTTAATGCCCGAGGACTGGGTGGGCTATCCCCTGCGCAAGGACTACGTGCAGCCCGACTTCTACGAGTTGCAGGACGCCCACTGATTGCTAAACGCCCACTGAGCATTATTGGGCTGTTATTGGGCGCCCCGTTTGGTGCTTCTGTAGTACCGCATCACCGCCAGGGCCAGGTTCCTGGGCTCATGGCGCAGGGTGCCCCTGCTGGCGCGGCCTTCGCTGCGTTGGCCACTGCCCTGCATGCTGGCCAGCATCACCTGGTAGCCCTGGGCCCTCAGGGCGGCCCCGTTGCATCGCACTGGTTCGGCCCCCTTGGCCAGGTAGTAGTCGAGCTCAGGCCCGCGGGCTAGGGCATCCTGGGCTAAAACCGCATCAAATAAACGCCCTTGCACCCCGTGGGTGGCCAGTTGGGCTTCGATCGCCCGCAGGTGGCCGCCCACATCAAGGCCATCGGTTTCGCCCGGTTGGGTCATCAGATTGCAGATGTAGAGCCGCGGGGCGCTGGAACGGCCGATTGCCTCCACCAGTTGGGGCACCAGCAGGTTTGGCAGCAGCGAGGTGTAAAGACTGCCGGGGCCGAGCACGATCAGATCGGCATGGGCGATCGCCTCCAGGGCCCGGGGCAGGGCCGCTGGCCGGGCAGGCGTGCAGCCAAGCCGCACGATCGGGCTGTCGGCATGGCCGATGTTGGATTCCCCCTCCAGGCGCCGGCCATCCTCCAGCTCGGCCCAAAGCCGCACATCGGCGCTGGTGGCCGGCACCACCTGCCCCTGGACCGCTAACACCTTGCTGCTGGCGGTAATCGCCGTTTCGAGGCTGCCGGTGATCGCCGTAAGCGCCGAAATAAACAAATTGCCGAAGCTATGGCCCTCCAGGCCGCTGCCAGCGGTAAAGCGGTATTGGAACAGCTTGGTAAGCAGCGGTTCCTCCCGGGCCAGGGCCGCCAGGCAATTGCGGATGTCCCCGGGGGGCTGTACCCCCAGCTCCCGCCTCAGTACGCCGCTGCTGCCGCCGTCGTCGGCCACGGTGACGATGGCGGTGAGGTTGCCGCTATAGCGCTTAAGACCACTGAGCAAGGTGGAGAGGCCGGTGCCGCCGCCGATCGCCACGATGTTGGGACCGCGGTTGAGGCGCCGCTGGGAAATCAGGGCGTCCACCAGGGCGGTTTCCCGCTGGGGGGCGAGGGCCTTTTGGATGGACCGGAAACTGCGGCTTTGGCCCAGCAGGATCAAGCCCCCGCCCGCCAGCAGCACCAGGGGTCCGGTGAAGCCCTTGCCCACCCCCGCCAGGGAGCGCAGCAGGGTTTCGATGGTGGTGATCGTCCAGTAGATCGGTTTTAGGTCTGCCCAGATGGCGGCCCCCAGTAGGGCCAGCACCAAGCCAAGGGCGGAGGTGAGCACCCAGCGCTTCACCACCAGCCCCGGTTGCAGCCACTGCACCGCCCGCCTGGAGCGATTCACCAGGTCGTCTCGGCGGGAATGTTCGCCGGCAGGCTGACGCATGGCGCTGGCTCAGGCAGCATCAAGTCGGCACTGTAAGGAGATGACCGAAACCTGTCCGCCCCAAATCTGTGCCCCTGGAGCTGGTGCGCCTGTGCTTGAGCTCTGTGGGGTGAGCCTGCGCAGGGGGGAGCGCACGATCATCGATGGCCTTGATTTGCAGTTGCACCGCGGCGAACGCCTGGCGGTGGTGGGGCCCTCCGGCGCCGGTAAAACCACAATCCTGCGGCTGCTGGCCGGCCTGGAGCTGCCCAGTGCCGGGCAGCTTTATTTATTTGGTAAGCGTCAGCAGTATCTGCGCCTAGATCAGCGCCATCCCCCCGATGTGCGGCTGGTCTCCCAAAATCCTGCCCTGCTGGCATCGCTCACGGTGTTGGAAAACGTGGGCTTTTTGCTTTACCGCGATGGCCGCCTGCCTGAGCGGGAGATACGCCAACGGGTGGCCCGCTGTTTGGAGGCGGTGGGGCTGGCGGGCACGGAGGATTTGATGCCCGGTGAGCTCTCTGGGGGCATGCAGAAGCGCGTCAGTTTTGCCCGGGCGATGGTGGATGACCCTGGGCCCCAGAGGGATCAGCCGCTGCTGCTGTTTGACGAGCCCACCGCTGGCCTGGACCCGGTGGCGTCCACCCGGATTGAAGACCTCATGGTGAAAACCACCCATGTGACCAATGGCACCTCCGTGGTGGTGAGCCATGTGCTCAGCACGATTGAACGCGCGGCGGAAAGAGTGGTGCTTCTGTATCAAGCCAAGCTGCGCTGGCAGGGGTCGGTGGAGGCCTTTAGGTGTTGCGATGACCCCTATGTGGTGCAGTTCAGAACGGGTAGCCTGAACGGCCCGATGCAGCCCAAAGAGCTGGTAAATCACTGATGCGCCGCAGCGTTCGAGAAGCGACCATCGGTTTTTCGCTATTGGCGGCCCTGGCGGGGGGCTTTGCCCTGTGGTTTTGGCTCACGGGTGTCGCCTTTGGCCAGAAGGTTTGGACCTTTCGCCTGCGCTTTGCCGATGCCGCCGGCCTAGCCCCCCAGAGCACCGTCACCTTTAGGGGCGTGGCGGTGGGCACGGTTCGTCAGGTGAAGCCGGAGAGTGGCGCCGTGCTGGTAACAGTGCAGATCAACGACGCAAACCTGTTGCTACCGCGGCCGCTCCTGGCCCAGGTGCGCAGCGGTTCGCTGCTGGGCGGTGATCCGGAGATCGCCCTGGTTACTGAGGCAGCCACCACCCCCAGCGGCCTGCCGGGCCCCCTGGCTAAAAATTGTGATCCAAAACGGATTGTTTGCGCCGACGGCTTTGTGCAGGGGATTCCCACCCCCAGCCTCACCACGGTGATGGGCTTGATGGAAAGCATCCTGGCCAAAACCGAAAAGGAAGATGTGATCGGCAAGGTGGCCACCACCACCACTGAGATCAGCAAAACCTCCAGGGCCTTTGGTCAAACCGCCAAGCGCGCCGATTTGATGCTGGCCAGCAGCGACCAGTTGGTGAAGCAATTGCAAACGGCGGTGAAGCAGGCCGAGCCGGCAATCGCCAACCTCAAGGCGGCCACCGCCGAGGCCAAGGCCACCATGAAGCACGCCAACAACATCAGTGCCGCTTTTGATAACCCAAAGGTGATCAATGAGCTAAAGCGCACGATCAGCAACGCTGAACAGCTCACCCGCAGGGTGGATTCCATCGGTGGTGATGTGCAAAAACTCAGCAGTGATCCAGGTTTTGTTGATGGGCTCCGCAGTGTCACCCTGGGCCTGGGCAAGTTTTTTGATGAGCTTTATCCCTCGATAAAACAGCCCGGCAAAGCCAATTAGCTGACCGTTCAGCGGTTGAGGGCCTCCAGGGCAATGGCGGCGATGGCCTGGTCACTGGCCTTAGGCAGTTGCACATAACGGCCGCCGGCGGCCTCCGCCAATTCCTTGCCCATGCCGCTGCCGATGAACTTGCGTTCGGTGTCGATCACCAGCAGTTTCAGGCCCAGCAGGCGGTAGCGGCTGGCCACCTCCTTGAGTTCCTGCTTGAGGTCCACCGGCGGCTCCCCTTCCCCCTGGGGCAGCCCGAGGGAGCGACCGAGGGGCACGTTGCCGCGGCCGTCGGTGATCGCCACCACCACCACCTGGGATAGATCGCCCGTTTGCAGGGCATTGGCCCCCACCCGGGCCGCCTGGGCCAGGCCATGGGCCAGGGGGGAGCCGCCGCCGCAGGCCATGGTTTCGAGCCGGCGTTTGGCGGCGGTGATCGAACGGGTGGGGGGCAGCAGCACCTCCGCCTGTTCGCCCCGGAAGGGGATCAGCGCCACTTCATCGCGGTTTTCGTAGGCCTCGGTGAGCAGCCTCAGCACCGCCCCCTTGGCACTTTGCATGCGGTTGAGCGCCATTGAACCGCTGGCATCCACCAGGAAGATCACCAGGGCGCCGGCCTTGCGCTGCAGTTGTTTGGCCCGCAGGTCGCCGTCTTCCACGATCACCTTGCGGTGGGGTTGCCGCTCCCGGCGACTTTTTTGATAGGGCGCCGCCGCCCGCAGGGTGGCGTCGACGGCGATGCGGCGCACGGGCCCCCGGGGAAGCACTGGCCGCACATAACGGCCGCGGCTGTCGCTGAGCACCAGCCCCCGGGAGCCGCTATTGGCGGCCTTGCTCTTGGCGGCCTGGAATTGCAGCAGTTCCGGATCGATTGCTATGGCTTCGGCATCCAGCAAAAATTCCTCCGGCACCGAGGGGGGGGTGTCGTCTTGGTCTTGCTCGTCTTCGGGTGGTTCGTCTTCTTGATCTTCGGGATCTTCCTGGTCGTCTTGGTTGTCTTCGGGCGGGGTTTGGCCGTCGTCTTCGTTCTGCGGTGGCGGTGGTGGCGGCGGCGGTGGTTGCTGCTGCTGGGGCTCAGCCGGGGGTTGGACCTTGGCCCGGGGGGCGATCACCAGCCGCACCGCCAACTGCAGATCCTCGGCCTCCACCTGGTCACGGCCCTGCAGGGCCGCATGGGCCCTGGCCACCCGCAGGGCATACAACTCGGCCCTGTGGCCCTCCACGCCCCCGCGCAGGGCCTCTTGCACCAGGTAGGTGATTTGTTCACGGCTGATCGCCACGTCGGGGAGCCATTGGCGGGCCAACAGCAGCTGGGTGGCGAGGGCATCGGATTCCTCCTGCCATTGGCCCCGGAAGCCAGTGCTGTTTTCGCCGTAGCCAAGGGCGGATTGGGTGATTTCTACCCGTTCCGCCGTGGTCACCGTTTGGTCGGCGGAGAGGGCGATGGCAAAGCGGTCGAGCAGGTGGTCGCGCACTTGGCCCTCTTCGGGGTTGTAGGTGGCGATCAACAACGGGGTGCAGGGGTGCACCAAGCTCAAGCCCTCCCGTTCCACCCGGTTTTCCCCGGCCCCCACCGCCGCCAGCAGCAGGTTGAGGGCGGTGGCATCGAGCAGGTTCAGTTCGTCGATGTAGAGCACCCCACGGTGGGCCTCCGCCAGCAGGCCCGGCTGGAAGACAGTGCGACCCTCCAGCAGGGATTGGCTCACATCAACGGAACCCACCAGCCGGTCTTCGCTAACGCCAAGGGGCACCTGGATAAACGGGGCCGGGAGCACCCGGGTGGGCGACACCCCATCGGGGGCGCCGTTGAAGCTGCCCTCCACCACCTCAATGGCGGGCAATAGGGCATGGAGCCCCCGGGCCAACACAGATTTGCCGGTGCCGCGGCCGCCGGCAATCACCACCCCCCCCAGGCCGGGGTCAATGGCCGCCAGCAGCAGGGCCAACTTCAGGGTGGGGTGGCCAGTTACCGCCGCCAGGGGAAACACCTGGGGCGCCATCGGGCCAGACCCAGGGCAGGGGGCAGGGTTGGGGGCGGGGGTGGTGCCGATCATTTGCTCAGCATCGCAGCTAAACAGCGGGGTTACACGGGCAAGGTTGGGCGGCCTCACCGCTGCCCCACCGCGGTCCCAACGGGCTGCCGCACCGGCGGGCCAATCACTAAGTAATGGTGCTTGGGAATTGGCGCCTAAATCAGCTGTTGTTGCTTGCTTCTGGTTTGAGGCCGGAGCTGGCGGTTCTCCTTTGGCTGCTCTGCTTAGGGGAAGCCCCTGGGGGTATTGAAAATGACCCCAGTCATCTGACCCCAGTCATTTTCAAAGGAGTGGCCGCCTTGGTCCCTCCGCTTGCCCCAATTGCTTCGTTCCTTTGGTTTCCTTCGCTTGTTTCGCTGAGCGCCAGCGCGCCACTCAGCCAGTCCGCAGCCCCACAGCCTTCCCACCCACCAGTCCGTAGACCCGCCCTACCGACCACCCACCGCCAGACTGGACTGAATTATTACTAGGCCATGGCTCCCCTATCGCCCCCGGAACCGGCGGAATTGCTCGACATCGTGGCGAGTTTGTCGGTGCGTAAGTTGCGGATGGAAATCCAGCACCTGCGCCTGCCCCTTGGGGTGGAGGGCACCTACGGCTGCATCCGCCATCCAGGGGCTTCCCTGGCGGTGCCTGTGCTCAATGACGGCCGGGTGGTGATCTTGCGCCAATACCGCTTTGCCGTGCAGCGGCGCATCCTGGAATTTCCGGCCGGCACCCTGGAGCCCGAGGAGCAGCCCCAGGCGGCCATGGAACGGGAACTGCAGGAGGAGGCGGGTTATGCCGCCAGCCGTTGGGATTCGCTGGGTCTGTTGTTGCCCTGTCCGGGTTATTCCGATGAGCTGATTCACCTTTTCCTGGCCCGGGAGCTATCGCCGCTGCCGGTGCCAGTGGCTGGGGATAGCGACGAAGACATTGAGGTGCTTTTGCTCAGCCCTGGCGACCTTGATGCCCTGCTGGCCAGCGGTGCTGAGGCCCTGGATGGCAAAACAGTCACCGCCTGGTTCCGGGCTAAACAACTGCTGGGCCTGAGCTAACCGTGGCAATTCCCAGCAATATTTCCGCCCCCCGCTGGTTGTTTTGGCACCGCCGGGACCTGCGGTTGGCCGACAACCTCGGCCTGGCGGCCTTGGCGGCTTTCACCCCAGCCCTTACCGGCGTGTTTGTGCTTGATCCGGCGGAGTTGGAGGGGCCCACCATGGCGCCCGCCCGCCGTTGGTTTCTGCTGGAAAGCCTGGCGGAATTGCAACAGCGCTGGCGCCAGGCCGGCAGTCGGCTGTTATTGCTCCAAGGGGATCCCCTCGACCAGTTACCTCGCCTGGCGGCGGCCCTAGGGGCTGAGGGGGTGGCCTGGAACCGGGATGGCGAACCCCAGGTGCGCCAGCGGGACCGCAGCTTGGCCGCCAGCCTGAGGGCCCAGGGCCAACGGGTGGCCGCCGATTGGGATCAACTGTTGGTACCCCCCGAACAGCTCTACACAGGGGCAGGGGAGCCCTATCGCGTCTATGGCCCCTATTGGCGTCGGTGGGCAGAGCAGCCAAAACAAACGCCCGTGGCTGCCCCCACCAATCTGCTGGATCTGCCGAGCCCCCTAGGTGAGGAGCTGTCGGAAAGGTTGCCGCTGCTCCAGCAAGTGCCCAGCTACCCCTGGGCCGGCGCCGCCGCCTGCCCCTGCCGGCCCGGGGAAAAGGCGGCCCTCAAGCAATTGCAGCGCTTTAGCAGCGGCCCCCTCGACTCCTACGAGGAGGGACGCAACCTGCCGGCCGAGGCGGGCACCTCCTGGTTGAGTGCGGCCCTGCGGGCCGGCACCATCAGCCCGCGCACCGCCTGGCAGGGGAGCCTCGAGGCCCTTGAGGGCTGCCGCAGTGATGAGCAACGCCGTTCGATCACCGTGTGGCAGCAGGAGTTGGCCTGGCGGGAGTTTTATCAGCAGGCCCTGTTTCACTTTCCAAGCCTGGCCGATGGGCCCTATCGCCCCCAGTGGCATCACTTTCCCTGGGAGAACAATCCTGAGTGGCTGCTGGCTTGGCAGCGGGGGCTCACCGGCGTGCCAATCGTGGATGCCGCCATGCGGCAACTAGTACAAACGGGCTGGATGCATAACCGTTGCCGCATGATCGTGGCCTCATTTTTGGTGAAGGATCTGATCTGCGATTGGCGCAGCGGCGAAGCCTTCTTCATGGCCCATTTGGTGGATGGGGACCTGGCCGCCAACAATGGCGGCTGGCAATGGAGTGCCAGCAGTGGCATGGATCCCAAGCCCCTGCGGATCTTCAACCCCACTACCCAGGCGAGCAAATTTGATCCCGAGGCCACCTACGTGCGCCAGTGGCTGCCAGAGCTGGACCATGGCCACCCCGCTCCGATAGTTGACCATCGCCTGCAGCAGGCTCGCTTTAAGGCCCTCTATGCGGCACTACCGAAGCTCAGGGACTAGGCAGATTGCAGCAGTTGAAACCATCGCGGCAGATTTTGCCCGAGGACATCGCCCAGTTCACCAGGGCCACCCTGTTACGGGCCCCGGTTTTGGAGAAGATATTGCTTACGTGGTTGTCAACAGTGCGTTTACTGATCGAAAGCCGCAGGCCGATTTCCTGGTTGGTTAGTTCCGCCGCCACCAGTTCAATAATCTCTAATTCCCTTTCAGAAAGGTGAGTGCTGAGATCCCCCGGAACGGGAAGAGCCATCGCCTTACCTGAGTGCAGATACCCAATTCTAGGCAACCTGGGAAGATAGCCCCAATGGGGCGCGCCATGGGCAGCACGGATCTGGAATCGGCACTGGCCAGTGGTAAGCCGGTAATTACCGCTGAGATCACCCCCCCCCTGGGGGCAGATCCGCGGCGGGCCCTGGCGGCGGCCGAGGCCTTGCGGGGCCGGGTGCAGGCCTTCAATGTGACCGATGGCAGCCGGGCTGTGATGCGGATGAGCAGCCTTGCCCTCTGCAAGTTGCTTCAGGATCGAGGCCTAGAGCCGGTGCTGCAGTTGGGCTGCCGCGATCGCAACCGTATTGCTCTCCAGGCGGATCTGCTCGGCGCCCAGGCCTTGGGCCTGCGCAATCTGCTTTGTCTCACCGGTGATCCAGTGAAAGCCGGAAACCAGCCGGCGGCCCGGCCGGTGTTTGACCTGGAGGCGGTGCGCCTGCTCCAGCAGGTGCGGGCCCTGAATGCGGGCCTCGATCCCCTAGGGGCAGAGCTCCCCGATGGACCCACGCTGCTATTTGCTGGCGCCGCCGCCGATCCCCAGTGCCGCAGCTGGAGCGGCTTGAAAAGCCGCACCCGCCGCAAAGCCGAGGCCGGGGCCCGCTTTTTGCAAACCCAGATGGTGATGGATGCCGAGGCCCTGCGGCGCTTCTGTGGGGAGATTGCCCACCCCCTGGATTTGCCAGTGTTGGCTGGGGTTTTTCTACTGAAATCAGCCAAGAACGCCAGTTTCATCAACCGGGTGGTGCCCGGCGCCCAGATCCCCCAGGCCTTAATTGATCGCCTGGCCGCGGCGGCAGACCCAAGGCAAGAGGGGATTCGCATTGCCGCAGAACAGCTGCGCCTTTACAGCACGATTGCCGCAGGTGCCCATTTGATGGCGATTAAGGCGGAGGAGAGCCTGGTGCAGGTGCTCGATCTAGCGGGCTTGGGCAACGCTGTTGCTGCCTAGGTCGGAGCCGAGGAGTTCAGCCAGGGCCTTTTGTTCTGGGGACGGCTGCCTGAGGTCCTGGCGGCGGGCGTCGGTGATCAGCCAGTCGAGGGAGGCTTCCTGCACATCGATGTGGTCGCCGCTGCGGTCTACGCAATAACGGCCAAACACAAGTTTTTCCACCAGGCGTACGCCGGCACCAATGCGGGAATAGTCAAAGATGATTGAGTTGTCGATGGTGGCGCCGGCGCAGATGTGACAACTGGGGCCAATCATGGCCGGGCCAATGATCGAAACCCCATCTTCAATCTTTGTCATGCCACCCACGTACACGGGTCCTTCCACTTGGATCTTGTCCCAATTGGCCGCCACATTTAGTCCCGTGTATATGCCAGGACGTACCTGTTTGCCGGGGATCGTTACCTGGCGCACTTCCCCCTGCAGCACCGCTCGAATGGCCTGCCAATAGTCGGGCACCTTGCCAATGTCCACCCATTCAAATTCCATTGGCAGGGCATAGAAAGGCACGCCTTCCTCGACCAGTTTTGGGAACAGGTCGGCGCCGATATCGTAGGAGATTTCGTTGGGAATGTATTCAAATATCTCCGGCTCAAAGATGTAAATCCCTGTATTTATTGTGTCGCTAAGTGCATCTTCAATGCTTGGTTTCTCCTGGAAGGCCTTAACTCGCCCCTCCCCATCGGTTACCACCACCCCATAGCTACTTACCTGTTCGCGAGGAACCCGTTTGGTAACCATCGAAGCCATGGCCCCCTTCTGCCGGTGGCGCCGTACCGCCTCACTGAGATTTAGATCAATTAAGGCGTCACCGCAGAGCACCACGAAGGTGTCATCAAAAAATGGTTGAAAATTCTGAATCTTTTTGAGCCCCCCGGCGGAACCCATGGCCTCGCCAATCAGCTGGCCATCTTCAATGCGACCTTCAAAGCTGTAGGCAATCTCCACTCCAAATCGCTGGCCATCGCGGAAGTAGTTCTCGATTTCATGGGCCAGGTGCGACACATTCACCATTACTTCGGTGAAACCGTGCTGCCGCAATAATTCCAGCAGAAATTCCATTACTGGTTTCTGCAGGATCGGAATCATCGGTTTTGGAATGGTGTGGGTGATCGGCCGCACCCTTGTTCCTTTCCCCGCCGCCAAAATCATGGCCTTCATGGCGGTATCTCTCCAGCTCTGGGCAGCGTATCAACCGCCCTTAGGCGGCCCGCAACTCCCTGGCCGGCAGGGCAGCTGACCCCAATGGGCTGCCAGAGGGGGGGAAGGCCAGGGTGCGCTGCAGTTGTTCGCCTTCCTGGAGCAGGCAGCGCAGTTCCAGGGGGCCGAACAGATCCTTTTCATTCTGTTGAAGGTCTACCCGCCCCTGGGAGCAAAGAAAAAGCAGCGCCCAAAACACCCCCACCCGATCGTGGTCCAGGTCCGGGGGGGCGGCGGCGGCCCAGGCCTCCACAAGGGTTTCAAAACTGACCCACTCCAGCCCGGGGGCCCATTGGCCCAGGAAAACACTGAGGGCGGCGGTGGTTTCTGGCAGTTTCTCGCGGTGGGCCAGGCCGGTTACCTGGGCGATCGCCTCGCGATCGGAATAGCGCTTTGGTTTCTGGCGCCGCTGGCGGGGGGCCTCCTCCTCCAGGCGGGCGGCGATATCTTCCAGTTGGCGAATCAGTTCGCCGAGGGTTACGGGCCGCAGCAGGGGCGGTGGCGCCACGGTGCGGCGTTGCAGCAGGCGTTCTGGCCGCGAGGGCAGGGCCACCAGGGCTGGCCAGCCCTCCCCCTCCAACTCCTGGTCATCGCCCACCTCTTCTGCGCAGGCCGCCTCCACCGCAAAGGTGCGCTGTTCTAGGTGTTCTGCCTTGAGCGACACCAGCACCGATGCGGCCAGGAAGGCTTCACTGCTTTCAGCCAGGTCTTGTTCGTAACTGCCACCGCTGGTGGCCAGCAGCCGGGGCAGTTCTAATTTTTGGCGCAGTTGATCGAGGAAGCCGTCTACAACGGCAATCACATCCACGTCCCAGGGGTCAATGTCACCGCGCTCTGCCGCATCCTGCAGCAGGCGGATCGCCACCCGGGCTCCACTGTCCCCGGCCTGGGTCAAACGGGTGCCCCCTGATGTGCGCGGACCTTAACGGCTTCAGCTGGGCTCCGCCAGTCCGCTGGTTTGGCCGGCGGCGGGCAGCAGGCCCAGTTGGGCATCCATGGCGGCGCGGTAACGCTCCACGTCTTGCTGCAGTTCTTCGATGCGCACCTGTTGGGCCTCCACCTGCTGGCCGCCGCTCACCTTGCGCACTACCCCGCTCCAAACGGCAAAAACCCAGGCGGCGGTGGCGCCAATCCCCCCCACCAGAAGAATCAGCACGGCTAAGGGCAGGGTGGTGCTTACCCCAGGTAGGAATCTCACGGTGGTGGCCTCGGTGTTTTCGAGGGTGAACATCACCATGGCCAAGCTGAAGCTAAAGATCAGCACAAAGTTGACCTGACGCATTGGATACAGGGGTGGCTACGAGCGCCCGTGAGATTAGATCGATTTTGAAGGCTTAGCCCAGGGCCGGCGCCATTGTGAAGGCCGGAGGCAAGATTCCCCTCAGGGGCAGGGGGGGGGCGCTGGCCAGTTTTAGGGCGGCGGTGTCCTTGGCCACCATGGCCTCCACTGAGGCCCGGTAGGTGTCTGTCACTAGGCGGGGATAGAGGCCGATGCCAATGATCGGCACCAGCAGGCAGGAAATGATGTAGATCTCCCGCGGCTCGGCATCCACCAGGTTGCTGTGGGCCACCAGTTGGGCGTTTTCCTTGCCGAAGAAGATCTCCCGCAGCATCGAGAGCAGGTAGATCGGGGTGAGGATCACCCCCACGGCCGCCAGCACTGCCATCACGATTCGGAAGCTGAGGCTGTAGGCCTCACTGGTAACAAAGCCCGTAAACACCATCAGCTCTGAAACGAAGCCGCTCATGCCCGGTAGGGCCAGGGAGGCGAGCGAGCAGATCGTCCAGAGGGCAAACATCTTGCGCATCTTTTGGCCCACGCCGCCCATCTCATCGAGCTGGAGGGTATGGGTGCGGTCGTAGGTGGCCCCCACCAGGAAGAAAAGGCTGGCGCCGATTAGCCCATGGCTGATCATCTGCAGCATGGCGCCGCTGGTGCCGAGGTCGCTGAAGCTGCCCAGGCCGATCAGCACAAAGCCCATGTGGCTGATCGAGCTGTAGGCGATCTTGCGTTTGAGGTTGCGCTGGGCAAACGAGGTGAGTGCCGCATAGATGATGTTCACAACCCCCAGCACCACCAGCAGCGGCGCGAACTGGCTGTGGGCTTCGGGCAACATCGAAGCGTTGAAGCGGAATAGGGCGTAGCCGCCCATCTTCAGCAGGATCCCGGCCAGCAGCATGTGCACCGGTGCGGTGGCTTCCCCGTGGGCATCGGGTAGCCAGGTGTGGAGCGGCACAATCGGCAGCTTTACCCCGAAGGCAATCAGCAGCCCCCCATAACAGAGCAGTTGGAAGCCGGTGCCGAGGTGCTTGGCCGCCAATTCGGCGTATTCAAAGCTGGGGGTGCCGCCGCCGGCAAAGGCCATGGCTAGGGCCACCAGCAGGATGAACAGGGAGCTGCCCGCGGTGTAGAGGATGAATTTGGTGGCTGCGTACTGGCGTTTTTTGCCGCCCCAGATGGCCAGTAGCAGGTACACAGGCAGCAGTTCCAGCTCCCAGGCCAGGAAGAACAGCAGCATGTCCTGCACGGCGAATACGGCAATCTGGCCGCCGTCCATGGCCAGCAACAGGAAATAAAACAGCCGCGGTTTCATCGTCACTGGCCAGGCCGCCAGGGCCGCCAGGGTGGTGATGAAGCTGGTGAGCAGGATCAGCGGCATGGAGAGGCCATCGGCCCCCACCGACCAGCCCAGGCCCAGCTCAGGCAACCAGGTGACCCGTTGGTAGAGCTGTAGGCCGGCCACCTCTGGGTCGTAGCCATTTATGTAGGCCGCCACCGTGATCAGAAAGGTGACGAAGGTGATGCCCAGGGCATACCAGCGCACCACCTTGCCGTTGCCCGGGTCAGGGATCAGGGGAATTAAGAGGCCTGCAGCGATCGGCAGCAGGATTGCCGTGGTGAGCCAGGGAAAAGAAGCCAGTTCCTTGGCAGCGTCTGGGGAGAGTGTAGAAATCCAAGGGCCGCTTGCCACCCACAGGTCGGCTTTAAAACACAGTTCACGGCGGCTTGGGGCTGCAGTGAAGCGGCAGTGGAGCTGTCGGAGGGCGCCCTAGCCCAGGGACCCGAAGATCACCACTAGGCCCACCACCCCGGCAAACACGATCAGGGCATAGAACTGGGCCCGACCGGTTTCGAAGTATTTGAGCCCCTCGCCGCTGCCAAGGGTGAGCAGGCCAGTGAGGTTCACCACCCCATCCACCACCTTGGCGTCCACCTCGAGCACCTGGCGGGCCAGGCGCCGGCTGCCCCGCACAAACAGCTTGTCGTTGATGGCATCCAAGTACCACTTGTTGGCCAGGAAAGCATTGATGGCCGGGAAGCGGGCCGCCACGGCGGTGCCCAGGTTGAGTTTGTGGAGCGCGTAGGCCAGCACTGCCACGCTGATGCCCGCCACTGAAATCGCCACGGAGGCGGCGGCCAAGGGCAGAAATTCACCCCAACTGAAGTGTTCGGCCATTTCGCTGGCCTCCTGGGGATTTAGCAGCCCGGCGAAACGGCTGTGCCAGGGGGTTCCCAGCAGGCCGATCAGGGCCGAGGGCACCGCCAGCAGTGCTAAGGGCACTGTCATCTGCCACCCAGACTCATGGGGCGTGTCGGCATGGGAGCCATGGCCCGCTTCGGAGCCATCACCGTGGCCCGGGGCAGGTTTGCCGGCGGCTAGCAGCAGTTGTTGCTGCAGGGCCTTGTCGGTGCCGCGGAAGGGGCCCTCAAAGGTGAGGAAGTACAGCCGGAACATATAAAAGGCAGTCATGCCGGCGGTGAAAAAGCCCACCGCCCAGAGCAAGGGATAACTGCCGAAGGCGACCCCGAGAATTTCGTCTTTGCTCCAGAAGCCCGCCAGGGGGGGAATGCCACTGATGGCAACGCAACCGATGAAGAAGGTGATGGCGGTTATCGGCATGTGCTTGCGCAGGCCGCCCATCAGGCGCATGTCTTGGGCCAGCACCGCCTCGTGACCCACCACCTCTTCCATGGCATGGATCACCGAGCCGGAGCCGAGAAAAAGCATTGCCTTGAAGAAGGCATGGGTAACCAGATGAAACATGCCGGCAATGGGGGCGCCGCAGCCCATGGCCAGCATCATGTAGCCCAATTGGGAAACGGTGCTGTAGGCCAATCCCTTCTTGAGATCCATCTGGGTGAGAGCGATTGAGGCCCCCAGGAAGCAGGTGATCGTCCCCACCACCGCAATCACCAGGCGCACATGGGGGAACAACGCATAGAGGGGTTCCAGCCGCGCCACCAGGAATACCCCTGCCGCCACCATGGTGGCGGCGTGGATCAGGGCTGAGATCGGCGTGGGGCCCTCCATGGCATCGGGCAGCCACACGTGCAAGGGAAATTGGGCCGACTTGGCCATGGGCCCCATAAACACCAATAGGCAAAGGGCGGTGGCTGCCCAGCCGGCGATGCTGCCATCGGCCATGCTCGCCCCAAGGCCGGTGGCAATCCCTTCGAAATCAAAACTGCCGGTGGCCCAGAACAGGCCGAGGATGCCTAGCAACAGGCCGAAATCCCCCACCCGGTTCACCACAAATGCCTTCTGGGCCGCATGGGCTGCCCCCTCCCGGTCGTACCAGAAACCCACCAGCAGATAGGAACACATCCCTACCAGCTCCCAGAACACATAGATCTCCAGCAAGTTCGGGCTGAGGATCAGCCCCAACATCGAGCTGCTGAACAGGGCCAAGTAGGTGAAAAAGCGCACATAGCCCTTGTCGTGGGCCATGTAGCCATCGGAATAAACCATCACCAGCAGGGCAATGGTGGTGACCAAGGCCAGCATCACCGCCCCGAGGGGATCCACCCGGAAGCCCATCTCGAGGTTGAATTGCCCGGCACTGGCCCAGGGGAACAGGACCTCATAGGGGGCCGTTCCGCCGATTTGCCCAAGCAGCACGGCGAAACTCAGCACCGCGGCGGCGCCGACGCAGGTGAGCAGGAAGAGGGCCACCGGCTTGCGCAGGCGGTTAACGGTGCGGTTGAAGCTGATCAGCCCTAGCCCCACCACCACAGCCCCAAACAGGGGCAAAACTGGAATGAGCCAGGCGAGCTCGGCGGCCGATGGCATGGCGTTCAGCAGGGCTGGCAACTTGGAGTGTAAGCAGCTTGGTTAGCCGGGCCAATGGAAACTATTTAGTAAGTGGGCGATCCCTGTGCGGTTAAAGCTGGTGGCGGCCAGGCCAATCCAGCGGTGACTGCCCCAGAAAAGGCCCACGGCAATGGCGATTCCCAGGTAGGCGGGCCTTAAAAATTCCTGTAGCTGCAGCTGTTGGCGGCCGTCTAGCACCGCCAGGAATGGGAACACCGAGGTTTCTGCCTTGAGTTGCTCGAAGGCTTCCCCAAAGCGGGCCCGCAGCCGCCGGTCCCCATGCCACACCGCAAAGCCATGGTGGGCAATCAAGCCAAGGCAGGTAACAAGCATGAAGCTGCTGCCGATCCAGAGCAGATGGCTGAAGCACCAGAGCACCTGGCCCACCGCCTGGGGGTGGCGACTAATTCGGATAATCCCGGTGCCATAGAGCCGCACCTGGGGTTTCAGCACCGCTGGAATCTCGAGCAGGTTGTAGGTGGCTGGATAAAGGAAAAGAAAACTCACGGCGGTAATCGCCCAGATAAAGGGCACGATCCCCGGCAGTGCCTGCAGGTTCCAGAGCCGCAGGCCGTCGTAGCGGTGGGCAAGGAAATAACCCACCAGCAGCACCGCCGCAGGAATGCTCAGGGCGGCAAACAACAGCCGCCAGGCCCGGGCACCGATCCGGGCTTCCCCCCAGGGCCGCAGGGCCGCCCCACCGCTGTGCAGCAGCGCAAAGCCCAGCAGTAAGGCCAGCATCACCAGCTGGGAATCGAAGGACTGGGCCGATGGCATCTGGCACGGGCGGCGGGGGCGACCTACAGTCCAGCAGCCGATGGGCCAGGGCCCCATGGCCGATCTGCCATTCACGCTTGATCAGCTGCGCATCCTGCGGGCCATTGCCAGTGAAGGCAGCTTTAAAAAGGCGGCAGACAGTCTTTATGTAACCCAGCCGGCGGTGAGCCTGCAGATTCAGAACCTCGAGAAGCAGCTGGACGTGTCGCTGTTTGATCGGGGGGGCCGCAAGGCCCAGCTCACCGAAGCCGGCCACCTGCTACTCAGCTATTCAGAGCGGATCCTTAGCCAGTGCCAGGAGGCCTGCAGGGCCCTGGATGATTTGCACAACCTCAAGGGGGGCTCCCTGGTGGTGGGCGCCAGCCAAACCACCGGCACTTACCTGATGCCAAGGATGATCGGCCTGTTCCGCCAGAAATATCCGGATGTGTCGGTGCAACTGCAGGTGCACAGCACCCGGCGCACCAGCTGGAGTGTGGCCAATGGCCAGATCGATCTGGCGATCATTGGGGGTGAATTGCCGCCGGAATTGGCGGAACAGCTCCAGGTGGTGCCCTACGCCAGCGAGGAGCTGGCCCTGGTGCTGCCGATGAAACATCCCATGGCCCGGCTCCAGGAACTCCAGAAGGAAGACTTGTACCGCTTGGCTTTCATCTGCCTGGATTCGCAATCCACCACCCGCAAGGTGGTGGACCAGCTGCTGATGCGCAGCGGCCTTGATGTGCAGCGGCTGCGGATTGAGATGGAACTCAATTCCCTCGAGGCGATCAAAAACGCAGTGCAAAGTGGCCTCGGGGCGGCTTTCCTGCCGGTGGTTTCGATCGAACGGGAGCTGGCCAGCTCCAGCCTGCACCGGGCCACCGTGAGCGACCTATCGGTGCGCCGTCAGCTGCGCTTGATCACCCATCCGGCCCGCTATTGCTCCCGGGCCTCAGCGGCCTTCCGCCGCGAGATTCTGCCGGTGTTTGCTAGCCCCGACAGCCCCCTGCGCCAACAACCGCAGCCCCCCAGCGATCAGAACTGATCAGCCTCCGGGGTGACCCCCACGGAGTCGTCGGCGGCGCCGGCAGTGCCCTTGGTTTGGAATTTGTTGTCAACAATGTCTGTTTGGTAAACGCAACGCACCACAGGCTTATCCCGGATTGAGCCGATGTAGGCGAAGGTGTTCATGCGCTGTTTGCACTGGCGCATTTGGTCGTTGGTTACCGCCCCTTCCTTTTGCAGCACCGACCAGTTTTCGCGGCGAATCACACAGCCCGGCTGCAGTTTCGGCTGGGTTACAAAGCTGCTGCTGGGGTTCATGGTTGTGTACATCTGCACGTCTTGCACAAAGGCACTGGCCCCCCACTGCTTGCAGAATTCCGGATCCGCCACCGCCATGTCTAGCTGCTGACTGCTGGCGATGTTGCCCTGGTTGCCCGCGGTGTTGCTGGTGAGCGAGGTGCCGATACCCACCCCAACAATCAGCACCCCAGCCAGCACCGCCACCGTGGCCACATTGAATTTGAAGCCCCCCGGGGGGCCGCTGCCGCCAGGGGTGCCTGGGGCCGGCCCGGGCCGGCGGGGGGGACCTTCGTAATTGCGCCCGTAGTCCCTTTCCTGGGCGGCTTCGTAGCGGTCTTCGTAGCGGCTGCTGTTGTCGGGGCGGCGGGGGGCCATTAGATGGTTTCAGGGCTTCGGGGCAGGCCCATGGAGTAATTGAGCACCCGACTATTGAGGTTGTAGCGCAGTTGGCCGGCCTGGAGCAGCTGACGGATGAAGCCCTCCAGTTCTGAACCAATGCGACGCAGGTTGTAGTCAGTCATCGGCGTGCCGGCCGCCGCTTGCACCAGCTCCTGGAAGCGGGCCTGCACCTGTTGCAAGGGGCCGTCCTCCCATTCGAACTCGCTGTCGGGGTCGAGGTCGAGGGTGAAATGGTCGGGGGATGCCTTGAAGCTGCCATCGGCTTCCACCGTGGCTGAAAAGATGCGCACGTGGCGGGTTGTGCACTTCAGCGGCGTGTCAGACACCTGCGGCAGTCAATGGGCAAGGTCCCAACTCTATGGTGAGCGCTCCGATGTAGTGGGCGCAGCGATGCGGGTGGCGATTGCGGGCGCTGGGCTAGCGGGGCTGGCCTGTGCCAAATACCTGAGCGATGCCGGCCATACCCCCGTGGTTTACGAAGCCCGCGATGTGCTCGGCGGCAAGGTGGCGGCCTGGCAGGACGAAGACGGCGACTGGTACGAAACCGGTTTGCACATCTTTTTTGGTGCCTATCCCAACGTGCTGCAGCTGTTTGCCGAGCTGGGCATTGGGGACCGGCTCCAATGGAAGAGCCATTCGATGATCTTCAACCAGAGGGAGCCCGCCGGCAGCTACAGCCGTTTTGATTTCCCTGATCTGCCGGCGCCGCTCAATGGGGTGGCGGCGATCCTGGGCAACAACGACATGCTCAGTTGGCCGGAAAAGATCAGCTTTGGCCTGGGCTTGGTGCCAGCGATGCTGCGGGGCCAGGCCTACGTGGAGGAATGTGACCAGTACAGCTGGACCGAATGGCTGCGCCTGCACAACATCCCCGAACGGGTTAACGACGAGGTGTTTATCGCCATGAGTAAGGCGCTCAATTTCATCAACCCCGATGAGATCTCAAGCACCGTGGTACTTACTGCCCTAAACCGTTTTCTGCAGGAGAAGAACGGTTCAAAAATGGCGTTTCTTGATGGCAATCCCCCCGAGCGCCTTTGCCAGCCCATGGTGGAACACATCCGGGCCCGTGGTGGTGAGGTGCATCTGCAGGCGCCCCTGCGGCAGATCCAGCTGGCCGAGGATGGCTCCGTGGCGGGCTTTGCCATTGCCGGGATCAATGGTCAAGCGGCCCAAACGGTGCAGGCAGATGCCTATGTGAGTGCCCTGCCGGTGGATCCATTCAAGTTGCTATTACCTGAAGCCTGGAAATCAATGCCCTTTTTTAGTAAACTTGATGGCTTGCGCGGCGTGCCAGTTATCAATATCCACCTCTGGTTTGACCGTAAACTCACTAACATTGATCATTTGTTATTTAGTCGATCCGATCTACTCAGTGTCTATGCCGACATGAGTAATACCTGTCGGGAGTACGAAGATCCAAACCGTTCGATGTTGGAGCTGGTGTTCGCCCCGGCCCAGGAATGGATTGGTCGCCCCGATGGCGAGATTATTGCCGCCACCTTGGCCGAACTGGAGCGCCTGTTCCCCGCGCACTTCACCGGCGATAATCCGGCCCAGCTGCGCAAGAGCAAGGTGGTTAAAACCCCCTTGTCGGTCTACAAAACCGTGCCCGGTTGCCAGGCCCTGCGCCCCACCCAGGCCACGCCGATCCCCAATTTCTTTTTGGCGGGTGACTACACGCTCCAGCGTTACCTCGCTTCGATGGAGGGGGCGGTGCTGAGCGGTAAACTCTGCGCCGAGGCGGTGGCTGGCTGATTTGATGGTGCTCAGCCCAGCCGCCCCCGTGGCCCTTCCAGCCCTGGAAGATGCCTATGAGCAATGCCGCCGGGAAACCGAGCGCTGGGCCAAAACTTTTTATCTCGGCACCCTGTTGATGCCCCCGGAGAAGCGCCGGGCCATCTGGGCCATTTATGTGTGGTGTCGCCGCACCGATGAGCTGATGGACAGCCCGGAGGCCCAAGCCCTGCCCGTGGGGGAATTGGCAGAAAGACTGGACCATTGGGAGGAGCGCACCAGGGCTCTGTTTGCTGGCCAGGTGCGCGACGGGCTGGATCGGGTGATGGCCGATGTGCTGGAGCATTTCCCCCAGCCCTTGGACCCTTACCTGCAGATGATCGAAGGCCAGCGCATGGACCTGCGCTGCCACCGTTATGCCAATTTCCAGGAGCTGGAGCTCTACTGCTTCCGGGTGGCGGGCACCGTGGGCTTGATGACCCAGGAGGTGATGGGTCTCGACCCCGCCTACACCACTGCCCCCTGGAGTGAACGGCCCAACACCAGTGAGGCCGCCGTGGCGCTTGGGATCGCCAACCAGCTCACCAACATCCTGCGGGATGTGGGCGAGGACCGGGGCCGGGGCCGCATCTATCTGCCCCAGGAAGACCTGGAACGCTTTGGTTATTCGGAGCAGGAATTATTGGCGGGCACCCTGAACGACAATTGGCGGGCGCTGATGGCCTTCCAGCTGGAACGGGCCCGCCATTGGTTTGCCCGCTCTGAAGCCGGGGTGCGCTGGTTGGCGGCCGATGCCCGTTGGCCGGTGTGGGCCTCCCTAAGGCTCTATCGAGGCATCCTCGATGCGATTGAACGGCTTAATTACGACGTGTTTAACCACCGCGCCTACGTGCCGCGGGCTGGCAAGTTTTTAGATCTGCCCGTTTCCTACGTGATTGCCCAGGCCCGTTGATATCTGGAGAGATTTGCCAGCCATTAAAAATTATCCAGACATTAAAAAACAGCATCGATAAAGATATCAATGCTGTTAGTTATTTGGATTAACTGTTCGGTATGGGCCGCTTGGGCTGCCCAGCTCAGGCAGGGGTCTTTTGGTTGGCAAGCAGATCTTTCAGTTTGGCCAGTTCGCCGGCCCAACGGGGGTCAGGGGCTTCGGCGGCGGGGGCATCGCTGTGCACCACCTTGTCTACGGATTTACGTACGGGGGTGGGGCCGGCGGAGCTAGGGCGACGGTCGCTGTTGCTGGGGCTGCGGTCGTTGCTGCGGGCTTCGCGGCGTTCGGAAACTTCCACCCGCAGGGACTGGCCGCCGTACTCGCGACCATTGAATTGTTCGATCACCGCATCGGTGAGCTTGGGATCGTCCAGGTTGACGAAGCCAAAGCCGCGGCAGGCGCCGGTGTCGCGGTCAAGCACCGCCTTGAAGCGCACCCCCGCTCCCACGGCAGCAAAGAGTCCCTCCAGCTCCTTTTGATCAAAGGACTGGGGCAGGTTGCCAACGTAGAGACGGATGCTCATGGGAGAGAAAAGAAGAAAGCGAGGCGCCCAAACCGCGAACTATTCGCGATTAAAAATGGCGCTGGAAATGGCTTTTGGTGATGTCCTTTGGGGGCGCACAAACTTTTAGCCATTAGCAGTTAATCACGGCGCAGGGTCCTGGCGCTGTCCATGCCGCAGGGACGGCCAAAGGCCCTCTCCAGGGCTAGTTTTTCCAGGAGCTTTCCCAGCTCTGGCCCTGGGGCTAACCCCAGTTCCCGCTGCAGGCTGACCCCATCAAGGGCCGGCTTCGGGTGGAAAAGGGGATCGTTGGGGTTGCGCCAGCGCCCTAGCCAACCTGGGGTGGCCCTGGGGGCCAGCAGCACAAGGGCTGGCAGATCCGCCTCCAATTCGCGGCAAAGTTGCAACTGAGCTGCCTCTGGCAGCGCTTGGCCCTGGGCTTGGTTGAGGCGCTCCCACCAATGGCGCAGCCGTTCGCAGCGCTGTTGCCACTTGCGGCTGGCCCGCAGCTGCCCCAGGGCCTTGGCGTCAAACAACAGCGCCAGCCGGGCCAGGGGCAGGCCAGCCTTGGCTTCTGACGCCGTGAGGGGCCCAGGGTTGGTAAGGCTTGGGAGCAAAGCCAGGGGGTCAAAGCCGCCTAGGGCTGTGAGCCAGGGGGCCAGCAGCCCCAGCCCCAGGGCCAGGCCCAGGCCCTGGCTGCCCCCCGGGCAATGGGCCAGTTTTTCCAGTTCGGCCAGCACCCGTTCCGGGGCCACCTGGGCCAGGGCACTGCCGTGGCGGGCCACGAGTTCCCGGGTGGCTGGCGCCAGCTCAAAGCCCAACTCCGCCGCCAGCCGTGGTCCCCGCAGCAGCCGCAGCGGATCAGCCAGCAGGTTGGCTTCGCCCACGGCCCTGATCTGGCCAGCGGTCAGGTCAGCCAGTCCGCCGCAGGGGTCCAGCAACGGGGCGCCTGGGGCGAGGGGCAGGGCCATGGCATTGAGGCAGTAGTCCCGACGCCCCAGGTCGCTCAGGAGGCTGGGGCCCGCCTGGGCCGCCAGGTCGACGGTCCAGGGGCCCAGCACCACCCGGGCCATGTCCCGCTCGCCATCGAGCACCACCGCAGTGCCGCGGAAGCGGCGGGCCAGCTGTCGGGCCAGGGGGATCGCCCCGCCCGGCACCACCAGGTCGAGGTCTGGATGGGGGCCCAGCCGCCCCAGCAACCCATCGCGCACGGCCCCGCCCACCAGGGCACAGCCGGGGGGCAGCACCTCCGGGGGCAGGGGCCAGTGCTGGGGGGTGAGCCGCTGGCGCAGGTGGTCGGCGGCGCTGGCTTTGGTTAGGGCTTCAACAGGGGGGCGCATGGGCATGGGCTCATCTTTGCTCGGCCCACGGCAAAATTCAGGGGTGGGGCGGATCGAGGGGATGTGCATCTGTGTGGACTGCTTCTGGCTCGACCGCTGTCGCACCTATCACCACGTGGAAAGCCAGCACGGGGCATCGCATCTGGCGGTAGCTCCAGACTTTGAGCCCCAGGAGCCCCGCATCCATGTGAGCCTGCGGCCGCTGGCGGAGAGTTGGGGCAGCGAGTGGGATGTGCGGGCCTGCGGTAGCTTCCGCGCCGACCCCGGCCACTGGCAGCGGCTGCGGCCCGGGGCTTGCTTGCCGCGCTAATTATTTATTTCGCTTTATTCCGCTCGGATATTTCGCCCATTCCTCAGATTTTGTTGCTGGACCGCTGCCGATGATCCGGGCCCTTGCCCTCCACAGCTGCAGCGACAGCTTCGGTGTTGCCGTTTGCCAGGGCGGTGCCAGGGCCAGCGCGGCCTTCCCCCTGGGCCGCAGCTTGGCCAATGGCTTGTTTACGGCGGTGGAATCGCTGCTGCCGGCGGCCGTCTGGCCCCAGTTGAGCTGGCTGGCGGTGGCCACCGGCCCCGGCGGTTTCACCGGCACCCGCTTGACGGTGGTGATGGCCAGAACCCTCGCCCAGCAATTAAATGTGCCCCTCTATGGCTTTGGCAGCTTTGCCCTGGTGGCCCGGCGGCGCCGGGCTGAATTGGCGGCCCTGGGGCCCCACTGGATCGGCCAGACCCTGGCCCGCCGGGGGGTGGTGGCGGCCCATTACGCCCTGCCGCCAGGGCCGGCCGGCCCTGGTGATCCGCCGGGGCTGATGCTCGAACTGGCCCCCCCCCGGCTCTGGGGTGGGGCTCCCCCGGCCCCCCTGTGGGAAGTGGAGATGGATGCTGAAGCCGATGCCCTGCAGTTGCTGGATCTGGGGCAGCAGGCCTGGCAGGCGGGGGAGCCGGGCCCCTGGGGGCAGGTGTTGCCCTGCTACCCCACCTCACCGGTGCCGGAGTCGCCGCCGTGAGGGGGCTGGGCCGGGGCCTGCTGCGGCTGGGGGTGCTGTTGGGCCTGGCCTGGGGCGGCTGGACCGTGGGCCAGCGGCTGCTGGAGCCGCTCTTGCCTCCCCCCCAGGAGATCTTTGTGCTGGGCGGTGACCTGCAGCGGGAGGAGGTGGCGGCCCAGCTGGCCAGCTACAGCCACCTGCCCGTGCTGGTGAGTGGTGGCAGCAACCCTGAATACGCCCGCTGGTTGTTTGGTCGCCATGGCCTCGACCCCAATCGGGTGACCCTTGATTACCGCGCCCGCGACACCCTCAGCAACTTCACCACCGTGGTGGATGGCCTGCGGGCCCGGGGGGTGCGGCACCTGTTGCTGGTCACCAGCAGCGACCACATGGATCGGGCCCTACTGGTGGGTCGTTTGGTGGCGGGCAGCCGCGGCATCCATCTCACCGCCGTGGCGGTGCCCTGTGGCAACCAATGTCATCCGGAACGCCGCAGCAAAGTGTGGGGTGATGGCCTGCGGGCCTTGGTTTGGGTGCTCAGTGGCCGCGACCTGCGGAGCGAGTTACAGGCTCCTCCAACAGGGCATTAATTGCTTCTTGGCAGGCTCGGGTGGTGGCCTCCAGGTCGGCCCGGCGCCGGGAGGGCGGCGGCGGGATCAAGGCCCCCACCCGCACCCGCAGGGGCACCAGCCGCAGCCAGCGTTGTTGGGGGCCCAGGGCCCGGTGGGTGTTTACCAGGGCCACCGGCAGCAGGGGGGCGCCACTGCGGGCCGAGAGCAGGGCGGCCCCCAGCTGGGGGTTCTCCACCCGGCCGCTGGCCTGGCGGGTGCCGTCGAGGAATAGGCCCGTGGCCCAGCCCTGGTCGAGCCGGGCCAGGGCCGTGCGGATCGCCTCGCGGTCGCTGGCGCCGCGGCTCACCGGATAGGCGCCAAGGCTGCGGATCAGCGGGCCCAGCACTGGCACCTGAAACAACTCGGCCTTGGCCATGAAGCTCACCGGCCGGGGCAGGGCATGGCCCAGCAGGGGGGGATCCAGGTGGGAGCCATGGTTAGCCACTACCACCAACGGGCCAGTGCGGGGCACCAGCTCCATACCTTCGCATTGGCCGCGAAATAGCAAGCGAAAAATCGGGGCCACCAGCAGGTGATCCACCACCCGGTAACTGGGGCTGGGCCTGGCTTGCACCAGGCCGCTGGTTTGGGGATTCAAGCGAGTACGGCCCCCAACCCCAGGTCGACCAGGCTGCCCACCTGGGCGCTGGTCACCCCAGGCAGGCTGCGTTTGACCAGGCCACTGAGCACGGCCCCTGGACCCACCTCCACCACCGTGCTAATGCCGCATTGGCCCAGCTGGGCCATGGTTTCCCGCCAGCGCACCCCCGTGGTCATTTGCCGCTGCAGCCGATCTTTCAGCTGTTCCCCAGCGCTGCAGGGGCTGGGGTCGGTGTTGCAGAGCACCGGCACGCGACTATCGGCGAAGGGGATGCCCTCCAGCAGTTCAGCAAAGGCCGCCGCCGGCTCGGCCATGAAGGGGGAATGGAAGGCCCCAGACACGGCCAGGGGCATGGCCCGTTTGGCTTTGACACTGCCGCTAATCGCCGCTACGGCCTCGGGGCTGCCGGAGATCACCACTTGGGCCTCGCTGTTGTCATTGGCAATTACCACCCCAGCGGAGGCGGCCACCGCCGCCTCCAGTTCGGCCCGGTCAAAGCCGATCAGGGCTGTCATCGCCCCGCCCCCGGCGCCGGCCATCAGTTCACTGCGTTGGATCACCAGGTGCAGGCCGGTTTCCAGGTCAAACACCCCACCGGCGTAGAGGGCCACCAGTTCGCCGAGGCTGTGGCCCGCCAGCAGCTCCGCCTGGCGTTGTTGCTGGTGGAGCAGATCCACCAGCAGGCTTTCCAGCACAAACAGGGCGGGCTGGGTGTTGCGGGTGTCATTGAGCTCGCTCAGTTCGCCCTGGGCACTGCCCGCACAGATGGCCCCCAGGTCGCGGCCCAGCAGCTCCGAGGCCTGGGCAAAGCGTTGCTTGCCGAGGGGATGATCGAGCAGTTCGGTGGCCATGCCCGGCTTCTGGGACCCCTGACCCGGAAACACCCATGCGTTACCCATCAAGCTGCGGATCCACTGCAGAGGAGGCTAGGGGCCAGCCATCAGCGGCAACTCAAAGCTTCGGCCCATGCCAGCGCAGTAGGGCCGCCCCCCAGCTCAGGCCTGCCCCGAAGCCACTGCTGGCGATCAGGTGCCCTGGCTGGATGCGGCCATCGCTTACCGCCTCATGCAGCATCAGCGGGATCGTGGCCGCGGAGGTGTTGCCATAGAAGGCCAGGTTGCTGAGCAGCTTGTGCTCCGGCACGCCGAGGCGCTCGCCCACCGCATTGAGGATGCGTTGGTTGGCCTGGTGGAGCAGCAACCAGTCGAGTTGGTGGGCAGCAGTGCCGGTGGCCCCCAGCAGCTCCTGCAGCACCGCAGGCACCTCGCGCACGGCGAACTTGTACACCTCCTGGCCGTTCATCTGGATTGGCTCGAAGCCGCCCCGCTGCACGGTCAGCCCTGGGATCAGATCCTGGCGGGCGGCCACCTGGCGCAGGCTGAGGCAGTCGGCCTTGCGGCCGTCGGAGGCCATGCGGAAACCAAGCAGGCCATCGTCTTCGGGGCTGCAGGCCTCCAGGGCCACCGCCCCGGCCCCATCGCCAAACAGCACGCAGGTGCGGCGGTCGTCCCAGTCCACCCAGCGGCTCAGTTGGTCGGCACCGATCACAAGGGCCCGGGCCATCGCCCCGGTGCGCAGGTACTGGGAGGCGGTGATCAGGGCAAACAGAAAGCCGCTGCAGGCGGCGGTTACGTCAAAGGCCACGGCGTTGTGGGCCCCCAGCTGGGCCTGGATGCGCGGGGCGGTGCCGAAGAGATCGTCGGGGCTGGAGGTGGCCAGCAGCACTAAATCAACACTGGCGGGATCCCAGCCCGCCCCCGCCAATGCCTCCCGGGCGGCGGCGCTGGCGAGGCTGGTGAGGCCCTCCTGTTCGTCGGCGATGTGGCGGGCGCCGATGCCGGTGCGACTGCGGATCCAGTCGTCGTTGGTATCAACCCGTTGGCTGAGGGCGTCGTTGCTGACGCTGGTGTGGGGGGTGGCGGCGCCACTGGCCACCAGGGAAACGCCTGCCAGGAAGCCTTCGCGCCTCACCCCACTCTCCCCAGCTTGCGGGTCAGTCAACCACAGCCGCCAGGGGGGGTGGGGCGCTGGCGCTGAGCTGATGGAGGTTTTCCAGGGTGCCGTGGCTGGCGGCCATGTGGGCCAACCGCAGGGCCCCTAGCACCGAGAGGGCCTTGCTGCTGCCGTGGCCGATCACGCAGAGGCCATCAACCCCCAGCAGCAGGGCGCCGCCGTGTTCGGCGTGGTCAAGGCGTTTTTTGATGCGGCGCAGGTTATTGCGCAAAAAGGCGGAGCCCACCTTGCCGCGGCGGCCCCGGGGCAGCTCCGCCTTGAGCACCTCCAGCAGCACGCTGCCCACGGACTCCAGGAACTTGAGCAAAACGTTTCCAGTGAAGCCGTCGCAAACCACCACATCAAATTCACCGGAAAGCACATCGCGGCCTTCGCAGTTGCCGGCGAAATGCAACCTGGGTTCCTCCACCAGTAGCGGGTGGGTGCGCAGGGCGAGCTCGTTGCCCTTGCACTCTTCTTCGCCGATGTTGAGTAGGCCGATGCGGGGCCGTGCCACCCCCAACACATCGCGGCTGTAGATGTTGCCCAGCAGGGCGAACTGGTGCAGGTAGCTGGGTTTGCAGTCGGTGTTGGCCCCCACATCAAGTACCAACACCTGGCGACCCACATCTTTGGTGGGGAATAGGGCGCCAATGGCGGGTCGTTCGATGCCCTTGAGCCGCCCCAGCCGGAAGATCGCCGAGGCCATCACGGCGCCAGAGTTGCCCGCCGAATAAACCGCCAGGGCCTCGCCACTTTTCACCCGGTCCATGGCCAGATTGATGCTGGCATCGCGTTTGCGGCGCACGCTGGTGGCTTCGTCGTCCATGGCCACGGAGGGGCCGGTGGGCAGCAATTCCAGGGCGCCGAGGGCAATGGCTTGATTGACCCGTTCCTGTAATCCGCCCCGTTTGATTGCAGCCCGCAGCGGCGCCTCCTCCGCGAGGAACAGCACCTTGAGTGCCAACTGGTCGATGGCATCCAGGCAGCCTTCCAAAATTGGGCCCGGAGCATGGTCACCGCCCATGCCATCCACGGCGATGGCTAGCCGGGGTTGCTTGGGGGTTGGGGCTTGGTCTGGGGTGAGGCCGAGGCGGGCCCGCCAGGGGTTAAGGGCGGTGCCGGCGGAGGCCACCAGGGTGATCACCGGTCCGGTGCGGCGATACCAAATAACCAGCTTGCGCATGGCACGGCCGGGCCGGGGCCGCCGGGATCTGCCCGGCAGGGATTGGGGCTCCGCCATGGAGGTCAGCCTCCGTCGCCGATGGCGCCGTCGATGATGCGTTGAAAAAGGTAACCGGTTCCGCGGGCCGTAAGGATTAGTTCGGGGTTGGTGGGGTCGTCTTCCAGCTTCGAACGCAGCCGCGAGATGTGCACATCCACCACCCGGGTGTCCACATGGCGCTCGGGGGTGTAGCCCCACACTTCCTTAAGGATTTCGCCGCGGCTGAAGGGTTCCCCGGAGCGGCTTACCAGTAGTTCCAGCAGGCTGAATTCCATGCCAGTGAGTCGGATGCGCTCCTCGGAGCGGTAAACCTGGCGTTTGTTGGTATCTACCCGCAATTCCCCCACCTGGATCACCCCTGAATTGGGGATGCTGCTGCCGCCGTGTTCTTTTTCCACCCGGCGCAGCACACAGCGGATGCGGGCCTCCAGTTCCTTCGGGCTGAAGGGCTTCACCACATAGTCGTCGGCGCCCAGTTCTAGGCCGGTGATGCGGTCTGCCACATCGCCTAGGGCGGTGAGCATCACGATCGGCACATCCGATTCCTTGCGCAGCTCCTGGCAAACGCCATAGCCATCTAGCTTCGGCATCATCACGTCGAGCACCACCAGGTCGGCGGGCTGTTGGCGAAAGGCCTCCAAGGCTTCTTCCCCATCGGCGGCGGTTACCACGTGGTAACCGATCATCGTTAGCCGCGTTTCCAGAATCCGGCGGATGCTCGCCTCGTCATCCACTACGAGGATGATCTCCTTGCCGTTAGGGGAAGGAGCAGCAGCCACCATGGTGTCCAGGTATGCGATGGGACATTGCTGTTACTCAACTGAAGCCCTCCTGCTTTTGTGTAGGGAAAGCCACCTTTCTTCATAGAACTTCTTGGCAAAAAGCACTACTACCTACGTTTGCCAGAGCTGTGGGGCCCAGTCGCGCCAATTCTTTGGCCGCTGTTCCGGTTGCGGCAGCTGGAACAGCCTGGTGGAGCAGAGCGCTCCCCCCGTGGATGGTCGGCGGCGGCGGCCGGCCCCGGCCCTAGGGGGGGACCCAGCCCCGCGCCGTTCCGAGGCGATGGCGGCGGTGGGTCAGCGGCCCCTGCCAAGGCTGGCCACCGGCTTTGGTGAGCTGGATCGGGTGTTGGGGGGCGGCTTGGTGCCCGGCTCCTTGGTGCTGGTGGGGGGGGATCCCGGCATCGGCAAAAGCACCCTGCTGTTGCAGACGGCGGCGGCCCTGGCCCAAGTGGAATCTGTTTTGTATGTGAGTGCCGAGGAGTCGGCCCAGCAGGTGAAATTGCGTTGGCGGCGGCTGGAGCAGGCCTCCACGGCGGGGGATGGCCCCCAGTTGCTGGCGGAAACTGACCTGGAGCAGGTGCTCAAGGAGTTGGAGGCCCTGCGGCCGGCGGTGGCGATTATCGACAGCATCCAGGCCCTGCATGACGCCGAGCTGGCCAGTGCCCCCGGCTCCGTGGCCCAGGTGCGGGAATGTGCGGCGGCCCTGCAAAGGTTGGCTAAAAAGCTAGATATCGCCCTGTTGCTGGTGGGCCATGTCACCAAGGAAGGGGTGCTGGCGGGGCCCAAGGTGCTGGAACACCTGGTGGATGCGGTACTTACCTTCGAGGGCGATCGCTTTGCCAGCCATCGGCTGTTGCGGGCGGCGAAAAATCGCTTTGGCGCCACCCATGAACTGGGGGTGTTTGAGATGCGTGACCGGGGCCTGGTGGAGGTGAGTAACCCCAGTGAGTTGTTTTTAGGGAGCCCGGAGGGCTTGGCGGGCATGGCCACGATCGTGGCCTGTGAGGGCACCCGGCCCTTGCTGGTGGAGCTCCAGGCCCTGGTGAGCACCACCAGCTACGCCAGCCCGCGGCGCACTGCCACCGGCATCGGCACCAACCGGTTGCACCAGATCCTGGCGGTGCTGGAGAAGCACCTGGGCCTGCCGCTTTCCCGCTTCGATTGCTATCTGGCCGTGGCTGGGGGCCTGCAGGTGGAGGAGCCGGCCGCAGACCTGGGCGTGGCGGCGGCGGTGGTGGCGAGCTATCGCGACCTGGCCCTGCCTGCGGGCACGGTGCTGATCGGTGAACTGGGTCTTGGCGGCCAGTTGCGGCCGGTGGGGCAGCTGGAGTTGCGGTTGCAGGAGGCGGCCCGCCTGGGCTTTCGTCGGGCGGTGGTGCCCCGGGGCAGCGCCGTGGGCCAGCCCGCCCTTGAGGTGCATGAGGCCGGCGGCGTGGCCGAGGCCCTAGTGGCGGCCCTGGGGGCAAATCTGAATGATCAGGATTAATCGAGATTGGTGCTTAGTTTCTCTCCAATGGTTTCTTCCCAATAGTTTTTTTCCAAGGCTTTACTTTGTCCTCGATTTTGCGTTTGCTCCGGGTCAGGCTTACGGGCACCCTGGATCTTCTTTGAAGGATTTTATTTCAGGAGTTTTCTTGTCAAGAATTTCTCCCCATGGCCCCTTTCCCTATGGACTTTCTTTCCTATGGTTCTTTTCCATGGCTCTTTTTTGTAGTTCTTTAGTAAGTAAAAAGAAAGTTAAAGCGAAGTGCTATGCCATCGCTTATTCCAGGCCCCAGCTAAGACCTAGGACCCATCAGAAACAAACCACTCCTGATTTAACGCTAATCTGAGTTGTTAATTCTCAGAGGTAAACGTCGGCGGAGCCACGGCCGGTGGTTTTCAGCCAGTTTTGGGCTTCGATGTAGTTGTTGGGGGCCAGGCGGATTGCCTTGCTCCAGCAGTCGGCCGCCAGGTCAAAACGGCGATCGGCTTCATCGGCTTCCCCCTTCTCCTGGGCCTGGCTGCCCAGGTGGTGGTGGATCACCGCCATGTTGTTGAGCACCTGGGGCATTTTGGCGTTTAGTTCCAGGGCTTGGTCGTAGTAATCGAGGGCCCGGGGATGCTCGCCATTGCTGGCGAAGACCAGGGCCATGTTGTAAAGGATGAAGGCCCGGTCATTGGGGTCCTCCTCCAGCCGCAGGGCCTCTTCGTAGTTTTCCAAGGCCTCGGCGTATTCCCCATCCCCCTGGGCACTCATGCCGTCGCGGTAGTAGGCGAAAGCCTCCTTGGCCCGTTGGTTGGTGGGCAGCACCTTGAGGATCAGGTCTGCCATCACCGTGAAGCTTTTGTCGATGAAATTGTCGTTGCGTTGGCTGCGGGGCACGGCTTAGGGGGCGGACGGGGAGGAAACAGAGTCTCCTCTGATCCTCACATTCTGATCCCAGCATCCTCGAGCTTCCTTAGGTTGAGTCATGGCTCACCAGGCGCTGCTGCTCGAAATTGAAGGGATGAAATGCGGCGGCTGTGTGAGCGCCGTGGAGAAACGCCTGCGGGAACAGCCTGGGGTCCAAGAGGCCAGCGTCAACTTGCTCACCCGCACCGCCTGGGTGGAGCTTGAACCGCCGGGCTCCACCGAAGCGCTGTTGCAGAGCCTGGCCGCCCTGGGCTTCCCCGGTCGGCTGCGGGCCCAGCAATCGGCCCTGGAGCGGCTGCGCCAGGGGCAGGCAGAAGAAAATTGGTGGCAGCGCTGGCGTCAACTGATCACAGCGCTGCTGCTGCTGTTGGTGAGCAGCCTGGGCCACCTCAGCGAAAGTGGCCCCCTCGCCGACATGCGTCTCCACGGGCTGGTGGCCACCTGGGCCCTGGCGGGCCCAGGTCGACCGATCCTCTGGAGGGGCTGGCAGGGGCTCCGCCAGGGGTTGCCCGGCATGGACAGCCTGGTGGGGCTTGGGGTGATGAGCTCCTACCTGGCCAGCCTCACGGCGTTGATTTGGCCCCAGGTGGGTTGGTCCTGTTTTTTCAACGAGCCGGTAATGCTGCTGGGTTTTGTGTTGCTGGGCCGATTCCTGGAGGAACGGGCCCGGCGCCGCAGTGGCCGCGCCCTGGAAGCCCTGGCGGAATTGCAACCAGACACGGCCCTGTTGCTCTTGGGCGATGATCCGCCCCGCGCCGTGCGGGTGGGGGGCCTGCGGCCCGGCGATCAGCTGCGCATCCTCCCCGGCGATCGCCTGCCCGTGGATGGTCGGGTGGTGCGGGGTTGTTCGGCGGTGGATGTGTCAAGCCTCACTGGCGAACCGCTGCCTTTACAGGTGGAGCCTGGCCAAGAACTCTCCGCCGGCAGCCTCAACCTGCAGGCGCCCCTCGACCTAGAGGTGCTGCGCAGTGGCGCCGAATCGGCCCTGGCCCGGATCATTCAACTGGTGCAGCAGGCCCAGGCCCGCAAGGCGCCGATCCAGGCCCTGGCCGACCGCTGGGCCGGCCGCTTCACCTGGATTGTGCTGGCCCTGGCCCTGGCCACTTTTCTGTTCTGGTGGCTCTGGGGCACCAGCCTTTTCCCCCAGGTGTTGACGGGGTTAGCCCATGGCCATGGGCACCACCGCAGCCTCGGGGCGGGGGCCAGCACCCCCCTGGCCCTGGCCCTGCAGCTGGCCATTGCCGTGCTGGTGGTGGCTTGCCCCTGTGCCCTCGGCTTGGCCACCCCCACGGCGATCAGCGTTGCCACCGGCCGGGCCGCCCACCAGGGGCTGTTGTTTCGCGGGGGCGAAGTGATCCAAACCGCCTCCCAGTTGCGCACGGTTTTATTTGATAAAACCGGCACCCTTACCCGGGGCCGGCCGCTGGTGGAGGCGCTGCTGCCCCTGGCCGATGGCCTCGAGCCCCCCCAGCTGTTGCAACTGGCCGCCAGCCTGGAGCAACACACCCGCCATCCCCTCGCCTGGGCCCTGTTGCAGGCTGCCCAGTTGCGGGGATTACCGCTAATTGCCTGTGCCAACAGCGTTACCCAGGCCGGTGATGGGGTGCAAGGCGAGCTGGAGGGCTCCGTTGGGCTGGGTCGCCTGGGGCGCCTCGACTGGCTGGGGTCCCAAGGGGTAGCAATTCCTGACCAGGCCCAGCTTTGGCAACGGCAGCAGGAACAGCTGGGTGCCACGGTGCTGGCCCTGGCCCAGGCAAACCAATTATTGGGCCTCTTGGCGGTGAGTGATGCCCTGCGGCCCGATGGGGCCGAGGCCCTGGCGCTGCTCCAGGCCCGGGGCCTCCAGGTGGGGGTGCTCAGTGGCGACCGCGAGGGTCCGGTGCTGCAGCTGGGCAAACAATTGGGCCTGGGCCTTGGTCAACTGGCCTGGGGGTTGAAACCCCAAGACAAGCTGGCCCGCATCGAGGCAGCCCAGGGCCCGGTGGCGATGGTGGGCGACGGCATCAATGATGCCCCCGCCCTGGCGGCCGCAGACCTGGGCATTGCCGTGGGTACCGGCACCCAGGTGGCCCAGGACACCGCCGATCTAGTGGTGCTGGGGGAGCGGCTCAGCGCCGTGCCCCAGGCCCTCGAACTCTCCCGGCGCTGCATGGCAAAGGTGCGCCAAAATCTGTTTTGGGCCTTTGGTTACAACCTGGTGGTTTTGCCCCTGGCGGCCGGTTTGCTGTTGCCAGGTTTTGGCCTGTTGCTCACCCCCCCCCTGGCGGCCCTGTTGATGGCCCTCAGTTCGATCACCGTGGTTTGCAATGCCCTGTTGCTGCGGTTGCCCGCATGACAGCGCTGCCCCCGGGACGATTTTTGGTGCTTGAGGGGATCGATGGCTGTGGCAAAACCACCCAGCTTCGCGGGCTGGCCCAGTGGTTACCGAGCAGTGGCCTAATGCCCGCTGGCGCCCAGCTGCTGAGCACCAGGGAACCGGGGGGCACCGCCCTGGGCCGGGCCCTACGCCAGTTGCTGCTCCATCCCCCCGAGGGGGCGAGCCCCGCCAGCCGGGCGGAATTATTGCTCTATGCCGCCGACCGGGCCCAGCACGTGCAGCAACTAATTGCCCCGGCCCTGGCGGCCGGTAACTGGGTGTTGAGTGATCGATTCAGTGGCTCCACCGCCGCATACCAGGGCCATGGCCGGGGGCTGGATTTGGCCCTGATCAGCCAGCTGGAGCAGCTGGCCACCGCCGGCCTACGGCCGGATCTCTGCGTGTGGTTAGAGCTGGCCCCCGCCGAGGCGGCCCGGCGGCGCCAGGGCCAGAGCGAAGATCGCATCGAAGCCGAGGGCCTGGCCTTCCTGGAGCGGGTCCATGGGGGCTTTGCCGCCCTCAGTGAAGGGCCCGGCTGGCGGCGGTTGGCGGCCGCCGGTCCGGCGGAGCAGGTGCAGCAGGCCCTGCGCCAGGTGGTGGCCGCTGCCCTGGGGGCGCCCCTGGGGCCGAGCCATGGCTGAGGGGCTGTTTGCTGGGTTGCTCGGCCAGCCCCAGGCGGTGCAATTGCTGGAGGCCAGCCTGGCCCAGGGGCGGCTGGCGCCGGCCTATCTGTTTGCGGGCCCCGAGGGGGTGGGCCGGGCCCTGGCGGCCCGGCGCTTTGGGGAGGGTATTTGTGGCGCTGGCCTGGCGGGGGACGCGGGCTTGAGGCGGCGGCTGGAGCAGGGCAACCACCCCGACCTGCTCTGGGTGGAACCCACCTACACCGATAAGGGGCAACTGGTGCCCGCCTCCCAGGCCCGGCAGGCGGGGCTGCAGAAGAAAGGCTTACCCCAGTTGCGGTTGGAGCAGATCCGGGAGGTGGGGCGGTTCCTGGGGCGGCCGCCCCTGGAGGCACCCCGGTCGGTGGTGGTGCTGGAGGGGGCGGAACGGATGGCGGAGGGTGCGGCCAATGCCCTGCTTAAAACCCTGGAGGAACCTGGCTTGGGCCTGTTGATCCTGCTCACGGCCGCCCCGGAGCGCCTGCTCAGCACAATCATTTCCCGCTGCCAGCGGATCCCCTTTCGCCCCTTGGCCGCCGCCCAGTTGGAAGCGGTGCTGGCCGGGCTGCCAGCGCCCGATGGGGAGCCGGGGCCCGGGGCCCCGGAACCGATCGAATTGCTGGAAATGGCGGCCGGATCCCCGGGGGCCCTGCTGGAGGTGCGGCGCCGCTGGCGGGAGTTGCCGGCGGCCCTGGTGGAAGGTTTGCAGGGGCTGCCGCGGGAGCCGATGGGGGCCCTGGGGCTGGCCCGCGACATTGCCGAAGCCCTAGACACCGAACAACAGCTCTGGCTGCTGGGCTGGTGGCAACTAAAGCTTTGGCGTTTGGCCCAAGACCCCTGGCCCCAGCGGCGCTTGGAACAGTTGCGTCGCCACCTGAATGGCAATGTGCAACCTCGCTTGGCCTGGGAAGTGGCCCTGTTGGAATTGATTCCCTGAGGGGGCCCCGGGGCTGGGGGGCTAGGCCGGTTGGCTGAGGGTTGTTTGCTGGAGCCGGTAATCACCCATTTGGCTGCTTAGATCATCCAGTTGCTTGCCGGTGGGTAACTCCAGGCAATAGCCGGCTCCATAAACGGTTTTGATGAACTGGGGCTTGCGGGGATCTGGTTCAAGCTTGGTGCGCAGGTGGCGGATGTGCACACGAATCGTTTCGATGTCGTCATCTGGTTCGTAGCCCCACACTTCCTTGAGGATTAGGGAGGGGGCCACGGTTTGCCCATGGCGTTGCAGTAAACAATGAAGTAGCTCGAATTCCAGGTGGGTGAGCCTTACTGGAAGCTCAAACCAAATCGCTTCAAACCGCTCTGGCACCAGGGTGATTGGGCCAAAACTAAGAATTTCACTGTGCTTGCTGGAGAGGGGCGCCCGGTCGCTGCGACGCAACAAAGCTTTTACCCGGGCTAAGAATTCTTCGAGTTCAAAGGGCTTGGTGAGGTAATCATCGGCCCCGGAATTAAAGCCGCTTACTTTGTCTTTAGTGCCGCCCAGGGCGGTGAGCATCATGATGGGAATCTGGGAGGTGCGATCGTCGCGCCGCAGCCGTTGGCAGAGGGTGAGGCCATCCACCCGGGGCAACATCAGATCTAGAACAATCAGATCTGGGCTGTATTGAAGGGCCAGGGCTTGACCCTTGATGCCGTCTTCGGCCTTTTGAACATCGAAGCCGGAATGCTCCAGGTAGCCGGCAACCAGCTCCCGCATATCCCCATCGTCTTCGATCAGCAGGATGCAGGGCTTCATTGAACCTGGGGTGGCTGGCGGCGGGATCGCGGCATATGCCCTAAACGATCTTACGACTTTGTGCCGGGATTATAGGGAAAACCTTTAGAGCAAGGCACCTATTGACAAAATATGCTACTGCCAGCAAAGAAGCGCCGACGCCGCGAATAGCTCAGCGAAAGTCTGCTACCAGTCCAAGAAATTTTTTGGAATTTCTCTAATTTTGTTTCAGTTCTCCCCCTGGGGGAGGAGAGCTGAATTTGAAACTCCCCGGGCGGGATTCGAACCTGCGACCAATCGGTTAACAGCCGATCGCTCTACCACTGAGCTACCGAGGATTGACTAATTGAACCTACCCGGTGGCCCTGCCCCTGGGCAAGCCCTCCAGCTCCAGGCGCAGGGCTGGTCCCTTTTGCCAGCGGCCTGGGCGGCCCCGGTCCAGGCGCAGGGCGCCGTCGCAAAGCTCTAGTTCCTCGAGGCGATGGGTCACCCAGAGGGCGCTGAGCGGGGGGGCGCCTTCCCCTGGCGGGTTGTTGCAGAGTTTGCGGATCAGGGCCAGCACCTCCCCTTGGCTTTCCGGATCCAGCAGGGCGGTGGGTTCATCAAGCAACAGCAGCCGGGCGCCGCTGATCAGGGCCGAGGCGATTGCCAGCCTTTGTTTCTGGCCACCGCTGAGGCTGTGGATCGGCCGCGACGCAAAGCCGGCCAGGCCCACCTGGGCCAGGGCCGCTTGCACCGGGGCCTGGCGAGGCCCTGGCCCCTGGGGCAGATGGAAACAGAGTTCACTGCCGCAGCCGGGCAGCAGCAGTTGATGGTCTGGGTTCTGGAAAACCAGGGCTGGGGGGGCCTGGTAAAAAATTTTGCCGGCCTCCGGCTCCAACAGGCCGGCAATTAAGCGCAGCAGGGTGCTTTTGCCGCTGCCATTGCCGCCCACCAGCATCCACAGCCCTGGCCCCGGCAGTGCGAGGCTGCAGTTATCCAGGGCCGGGGTGCCATTGGGCCAGCGGAAGCTCAGGCCTTCCACCCGCAACGGACTGGCCGGGGAGTTCACGCGTCGATGCTGAAGCCAGGGCGCTTGCTGCCGGCCCCCAGGGCCGATTTTTCGTAGATCTGAACGGCGACCACCTCGCTACTCAGCAGACAAACCCGCTTTTCTTCAGCCTTTTCACAGGTGAGGTCCAGCAGGCGGGGATGGCCATGCTCCATGGCGTTGCGGATTTCGTTGTAAAGGCCCTCGGCCCCGGCCAGCTCCTTGCGCTGCACGGCAATGGGCATGGGGGACAACTTCAGGCTCAGCTCAACGACGTACATGGGTCGAATTCCGCTTTGCGCACCCTAGGCAAAGGTTTGATAGGTGGTTGTGCTGGTTTTAAGGATTTCGCTACGCAGCTCGGGGCAGTTTTCCCTAAGGTTTTGTTGTAAAGCTTTTTGAAGCTGTTGCTATGACAATCGCTGTAGGGCGGGCGCCGGCAGGCCGGGGATGGTTCGACGTCCTCGATGACTGGCTTAAGCGCGACCGCTTCGTTTTTGTGGGCTGGTCCGGCCTCTTGCTATTCCCCACCGCCTACCTGG
>JBDLTB010000006.1:0-6749 GCA_039799245.1 Cyanobacteriota bacterium
GCATCTGTAGGCTGAGCCGCACCTTCAGGCCTTGAAGCCACGCCGAATGGCGGACGAGCGCATCGTTCCGATTTCCCTGCATCAGGAGATGCAGCGCTCGTATCTCGAATACGCGATGAGCGTGATCGTGGGTAGGGCCCTGCCCGATGTGCGCGATGGGCTCAAGCCCGTGCAGCGCCGGATCCTTTTCGCCATGCACGAACTGGGGCTCACCCCGGATCGGCCCTACCGCAAATGTGCGCGGGTGGTGGGGGATGTGCTCGGCAAATACCACCCCCACGGCGACCAGGCGGTTTACGACGCCCTGGTGCGCCAGGTACAAACCTTTGCCAGCCGCCATCCCTTGCTCGATGGCCACGGCAACTTCGGCTCGGTGGATGACGATCCCCCGGCCGCCATGCGTTACACAGAAACGCGGCTGGCTTCGCTTTCCCACGAGGGTCTGCTCGAGGAAATTAGCAATGACACCGTTGATTTTGCCCCCAATTTTGATGGGTCCCAGCAGGAACCCACCGTGCTGCCGGCGCAGCTGCCATTCCTGTTGCTGAATGGTTGCACTGGCATTGCCGTGGGCATGGCCACCAGCATTCCGCCCCACAACCTGGGGGAAGTGGTGGATGCCCTAGTGGCGATGATCCGCGAACCAGACCTCAATGATGAAAAACTGCTGAAGATGGTCCCTGGCCCGGATTTTCCCACCGGCGGGGTGGTGCTCACCGGCAGTGGCGTCCGCGACACCTACCTAAATGGCCGCGGCAGCATCCCGATGCGCGGCGTTGCCCACATCGAAGAGGTGCAACCGGGCAAGGGGCGCCATAAACGGGGGGCCGTGGTAATCACTGAACTGCCCTATCAACTCAGTAAAGCCGGCTGGATCGAAAAACTTGCTGAGCAAGTAAATGACGGCCGCATCACTGGCATCGCCGACATCCGCGACGAGAGCGACCGGGAGGGCATGCGGGTGGTGGTGGAACTACGCCGTGATGCCAATGCCGAACAGGTGCTTAGCGAACTGCATAAACGCACGGCCCTGCAAAGCAACTTCGGAGCAATCATGTTGGCCCTGGTGCATGGCCAACCCCAGCAATTAAGCCTGCGCAAATTGCTGGAGCAGTTCCTCGAATATCGGGAACTAACGATCGTGCGGCGCACCCGCCATGCGCTCAAACGCACCGAAGATCGGCTGGAGGTGGTGGAAGGCCTGATCAAGGCCCTTGATGGCCTGGCTGAGGTAATCGAAATGATCCAGTCGGCCCGGGATGCCGCCTCCGCCCGGGCCAGCCTGCAGGTGCGCCTCGACCTAACCGAACGCCAGGCCGATGCCGTGCTGGCCATGCCCCTGCGCCGCCTCACGGGCCTTGAACGGGAGGGCCTGCGCCAGGAACTGGCAGAACTGCGCCAGGAACAGTCGCAACTGCGCCACCTGCTAGAGGACCGGCCCACGCTGCTGAACACGATGGTCAGCGAGCTGAAACACCTGCGCAAACGCTTCGCCACCCCCCGCCGCACCCGGCTGCTGGAGGGGGGCGACGACCTGGTGGCCCAACGGCAGCAGGCCCAACGCCCCAATGCCGAAGCCCAAAGGCAACAGGCCCGCTCCGCCATCAGCGCTGATGGGCGCTTGTTATTGCAAAGCGATGGCCTGCTGCGGATCGCCACCCCCCAGGTGCTGGGGCGCCTCCATCTGCTGGAGCCGCTGCCCTACGGCGACCACGGCCCCAGCGCCCGCATGATCTTGCCGGTGCAGCCGGCCCCCAGCCTGCTGGCCTTCACCAGCGGCGGTCGGGTGGCGGCCCTGCGCTGGGAATTTGCCGCCCAGCAGCCGGGCCCCCTCGAGAAATTCCTGCCCGACAGTGTTGATGGCCAAGGGGAGCGGGTGGTGGAGGTGCTGCTGCTGCCGCCGGCGGGGGAAGAATTCAGCCTAGGCTTACTTAGTAGTGACGGCCGCTTTAAAAGGTTGGCGGGGGAAGAATTCCGCGACCTCTCCGGCCGCGCCGCCACGGTGCTGAAGCTGAAAGAAGGGGTGGAACTGGAACGGGTGGTGCTCTGTGGTGCCAATCAGAACCTGATCGTGGCCACCAGCACCGGCCGCAGCCTGCGCCTGGCGATTGATGACACCAGCGTGCCGCTGATGGGGCGCACCGCCCAGGGACCAACGCTGATGCGACTACTCCCCGGCGAAAAAATCGTGGGGGCCGTGGCCTGTGCCGCCGCTGGTAATGTGTTGCTGGC
The DNA here is from genome assembly GCA_039799245.1 of Cyanobacteriota bacterium. Taxonomy (GTDB): domain Bacteria; phylum Cyanobacteriota; class Cyanobacteriia; order PCC-6307; family Cyanobiaceae; genus Synechococcus_D. The sequence goes on from JBDLTB010000006.1 coordinate 2,233, forward strand.
CAGTGAACTCGGCAGAATAAAACGACTTTCCGTTGCCAGCCTGCGGCTCTGCCAACGGGGGGATCTTGGTGAAATCGCCCTACGTTTCAGCGACCGCAATGATCAATTGGTGGACCTAAGGGCAGCCGGCCCTGGGTTAATGGCCGCTGAAACCAAAGGCGGCAGCTTGCGCTTCCAGCCCAAGGAAATCACGACGGAAGACAGCCACGGCGCTGGGATCCAACTGGAGCTACCCCAAGGGCAAAACCTGGAACGACTAGTTCCACTTGAAACAAGTGAATAATTTAATTATTTATAATTGACAAATAATTAAATTATTCACTTATTAAGTTATAATTATTTAATTATTAAATATATAAAAATTATTTAATTTTTTATAGTTAAATACTTATACTATAAGTCACCTCTGAAAATTGTCTATCCCGCCCCCGCGAGTTAAGGGTAAATCAGTAGCTGCAAAGCTTCTCATGTTTGGTGATTGGAGAGATTCTGGATTTTTCAAGGTGCCCTATAAATAAAATTATTAAGATATAACCAAGTAAAATGAAAAACAAGCATTAAATAAAGTAATCTACCGCGAGATTTTATCCTAAAAAGTTAATTATCCTAAACAATTATCCTAAATAGATCCCGCCATACCCGCAGGTTCCAGCATTAGTTTGCGGGTGCGCAAGCCCTCTTCCACAGGAATTGGGTACTGGCCATCAAAGCAAGCTGTACAGAAATTTTGGGATTGCTCTTGGGCACAATGGAGCATCCCTTCCTTACTAAGGTAAGCAAGCGAATCGACGCCAAGATGGGCTGTAATTTCCTTAAGATTAAAACGGGCGGCAATCAACTGATCCTGGCTATCGGTATCAATTCCATAAAAACATGGGTGGGTAACCGGTGGCGAACTAATCCGCATGTGCACTTCCCTGGCGCCGGCGTCCCGGAAAGCCTGCACCAACTTACGGCTGGTGGTACCGCGCACAATTGAATCATCAACCACCACAATCCGCTGACCTTCAAGCACATCCGGCAGCGGATTCAACTTCACCCGAATACCTGCTTCCCGCATCGCTTGGGTGGGCTGAATAAAGGTGCGACCCACATAACGATTTTTGATCAAACCATCACCAAAGGGGATGCCACTGCTCTGGGAATAACCAATGGCTGCCGGAATGCCTGAATCGGGAACACCGATTACTAAATCAGCTTCAACTGGGGATTCCTGGGCAAGCCGCTGACCAATCCGCTTGCGATAACTATAGAGAGATTCACCAAAAAAACGACTGTCAGGTCTGGCAAAATAAATCAATTCAAATACACATAACCTGGGGGTTTCTTCACACCAACGGCTGCGGAATGGTCGAGGTTCACTGGAGCAGAAACGAACTATTTCCCCAGGCGCAACATCATCATCAAAGCTAGAGCCAATGATATCTAAACCACAGGTTTCACTACTAACCACCCAACCACCGGATCCAGAATCGCCAAGGCTGCCAAACACCAATGGCCTTAAACCATGGCCATCCCGCAGGGCATAAACAGCATTTGGGGTGCCAATGGCGAGGCTAAAAGCTCCCTGGCATTGGCGTGCCGCAGCTTTGATGGCCTCATCCCAGTCAAGGCCGCTATTAACGGCCAACTGCAGGGCAAAGGCAATTAATTCACTATCGGTGCTGGTGGTGATATTCATTCCATCAGCCACCAGCCGATCCCGCAACTCCTCGGTGTTGACCAGATTGCCGTTATGGGCCAGGGCAAAGGGACCAAGCCGGGTCATCATCACCAGCGGCTGGGCGTTGCAAACCCTGGAGCTGCCGGTGGTGGAGTACCTGGTGTGGCCCACCGCCAGGTCCCCAGGCATCCGCTCCAACACCTCCTGGTCAAACACCTGGCTCACCAACCCCATGTCCTTATGGAGTCGCACCTTTTCAGCATCAAAAACAGCAATCCCCGCCGATTCCTGGCCGCGGTGCTGTAGGGCATATAGCCCGAAATAACAAAGGCTCGCCACCTGTTCCCCAGGGGCAAGCACCGCAAAAACGCCGCAAGCCTCCTCCATGCGATCAGGCCTGGAAACGGAATCTTCAGGCCAGCCTGGGGAGACCAAATCGAAATTCTTCACTGCTCGTTAACCATTCTGCCCGAGGGCATGGCCCTGCAGCCGGCGGGGAATCCCCCCCCCATGGGCCGCCGCCAGGGCAGAAATCTCCAGATCCAAGGCCAGCCTTGAACCCAACTGCAGTTGTAAGCGCGGCGCAGCCTGCACCACCCCCAACAATTGCTGGGGGCACTGGTGGGCGGCCAACAAGGCCTGGAAGGCCCCCTGCTGGGCCCTAGGCACGGTCACCAATACCCGGGCCCCAGATTCGCCAAACAGCAGGCGCTCCAAGCGCAAACCAGAACCATCAAAGGCTTGCAACTGCAACTGCACCCCAGTGCCCGCAGCCATGGCCATCTCCGCCACTGCCACCAGCAAACCGCCATCGGAGAGGTCATGGGCTGCAGACACCAAACCGGCGCCGATGGCGGCCCGCAGGGCCCCCTGCACTTGCTTTTCCAGGGCCAGGTCTGGCCGGGGGGGCCTGCCTGTGCAGAGGCCATGGACCACCTGGAGATAGCTGCTGCCGGCCAAACCGATGCGGTCATCGGTTGCTGGGGTATCCAGGGGCAGGCCCAAGAGCAGTAACTGATCCGGCTCGGCCCCCTGGGCAGGGGTCGGCCAGGCCAAACCCACCAGGCGATCTAAGCGCTCCACCAGCCCCACCATGCCCACCACTGGGGTGGGCTGGATCGGTTGCACCGTGCCATCGGGCAGGCGGGTGTCGTTGTAGAGGGAAACGTTGCCGCCAGTTACAGGGGTTTCCAGCTGCCGACAGGCCTCGGCCAGGCCGCGGCAGGCCATCGCCAGCTGCCAATAGCCCGTGGGCGTTTCCGGGGAGGGGAAATTGAGGTTGTCGGTAACAGCAATCGGTTCGGCCCCCACACAACTGAGGTTGCGGGCCGCCTCCGCCACCGCCGCCATGCCCCCCCGCTCCGGATCAAGGGCCACCCAACGGTTGGGACAATCCAGCGTGGCCGCCACCCCCCGCTGGCTCGCTTGCAGGGCCCTAGGACCCTCCTGGAAGCGCAGGCGCAGCACAGCGGCATCGGCGGCCCCTGGTAGCACCACAGTGTTGGCTTGCACCTGGTGGTCGTACTGGCGCCACACCCAGGCCTTGCTGGCGATGCTGGGGTCATCCAACAGCTTCAGCAGCACCGACTCGATCGCCTCGGGCTGAAGCGGGGGCAGGCTGCCCTCCTGCCAGCGCCAATGGGCCTGAATCGCCTCGGGGGGTTCGGCCAACAGCTGTCGCTCGTTGATGGGGGTGTCTTCCGCCAGGGCCCGGGCCGGCACCTCCGCCGCCACCGCCCCGTGCTGCAGCACCCGCACCAGCTGCTCCTCCAGCACCCGGCCCACCACCGCCGCCTGTAATCCCCAGCGCCGGAAGCTTTCCATCAACGCCTCCTGGCGGCCCGCCTCCACCACAAACAACATCCGTTCCTGGGATTCAGACAGCAGGAAGTCGTAGGCGGTCATCCCCGTTTCCCTGGCGGGCACCAGATCCAGATCCAGCTCGATGCCCACATGGCCCTTGGCGGCCATCTCGGCGCAGCTGCAGGTGAGGCCAGCGGCACCCATGTCTTGGGCGGCCAGCACATCACCGCTTTTAAAGGCCTCCAGGCAGGCCTCAATCAAGCCCTTCTCCAAAAAGGGGTCGCCCACCTGCACCGCCGGCCGATCATCCAGGGAGGCTTCGCTCAATTCAGCACTGGCAAAGCTGGCGCCGCCCATGCCATCCCGGCCGGTGGTGCTGCCCACATAAACCACCGGATTACCCACACCAATGGCACCGGAACGCACGATCTCCGGGGTTTCCATCAGCCCCAGGGCCATGGCATTCACCAGGGGATTGCCTGAATAGCTGGGGTCAAAGGCCACCTCGCCGCCCACGGTGGGCACCCCCACGCAATTGCCGTAGTGGGCAATGCCCGCCACCACGCCCTCCATCAAGCCGGCGTTGCGGGGATCCTCCAGGGGCCCAAAGCGCAGGGCATTGAGCAGGGCCAGGGGCCGGGCCCCCATGGTGAAGATGTCGCGCAGGATGCCGCCCACCCCCGTGGCCGCCCCCTGGAAGGGTTCCACGGCGGAGGGATGGTTATGGCTTTCGATCTTGAAGGCCAGCTGATAGCCCTCCCCCAGGTCCACCACCCCGGCGTTTTCCCCAGGCCCCACCAGCACCCGCGGCCCTTCGGTGGGGAACTGGCGCAACAGCGGCCGTGAGTTGCGATAGCAGCAATGTTCAGACCACATCACCCCAAACATGCCCAGTTCGGCCCGGTTGGGGTGGCGGCCCAGGCGCCGCACGATTTCATTGAAATCCGCAGGGGTGAGCCCCTCCTGCTTCACCTGGGCAGCGATTTCAGGCAGGGCCTGTTCAAAGGCGGAAGCCCCGGGGGCAGAGGTGGAAACCAAGGACAACCGGACC
>JBDLTB010000007.1:0-4300 GCA_039799245.1 Cyanobacteriota bacterium
CCAGCGGCCCCCGCCCGGGCCCAATTAATTACCGACCTGGATGAACAAGGTCAACCGCTGGTGCGCAGTCTTGAAAGCCTGCGCGACCTTGATTACCAGGCCTGGCAGCTGGTGGCCTTTAGGGAGGGTCCCCCTGGGGGGGCATTGCGGCTGCGGGTGGTGGGCTACCCCGGCAAGGTGCGGCTCAACCACCCCACGGCCTTGAGCGTGGCCAGCGGCCGCTGGCTTTGGCAGTTGGAGGATGTAACCCTGGCGAACCCAAAGCTGGCAGGGGATGCCCGAGAGGCGGCAGCGGAATTCAACCTCGAACCTTTGCTCAGCTCCCTCACCAAGGATCGCCCCCTGCGCCTGCAGCTCCCAGGGGTTTTCACGGAGTTACCCGTGCCCCCCTTTGTGGTGAAGGAATGGCGTGAACTTCCCAGCAGCTAACGACCGCCCCTGGATGGGCCGGGCCCTGCGTTTGGCGGCCCTGGCCGAAGGCCACACCAGCCCCAACCCCCTGGTGGGGGCCGTGGTGCTCAATGGCGCCGGCGAGCTGGTGGGGGAGGGCTACCACCGCCGCGCCGGGGAACCCCACGCCGAAGCCCTAGCCCTGGCCCGGGCCGGGGCTGCAGCCCAGGGGGGGTGTTTATACGTAACCCTTGAGCCCTGCTGCCACCAGGGCCGCACCCCCCCTTGCACGGAGGCGGTGCTGGCCTCCGGGGTGCAAAGGGTGGTGGTGGCCCTGGCCGATCCAGACCCACGGGTGGCAGGCCAGGGCCTAGCCCGCCTAAGGCAAGCGGGGCTGGAGGTGATCGAAGGGGTAGGGGGCGAGGCGGCCCGGCGCCAAAACAGCGCCTTCCTGCACCGGGTGGCCAAGGGCAGGCCCGAGGGCATTCTCAAATGGGCGATGAGCTTGGATGGCCGCACCGCCCTGCCCCATGGGGCCAGCCAATGGATCAGCGGCCCAGAAGCCCGGGCCTGGGTGCACCGGCTGCGGGCCCGCTGCGATGCGGTGATCGTGGGCGGGGGCACCGTGCGGGCCGATAATCCGCTGCTCACCAGCCGCGGCCAGCGTTCCCCGGAACCGTTGCGGGTGGTGCTCAGCCGCCAGCTGGAGCTACCCGCCAACGCCCAGCTCTGGGAAACCAGCGGGGCGCCCACCCTGGTGGCCCATGGGCCAGAAGCCCCAGCGGCGGCCCGGGCCCAGCTGGATCAGCTGGGGGTGGAACGGCTGGAATTAGAGCCCTGTGGGCCCCTGGCCTTGCTAGAGGCCCTGGCGGCCCGGGGCTGCAACCGGGTGCTGTGGGAGTGCGGCCCAGAGCTGGCAGCCTTGGCCCTGGGCCAAGGCTGTGTGCAGCAGGTGGCGGCGGTAATCGCCCCAAAACTGCTGGGGGGCCTACCGGCCCGCACCCCCCTGGGGGAGCTGGGGCTACTGGAAGTACCGGAAGCCTGCCTCCACGGCGAAGAAGGGCCGCAGCAGCTGGGGCCAGACCTGCTGTGGCAGTTGGAAATTAAAGCAAAATAAGCTCAACGGCGACCGTCTATTTCCCCCAGGGTTTCCTCCTTCTCCTCTCTGGTTTCGCTTGAGGTGAGCCGGGCAATCAACAGCCCCATCACCACGGCCAGGTAGAGGGGACCCGCCACCGCTATGGCGACGCTGAGCATCTGGGCCAGCGTGGTGATCGGGGTGATGTCACCAAACCCCACGGTGGTGAGGCACTGAAAAGCAAAATAATTCAGGCCCACAAAATCCAGCTCCCACACCATGCGGCCAGGCACCGCGAGATCTGGCAGGGCCACCAGTAGCCGGCCGTTTTTGTCATGGATGTTGGTGAAACTGCCCGGATGGGTGGTTTCCAGCACGCTGAACAGCAAACCAGCGGCGATGCCCAGCAGCAGGTAGCCAGCCACCGCCCCCTGCAACACCTCCTGGCTGATCTGCCGTTCCTGGGCCATGGCCCTCAACAACCGGCTGGTACTCATAAAGGTGAAAATCGCCCAAAGCAGCAGCAAATGAATCGCATTGCCCCCATGGGCCGCTGCCGTGAAGCTCCAGATCAGCTGACTCAGCACCACCGCCAGCCCTAGTAGAAAAAAAACGCGGTCGCCCAGGCCCACCCGGCCCCGGCTAAGGGGTCGGCCCAGCCCCACCAAAAGCAGCAGGGCCAGCAGGGCATAGCCCACAAAGCTGAGCCAGCGCAGCTGGGGGGGAACGCCAAGCGCCGCCAGCAGCGCCCCACAGGACAGCAACAGGGCGGAATAGAAGCGGTGGCGGGGAATCAACACCTTGGGCTAAAACCTGGCCCCCTAGCTTGGTCTGATCGTGTACCGGTGCCCATGGCCATCCGCCAGGACGACAACCAGCCCAACCGCCGCTTCGGCCTCATCAACTTGGTTTTGATTGGCGTGGGCGTACTGCTGCTCCTGAGTAGCTTCCTGCCAAACCAAGGAATGCAGCAGGTGCCACGGGTGCCCTATTCGCTGTTTATCAACCAGGTGGACGACGGCGCTGTAAAGCGCGCCTTCATCACCCAAGACCAAATTCGCTACGAACTGGCAACCCCGGTGGAAGGTCAGCCCTCGGTGCTGGCCACCACACCGATCTTCGACATGGAGTTGCCCAATCGGCTGGAGCAACACGGCGTTGAATTTGCAGCGGCCCCCCCCAAGCGCCCCAGCTTCATCACCACGGCCCTCAGCTGGATCGTGCCACCGCTGATTTTCATCCTGGTGCTGCAGTTCTTTGCCCGCCGGGCCATGGGGGGTGGCGGTAGCCAGGGGGCCCTGAGCTTTACCAAAAGCAAAGCCAAGGTTTATGTGCCCGATGAGCAATCCCGCGTCACCTTCGCCGATGTGGCCGGCGTGGATGAGGCCAAGGCCGAACTCACCGAAATCGTTGATTTCCTGAAAAAGCCTGAGCGCTACACCGCCATTGGCGCCCGCATCCCCAAGGGGGTACTGCTGGTGGGCCCCCCGGGCACCGGCAAAACCCTGCTCTCAAAGGCGGTGGCCGGGGAGGCCGATGTGCCCTTCTTCATCATTTCCGGCTCCGAATTTGTGGAGCTGTTTGTGGGGGCCGGGGCCGCCCGGGTGCGCGACCTGTTTGAACAGGCCAAGAAAAAAGCGCCCTGCATCATTTTCATCGATGAACTCGATGCCATTGGCAAAAGCCGCTCCGGCTCCATGGGAGTGGTGGGGGGTAACGACGAACGGGAGCAAACGCTCAACCAGCTGCTCACCGAAATGGACGGCTTTGCCTCTAAAGACAAGCCAGTGATTGTTTTAGCCGCCACCAACCAACCGGAAACCTTGGATGCCGCCCTGCTGCGGCCTGGCCGCTTTGACCGCCAGGTGCTGGTGGATCGCCCCGATCTCTCCGGCCGGCTCACGATCCTGGACATCTATGGCAAAAAAGTGAAGCTGGCCGAAGGGGTAGACCTGCAGAAGATCGCAGCGGCCACCAGTGGTTTTGCCGGCGCCGACCTGGCAAACCTGGTAAATGAAGCCGCCCTGCTGGCCGCCCGGGCCTATCGCACCACCGTGGAACAGGCGGACCTGAACGAAGCGATCGAACGGGTGGTGGCCGGCCTTGAGAAACGCAGCCGGGTGCTGCAGGACGACGAAAAGCGAGTGGTGGCTTACCACGAAGTGGGCCACGCCATCGTTGGCCACCTGATGCCCGGCGGCAGCAAGGTGGCCAAGATTTCGATCGTGCCCCGGGGCATGAGCGCCCTCGGTTACACCCTGCAGCTGCCCACCGAAGACCGCTTCCTTAATTCCCGCGAAGACCTGCAGGGGCAAATCGCCACCCTGCTGGGGGGCCGCTCCGCCGAGGAGGTGGTGTTCGGCAAGATCACCACCGGCGCCGCCAACGACCTGCAAAGGGCCACCGACATCGCCGAACAGATGGTGGGCACCTTCGGCATGAGTGAAACCCTGGGGCCGCTGGCCTACGACAAACAGGGGGGCGGCCGCTTCCTGGGCGGCACCAATAACCCCCGCCGGGTGGTGAGTGATGCCACCGCCCAGGCGATCGACAAGGAGGTGCGCGCCCTGGTGGACAACGGCCACGGCACTGCCCTTGGGATCCTGCATGCCAACAGAGACCTGTTGGAAACCATCGCCCAACGAATCCTTGAAAAAGAGGTGATCGAAGGGGATGAACTGAAGGAACTGCTAAGCAGCAGCCACCTGCCGGAGGGGGTAGCGGCCTAACCCCTTGACGAAAGCAAGGCTGATCCCGGATAAGTGTTCTTTAGGCGCGGCCGATGCCCCCCGAGCTCCTTGCCCTTGCCGGGGCTGACCTGCTCTCCTCCGC
>JBDLTB010000008.1:0-25101 GCA_039799245.1 Cyanobacteriota bacterium
CCCCCTGGCGATGGCTGAACTGGAACCAGGGGCTGGGGTTGGAGCTGGGGTTTCCACTGAATCCCCTTGGTTACTGACAACAACTTGGTTGCTATCAACAACTTGCTCCGCTGGAAGCGGCGGCTGATCAGCCGCTTGGCTGGCAAATTGAGAGTCAATTAGCACCTTAGCCTGAGACTCTTGGGAAAATTCAAGCTGAACTTCTGCCTGAATATCTTCTTGAATATCTTCTTGAATATCTTCTTGAACTTCTACCTGAATATTTTCCTGAAGCTCTACTTGAAGTTCCACCTGAACCTCTGGTTTAACTTCTGCTTCAAGCCCCAATGGAATCCCTGATTCAACTTGCCCTTGAGGCTCTAAGCCAACATCCGCCTGGACATCTAATTTAAATTCCTCAGGAATCACCCGATTAATATCTTTGACTTCAGAGGCTTCGTTGACTTCTGAGGCTTCCTTGATTTCCTTGATTTCTTTGGCTTCGCTTAAACCAACTGGAACTTTCCCTAGTAATTTCCCAGAAGTATCGCCAGAAACATCTACCAAAACTGCCGGCAAAACCTGGGAGCCAGCCGGGGCGTGGGGCGCTTGCATCTGAGCCCACCAAAAAGCAACTTCTTCCGGACTTTGGGCCAATTTGGCAACCATGGCCCGCAGGGCAGCTGGCCCCTGGCGGTGCACCAACCGCTCACTTAAATGCCGCAGTCCCCCCCCATCCCTCTGCACCAGAGCCTGGCGCAACTGCTCCTGCTGCTGGCGCTGGCGGGCGGAGGGGGAAAGCAGGGGGGCAGCCACGGAGAATCAGCTCAGTTTCCGGTCCAGAAGGGGCCGGATGGACAGAAACAGACCAACTGACAGCAGGGTTAGCACCAAAAGGCACTGGCCCGCCGTGAGGTTGCCATAGGGGGCCTCCAACACCACCTGGGTCAGGGAGAACTGGCCCAGATATGCCGCACGGATCGGTTCAATCGCGAAGGTAAGGGGATTTAGGGCCGCAAGCCAGCCCAACCAGCTGGGCATAAAGCTGATTGGTGCCAAAGCGGTGCTGGCAAACAACAAGGGCAGATTGGCCACAAAGATCACAGCAATTAGTTCGATGTGACCGGGCAGGGCAAAGGCCAAACCCAGGCTGAGCGCCGTAACCGCAGCCACCAGCAGCAGCAGGGTGCCCAGCACCACCAGCAGCCCAGCGCCCCCAGGCCAGCCATAGCCCAGGGCCCAGGCGGCCCCCATGATCGCCAGGCTCTGCACCAGGCTGAGGCTGGTGATGTAAAGCACAGAAGCCAACACGATCGAAAAGCGCGAGCGCAGCGGCGCCACCAGCAACCGATTAAGAAAGCCAAATTCCCGGTCAAACATCACCGGCAGGCCAGCATTAAGGGCCGCACTAAAGGCGGTGAACACAATCACCCCGGCCCCAAGGAAACGCCCGTAGCTCACGCCCCCGGGGAGCAACCCCGCCGGTGCCTTGGCAAACAAGGCGCCAAACAACACCAACCAGATCAGGGGCTGCAGGATGCCAGCCACCAGGGTGGAGGGCCGTCTTTGCAGCTGCAAAAACAGGCGCTTAGTGAGGGCGAGGGTTTCCTGGCTGAGTTCCGCCAGGGCTGAAGGGGCCGAGGCAGGGGCAGGGGCGAGGGCAGAGGAAGGGGAAGTGGCAGGGGCGCCGGTCATGGCGAATCGGGAATAGGGGGGAAATAGGTAAATAAAAATGGGAAGAAACGGCAATAAAACGGCGCCGTCAGCGCATGGCCTGTTTTTTCTCCGCCTTCGGGTCTCGACTCGCCACGGCTGCCAGTTCAGCGTCTAGGAGCGTGCGACCGGTGGCCTGCAGGTACACGTCATCAAGGCTAGGGCGGCTCTGGGCCAGGGAAAACACCGGCAGGGAAGCTTCGCTGAGCTGATGACGCAGGCGCTCAAGCACCTCATCTCCATCCACCACAAGGTTGATCGCATGGCCCTGGGCCCGGTTGATCACCACCTGGCGCACCCCAGCGCAACCCTGCAATAAACGCTGGGCCTGTTCCGCCTCCTGGGGGCTGGCAAATTCCCGCACCCGCAGGGTGACGCGATCGCCGCCCAGGTTGCGCTTGAGCTCAGCGGGGCTGCCCTCGGCGATCACCCGGCCCCCATCCAGAATCGCCAAGCGATCGGCCAAGGCATCCACCTCTTCCAGGTAGTGGCTGCTCAACAAAATCGTGGTGCCCCCATCGCGGAGCTGTTGCAGCACCTGCCAAAGGGCGGTGCGGCTTTCAATGTCTAGGCCCACGGTGGGTTCATCGAGCACTAGCACCGCCGGGGAATGGAGCAGGCCACTGGCCAGGTCCAGGCGCCGGCGCATGCCCCCGGAGTAGGTGCCGCAGCGGCGATCTAGCCAATCGTCCATCGAGAGCAGCTCACTCAGCTCAGCGATGCGCCGCTGGCGCTGGCCCCTGGGCAGGTGATAAAGGCTGGCCTGGAGCTCCAGCAGTTCGCGGCCCGTGAGGATCTTGTCGATGGCCACCTCCTGGGCCACATAGCCCAGCTGCTGCCGCGCCAGACGGGGGTCAGCCAGGGCATCGATCCCGGCAATCGACACCGAACCCTGGTCTGGGGCCAACAGGGTGCAAAGAATTCTCAGCACAGTGGTTTTGCCCGCCCCGTTAGGCCCGAGCAAGCCGTAGAGGCAGCCAGCCGGCACCTCCAAACTGACCCCAGCCAGGGCCTGAACACTGCCGTAATGCTTACTCAGCTGCTCGAGTCGAATCACCGCAGGGCCTGGATACCGCTCCACCTTAAAAACCAGCGGCGGGGAACAGGGAGATCAGCTCAAACAGCTGAAGGCTGAATTGCTCTGCCGCCCTGGTGCGGGCCAGCAACAGCAGCAAACAAATACCAAACAGATAAAGGATCGACCAGCGGAAGAGGCCCTTGGCCCGAACCGTGTCGGTGGGGTCCTGGCGCAGGTTTTGGCCCATCTGCAGGAGGCGCCCGTTGAAGGGCAGCACCATCAGGCCATAAAACAAGCCCCCCGCAGGCAAGGTAAAGATGCCCAGCAGGCTGACAACGGTGGTGGCCCAGGCGTAATGGCTGATTGCCCTGGTTGTTACCACAGGCCCCTTCACCACCGGCAGCATCGGAATCCCCACCGAGCGGTAGTCGTCTGCCAACAACAGGGCCAGGGCCCAGAAATGGGCCGGGGTCCAGAGCATCACCAGGCCAAACAACCACCAACCGCCCAAGCCGATGTGGCCCGTGGCGGCCGCAGCCCCCACCAGGGGGGGGATCGCTCCGGCCAGGCCGCCGATCACGATGTTTTGGGGGGTGCGGGGCTTCAGCACCACCGTGTAAAGCAGCACATAGCTGCACAGACCCAGCAGGGAAAGGCTGGCGGCCAGGCAGTTGACCCCCATCACCAGCAGCAAGGCGGCGCTGCAGGCCAAAGCCACGGCAATGGTCAGGGCCTGGGAGCCGCTTAGCCGCCCGGAGGGCAGGGCCCTGCCGCTGGTGCGCAGCATCCGGCCATCAAGCTCTTGCTCCCAAACGCAATTCAGCACCCCCGCCGCGGCCGCCGCCAGGGCTCCGCCCCCCAGGGTGCAGGCCAGCCGGGGCATGGGCATCGGCCAGCTTTCGGTGAGCGCCATCCCCCCCAAGGTGGTGGCCAGCAACAGCGGAATTAGTCGAGGCTTAGCAATCTCGAGCCAGGGGGGCAACTTCAGCCGTTTTCGGCTGGGCACCACGGCCTCGCGGCTGAGGGCAGCATCAACCATGGAGGGGGTCCGCAGGGGGGAAAGGCCGTAGGGCCAGGGCTGATGCAGCGAGGGTGGCCACCAGGAGGGCAGCCACCAGTTGGTGGGCCACGGTCACCAGGGGTTCGGCTAAGGCCAGGCGCAGGGTGAGCACCCCCAGCATCACCTGGAGGGCTGCTAGCAACCCAGCCGCCACCACCAGGCGCCGCACTGGCATCACACAGGGCTGGGCCAGCACCCAGAGGGCCGCCAGGCTGCAGGCCGCCGCCGCCGGGGTGGCCAATAGGCGGTGGCCCAGCAGCCATTGGCAACCTTGGGCCAAACGCAAACAGCTGCCACTGGCCCACTGGGTGGCCATCAGGGCGCCAGCAATGCATTGGCCATAAACCAGCAGGCCAGCGCCGGCGGTGAGCCAGATGGCCCCCCGGGGCCTGGGACCGGCCAGGGGTGGCTGCAGTAACTGGGCCGTGGCACTGAGCAGGGCCACCAGGGCCAGGGCTAGGGCCAAGTGGGCGCTCACGATGTCGAAGCGCAGTAATTGGCTAACCGTGAGCGCCCCCAGGGCCCCCTGGGCGGCCACCAGCCCCAGGGCGGCGGCGCTCACCCAGGGCAGCCAGCGGGGTTGGCCAGCCCGGTCGAGCAGGGCCATGGCCAGCAACAGGATTAAGCCAATGCCCACCAGAAAGGCATCTAAACGGTGAAACCACTCCAGAAACACCTGGAGATTCATCTGGCGGGTGGGCAGCAGGCTTCCGTAGCAAAGCGGCCAATCGGGACAGGCCAGGCCCGCCTCCATCACCCTGGTGGCACCGCCCACGGCCACCAGGGCCACCAGGGCCACCACCAACTGCCGGGTGAGGCTCCGGGGGGTGGGGGCAAAAGTGGAAAAAACTGGGGGGATTGCGATCACGCCAAGGGCCACAGGGTCTCCTCTGGCGAGAGGATTAGGGGCAAGGTAGCGATCAAACGCGCCTGAAAGTCTTAGAAACCCGAATCGATCAGCGGGAGGTCAGGCTTTCAGCACCCCCAGCGGAAAGCTGGTAAGCGGAGCTGCCTCCCCCGCCAGATTTTGAGGGGCTTGCCCCTATCTAGCCCTGGTCAGACAGGGCAGAATCGCCCCATTGGTCCGAAAAGTACCCATGGCCCAAGTTGCAACCCTGGTGGGGGAGCCACTGCTCAATAAAGCCCGGGACCTGAGCAGTAGCAGCCCCGAACAAATCGCCAGGGCCTGCGGCTATGTGGGACCCGGCGGCCGCGTGTTGAAAAAAGCCTTCTATCGCGCCTTGGTGGAAGCCAAGGGCTTTGTATTACCCGAGGCCGATGGCAGTGGCTTCCGGGGCCGCCAGGCGGAGTACCGCACCCGGGTGCATGGCAACGGCAATCTCCTAATTGGCAACGCCTACACCCGCCGCCTGGGGCTCGAACCGGGCCAGGAATGCCGGATCGAGCTGCACCAGGAAACAGGCACCATCTGGCTGCGCCCCCTGGGGGACGAGCCAGATTGCGAAACCGATCAGGCGGCAGTTCCTGAGGACTGAGGCTCTGGGCCAGGGGTTTTATCCCCATGGAGCATGCTGCCAAAGGCAATCAAATCAATGCCTGAGAAGAGGAAGCTCACTCCCACCAGGATGCCGAGCACCGAAAGCAGCCCCCAGAACTTCATTGAAAGGATCAATAAACCAAGCACCAAGGTGACAACACCATTGGTCAAACCCCAACCCCAGCCTTGAATGTTTCGGTGGCTAAGGGCGGCGAAAATCGCCACGATTCCTTCCACCAAAAACACAATTCCAATGGCCACACCCAGGGCCGCCACCTGGGTGGCGGCGGGCACGCCCCCCTCGGCGAATTGCTTGAGGATCGTGCCGCCAGCCACCAGGAAAAGGGTTGAAACCACCAAACGCCAGAACACCAACCAGCCCTTGAGGCCCTGCCGGCGGAAAATGTTGTTGATCCAGCCCACGATGCCGCCCACCAGGAAGGCAATGCCCACCACGGCGGTCACACCAAAGGAGGCCACCACGGGAAAGATCATGGCCAGCAGACCAAGCACGAGGAGGAGTACCCCCTCGGCTATAGAGAAAGACTTGAGCATGGGAAAGAAGAACTCCCTCGGAACCTAGGAAGACCAGCCCTGGTCGGCCAGCCAACCGCTAGTCAATGTTGCATTGGCTGGGTTTGTAGATCCCGGCAACTTGCCAGGGGCCAGCAGCCGTTCCACATACTTGGCCAACAGGTCAGCCTCCAGGTGCACCGCTTCCCCCAGCCCCAGGCGGGCCAGGGTGGTGTGCTCCCAGGTGTGGGGTATCACCGCCAGCCAAAAGCGGGAGCCATCGGCGCTGCAGCCCGCCACGGTGAGGCTGATGCCGTTCACCGCCACACTGGCCTTGTCACAGATGTAGCGGCCCAGGGCCGGGTCTTGCCAGGCCAACTCCAGGCGCCAGGAATGGCCCTGGTGCTCCAGGGCCACCACCTCGCCCAGGCCATCCACATGGCCGCTAACCAAATGCCCCCCCAGGCGATCAGAGAGCCGCAGGGCCGGCTCCAGATTCACCCAGCCCCCCCGCCGCGCCTTGGCGCCCAGGGCAGTGCGCTGCAGGGTTTCCCAGCTCACATCCGCTTCAAAGCCATCGCTGCAAAGGTGCCGCACCGTGAGACACACCCCATCCACGGCAACGCTGTCCCCCAGGGCGAGGGGCGCCAACTCCCCTGGGCAACGCACCCCCACCCCCCCAGGGATAGAGCGCAATTCACCCACGGCCTGAATCAATCCCGTAAACATCTCTGCAGGGGCCTGGACAGTTCTGGCCATAATCATGGGAGCTGTCGGCACCGCTGCCATGGTGGAAATGACCGTGGCTGGCATTGCCCTTGATGCCGCAACCCGCAGTCCGATCGTGCTGCTGCGCGATCCCTCCGGCCGCCGACAGGTGCCGATCTGGATTGACCAGGCCCAGGCCCACAACATCCTGGCGGGCCTGCGCCAGATCGAGCCGCCCCGACCGCTCAGCCACGACCTGATGGCCACGCTGATGGCCTTAGGGGAGCTGGAACTGCAACGGGTGATCATCCACGCCATCGAGGAGAACACCTTCCGGGCGGTGCTGAAGTTGACCGATGGCCAAGGGGAAGGCCACGAGATCGATTGCCGCCCCAGTGATGCGATCGCCCTAGCCCTGCGCACCGGCAGCAGCCTTTGGATGCTGGAGGAAGTGGTGGGTGATGCCTCGATTCCAGTGGATGCCGAGGCCGATGCCGAAGAAGTGGCCGATTTTCGCCGCTTTGTGGAAGGCCTCAGCCCAGCGGCCCTGATCCGCAACAAAGGCAAGGGCCACCCGGATCCCCAAGCTGATGATGAAACCAGCCCCGACAGCCCCTAAGCGAGCCTTTGGCTCTGGGCCGGCGGTATCGCTGTTCACCCTGGGCACCATGCGGGCCCTAGGCAGCCCCCAACAGCTAGAGCAGGTGCTGGAAGCGGCCCTGGCGGCGGGCATTAACCACCTGGAAACAGCCCCGGCCTATGGCCCCAGTGAGCGTTACCTGGGCCGGGCCCTGAATCGCCTGGGGGTCGCCAGAGACCAGGTGGTGATCACCACAAAAATGCTGCCTGGGTTTGGCCTTGGGGAGGGCAAACAGCAGCTGCGCCAAAGCCTGCAACGGCTGGGGCTGGCGCGCCTAGACAACTTGGCCATCCATGGCCTGAACCTGCCCGAACACCTGGCCTGGGCCACCGCAGGGCCCGGGGCTGAACTATTGGCCTGGGCCCAGGGGGAGGGGCTGGTGGGCCAGGTGGGTTTCAGCAGCCACGGCAGCAATGCACTGATCGCCGCCGCCCTGGCCAGCGGGGCCTTTCGGTTTGTGAGCCTGCACCTGCACCTCTTCGATCAGGAACGATTGCCCCTGGCCCAAAGGGCCCTAGCCGAGGGCCTGGGGGTGCTGGCCATTTCCCCCGCCGACAAGGGCGGCCAGTTGTATGCACCCCCAGCCCAATTGAGCGGCGACTGTGCCCCCTTCCATCCCCTGGAATTGGCCTACCGCTTCCTGCTGGCCCAGGGGATCAGCAGCCTCACCCTGGGGGCAGCCCAAGCCTCCGATCTGGCCTGGGCCGGGCGGCTGGCCCGGGCCGATGGCCCCCTAACCGCTAAAGAGCAGCGAGTGATCACAGGGCTCGAACAGCGGCGGCGCCAACGCTTGGGAAGCAGCTACTGCGGCCAATGCCTCGCCTGCCTGCCCTGCCCAAACCAGGTGCCAATCCCGGCCCTGCTGCGGCTCCGCAACCTGGCGGTGGGCCACGGCATGGAAAGCCACGCCAAGGAGCGCTACGCCATGGTGGGCCAGGCGGGCCATTGGTTTGAAACGGTCAATGCCGCCGCCTGCCAGCACTGCGGCGATTGCCTGCCCCGCTGCCCCCTGGGCCTACCAATCCCAGAATTACTGGCCGACACCCACCAACGGTTGGCCGCCGCCCCGGGGCGGCGCCTATGGGGTTGAGGCATTCCAGAGGGCTGTGGCGGCCTGGCGCTCCGCCGCCGAGGCGGGCAGCAGGGTGCTGCACCTGGCCAGCAGTGGCTCCGGTGGCAACAGGAGCTCGCTAAATCGCTGACGGGCCAGGGCCGCCGCCAACTGGGGGCGCTGCAAAGGGGGGGTGAAGCCGGCCCGCAGCAACTGATCAAGCAGCGGCGACTGCCGGGGGGCCCTGAGCCAGTCGCTGGGGGGCAGCACGCCGCCCTTACTAGGCAGTAGCAACAGGCTCCACCAGAGCACGCTGCCCTCCCGCGGCAGCACTGCCCGCAGGCGACCATCGCGGTTCAGCAGGGGCAACACCGCCCCGCTGGGCAGCACCGCCGCCTGGGCATCCCCGTTGAGCAGCAGGGTGAGGGCATCGCGGTCGTTGAAGCCCAGGGCCTGGCGCCGCAACCGCGGCAACACCTCCGCAGGCTCCCCGATCCGCCTGGCGATGTCGATCACAAGCCGGGGGCTGGCGGGCAACAACAACTGACCCCGCAGGCTGGGGTCGAGCAGCAGCTGCCAGCTGTCGCCTACCAGGTCAGAGCGATCCCGCAACACCAATAGCCAGGGGCCGAAACCCACGGGCAAACCCCAGGGGCGCAGGGCTTCCGCCTGGGGCAACAGGCCCTCGCTGGCCGGCCCCGCCGGCCAAGGGGCGTAGGAACTGGCTGGCAGGCCCGTGGCCCAGCCATCGCTGAGGGCTAGCAGGGCGGCCCCGGGGGGGGGCGACGCGGCCGCCTGCAGCTGCCAAGGCTCCACCCCCCAATCGCCGGTTAAGCGTTGTAACCAAGCCTTGGGCAGCTGCCCCGTTGGCACCGCCAGCCGCCGCCGCGGGCTGGGGGCACAGGCCGTTACCAGGCCCGTACCGGCGAGCAGGAGCAGCTGGCGGCGGGAGAGGAAAGGGCCCATCCCCCGACCCTAGGCAGCCAAGAGCAGGCCGCAGGCCCGATCACAGGCAGCGGCCAACAGCTCTGGCTCAATGCCGGCCAATTCGGTAAGGAAGGCCAGGCCCCCGGCCCCCACCCCCTCCTTCACATAGCCCGCCTCGTAGTCGCGCAGGGCCTGCTGCTCACAGCCATCGAACCGCAAGCTGCTACTGAAGCTCAGGGGTTGCAACTGCCAACGCTGGCCAATGCGCTGGAGCAGCTCCCCCAGGTTGCTGCCCGGCTCCTCCGCCACCCAGGCGGTGGTTACCACGGCCGTGCGGGCCACCAACCGACGGCGCTGGGCCGGGGGAACCAGGGCTAGCGCCAGGGCCAGCACGGCCGCCATCTGGCTGCCACCGGCCAGCAGCAACAACGGCTCCGGCAGCTCTGCTCCAGCCTCGGCCCCAGGCTCCCCTTCCGCCTCAAACAACCCCTCCAGGAGCCCTACGGCTAAGGCCTGCATCGGATCACCCAGGGCCCTGAGCACCGCCAGGGGATCACCAGGATCCAGGCCCCTGGCGGCGGCAAGCCCCTGGGCCACCAGCTGGGCCCGCAGCCCATGGGGGGGGCTGCGCAGGCTGCCGCTGAGCAAGCCCTGCACCTCCAAGCCCAGGCCCGTGAGCACTGCCTCGGCGGTGCTGGTGCCGCCGGGCACACATTCCGCCAGCACCAGCAGGCCCCCGGGTTGGCGCTCCCGCCAACTGCGCCCCAGCCGTTTACCCAGGGCCCGCCGCCGGGCCACGGCGGCCGGGGCCATGGCGGCACCGCTGCTGAGGCACTGGGCCGGGGGCAGCCCCAGGCGCAGGTGGGGCACCGCCGGCGCCACGGCACAGCCCGCATCCACCACCAGGGCTGGGAAAGCCAGGGCCTGCAGCGCCACCCAACTAATCAGGGCCGGACTAACCCCCGCCGGCAGGGGCGGCAGGCCATGGGGCCGCTGGGCCATGGGCCCCAGCAACAGCAATTCAGCATCAGCAGCAGCCGTCAACAGCCGTGAGTCCGGAGTGGCTCCAGCGGCGGATATCCCCGGCACGGCAGCGGTGGCCGTGGCACCTAGCACCAGCAGCAGCTGGGCTTTGCCCAGGCCCAGGGCGATGCGGGCCTCGGCCCGCCAAGCAACCCCAGGGTCAGAGGGGGTCAAGGGCCAGCAGCGGTTGCAACAGGGGCGGCGGTGCCGGAATTGGCTGGCGCAGCCTTGGGAAAACCCAATGGGCCACCGCATGGATTGCACTCACATACACCAGGTTTTGGAACAGCACAAGGCCCACGGCCATCAACTGCACCTGCTGCAAATCCGGCGAGCTGAACAACTGCAGGCGATCGGCTAAGGCCTCCAGCACCCCCGCCGCCGCACTGGTAAGCACCACCCAAAGGTTCTCGCCCAGCAGCAGCGAGAGCACCGCCACCCGCACCAAAAAACCCACGGTGCCGATCAGCAGCCCCCCTGAGATGGAGCACCACCAAGACCAGCCCCTCCCCCAGCAATACCCCAACCACAGGGCCAAAAACCCATAGGGGAAAAGCATCAAAGGGCCCCGCACCGGCCCCATCAGCACCACCAGCAGCAGCAACGCCACCGCCACCCCCTCCAGGGCCGCCCGGGGCCCCTGGCGCAGTTGCAGCAGGGCTAGGGGCAGGGGGATTGCCAAACGAAACAAGGCGTCGCCGATGGGCAGGTAATAGATCGCCACCCAAAGCAGACCGGTGCTGGCGGCCATGTAGGCGGTTTCAGTGAGCCGCCGGGCCTGGCGCCGCCGCTGGGCCAACTGCCGATCAGCGGCCATGGGCGGGCCCAGGCACGGGGCTGGCAGCTGGGGCCCCAGGGTTCACCCGCTCAATTGTTTCCACCTCAAAGGGAAGATTGGCGGCCCGCAGGGCCCTGGTGAGGGCCTCCGCCGGGGCGGAGGGATCGGCCAGGGGTAAGCGCAGCACCACCCGATAGGGCACAGGGGTTACTGGTTTGGTTTCAGCCATGGGCTTGGGCTCCAGCGCAGGTTTGGTTAGCTCTACTGGCTTTTGCTGACCTGGCTTTTGCCCCCCAGCGGGCTTGGCTTCTGGAGTGGGTTTTGGCTGATCCCCAGACTTTGCTGCCAGCCCAGGCTTGGCTGGCAGCACTGGCTTTGGTTGGGCTAAGGGCTTGCCTACGGCGCCAGGGGTGGGTTCAGGGGCTGGGCCAAAGCTATTGCCCAACTGCTGGCCCAAGGGGGTATTGCTGCAGCCGCCCAGCCCCAGGGCCAGCAGCAGCGGCAGGCCCGCCCCCAGGCCCTTAAGCCGCAGTGGCAGGCCAAGCCCCATCAGCTGTCGCCGATCCTGCTGACCCGCACGGCACTGGCCCGGGGCCGGCCCGTTTTGGTGGTAGCGGGGGGCTTCTTGGCCGCAGTGGTTTTTGCTGCCGGCTTCTTGGCCGCAGGTTTCTTCGCTGCAGGCTTCCTCTCGGCGCCGCTGGCGGCGGGCTTGCGGCTGCGACCCTTGGCCGTGGAAGCCTTAGCCGCCAGCAGCTCCACGGCCTGTTCCACAGTGATGCTTTCGGCGCTGGCCCCCTCCGGCAGGGAGGCATTCACCTTGCCCTGTTTCACGTAGAGGCCATAGGGCCCATCAAACACCTGGATCGCTTCCTCGGAGCCCTCTGGGGCCCCCAGGTCCCGCAGGGCGGTGCGGCCCCCGCGGCCCTTCTTGGGAATCGCCAGCAACTCGAGGGCCCGCTCGATTTCAACGCTGAGCACATCGTCTTCGGCTTTTAGGGAGCGGTAGTCCTTCTCCCCCTTGCCCTTGTCATGCACCACATAGGCCCCAAAACGGCCTAAACCGGCCTGAATCTTGCCCCCCTCCGGGTGGTCCCCCAGCAGCCGCGGTAATTGCAACAGGCCACAGGCGGCCTCCAGGCTGAGATCTTCCGGTTTGGTGCCCTTGGGCAGGGAGGCGCGCTTGGGCTTAGGGGTTTCCTCGGTGGCCTGGCCCCGCTGCACATAGGGGCCGTACTGGCCAAACAACAAATACACCGCCTCACCAGTAGCTGGATCAACCCCAAGGCTTTCCGGCCCCTCCGCCTTCTGTTTCAGCAACAGCTCGGCGTGGTCGGCATCGAGATCAGCGGGGGTGAGGTCCTGGGGCAGGGTGGCTTTGATCAGTTCCTCTTCACCGTCTTCCCCGGGGCGTTTGGCCTCCAGGTAGGCGCCAAAGCGGCCGATGCGCACCACACAGGGCAGGCCCTCCAGCTCAATGGTGCGGGACACAGTGGGGTCGATATCGCCCTCCCGCTGGGCCACCTGTTGCTCTAGCCCCGCCTCCCCCCGGAAAAACTGGTCGAGATAGGGGAGCCACTGGGCAGAGCCATTGGAGATCTCATCCAGGGTGTTTTCCATCCGGGCCGTGAAGCTCGGATCCACCAGGTCAGGGAAGTGCTCCTCCAGCAGGGCCGTCACCGCAAAGGCGGTAAAGCTGGGGGTAAGGGCGTTGTTCTGAAGGGTGGCGTAACCGCGATCGCAGATGGTGCCGATAATCGAGGCATAGGTGGAGGGTCGGCCGATGCCCTCCTTCTCCAACATTTTCACCAGGGCTGCCTCGCTAAAGCGGGCCGGCGGCTGGGTTTGGTGGCCGAGGGCATCCACGCCCCGGCAGGCCGGCTGGCCCCCCTGTTTCAGGTGGGGCAGCAGTACCTCTTGGCCCTCGAGGGCGGCATCCGGGTCGTCGCTGCCCTCCACATAGGCCCGGAAGAAACCAGCGAAATCAATGCGCTTCCCAGAGGCCCGGAAGCGGGCATTTTCCACCTCCAATTGCACCGCCACCAGCGTTAGCCGGGCATCGGCCATCTGGCTGGCCACCGTGCGTTTCCAGATCAACTCATAAAGCGAGAGATCCAGGCCCCCCAGGCCGCTTTCGGCGGGGGTGCGGAAGCTGGAACCCGCCGGCCGGATCGCCTCGTGGGCCTCCTGGGCGTTGCGGCTTTTGGTGGTGTATTGGCGGGGCTGGGGGCTGAGGTGGTCGGCGCCGTACTTCTCCTGCACACAGGAGCGGGCCGCCCCGATCGCCTGGTCGCTCAGGTGCACCGAATCGGTACGCATGTAGGTAATGAAACCTCGTTCGTAGAGCCCCTGGGCCGTGCGCATGGTTTCCCGGGCCGAGAGCCGCAGCTTGCGGTTGGCCTCCTGCTGCAGGGTGCTGGTGGTGAAGGGGGGGGCCGGCTTGCGCAGGCTGGGTTTCTCCTCCACCTCAGCCACGGTCCAGGCCTTGCCATCAATCGCCTTCAGCAATCCCTGGGCATCGGCCTCAGTGAGCAGGCGCACCTTCGCGCCCGCCTTGATCGCTCCGGTGGCCTCATCGAAATCAGCACCGCTGGCGATGCGTTCGCCGGCCAGATGGCTGAGTTTGGCTTCAAAACTGATCTTGTCCTGTTCCAGCTGGGCCTTGAGATCCCAATAGCTGCCGCTGTGGAAGGCCCGGCGGGCCCGCTCCCGCTGCACCAGCAAACGCACCGCCACCGACTGCACCCGCCCGGCGGAGAGCCCCCAGGCCACCTTTTTCCAAAGCAACGGCGAGAGGGTGTAACCCACGAGCCGATCAAGGATTCGCCTGGTTTCCTGGGCATGCACCAGCTCCATGTTGAGCTCGCGGGTGTCATTGAGGGCCCGCTGGATCGCCTCCTCGGTGATTTCGTGGAAGACCATCCGCTTCACCGGCACCTTGGGCTGCAGCAGCTGCAGCAGGTGCCAGCTGATCGATTCCCCCTCCCGGTCTTCGTCCGTGGCCAGCAACAGCTGATCGGCCCCCTTGAGGGCATCCTTCAGCTCTTTAACAATTTTTTTCTTGTCCTTCGGCACCACGTAGAGCGGCTCGAAGCCATCGGCGGTGTTCACCCCAAGATTTGCCCATTTCTCTGCCTTGTGGCTGGCAGGGATTTCGCTGGCGTTATTGGGTAGATCGCGCACATGCCCCATGGAGGCCTCCACCCGGAAGGTCCGTGGCAGGAAGCCACGGATCGTGCGGGCCTTGGTGGGGCTCTCAACGATGACAAGGGTGTGGGACACAGGCTGCCGGGGCAGGGGGGTAATTGGGCCTGGAAATGGACCTGGAGTTGGAAGGGTAGATCCGAGGGGCCCTACGGACAGGGCTACCATCCGGCTAAGTACGGCCCAGTGGCCTGCCGCCCCAGCGCTGCCCATGGACACCCTCGCCCAGTCACTCCATGCGGGGGCCATCGCACCGGAGGCGGCCATCCTGATCACCCTGCTGGCCTGTTTACTCGCAGATCTGGCGGGGGAAAAGGCAGCTGCCCGCTTCGTGCCTCCCTTCACGTATGTGGGGCTCGGGATCAGTTTGCTTTTGCTGGCCCTGCAGTGGGATCTGCCGGCGGCACCAGCCTTCTTCGGTTCGTTTGTTACGGACAACCTTTCCGTGGCCTTCCGGGCGGTGGTGGCCACCTCCACATTGTTGTCGCTGCTGATCAGTTGGCGCTACGTGGAACGCAGCGGCACCCCGGTGGGGGAGTACGCCGCGATCCTGCTGGCGGCCACGGTGGGAGCAATGTTGCTCTGCGGTGCCACCGATCTGGTGAGCATCTTTGTGGCCCTTGAAACCCTCTCGGTTTCCAGCTATTTGCTGGCTGGCTACATGAAACGCGATGCCCGCTCCTCGGAGGCGGCGCTTAAGTATTTACTGATTGGCTCTGCGGCGGCGGCGGTATTTCTCTATGGCACCTCGTTGCTCTACGGGGTGAGTGGTTCCACAAGCCTGGAGGCGATTGCCACGGCCCTGCAGAGCAGTAACGCCACCCCGTTAACAGCCCTAGCCCTGGTGTTTGTGTTGGCCACGGTGGCCTTCAAAATTTCAGCGGTGCCCTTCCACCAATGGACCCCCGATGTTTACGAGGGCTCACCCACGCCGGTGGTGGCCTTCCTTTCCGTGGGTTCAAAGGCGGCAGGTTTCGCCCTAGCCCTGCGGCTGCTCGTGGGTTGTTTCGGCAGCTTTGAAGCCCAATGGCAGTTGCTATTCACCGTGCTAGCGGTGTTGAGCATGACCCTGGGCAACGTGGTAGCCCTGGCC
The DNA here is from genome assembly GCA_039799245.1 of Cyanobacteriota bacterium. Classification (GTDB taxonomy): domain Bacteria; phylum Cyanobacteriota; class Cyanobacteriia; order PCC-6307; family Cyanobiaceae; genus Synechococcus_D. Next base: position 15,203 of record JBDLTB010000008.1, read on the forward strand.
CAAACATCCATGAAACGGATGTTGGCCTACAGCTCCATCGGCCAGGCCGGCTTCGTGATGATCGGCCTGGTATGTGGCACCGAGGAGGGCTTCTCGGCGATGGTGCTCTATATGGCGGCCTACCTGTTTATGAACTTAGGGGCCTTTGCCTGCATCATTCTCTTCTCATTACGCACCGGTAGTGATCGGATCTCCGACTACTCCGGCCTATATCAAAAGGACCCATTGATCACCCTGGGCCTGAGTCTCTGCCTGCTCTCCCTGGGGGGAATCCCGCCGATGTTGGGCTTCTTTGGCAAGATCTATCTGTTTTTTGCCGGCTGGGCCGATGGCCAATATCTGCTGGTGGTAGTGGGCCTAGTCACCTCTGTTATTTCGATTTACTACTACATCTCTGTGATCAAGATGATGGTAGTTAAAGAACCCCAAGAAGCTTCGGATGTGGTTAAAGCTTATCCAGAAATCACCTGGACTTTGCCTGGGTTGCAACCCCTGCGCGCTGCCCTGTTGGTGTGCCTATTGATTACCGCCGTGGGTGGGGTGCTCTCAAACCCATTATTTACCTGGGCAAACCAAACGGTGGAAGGCACACCACTACTCAAGGAGGTGATCGCCGCCAGCGGCCGCCTGCCCAGTGGCTGAGATGGCGAATGCAGCAGCGGTGGCTGAACTGCGCCATGTGTCCAAGGTCTATGGATCTGGGGAGACTGAGGTGCGGGCCGTAAATGATCTCAGTCTGATCGTGCAACCGGGGGATTACCTGGCGGTGATGGGGGCCTCGGGGTCTGGAAAAAGCACTGCCATGAATATTTTGGGCTGCCTGGATCGACCCAGCAGCGGTGATTACTGGCTCCAGGGCCAATCGGTGGCAGAGCTAAGCGACGACGACCTGGCCAGCCTGCGCAACCGAGAACTTGGCTTTGTGTTTCAGCAGTTCCACCTGCTGGCCCACCTCAGCGCCCTGGAAAATGTGGAGCTGCCAATGATCTACGCAAACGTGCCAGCGCCAGAGAGGCGCCAGCGGGCAATGGCTGCCCTGGAGCGGGTGGGCCTGGGAAAACGGCTACAAAACAAACCAAACCAACTCAGCGGCGGCCAACAACAACGGGTGGCCATCGCCAGGGCAATCATCAATCGCCCCGCCCTGCTGCTGGCCGATGAACCCACCGGCGCCCTTGATTCGGAAACCACCGCAGAGGTGTTGAACATCTTTGATGAATTGCACCGCGAAGGGATCACGCTGATGCTTGTTACCCATGAGGCTGATGTGGCCCAAAGGGCCCAACGAATCCTGCGCTTTCGCGATGGCCGCATCGAAACCGAAGGCTAAAGCTTTTAGCCAGCCTCAGCTTTTGCGCGCCAATCCCTTCAGCAATTGGTCGATCAGCACGGCAATCACATCCACCTGGCCCCCATCGCCAGGGCTAGGGCTAAGGCTGCCCGGATCCATGGCCACCCAACCATCCCCCTCCGGACTGCGCAGCTCAAAGTGCAGATGGGGCCCCGTACTTAGGCCGGTGCTTCCCACCCGACCAATCACCTCCCCCTGGCGCACCCGCTCACCGGGCTGCACAAATAATTCCGATAGGTGCCCATAAAGGGTGCGCCGCAACGGTCGACGGTGCTCCAATTCCACCGCCAAGCCATAGCCACCGGCCAAACCTGCGCTCATCACTGTGCCATCCAGGGCTGCCACCACCGGCGTCCCCTCGGGCGCCGCCAGATCCCTGCCCGCATGCAAGATCATGCTGCCCAAAATCGGATGGAGCCGCCAACCAAAGCCACTGGTGGTGACTGCACTGCCGATCAAAGGAAACAGCAGGCCGCGGTTGCCGTTCCCCAGCAAAGGCGCCGGCCGGGGGGTGACCCGCAGCACATTCGCCAAGGAAAAGCTGCCTTCGCCACCCACCAATAGGGCACTCACCGGCACCGAGAGCGGCGGCAGCGGCAAACCCTCGGCACTGACCCTGAAGGGCCGTCCTTCACTGTCGCTGCCTAGGAAGGCCACCCCTTGGGCCCGGGCACATTCCCGTTGGCTCATCACCCCGGTGCGGCACAGCTCCTGCAGGGGGAGGGCCCCCATGGCTGCCACCCCTGGTCGTGGGGGGGCTCCCCCCTGCTCCAGCTGCTGGCGCTCCCGCCCGGTGATGGCCCCCTGGCTTTCCAACTCCTGGAGGGAGCGGTCAAATTGCAAAGGGGGTCCGGCGGCCCGCGGTGGGGGCAAGCTCGGGGGGGCGGGGGCTGCGGTGGGCGGGGCCGGCAACATTGGCGCCGGCGGCAGGGCGCCAGGTTCATCCAGCTGTGCCAGCAGCGGTGGCGCCAGCAGCACCAAAGGGATTAGGGGCAGGAACCTAAGCATGGCGCTAGTTTTACAGCAGCAACAGCTGGCGTGGGGAAAATATATCAAAACCAATCAAAAGAGTTTGCCGCCGTAGTCATGAAATTCAGGTCCATCAAGACCGTCATACCTAAACATCATCAAGCACATCCGTAGTTGCACAATCTCCTGACACTGAGAAATAATTATGTTATGGACGAGGCGATAAATCGTTGAATTATTGCTCTTTTTCAGGGCATCATGGGCCATTATCAACGGCTCCTCCAAGGCGCTAGAGGATTTCCCAAAAAACCAAATCACACGATTTTCTTTATTAGTCAATTAGCCAATCATTTGCATCCCAGCAAGCCAATCTGCGCCCATACAATCCACCGGATATAGAGGCGCCATACCTACTTTGCCATGGCTCCTACGCCAGGGGCACCGATATCAAAAACAAATTTGCCGATGCCCAGCGCCCCCTATGGTGCTTCACCATGGCATCTATAAAGCGCTAAGTCATAAACAACTAGAGACCGCTTGGCTCCGCGCAACAAAAACTGCGTAATTGGGCTGTGACAAAGATCACAGCTTGCCTTGGCAGGCCTCACAGACGCAGACAGCCACAATCCATAGGGTAGCTCCGTAATCAATTTGTTTCTCCAAATCCATGCCCACCAGCACCTCCCTAGCTGCCAAGGCCCCCAAGGGGCCCATTACGGCTCCAAACACAGCGCTCAACAATGCACCCAATTCTCGGACCACTCCGCTGGTGCCAAATCTGGTGGGAACTGACAACGCAGACACCCTCAGCGGGGACAAAAATAACAACACCTACAGCGCTGGTGCTGGCAACGATTTACTCCTGGCCTCCAGCGGTAACGATAGTTTCAGCGGCGGCACCGGCATCGACATTCTCGATTACTCCGGAGTAGATGCCAACCTCACCTTTGCCCGTGGTGGGGTATTGACGAAAGCAAACGACCTGGGCACAGACACAATCACTGGTTTCGACATTGAAGTAATCAGAGCAAATCCAAAGCAGAACAACACAATCGACGGAGCCACCGGCAGCACAGCGACGCTAAATATAAATCTAGCAACGAAAACTCTCACAATCAACAACCTGCCCGGCATTGGCAGTGCCAGCCTTACCGTTGAAAACTTTCAAAATGTCAATGGCTCAGAAAATGCCGATGTAATAGTTGGAGACGAACTCGCCAACGTACTAAACGGCAATGGGGGCAACGACACCATTAGTGGCGGCGGCGGCAGCGATACCTTTATATTCAACAAAGCTGATTCTCTTTTGAATGGCTTTGATCGAATCACTGATCTACAGATTGGCACCGATGTGATCGATGGATTAGTTACAGCTAGCAGAGTTATTCAGTTTGGTGCAGTTTCCGCACTTACCAGCTCCGGCATCAGCCAAATACTTACAGCCCAGGGCTTCGGCGCTGGCTTGGCAGCCACCTTCACCTTAGGCAATGGCAGCACCAGCCGCACCTTTCTGGCCATGAACGATAATCAGAACGGCTTCCAAGCCAACTCCGACAATATTGTAGAAATTACTGGCTACAGGGGGCAACTCAGCCAGCTGCAAGTGGTGTAGATCCCAAGATGGCACAGCCATAACCCGAAGCCAAGCGCCTAGGGTTATGGCTTGTTATTGGCTAGAAATATGCAATCACCACTGCGATCCGCCGCCAGTCCTGACGGGCCCGGATCTGTACTAACACTGATAATTGCCGCGGTAGTAGCTCTGGCGATTCTGTTGAGCCAAACGGTGTTCATTGTGCCAGCGGGCAACGTGGCCGTTGTCACCACCCTTGGCAAAGTCACCGGCACACCCCGCAATCCTGGCGCCAACATCAAGGCGCCCCTGGTGCAGAACACATCACTATTTGATGTGCGCACCCAGGTCAAACCAGAGCAATTTTCAACGCTTACCAAAGACCTCCAGGTGATCCAGGCCACAGCCACGATTAAATATGCGATGAAGCCCAGTGAGGCAGGCCGCATTTACGAAACAATCGCCACCGACGACCAACAGATTTATCCCCGGGTGATTCAACCTTCGTTACTAAAGGCCCTCAAATCTGTATTTTCCCAATACGAGCTTGTTACCATCGCCACTGAATGGAACTCGATTTCAGAATTAGTACAGGAAAAAGTTGCCGAGGAACTGCGCAAATTTGATTACGTAACGGTGCAGGGCTTAGACCTAACCGGTCTACAGATTGCCGAAGAATACCGTTCGGCGATTGAACAAAAGCAGATCGCTGAACAGCAGTTACTGCGGGCCCAAACCGAAGTTTTAATTGCTGAGCAAGAAGCCAAGCGCTACCAAACCCTTAATTCCAGCCTTGATGACCAAGTGCTTTACAAGCTTTTCCTAGATAAGTGGGATGGTCAAACCTCTGTGGTGCCGGCATTGCCTGGGTCAGCTGGTGGGTCCGGCAGCTCGGTGATTGTCAACGGAAGGCGTTAAAAACTGGAACTGGAAGCATAATATAAGTTTAAGGGCGCCTCGAAAAATTCAACTACGAGCGCGAACCAGCCGACGAGACTCATGTGCTGTTCAGGCCCCGCCCCTTGCGCTTATTTGGCTTACGGCAATTTTTCGTGGCGCCCTTAATATAATTCTAATATAATTATAATCATAATATAATTACAGATGCAGTTGTAGATACGGATGTAGATTTAGATGTAGATTTAAATAAATATAGACATAGACATAGATAAGTATAAGTATAAGGGCGCCTCGAAAAATTCAACTACGAGCGCGAACCAGCCGACGAGACTCATGTGCTGTTCAGGCCCCGCCCCTTGCGCTTATTTGGCTTACGGCAATTTTTCGTGGTGCCCTTAATATAATTCTAATATAATTATAATCATAATATAATTACAGATGCAGTTGTAGATACGGATGTAGATTTAGATGTAGATTTAAATAAATATAGACATAGATATAGACATAGATAAGTATAAGTATAAGTATAAGTATAAGCTTCTGATAACAGCGAACCAGGGCTCAGGAGGTTTCTGCCTAGGGGGTCTTAGGGGCAGCCAATGCCAGCTCCTGCTGGTCCTGCTGGTGTTGGTTAAAAGCCCGCTGTAGATCCAAACGGGTAATGCGATAGCCCAGGCGCCTTGCCACCAGGATCAGCTCCGGCCGGGTATGGCAACCACTCAGGACCTTGCGGATGCTGGAATCAGCTTCTGCCTCCTCCACCAGGCGTTCCAGCTCCAGCAAGCTCATAAAAACCACCCTGGCTGGTTGATCACTCTCTCAATACTCAACTAATAACCCCTGCATCGGGGGACACTAAGGCAATAATAAGTGCCGCACATCTGCGCCTTAAATGCAACACTGATCTTTAATCAGCCGCCCCAGGGCTGGCTTCTTACTCAAAGATGTTTCAACTGCGGATAGGCGGTGATCAATTCATCGGCGCTGAGTACATCACCGGCGGCATCGGGTTGCCAGATCACCTCAAGGGCCAGCAGGTCCCCAGCGGGCACGGCCCCGAGCAACGCAAGGGCATCGCGCAACTGTTCAGCACTATCTACCGCTTTGATCGTCAAGCGTTGGCGGCTAGCCACTAGCAAAGTTACGGCGATGTAGTCGTTGCTGGCATCGGCATCACCGGCTTTCACGATTGCCGATTCAGTGTCGTCTCGGCGACGGCCATCCACATTGCTGGTGATCTCACTGCTGAGCTTGCTGCGTTCTGCCATCGAGAGCCGGTTAAAGGTGGCTTCGGCAGCGCTGAAAGGCACTTGCCCCACTTCCACATTGGCGTACACCCATTGGTCGGGGTGGCGCAGCAGGGTCAGGGTGGCGTCTTGAAGCACCTGCTGCAACCCAGCACTGGTGCCGGTATCAGCCGTGCGCGCATAGCGGCGCAGGTCCTGCTGCAGATCGCGGGCGCTGGCCAGCAAGCCCAGCTGCAGCTGGGCCACGGTCACAGGCCCATCAACGCTGCCCCTGGCCAGGGCTGGGCTGGCCCCAGAGCCGCCCATGGCCCCCCGCAGGCCATTCACCAGCACCCCTACCACCGCCATCAGGATCAAAAAACCAAAGAGGCCGGCCCCACCGAAGCCGAAACCCAAGGGGATCAGGAAAGGAAAGCCAATGCCACCGCCACCAAAACCACCGCCATAGCCGCTGCGATAACCACCGCCGTAGCCGCCCCCCCCATAACCGCCCCCGCCATAGGAACCGCCACTGCGGAAGGAGGGACTGGAGGAACGGAAACTGCCGCCCCCGATGCGGCCGCCGCTGGCCGCCTCCGCCGCTTGGGGATTGCCAAAGCCCAGCAAGCCGGCAGTGAGCAGCGGCAGCAGAGACAACATCAGCAGGCGCATCAGAAAACGGCGACGAAGAAAGGCAGTAAGTACCAAAGCAAACGTCCCGCAGGGGGACTGAAGCTTGAATAACTCTAGGAAGCTCCGCTGGCAAACAGGTACGACCCTCCGACCCCGGGGTCGGCCTCAACCACCCCCCACGATCGTGACCACCTCCAGTTGGTCGCCATCGCCCACCAACTGCTGGCCCCAGCGCTGGCGGGGCAGGATTTCACCGTTGAATTCCACCACCACCAACTCGGGGCGATAGCCCAGGCTGCGGAGCAAATCCGGCAGGAAAAGCCCTTCGCTGCACTGGGCTTGCTCACCATTCAGCCGGATGCGACAGCTGCCGGGGGGCGGGGGATCAAAGATTTCAGCCATGGAGCGTCTCCAGCAGGGCGCGGCTGGCGGCCCCAGGATCTGCCGCCTCCATCACCGCCCGCACCACCGCCACCCCAAAGCTGCCGGCCGCCACCACCGGCCCCAGGTTGCTGAGCTCCAAACCACCGATGGCATAGAAGGGCACATGGGCCTCCGCCACGGCCTGCTCCAGGTAGGCCAGCCCCACCGGCTCCCGGCCCGGCTTGGTGGGGGTGGCATAGATGGGACCAACCCCCAGGTAATCGCAGCCATCGGCCTGGGCCTGGCGCAATTGTTCAAGCCCATGGGTGCTGCGGCCGATCAAACGATCGGGCCCCAGCAAACGCCGGGCCTGGGCCACGGGCAGATCCCCCTGGCCCAGGTGCACCCCATCGGCCCCCACCGCCAGGGCTAGGTCGACCCGGTCATTAACGATGAAGAGGGCCCCATGGGCGGCACAGAGTTCCCGCAGGGCGAGGGCTTCGGCGTAGCGCTCAAGATCTTCAAGGCCCTTGGCCCGGTGCTGTACCAGGCTCACGCCGGCGCCGAGGGCCTGCTCCACCACCGCCAGCAAATTCGGCACCGGGGCGGTGATCAGGTATAGGCGGGTCTGACCCAGGCGTTGGCGGCGGTCTTGGTTGGCCAGCAGCTGAATTTCCAAGTCGTAGAGCCGATAGCGACAACGCTCGGCCACCGCCGCCAGCTCCGGGTCGGGGTGGCGGCCGAATTCCTCCAGCACCCGCAGGGCCTCCTGGGCCCGGGCACAGTTGGCCGCCACCACCTGGCGGGGGTTAACCCGGCCCTGCTGGGCGGGATGGGCCAGGCCGGTGGCGCCGTCACTGGCGCTGTGGCGGGCCTGGCGGTAGGCGTCGCGGTGGCACTGGCCCAGCTGCTGGCGCAGGTCCTTGAGGCCCACCACCAGGTCGCGGCGGTCGAGGCCAAAACGGGCCCAATCTTCCGCCACCCGTAAACCCTCCCGGGCTCGGTCGAGGTTGGCATCTAGCAACCGCAGCACGGTCGCCTCAGCGTTGGGAATGGTCAACAGCCGTGGTGCAGAGCAGCGAATCCTGTTTAGCCTGTAGGCCCATCGGAGAGCGCCCTTGGCCGCCCCGGAAACGGACGACAACAAGACCCTGCCGGGCTTCTCCAGCGCCGACAGCCCCACCCTGGTGCTTATCTCTGGCGCCGTATTGCTGGGCGGCATCGGTGCCTTCATCGCCTGGGGGCTCACCCACGCCTATCCAGCGGCCTAAGCCACCAACAGATCTGTTGCCTGGCTGGCATCCCGGCTGATCTGGCCGCTGAGTTCCTCCAAAGACCCAAAGGTTTGCTGACCCCGCAGCCACCGCACCGGCTCCACGGCCAAGCTTTCCCCCTCCAATTGCAGGTCTACCCCGAGCAGATGCACCTCCACCGCGGAGGGAGCCTCGGGATCCACCGTGGGTTGGCGGCCCAGGTTCATCACCGCCGCCAGGGGCTGACCATCGGCCCGCCGCACCCAGGCGGCGTAAACCCCCTCCTTGGGCAAACATTTACGGCCATCCACCTGCAGATTTGCCGTGGGCCAGCCCAGGCCCCGCCCCAGGCCCCGGCCGCGCCCCACCAGGCCGCTAAACCGATAGGGGCGCTGCAAAAGCCTTTGCACCTCCCCCAGCTCAGCCTTGGCCAGGGCCGCCCGGATGCGGCTACTGCTGAGACGTTGGCCCTGGTCTGCCAGTAGGGGCACCAGGGTCACGTCCATGGCCGCCGCCGCCCCCAGCCGTTGCAAATCCTCGGGCCCGCCACTGCGGTTCACCCCGAAGCGAAAGTTTTCCCCCACGGCGATCGCCCCGGCCCGCAGCTGCCCCTGCAGCACCTGGGTCACAAATTGTTCGGGGCTAAGGGCCGCCAGGGCCAGGTCAAAGGGCACCAGCACCAATTGCTGAATCCCCAGGGGTTCCAGCAACTCCAACTTCTCCTCCGGCAGGTCGAGCCGCAAGCGCGGTTCACCGGCCAGCACCTCGCGGGGGTGGGGCCAGAAGGAAAGCACCGTGGGCACCAGGGATTTACCGCTGGCCGCCACCGCAGCGGCGATCACCCGGCGGTGGCCGGCGTGAACACCATCAAAACTGCCTAGGGCCACGGCCGTTGGCGTCTCGGCTTGCTGGGGGGTGCGCAGGTGAATCAATGAAGCGGGCCTGCCACGGGCATCCTCCCATGGCAACTTGGGGGTCAGTTGGCCAGGCCCATGGGCGATCGTCTCGACCTGCAGCGCATTGCCGCCGCCTTCCGCACCATGGGCTGGATCGCCTTCTGGAGCCAGCTGTCGATGGCGGTGGTGTGCGCTGGGGTGCTCACCTTCAACAGCATCGGCAACGACCTGATGCGCAACCGCGACCGGGCCATTGGCCTCGGGCCAGGCCTATCGCTTACCACCTTGGCCTTGCTGGTGCTGGCCTGGAGCATCTGGCAAGACTGGGGCTTGATCAGACTCAGCCGCGGCCTCGCCACCGCCAGCGCCGCCCGCCCCAGCAAGGGGGAAACCGCCGCCCGGCTCAAACGCCATATCCTCGCCAGCCTCGCCGGCGTCACCCTGGCCGCCGTGGGCTACCAGGCCCTGGCCGGCAGCCTCACCTTCCAGGCCTCGATGCAACAGCCGGGGGTGGTGGGGGCCGTGGGCATGGGCAACAACGCCATCACCTCCCTAGAAATGTTTTCGGTGTTGGCCAACACCCAGGCGCTCACCGGCCATCTAATCGGCCTTTGGATCTGCCTCTGGCTACACCAACGCATTCAGCGGCGGTAACTCCCCCCGCCAAAACAATTCCGGGTTTAACGGGGTGAGGGCCATGCCCCCCGCCTGCACCTGGGCCACATCGGTGGGCCA
>JBDLTB010000009.1:0-28381 GCA_039799245.1 Cyanobacteriota bacterium
ACCAGGGAGGAGGTCACCAGGGAGCCGTGCATGGCGGAGAACAAGCTGCCACCGAAGACGCCAGCCACACCAAGCATGTGGAAGGGGTGCATCAGGATGTTGTGCTCAGCCTGGAACACCAGCATGTAGTTGAAGGTGCCGCTGATGCCCAAGGGCATGGCGTCTGAGAAGGAACCCTGTCCGAAGGGATAGATCAGAAACACCGCAAATGCAGCCGAGAGAGGGGCGCTGTAGGCAACGCAAATCCAAGGGCGCATGCCCAGCCGATAGGAAAGCTCCCATTGGCGGCCCATATAGGCGGAAATACCGATCAGGAAGTGGAAAACCACCAGTTGGAAGGGGCCACCGTTGTAGAGCCACTCATCGAGGCTGGCAGCTTCCCAAATCGGGTATAGGTGCAAACCGATGGCGTTACTAGAGGGCACCACAGCGCCGGAAATGATGTTGTTGCCGTAAAGCAGGCTGCCGGCAACGGGCTCACGGATGCCGTCGATGTCAACGGGGGGAGCGGCGATGAAGGCAACAATGAAACAGGTGGTCGCTGTCAAAAGACAGGGGATCATCAGCACACCAAACCAACCCACATAAATGCGGTTGTCGGTGCTGGTAACCCACTCACAGAAGCTGGCCCAGCCACTGGAGCGACCGCTGCGAACAGCAGTAGTCATGAGTGCGGAAGCAAGAGATAGATATCAACCCATAGGGCTGACAATTTAATTTAGGTATCTAAAGCCACTGCTCATGAAAAGTTTGCAGAAGTTCTTGAAGGTCAGCCAAGTAAAGGTCCGTTAAGTAAAGGTCCGTTAAGTAACCGAGATTTAAGCAGTGGTTGCTGCTGGCGCAGCCACTGTTGCGCCTGGTTCGCAAATCCCTGCCAATCAAGGCGCTCAGCCTCCGAGGCCCTGGCCACCAGCAAGGGCAGCTGCTGGCGCAGAGCCGGTAGCTCTGCTTCCGGCACCCCCGCCGCCAGGGCGAGGTAATCGGCCATGGAACGGGCCACCACCCGGGTGAAATAGGCAGCCGCGAGGGCTTGGATACTGCCCCCCACCAACCAGGTGGCCCCATGCAGTTTCAGCAGGCCTGCTAGGGCCTGGCTGCCCCACTCCAACGCCCCTAGGCCCAGGGCGGTGCGACCTAATTCAAGGGCAGCCGCCTGCAACTGCTCCCCAGTCCATTGGCAATGCCAAAGAGCTGCCATTTCCTTAAGTAGCAAGCCATTTACCGCCGTAACTAGCAACAAATCAGCGGTGGGAAGCGGTGATGCAAATACCGCCGCTGCCACTAACCATTGGCTGCGCAGCACCAAGGGTTGCAAGCGAGCCCGGCGGGCCTGCTCCAAGAGACCCTGCCATTGGCCCTGCAACTGCCTCAGGCAACGCAACTGAGTGTTGCGCCGCTGACGGTCCAGGACAAAGGCCTGCAGCCCTAACGACTCACCAATCCTGACCAGGGGGCGGCTGTCCCCCAGCTGGGCCTGCAATTCCAGCCGCCGCTGTTCCCAAACCAACCCACCTTCACAACTACTGATCAATAACAGCGGCAAATCCGCTGGGGCCGCCTGTAGCCAGCGCAGGTCGGCGGCGCTGGCTTGGTCGCCAAGCAGATAGAGCACCTGATCCCAGTGCAGCACCTGCTCCGGCCAGCACCACTGGCCAGGCACCGCCGGGAAGGGCTCCGCCCGATGCAACAGCACGGGCGTTCGCCCCTTCAACTGCCGCTGTAGGAGCTGCCAGTGGTCTGGGCTGGGGGCTGCGCCGACTAGGCCCACATGGCATTCCTGGCGTGAGCCCAGCGCTAGCAAAGCCTCCAATTGCCCCTGACGCGGGGCCACTGGCAGGTCGAGGGCCTCAAACTGCTGCAACAGCTCCCGGCAATGGCTCAGGAGGCCCTCAGGGGAGCCTGGCAGTCGATCCTGTGGTTTGCGGCCCCGGCCCTGCAAAAACCAGAGCCCCAGCCCTGCCACAGCCACCAAGCCCAGGGAACCCCCAAGGCCATGCAGCAGCTCACCGGCCAGCAGCCCCCCCCCCAGTAATACCGAAGCAGCCAGGGCTGGGCGCAGGGGCAGGGGCAGACGTTCCGGCAGCAGAGCCATGGCAGCAACGGAGTTTTGACTGGTCTAAGCCAGGGCTCCAGAATGGCAAGGCCCCTGGCCCCTGGAGCTGAAGCGTGGAGCGGCAATCCCGACACAGCCCCCTGCCCCTACTGCAGAGCCTGCAGGGGCAATTACAGCGCTGCCAGCAACAACTGCACCATGAAAAAAAATGGCATGCAAAACTGCCAGTGCTGTTGCTAAACCGTTGCTGGCTCAAGCTGGAAACCCTGACGGTAAGCCAGTTATTGGCACGGTTACCCGTTGACAGCAGTGCCCATGCGCCGGAGCTGGTGCGCTTTCGCCAACTAATGAACGTCGGTCTGGCCGTGGCGGAGGCGGAGCAGAGCTGCTGGGAGGAATTTGGTGCCGATGCCTGTCACCTGGCCCTGCGGCGCTATTGGCAGGAACAGCAGCAACCCCAACAACTCTGGAGTCTTGAAGAATATTTGGCACTAATGGGCCGTTATCGCCAGGGCATTGAAGCTGGGTTAGCTGAATTACCACTGCTGCTGATGCCCCGGCCCCAGGACCCCCAGCGGCTGAGCTGCCACTGGTACCCAGGGCTGGCCCCCGACGATGCGCCACACTGATGGGCTGCAATGAAAGACGGCGTCATGTCCGATCAGGACCGGGAGAACTGGGGCCAGGGCGCAGGGGAACGCCAGGAAGGCGGTCGCTCCGAGGGCGGTCGTAGGGAAGGGGCTGGTCGCCGTGGTGGCGGTGGCGGTGACCGCGAAACCGGTGGTTTTCGCATTCGCCTGAGTGACAACGAACTGCGGGCGGCCCGCAGCATCCAGGAGGCCCTGCAGCTGCGTTCCACCGTGGCGGTGCTGGGCTTCTCATTGCGCACGGTGGCGCAGCTGCTGGAGCAGGGGGCCTTGGATGAAATCGTTGCCCAACAACAACAACAGGCCGGCAGCAGGCCCGAGCGCGGGGAACGGCCCGAGCGCAGTGATCGCGGTGGCGAGCGCGGGGAGCGGGGCGAACGACGGGTCATCGGTGGGGCCCACCAAAGGAGCGCCCGGCCCGATCCCTTCGCCCGACCCAGTAAGCCTGCGGTGCAGGAGGAAGTGGTGGAGATCGCCCCCGAACTGGACGCTGGGGCGGATGAAGTTACGGCCAGCACTGAAGGGGCCAACATCGAAGGCGCCAGCGATGAAGGGGCCAGCGAAGGGGCGGCCAGCGATGAAGGGGCCAGCGAAGCAGTGACCAATGGGGAACCAGTGGAGGCGTGATGGATAAGCCCAGGGTCCTATCCGGCGTTCAACCCACCGGGTCCCTGCACCTGGGCAATTGGCTGGGGGCCATCCGCAACTGGGTGGACCTCCAGGACAGCCACGACACTTTTTTTTGTGTGGTTGATCTGCACGCCATCACCGTGCCCCACGAGCCGGCCCTGCTGGCTGCACAAACCCGTTCCACCGCCGCCCTCTACCTGGCCTGCGGCATAGATCCGCAGCGCTCCACCGTATTTGTGCAGAGCCAGGTGGCCGAGCACGCTGAACTCTGTTGGCTGCTCAACTGCCTAACTCCGCTGAACTGGCTGGAGCGGATGATCCAGTTCAAGGAAAAGGCGCTCAAACAGGGTGACAACGTTTCTGTGGGGCTGCTCGATTACCCGGTCTTGATGGCCGCAGACATCCTTCTCTACGACGCCGACCAGGTGCCGGTGGGGGAAGACCAGAAACAACACCTGGAATTGGCAAGAGACATAGCCCAACAACGGGTGAATAGTCGCTTTGGCAGTGAAGAGCAACCGCTGCTGAAGGTGCCTAAACCTTTGATCCTGCGGGAGGGGGCCCGGGTGATGAGCCTCACCGATGGCAGCGCCAAGATGAGCAAGAGCGACCCCAATGAAGGTTCCCGAATCAATCTGCTTGACCCCCCTGAGCTAATCATCAAGAAGATCAAGCGTGCCAAAACTGATCCAGTGATAGGCCTGGAATTTGATAACGCCGAACGGCCTGAAGCCGCCAACCTGCTGGGGCTCTACGCCCTGTTGAGTGGTATCAACCGTGAAGCGGCCGCTGCGGAATGTGCGGCAATGGGCTGGGGCACCTTTAAGCCACTGCTGGCGGAGACCGTGGTGGAAGCCCTGAGGCCGGTCCAGGAGCGCTACACGGCGATTAGTGCCGACCCTGCCCAGCTGGATTTGGTTTTGGCCCAGGGACGGGAACGGGCCTCAGCTGTGGCCGCAGGCACCCTGGGCCGCCTAAAAACGGCCATGGGCTTCCTGGCCCACAGCTGAGCAGAGACCCGAAAAGATCCGTCGCCCACTGATCCCAGCCAGAGCAAAGATAAGCTGTTCTTATGAATTAAACCCACTCGCCCCCCATTGGCACCCCTGGCGCCAGGGGTGCCCCAAGTCAACCCAATACCCATTGAGACCACCGTGACCCATTAATCCAGCCCGTCTCAGCCTGGACCTTCTCAAAGCTGCAGCACATATTGGTCGCCTTTGCAAGCCCCAAGGCGACCAATGCCATTAATCGGTTTGCGGGGGGAACACTGGTTGGGCTCACAAGACTCAACAAGATCACATGCATTTGGCCAAGAGACTCAGGGCAGGCCTGGGGCTGAGCTGTTGCGCCGTTGGCGCCAGCTTCTCCCTCGCCACCGCCCCGGGCCCCGCCACCAGCAGCGCCATCTCCACCAGCGGCAAGATCGCCCCAGCCCCCCAGCGCCAGCACCCCTACGCGATCACCCCTGAACGCCAAGCCTTGCTAAATACCATCCGCTACGCCGAAGGCACCTGGCGGAACGGCTCCAGCCAGGGCTACCGGATTCTCTATGGCGGCGCTGAATTCAAAAGCCTGGCCAAGCACCCAGACACCGTGGTGGTAAAGCGCTATGCCAGCGCCGCCGCCGGGGCCTACCAGTTCATGCCCAGCACCTGGGCCCTGGCGGCAGCCCGCTTGAAGTTGCCAGATTTCGGCCCTAGCAGCCAAGACCAAGCCGCCCTGTACCTGATTGATCAACGCCGGGCCCTTGATGAGGCCGATGGCGGCAAACTCACCCCAGCCCTGGTGGCCAAGCTTTCCGCCGAATGGGCCTCCCTACCTACCCTGGCGGCCTCCAGCTTCTACGGCCAGCCGGTAAAGGAGCTCCATGACCTGGTGAGCTTCTACGAAGACAACCTGGAAGAATTGCGCCGTCAAACCAGTTAGGGCTGTCAGCGGGCCTCAAGGCCATAGCGGGCCGAAACCCCACAGCGCTGGGCCGCCGCCTGCCAGGCCTGGTCAAACTGGCCCCAGCGAAAACTGCGGGGGTCTCGGCGGCTGTGGCTGCGATCAACGGCGTTATGGGTGGTGACCCGTCGCATCGGAATACCCCAACGCAACTGCCAAAGCAAAACCTGCTGGGCAAGGCTGCGGTATTGGCTGGGGGTATAGCCGCTATGGCCATCGCCATCCCCGCGACCATCGCTTGGGCTCACGAGGCTCCCGTGGAGGCTGACGTTGTTTATGGAGCCGGAGGCGAGGGGGCTATCCCCAGGTCGATGGCGAATCGTGGCGTCCCCCCAAGCACTCCAGCCCGCACCGAAGGCTCGCTTCTGATCCGGCACCAGGCGAAGCACAGTGCCGTTGTTAGCAATTACCAGGTGATAACTGGCCTGATCCCCATCCCTGGGATGGCGGGTTTGAAACAGCTGCAGGGTGTCTGCCAAGGACAACACGGTTTCATGGATAACCACCAGGGCAGGAGCCGATGCCACCCGCCCCCCCGCCTGGTCCCTGGGGCGTCGCTCTCCGTAATTACTGGGGTCAGCGGGGGTTAGCTGTTCCCCAGTGCCGAGCAAACGGGCACAACGCTGGGCCGCCGCCCCATCAGCAGCCAACAGGGGTTGCAGCCCCTCCCCCTGGGCCAGGCGCTGAGCCGCTGGTTTCGAGCGCCCCCAAAACTGGCCGCCCCCCAGCCCCAGCAAGGCTCCTAAAACCATGGCCAGCAAGAGCCCCAGCGGCTTTGGGTGGGGGGTGGCAGCCATGGGTAGTTAGCAGCTAGTGCCAGGACCCTAGGTAGACGACCCTGACCCCGCTCAAGGTTCCCGGTAAACCACCCGACCCCGCGCATCGTTGGTCACATCCAGCAGCTCGGCATGCATCAGGGTTTGAATCTCAGCCCGCACCTGCTCGGGGCTAGCCAGCCCACTGGGCTGCACCGCCAAAACTGCATCGTTGATCGTGAAGCCAGCGGCCCCCACCTGCCGGGCCAGCACCAGCAATTGATGGCCCAAGGGCTGGGGCGCTGGGAGCGCTTGGCGCCTGGCCTCCTCCAGCAACATTGGATAGTTGGCCCGTTCCACCATGGCTGGAATCAAAAACAGATCAATGATCTGGCCAACGCCAAAGAAGCCGAAACTAAATAGATAGAGCAGACCGCTTAGGGGTTTGCGGTTGTAGAGGCGCTGCAGGCCGCAGATCCCCACCAGCCCGAGGCCCCAGAACAGGTAGGCCACAACCACGTGCCGCAGGGAGCCACTGGGGGATCGGGACACGGGGGCTGAGGAACTGCCCCCATTAGAGCTAGCAGAGCCCTGGGCTGCCAATGGTTCTGCTGCGTAGGATCGGGGACCCCGCATGGTTGTCCGGTGTCCCCAAGCGCAGAGGTCCAGGGCAACATGACCCTGCCGATGGCCGAGGCCAGCACCCCGGTAACCCTGCCAAAAACCAGTGAAAGCCCGCAGCTACTGAAGATTCGGCACTCGATGAGCCATGTGATGGCCATGGCCGTACAGAAACTTTTCCCCACCGCCAAGGTAACGATTGGCCCCTGGACTGAAACTGGTTTTTATTACGACTTTGACAATCCTGAACCCTTCACGGAGGCCGACCTCAAGGCGATCAAGAGGGAGATGGCCAAGCTGATTGGCCGGCGCCTGCCCCTAGAACGTGTGGCAGTAAGCCGGGCCGAGGCCGAAGCCAAAATCCGCGCCCAAAACGAACCCTACAAACTAGAAATTCTTGAGGGTCTCAAGGAGCCAATCACCCTCTACACCCTCGGGGATGACTGGTGGGACCTCTGTGCTGGCCCCCACGTGGCCCACACAGGAGAACTAAACGCCAAGGCCTTCGAACTGGAAAGCGTGGCCGGGGCTTACTGGCGCGGCGATGAAAACCGGGCCCAGCTGCAACGCATTTATGGCACCGCCTGGGAAACCGCCGAACAGCTCGCTGAATATCAACACCGCAAGCAGGAGGCCCTGCGCCGCGACCACCGGCGCCTGGGTAAAGATCTAGAGCTGTTCTCGATCGAAGACGAGGCCGGGGCGGGCCTGGTGTTTTGGCATCCCCGCGGCGCCCGCATGCGGCTGCTGATCGAAGACTTCTGGCGCCAGGCCCACTTCGCCGCAGGCTACGAGCTGCTTTACACCCCCCACGTGGCTGATATCAGCCTCTGGAAAACCTCCGGCCACCTTGATTTCTATGCCGAAAGCATGTTTGGCCCCATGCAGGTGGACGAAAAGGAATATCAGCTCAAGCCGATGAACTGCCCCTTCCATGTGCTCACCTACGCCAACAGCCTGCGTTCCTACCGGGAACTACCGATCCGTTGGGCCGAGCTGGGCACCGTTTACCGCTACGAGCGCCCAGGGGTGATGCATGGCCTGATGCGGGTGCGCGGCTTCACCCAAGACGATGCCCATATTTTCTGCTTGCCCGAGCAAATTGGTGATGAGATCCTTGGGGTTCTTAACCTCACCGAACAAATACTTTCCACCTTTGATTTTAAAAACTACGAAATCAACCTTTCCACCCGTCCTGAAAAATCAATCGGTGAAGATGGCGTTTGGGAGCTCGCTACTAAGGGGTTAATCGAAGCCCTAGACCGTAAGGGTTGGGCCTACAAAGTGGATGAGGGCGGCGGCGCTTTCTATGGCCCCAAGATCGATCTAAAAATTGAAGATGCCATCGGCCGGATGTGGCAATGCTCCACCATTCAGCTGGATTTCAACCTGCCCGAACGCTTTAATCTCGAATATGTGGCCGCCGACGGCAGTCGCCAGCGGCCGATCATGATCCACCGGGCAATATTCGGCTCGCTGGAACGCTTCTTCGGGATTATGACCGAGAACTACGCCGGCGATTTCCCCTTCTGGTTGGCCCCTGAACAGATCCGGCTGTTGCCGGTGACCGATGGGGTTCTCGGCTATGCCGAAGCCCTCCAGGAGGAGTTGCGCCAGGCGGGGGTGCGCAGCAGCATCGACCGCAGTGGTGATCGGCTCGGCAAGCTGATTCGCAATGGCGAACAGCAAAAAATTCCAGTGCTGGCGGTGATCGGCGCCCAGGAAGCGGACCAGGGCAGCCTCAGCCTGCGCAGCCGCCGCCAGGGGGACCTGGGGAGTGTGGCGCGGGTTGACCTAATCAAGGCCGCCCGCCAGGCCAGTGAGCAACGGTTATCACTTTTACCCCTGGCATGAGTTGGCGGTGGGGCCCTGGGGAGGGCACCCTTAGGGCACCCTTGGGCCAAAGCTGATGTCCTCCCTGCTACTCGCCGGAGACCTGGGGGGCACAAAAACCCTATTGGCCCTCTACGAGTGCGAGGGTGATCGATTGATATGTCGGGTGCGCCAGCGCTACAACTCACCGGAATGGCCCTCCCTGGCCCCAATGCTGCAAAGCTTCCTGGCCGAGCACCACCACCAGAGCCGGCCGGTGAGCGCCGGCTGCATCGCCGTGGCGGGGCCAGTGCAGCGGGGTAAGGCCCGAATCACAAATCTGGCCTGGGACCTAGACGAAAATGAATTGGCCGCCGGGGCGGGCCTAAGCCAGCTCGAGCTGGTGAACGACTTCGCCGTGTTGGTTTATGGCTTGCCTCACCTGGAGCCCCATCAACAGGTAGTGCTTCAGGCAGGAAATGCTGACCCTGAGGGGCCCCTGGCGATCATCGGAGCTGGCACCGGCCTTGGCATGGCCCGGGGCATCCATGCCAAAGAGGGGCTGATTGCCCTGGCCAGTGAGGGGGGCCACCGGGAATTTGCCCCGCGTAACACCGATGAGTTGCTGCTGATGGGTTGGCTGCTGCGCCAACTGAAGCTGGAACGGCTCTCGGTGGAAAGGGTAGTAAGTGGCACCGGCCTGGGCTTGATCTATCTCTGGCTGCTCCATTGCGGTGCCATAGACGAAAGCTTTCCGCTCAAGGCCGCTGCCGATGCTTGGCGGTCCCAGCCCCCAGGCACCCCTGGCCGTCCGGACCTGCCAGCCCTGGTGGCGGCCCGGGCCCAGGAGGGGGCCCCCCTAGCCCTCAAGGCCCAGGAGTTATGGCTGGGGGCCTATGGCTCCGCCACCGGCGATCTGGCCATCCATGAGCTGGCCAGCGGCGGCCTCTGGGTGGGGGGAGGCACCGCCCACAAACAACTGCAGGGGCTGCAATCCCAGTCGTTTCTTGAACCCATGCGCCATAAGGGTCGCTTCAGCGACTTCGTGGCTGGCCTGCCGGTGCGGGCCTTGATAGACGCCGATGCCGGCCTGTTTAGCGCCGCCTGCCGGGCCCGGATGCTGGCAGAGTGCCGTTAACAACAGAGATGCAGCCATGGAGGCCCACTGGAACGGCGCGGTGATTGCCCGCTCCGATGCCATCGAAATGGTGGAAGGCAACGCTTACTTCCCCGCTGATTCCTTGCTGATGGAGCATTTTCAGCCGTCTAGCCACCGCACTGTGTGCAGCTGGAAGGGGGAAGCCCATTATTTCAACGTGGTGGTAAACGGCGAGATAAATGCCAATGCCGCTTGGTTCTATCCAGAACCCAAACAAGCGGCAAAACAAATCCAAGGTCGGGTGGCCTTCTGGAAAGGAGTGCAGCTGCAGTGATGGTTCAACCCACCGTGGGCCAAGCGGTGTTGGTGGATGTACCCGCCACCACCGCCAATCTCGGGCCAGGTTTTGATTGCCTCGGAGCTGCCCTTGACCTCAGCAACAGGTTTCGGCTGAAGGTGCTGGAAGGCGGCGGCGAACGCTTTGAACTGATCATTGAAAGCAACGAGGGTTCCCACCTGCGCGGTGGCCCTGAAAACCTGGTTTATCGGGCCGCCCAAAGGGTATGGCGTGAAATTGGCGCCTCGCCCATGGCCCTGGAGGCCCGGGTGCACCTGGCGGTGCCCCCAGCCCGGGGCTTGGGCAGCAGTGCCACGGCGATTGTGGCCGGGCTGATCGGCGCCAATGCCTTGGCCGGAGAACCCCTGGGCAAAGAAAAATTGTTGGAGCTAGCCATCGATATCGAAGGCCACCCCGACAATGTGGTGCCTTCGCTGTTAGGCGGCCTTTGCCTTACCGCCAGGGCCGCCTCCCACCGCTGGCGGGTGGTGCGGTGCGAATGGAATCCAGCGGTGCAGGCGGTGGTGGCGATCCCCACGATTCGGCTCTCCACCGCCGATGCCCGCCGGGCCATGCCAAAACAGATTTTGGTTGCCGATGCGGTGGCAAACCTGGGCTCATTAACTTTGCTGCTCCAGGGGCTACGCAGTGGCAACGGCGACCTGATTGCCGATGGCATGCACGACCGCCTGCATGAGCCCTACCGCTGGCCCTTGATCCAAGGGGGCACGGAGGTGCGCCAGGCTGCCCTCCAGGCAGGCGCCTGGGGCTGTGTAATCAGCGGCGCCGGCCCCAGCCTTTTGGCCCTTTGCCCGAGGGAGAAGGCCGCCGCCGTGGCTGCCGCCATGGCAGAAACCTGGGAAAGCAAAGGGGTGGGAGCCAAGGCTGAACCGCTGCAACTGCAGCTAGGGGGCAGCCGCTGGGAAACGCTCAGCTGAGCCATTTGGCGATTGATATGGCATTTTGCATTTCTCGCCAAAAAGCATTAAATTGCGCATGGGTCAGCTCTTATCTTTGCAACTTTTTAAGCACCTACAGCTAAGCAGCAATTTCCTAAGGGGTTGCCGCCCGGCGGCGATGGCCTTGGGCTTTAGATATTTTTCGCTTGCTTGCAGCCTGTGCCTCATCCCCCAAGCCACCGGGGCTGCTGAGCCCCAGAAAGCAGTGGCTCCGGGGGAGGACAAAGGCTTCTATGCAACCTTAGGCATTGGGCTAAATGAATCAAAAGCCACTAGCGCTAGCAAAACAAACAATGCAACTTATAACAACGAGCTGTATACATTACGCACAACCATGTTGCTACAGCCCAGCTCAGGCCCTACAGCAGAAGCCGGGCTGGGCTACGACTTTGGCAGCATCCGCACAGAACTAAGTTATCTTTACAACAACTTCAGCCTAAATGATAGCATCCGCCACGTCGAAGCAAGCAAGATAAATGCAAATAGATCAATCAGTCTGACGGTGAATCCCCTAACGAGCCAGCCAATACAAAGAAAAAAATTTAATGCCAATATAGACGCCAACAGCCTAATGACCAGCGTCTACCTCGACATCCCAACCGGAAGCCGATTTGTGCCCTACATCGGCGGCGGCGTTGGGATTACAAGAATGGCAATTAATGATTTCCCAAAAAAACACGAAAATCTGCAATTATTTGGTTACCAAGCAAAACTGGGAGTTAGCTACCTGGCCAGCTGTAGCACTGATCTCTTTGCAGAGGGCGCCTACAAAGCTTCCACTGGTAACTACGGCAATGCCATTGATTCTGGCACCTTCAACAGTTGGGCCGCCCGGCTCGGGGCAAGGCTGCGCTTTGCCAATCGCTGCGCTGGGCCGACCATTACCCCCACCGCTGCCCCCGGCCCCAGTTCAAGCACTGAGTAGTTCTACCCAGGGGCGCTGGTCTGGCTGATAGGTTGGACCCCTTGCGGTGGCAGGTGTGCTCCCATGGATCCCAGCCTGAGCAGCTCCTTTCCTTGGCTGAGTGTGATAGTGCTGCTGCCGCTGGCAGGGGCCCTTGGCCTAGTACTGCTCCCCAGCGACTGGCAACGCTCCTACCGCTGGGTGGCCTTTGGGGTGTTGTTTACCGATTTGGCCCTGATGGTTTGGGCCTTTGCCCGCCATTTCGACACCCACCTAGGCGAACTGCAATTGGTAGAGAGGGTCGACTGGGTGCCAGCCATGGGCCTGCAGTGGTCCCTGGCCGCCGATGGCATCTCCGCCCCACTTGTGTTGCTCAGCGGCCTGGTGACCCTGCTGACCGTGGCGGCCAGCTGGAAAATCGAACTAAAACCAAGGCTTTACTTCGCCCTACTGCTTGCCCAGGCCTCAGCCCAGGGGGTGGTTTTTCTCTCCCAAGACTTCCTGCTCTTCTTCCTGGGCTGGGAACTGGAGCTGGTCCCCGTTTATCTGTTAATTGCCATCTGGGGCGGCCAACGCCGTCAGTACGCAGCCACCAAGTTCATTCTCTACACCGCCACCGCCTCGCTCCTAATCCTGATCAGCGGCTTAGCCCTGGCCTTTAGCGGTGATGGTTACACCCTCAACCTGCAGGAACTGAGCGAACGCAGTTATAGCGGCAACTTTGGTCTTCTTTGCTATCTGGGCTTCCTAATTGGCTTCGGTGTGAAATTACCGATGTTTCCTTTGCATACCTGGCTACCCGATGCCCATGGGGAGGCCAATGCTCCGGTATCGATGTTGCTGGCGGGGGTGCTACTGAAGATGGGCGGCTATGCGCTTTTACGATTCAACGTACAAATGTTGCCTGATGCCCACCTGCAGCTGGCACCGGCCCTAATGGTGTTGGGGATAGTGAATGTGGTTTATGGGGCCCTGAACGCCTTTGGGCAAGACAATGTGAAACGCCGGATTGCCTGCAGTTCGGTGAGCCACATGGGTTTTGTTTTACTCGGCATTGCCGCAGTCAATGACCTTGGCCTAAGTGGGGCGATGTTGCAAATGATTAGCCATGGGCTGATCGCAGCTGGTCTCTTCTTCGTTACCGGTGTGTTCTACGAACGGACCAAAACCCTCTCAATCCCAAACATGGGCGGGTTGGCAAAGGTTTTGCCAATCACCTTTGCCCTGTTTGTGACCACCTGCTTGGCCTCCCTAGCCCTCCCAGGCATGAGTGGCTTCGTAAGCGAAATCACCGTCTTTTTAGGAATCACCAGCAATAACAATTTCACCATTGGCTTCCGGGTGGTGACCGTTGTGCTAGCGGCCATAGGCCTGGTACTCACCCCGATGTATTTGCTTTCCATGTGCCGTCGGGTTTTCTTCGGCCCCCGCATCCCAGCCCTGGCAGTGGTGGGGGACATGAGCCCCCGGGAGCTAACCATCGCCCTGGTGTTGATTGTTCCCACTTTGATGATTGGTTTTTGGCCCCGCCTCGCCACTGGCATCTACGACGCCACCACCGATACGATCGCCGCCAGCCTCAACAGCAGCCTGCTGGCGGTCCTAGAAAAGTTGCCTACCCTCGGCTGATCGCCCCATGACCCTTGCCCCCTCCCCAGCCGCCGCCCTGCTGCGGGGGGAAGGCTTACCTGATTTTGGAGAGATCACCGCCGCAGCCGTGCGGGAGGGCATGCCAAGCCTGCTGCAGGAACTGCATGGCCACCTCGATCAAATCGAGGCCCAGCTCAGCCTCACCCCTGCCAGCTCAGCTGCCAAACCTGGGCCCCCCCCCCGTTGGTCAAGCTTGATGGAGCCCTTGCAAAGCCTTGGCGAACGCCTGCGCTGGAGTTGGGGGGTGGTGAATCATTTGCTTGGCGTTTGCAATAGCCCGGAGCTACGCGAGGCCCACCAACAGCAGCAGGCGGCGGTGGTGGCCTTCAGCAGTCGCCTGGCCCAATCCCAAGCGATCTATCGGGCCCTTGAAGCCCTCAATGCCCAAGCCGAGGAACTGGATGGCTGCCAGCGGCGCATCCTCTCGGCGGAACTGCTGGGCATGCGCCTGCGGGGGGTGGGTCTCGAGGGGGAAGAGAAGCAACAGTTCAACCAACTCACCCAGGAGCTGGCCGAGGCCTGCACCGCCTACAGCAACCACGTGCTCGATGCCACCGCCGCCTGGGGGCTGCTGCTCACCAGCCCCGAGCAGATGGCTGGCTGCCCCGAAAGCCTGCGCCAATTGCTTGCCGCCGCCGCCCACGATGCCGGTCACCCCGAGGCCACGGCCGAGGCGGGTCCCTGGCAACTGGGGCTGGATTATCCGCGATATGGCCCCTTTCTGCAGTTCAGCGACCGGCGGGAACTGCGGGAACAACTTTTCCGCGCCGCCATCGGCCGGGCCGCCCAGACGCCCCACAACAACCAGCCCCTGGTGGAGCAAATCCTTGGCCTACGCCAAAGGAAAGCGGCCCTGCTCGGCTACGGCAACTGGGCCGAGGTGAGCCTGGCCCCGAAGATGGCCCCCTCCGTGGCCAGCGTTGAAGCCCTGCTCGAACAACTGCGGGCCC
The DNA here is from genome assembly GCA_039799245.1 of Cyanobacteriota bacterium. Classification (GTDB taxonomy): domain Bacteria; phylum Cyanobacteriota; class Cyanobacteriia; order PCC-6307; family Cyanobiaceae; genus Synechococcus_D. The sequence goes on from JBDLTB010000009.1 coordinate 14,368, forward strand.
CCAGCCTCAAAGCCGGCCGCACAGAATTACAAGACCTCCAGGAGCTGGCCCAACGCCGCGGCGCCCCCGAAGCAAGCCAGTTGCGCCCCTGGGATATCAGCTACTGGGCAGAACAGTTGCGCCAGGAACGATTTGCCTTAGATAGCGAATCCCTGCGCCCCTGGTTCCCGCTGCCCCAAGTGTTGGAGGGCCTATTTGGCCTTTGCCAACGCCTGTTTGACGTACGCATCGAGGCCGCCGATGGCCAGGCACCGATATGGCATCCAGATGTGCGCTACTTCCAGGTGCGCGAGGCCAGGGGCGGCGAGCAGCTGGCCAGTTTTTATCTAGATCCCTACAGCCGTCCGGGCAGCAAACGCGGTGGCGCCTGGATGGATGAATGCCTAGGTCGATTGGCCAAAGCCGATGGCCAAATGGTGCTGCCGGTGGCCTATTTGGTTTGCAACCAAAGCCCGCCGGTGGGGGATACCCCCAGCCTGATGACTTTTAACGAGGTGGAAACCCTGTTCCACGAGTTTGGCCATGGGCTTCAGCACATGCTCACCCGCGTTGCCCAACCGGAGGCCGCCGGCATCAACGGGGTGGAATGGGATGCGGTGGAACTCCCCAGCCAGTTCATGGAGAACTGGTGCTTTGATCCCCCCACCCTCAACGGCCTGGCCCGCCATTGGCAAACCGGCGAACCGCTACCGGCGCAGGAACTGCAAAAGCTGCTGCAGGCCCGCACCTTCATGGCGGGCAGCGGCACCCTGCGCCAGGTGCACCTGGCGCTCACCGACCTGCGCCTCCATGCCCAATGGCAGCCTGGCAGCGGCCAGAGCCCCGAACAACTACGGCGCCAGGTGGCAGAAACTACCACCCTGTTGCCGCTGCTGGAGGAAGACTCATTGCTTTGCAGCTTCAGCCATATCTTTGCCGGCGGCTACGCCGCGGGCTACTACAGCTACAAATGGGCAGAGGTATTAAGTGCTGATGCCTTTGCCGCCTTTGAGGAGGCGGGGCTCAACGATGAAGCCGCCGTGCGCCGCACCGGCCAACGCTTCCGTGAAACGGTGCTGAGCCTCGGGGGCAGCGTTGCCCCCGAGCAGGTGTTCGAGGCCTTCCGCGGTCGGCCCCCCTCCCCGGATGCGTTGTTGCGCCATTCGGGGCTGATCAGCGTTTGAGGCTTTTAGAGGGGTAGGTCGCGGTGCTGGAAGGAGAGGCTACCCCTGGCATAGGGGGCAACCACGTGGCCGGCCCCACGCAGTCGATAGCGATAGGTCACCAACCCCTCGAGGCCCACCGGCCCCCGGGGGGGCAGCGTTTGGGTGCTGATGCCCACTTCAGCCCCAAAGCCATAGCGGAAACCATCGGCAAACCGAGTGGAACAATTGTGATAAACCCCGGCACTATCTACCCGAGCCAGGAATGTTTCTGCCGTGGCGGCATCTGTGGTGCAGATCAGTTCCGTATGGCGGGAGCCATAGCGACGAATGTGCGCCATCGCCTCCTCCAAATCCTCCACCACCCGCACGGCAAGGATTAACTCAAGATATTCAGTGGCCCAATCCTCCTCCGTGGCCTCGGTAGCGATGCCATAGCCACGGGCCCCTTGGTCGCCGCGCAGTTCCACGCCGGCGGCCTCCAAGGCAGCAATCGCCGCAGGTAAAAAGCTGGGGGCCGCCTGGCGATGCACCAGCAGGGTTTCCACAGCATTACAAGCGGCCGGATATTGAACCTTGCTATCAACCACAACCGCCACTGCCTGCTCCACATCCACGGCACGATCCACGTAGGCATGGCAGATGCCATCGGCATGGCCCAGCACAGGAATGCGAGTGTTGTCTTGGATGAATTGCACCAGGGCATTGGAACCCCTGGGAATAATCAAATCGACAAGACCATCAAGCTTGAGCAGGGCAAGGCTTTCCTCGCGGCTGGTGAGCAAGGCCAACACCTCTGGATGCACCGCCGAGCGGGCTAGCCCCGTTTGCAGGGCCTGGAGGATCGCCGTGCAACTGCGGTTTGCCTCACGACCCCCCTTCAGGATGGCGCCATTGCCCGAACGGATCGCCAAGGCAGCGATCTGCATTACCGCATCCGGCCTGGCTTCGAAGATCACCCCCAACACCCCCAGGGGCACGGTGATCCGTTCAAGCACTAAACCGTCATCAAGGGCGCGGTGCAGTTGCCGCAGGCCCAGGGGATCGGCCAGGGCCGCCACCTGGCGCACTCCTTCAATGGCGCCGCTCAACTTGTGGTCGTCGAGCTTGAGCCTTGCCACCAAAGCGGGGCTGAGGGCCCCGGTCGCCGCCAGCTCCATGTCGGCTTGGTTTGCCGCCAGGATTTCGCTGCGTTGTTCCTCCAAGGCAGCGGCCATGGCCACCAGGGCCTGGCGCCGTTGGTCATCGCTGCATTGAGCCAACTCCAGAGCCTGGCGGCGCAGGCCTGCGGCCATGGCCAGCAGGGCGGGAGTGGGCTCAGGAACGGCAATGAACACTGCTAATCAACAAGATCTTCCAATCATCCTTGGGCGGCGCCGGCAGAGGGGCCGCCGCCAAAGCGATCAAGGGCGAGGCGGGCCGCCCCCACCCGCCCGGCGCCGTTGCCCAGGGCCGCTTGGCTGATTACCAAACCCTCACGGCTGGGGAACAAAACCCGCCGTTCCACCTCCGCCTCCAGGGCGTGGGAAAAATATGGGAAAGCCGCACTGAGGCCACCGCCCAACAGCACCCGTTCCGGGGTGAAGGCATAAACCAAGGAACTGATGCCACAGCCCAATAGGCGGCCATAGGTGGCCCAGGCGGCCAGGGCATCGGGGTCTGCCGCCGCCGCCCGGGCGGAAAGTTCAGCGGGATCAAGGCCGCTGGCCCGGCCCACCGCCCCAATGCTGCAAAAGCTTTCCAGGGAGCCGTTATTACCGCTGTTGCACGGGGGGCCTTCGGGATCAAGACCAATCAGCCCCGGTTCCGCCGCCGCCCCCAGCCGCCCAGTAAATAACTTTCCATCGAGGATTACGCCTCCACCCACGCCGGTGCCCAGGGTGAGCAGCACCACGTCGTGCAGCCCCTGGGCCGCCCCCTGCCATTGCTCGCCGAGTACAGCACAGTTGCCATCGTTGCCAAGGGTGACCCGGCGGCCCAGCCGGGACTCCAGCCAATCGGCCAGGGGCACGTTGTCCCAACCGGGCAAATTGATCGCAATCCGGGCGACCCTGCCGGCGCGATCGGTGGGCCCGGGCATGCCAATACCCACCCAGGGGGCCAGCCGCTGGGGATCCAGTTGCTCAATCGCCTCAACAATCGCCGTGGCCACTGCCCCAGGGGCCGCCGGCCGGGGGGTGGGCAGGGAATACTCAGCCAAGCATTCCCCACTTGCCCGAAAACGGGCCAGTTTCAGGCCGGTGCCCCCCACATCCACACCGATCACCTGGGCAGCTAAGGGATCAGGCACCAGGGAAACCGCCAGGGGCAGGGCCATTAAAAGCGGAAGAACAATTGCACCTGTCCCTGCCAGCGCCCCTCCTGGTCGAGGGACCCCTGCAGACCTAACAGGTCATTGGCTTGGTAACGCAGGGTGGCCTCCGGCGGAATATCACTGCGATTTGGTGCCGCCAGCACCGAGAAATTAAGGCGCTCAGTGAGGTCTACCCCCACTTCGGAACCCAGCACCAGCTGGGAGGGCACCCTTTGGTTGCTGGAGTTGCCTTTGCTGCCACTCAACACGTAGGGGTCGAGGTAGGTGGGATAAAGGGCCACGTTTAACCGTTGGCCCAGGAGTTCGGAAAGGCCCCCCACCACTGGGGTGAGCAGGCTCTGGCCTAGCACCGTCACCAGGGCAGTGCCGGCGTCGCCCCCGGATAGGCCAGAAAGGGTGTTGCCGCCCAACAGGGCCACCAGGCGCTCCCGGGGCAGGGGCGGGGTGCTGCGGATCTCCAGGTTGTCGCCAATGCGATCGGCCGGGCCCGCCACCCGCACCACCACTTTCACCAAATTGAGGCGATCGAGGCTTGAAAAACTGCCCTGTAGCTGGTCTGCGGAGAGCACCCCACCACTGTCTATGGGCCGCACCTGGCCAGATACCCGGGTGGTGAGCGCCAAATCGAGGTAGGGGATCAAGCCCAGGGAGGGGGTGAACACCGCCACGTTCGGACTGTCGGTATCTAGGCGCAGGCTGCTGGTGAAAATATTGATCCGTCCCTGCAACAGCCGCACTACGCCGGAAAGGCTGATATCAGGCCCCATCGGGCCGTTGAGGGTTAGCAGCCCGCCGGTGCTGAAATCCGCCACCGGCGGCGCCCCCAGGCGCAGGTCGGGGCCGAGGCTGAGGCGCAGGTCTCGGAATTGCAGGAAGGCGAGGTTGGGGATCGCCTGGCGCAGGGCGGCGCCGGAGCTGGATTCCACCGAGGGGCCCAACAACACAAGGGGTTGCTTAAAACCCCAACGGCTTTCTGGCAGGCGCACCGCCAGGGGAATCGGCTTGCCAGCGCCGCCCACCAATTGGGAGGCCCCCAGCAGCACCCTGCCGCGGCTGAGGCTCAGCTCTCCCCCCACCAGCGGCCGATCAAGGCTGCCGCTTACCAGCAATTCGCCATCGGCCTGGAGCCGCAGGTTGGCCCGCTGGAACGGCACAGCCTTGAGCAGAAACTTGAGGCTGTCGGTCTCCGTTGAATTTTGTAGGGGCAGGCTGCCCTTGCCCTCTAGAAGGCCAGCGGCCCCAACGGACGCACTGAATTGCTCCAATTGCAACCGGCGGAAATCAAAAAATGCAGCGGCCTGAAGGTCTCGAACCGCTTGGCCAGCAAGCTTTAACTGGCCATCCCGCACCCGCAGGAAGCCATTGGCAATTGGTTGCCGCAGGCTGCCGCGCACCAGCAATTGCAGGTCAGCGCTGCCCTGTTGCCACTCCAGTTCACCGCCGGCCAGGGCGCTGAGAAAGATCAGGCCGTCATTGCGGCTAGATAGCCGCAACTCCAGGCCGGGGGCCAGGGGGTCTAGCGGGATCAAACCAGCTAGGTCGATGCTGCTGCTCGATTGGCCGCCGCGCAGGGCTAGGTCCAACCGCAGCTTGCCCCCCTCCAGGGCCATTGCCCCCTTTTCCAGGCTGAGCCCCTTATCGCGCAATTCCCCCCCCGTAAGGGCTAGCTGCAACGACAGGTGGGGGCTACCCGGGCCCAGCTGCCAGCGGCCTGTGGCCCCGAGGCTGCCCCGCAGGCTGGCGGGCACCGGAGTTAGCAGCGCCATCAGCCCCAGGGGCAAACCAGCAAAGCTGAAACTGCCCTCCCCCTGGCCCAGGGGCCCCTGGACCTGGGCGGTGAACGGTGCCAACTGCAGCACCTGGTCGCGGTCTTGGCCCTCAAACCACAGGTGTCCCCTGGTGGCGCCATTGAGCTGCAGGCTGCGGGGGTTGGCCCCCCGCAGCTCCAGGTCAGCATCCAGCCTTCCCTCCAACTGGCCCAGGGGCAGGCGCCGCTGCTCAGCACTGGCCTGGCGCAGGGCCAGCCGCTGATCAGCCTGCTGCAGGGCCTGGAGCTGGCCATTAAGGCTGCCACCAAAGGTGTCAATTACCAGGCCGGCCAGGTCTTGGGCGTTACCGCTGGCCCCAGGGCCGGGGGGCTGGCGCAGGGCCTGGAGCAACCGCAGGAACGGGGCCGGTTCTAGGCCGCGACCCTTGGCCTGCAGATCCAGCTGACCGCCCCAGGCCCCGCGGCCACTGAAATTGAATTGTCCGCGGGCTATGGGCTGCAAGCGGCCAGCCAACTCAAAGCCAGGGGTGCGCACCTGGCCCCTAAGTTCCAGCCGCCGAGCGCGGATCCAAGCCAGGGCCGGTTGATTCAGCTCAAGGGCACCCTTGAGGGCAAAGGGAGCCAAGGCCAGCTGGCCCTGGCCGCTCAATTCACCATCTACGGGCAGTGCCGGCCTGCCAGGCAGCTGCAAATGCAATGGGTGGAGCGGCAACTGCCGCCCCTGCCAGCGGTAGCCCCCCCCGCGGGGCCGCAATTGCAGGCTGCCTAGGCCCCGCTCCAAATCCAGGGCCATGAGCCTCTGGCCGGTCCATTGGGCCCGTAACTGGGCGCCGGGGGCCTGGAGAGTTAGCAACCCTGGTTGCCAGCGGCCGCTCCAGCGCTCCCGCCACTGCAGCGGTCCGATGCCTGGTTGGTCTAGGTCAAGGTCTGCCAGCAGGAGCGGTTTGGCCAGGGGCCCCGAGAGGTGGGCATTACCGCTTAACCAGCCATGGAGCTGGGCCTTGGGATTGAGCAAGGCCAACGGCAGGCGTTGCCACTGGGCCTGCAGCTGCAGCGGTGCCGTCCGCCAGGGCTTGCCCGGCAGGGGTTGCCACCAGCCCTGGAAGCTAAGGGGATAGCTGGCCTGGGGGCTGGTCTGGCCCCTGGCCAGCAACCGCCCGCCCCTCCAATGGAAGTCGCCCGCCAGGGGACCTAGCAGCCTTGGGCCCTGGGGCCCCTGGCGGCTCCAACCCTGGGGCAGCTGGAAATCGCCCCGCAAGCTTTCCAAGGCGATGCCCCCCCGCCAGCGACCCCGGGCCTGGGCGGCCAGCCATAGCTGTCCCCCTGGGGTGGGCTGGAACAACCTGGGCAGCAGCAGCTGCCAATGGTGGCTATCAAGTTGCAGCTGGCCCCGCAGCAATGGCATCCCCAGCCGCTGGGGCAGCCAAGGGTTGGGGTCAAGGCTTAATTCCTGGCTGCGGAGCAGCAACTGGGGGTGCAGCTGGCCCGAGGCCCGCAGGCGGGAGCGCCCCGAACGCAAGTCCAACTGGCTGAGCTGCCAACCCTGGCGATTGCGATACACCAGGGCCTGGGCCTGCACCGCCGGCCCAGGCGGCCGGGCCTGGAGTTGACCTCGAAGCTGCAGGGCCAGGGGCCGCTGGGGTAGGAAGCTCAGCCGGCCGCTCAGCTGACCCCGCCATTGGCGCCATTGCCAGGGGGCCTTAGCCAGGTCCAGGTGGTCGTCGCGGCAAGCCAGGGACACCAGGGGGCTCCGCAGCGGAGCCCCCCAGCCCCGCCGCGCCAGGCTCAACCGCTCGAGCCGTAGGGGCCCGAGGCAATGGAAACGGCCCTGCTGGCGATCCAACCGCAGGGAGCCTGAGACCAGCCCCCCCAGGGAATCCAAGGGGAAGCCCGGCCAAAGCGGAGCTAAGACCTCGAGCGGCAAACGCCGCAAACCCAGCTGCAACTGCTGTTGCCCCCTGGGGCCCCAGCGGTGGTGTAACTGCAGCCGCAATTCCCCTGCTGGCTGGGATCGGCCCTGGCCTTGGCCCTGGGGCTGCAGAAGGCCGCTGAGCTGGAGCCGCCGCTGGCCTAGGTCTAGGTCAACCTCCCCCTGGCGCCAGCGCCAACTGCCGCCTGGGCTGATGCGCAGTAAACCTGGCTCCAACAACCGCAGCTTTAGCTGAAGGTTGGGGGCCTTCCCCTTGCCCTTGGGAAACACCCAATACTGCCCCTGGCGATTGCGGCGCAGGTCCAGCTCAAGGCCGCGGAGGCCAATCACCGCCACCGGCCGCCGTTGCAAGAGGCTGGCGCCGAGGTCGAGCTGTAACAGCACTTGGCGCACCCGCAGGCTGCTGCCATCGGCCGTTCCAACCCTCACCTGGCTGGGGCCAAACTCCAGCCCCTGGGGGCCGAGTTTCTGCAGCGGTCCCAGCTGCACAGGGTGGGCGATCCCCCGTTGGATCAGGGTTTGCAATTGCTGGCGCCCGGGCGAGGCACACCCCCCCAAGGCCCCTAGGGCCACCGCCGAAACGGCCACAAGCGAAAGGCGCTGGATCGATCCCCCCATCGCCTGCGACGGCGCCCGTCCAGAGTCGGCGCAATATAGGTTCGATTGCGCACTTGCCCCATGGCTACCAATGCATTGCTGCTGCAGGCGGGGGCCTGGTTAGCGGCCACCAGCGGCCTATTGGGCTTGGCCACGGTGGGGGCCTTTCTGAAAGGTTGGGGTTTCCGCTTCCGCCTGGTGGGGGTTACCAGCTTCACCCTGCTGCTGGCCGCCTCCTGCGCCACCTTTGCCGTGAGCTACAGCCCCCGCCAAAGCATTGAAGGGGCGCTCACGGTGCCGGTGGTCTACGACAACGGCGGAGATTTGGTGGTGGCGGCCGCTGGGCCTGATTTCCCTCAGGAGGCCGTAGGACCCACCCTCGAACAGCTAGCTAGCAACCTGCGGGGCTCCGGTCGCAGTAGCAGCGATCGCCAAGTGCATGTGCGGCTGCGGCAACTGCTATCCCAGGCCGATGGCAGCAACAGGCCCGTGGTGCTTGGAGAAGCCGTGCGGGAGCTGAACAGTGGTGCCGTGACCCTGGTCCCAGCTGCGACGGGTCGGACCGGGAACTGACACCCGCCCCCCGCCATGGGGCCATTCCCGGCCTGGAATGAAAAGGACCGGTAGTCAAGGGGCCGGCTCTGTTTAACGGTTCTGTGTTCACCTGATGAAAAACCAGTTACCGCTTTTGCTTTTCGCCAGCCTGCTTAGCGGCTTCAGCCTCAACCCGGCCCTGGCGGTCGCCAGCCCCCTGCTCGAATCGGTAAAGCAAAACAAGCAACTGGCCAGCCAGCTCTGCGGTGAATTCCGCAGGCTCAATGCCGGCGGTCAAAGGGCCCATGAACCAGCCAACATCCGATCCACGGCCGCCAGCCAGGGGTTAAGCACCATTGACGCAGAAATTCTGACCACCTACGTCGTTGGCATGTATTGCCCAGACGTGCGCTAGCCAGCTGTGAATCAAGAGCCCCTCAGCCTCAGCCTGCGGGATGGGGTGAAGTTACGGGGCACGCTCTGGTTCCCCAGCGGCCCTGGCCCGTGGCCCGGCCTACTGATGCGCCAGCCCTATGGCCATCGACTTGCTTCCACCCTGGTGTATGCCCACCCCGCCTGGTATGCCAGCCAGGGCTACCTGGTGCTGGTCCAGGACGTGCGCGGTCAAGGGGACTCCGAAGGCATCTTCCAGGGTTTTGCCCAGGAGGCCGCCGATGGCACCGACACCCTTGCCTTTCTGCGCTCCCACCACCGCTGCAATGGCCGCATAGGCAGCTACGGCTTCAGCTATCAAGGGCTCACCCAACTGCTTTGCGACCAGCCCCCCTTGGCGGCCGATTGTCTAGCCCCGGCAATGACTGGCCTCGATGAACGGTTGCACTGGGCCTGTGAGGGCGGTACCCACCGCTGGGGTCTCAGCCTGGCCTGGGGCCTCCAGCTGGCCGCCCAGCATTGCCAACGCCAGGGGGACCGCCAGGGCTGGATTGCAATCCGCCGCAGCCTGGTGGGGGGCGCCTTCCCCTACGAAGGCCTGGAGCTATTGCGCAGCCATGACCCCCAAAACTTTGTGCTGGCCTGGCTGGAGCGAGATCCCAGCAGCGAGCAGGGGTGGCCACGGCATGGGGTAAACCCAGCGCTGTTGCGGCGGCCGCTGCTGCTGCTCCAGGGCTGGAATGACCCCTATCTCTGCGGCGGCCTCGACCTCTGGCAGCGCTCCCGCCAGGCCGGCGGCCAGCCCCTGCTGCGGCTCAGCCCCTGGGCCCACCTGGGCTGGGACCGGCGGGTGGGTAGCCAAGACCTGGGGGCTGCCGCCTGCAGCCGCGTTGATGAAGAACAGCTGGCCTTCTTTGACCGGCACCTGCGCGACCGCGGGCCGGGGACAGCCCTGGCCCCCAGCCTCGCCTTTGATCTGTTGGCCCAGCACTGGCGGGCCCACTGCCCCCTAAATGGCAGCGGCCAGCGCTGGGGTCTCGAGAGCGGCGGGCTGGCCGCCAGCCGCAGCGATGAGGGGCTACTTAGGGCCGATGGCGGCGGAGCAGGCAGCGTGCACTGGGTCCATGACCCCTGGCGGCCGGTGCCCGGCCGGGGGGGGCACCTGGGCCTCGATGCAGGGGGCGTGGACCGGGGGGACCTCGATGGCCGCGCCGATGTGGTCTGTTTCAGCAGCCCACCCCTCCCGGAAACCCTGGAGCTCTGGGGCCAGCCGTTGCTGGAACTAAAAGCCAGCGCCGATGGCCCTGGCTTTGACCTCTGTGCGTCCCTATCGGTGGTACGCCGCCAGGGGGCAGAGGTGCTGCAACTCAGCACTGGGGTGAGCAGCCTGCGGGGGGACCACTGTCAAAAAATGCTTTGGCGCCAGGTGCGGCTCCAACCGTTGCTGGCCAGCCTGGCGCCGGGGGACCGCCTGCGGCTCTCGCTCGCAGCTGCCGCCTGGCCCCAGATTCGGGTCAACCCCGGTGATGGCAGCCTTGGGGGGGGGCCGGCCGGCCCTGATCACCGCCAAATTTGCATTGAGCTGCAACTGGGAGGGTCCCAACTAAGCCTGAAACCAATGGTGGCAACTCCCCCCCCAGGCCAAAATGAGATTGTCTAACCATTCCAGCGCCTTGGCCTTGTTATCCCTGCGCCGCCTTTGTTTGGCCCTGGTGCTCGGTGGTGCAGCCCTCAGCCCAGGCCTAGGCAGCCCACCGGTGGCAGCGGGCCCCAACAGTGAAATTAAGGCCCGGGCCACCGCCAACCAATTGATCGAGGCCCTCAGCCAGAAAAACGGCCAGCAACTCTTCAATCTGCTGGGGGGCCCACTTCGGACCAGCATCAGCCCCAGCCAATTACAAGGCCGCCTCAACGGCCAGCCCAAGGTTCAGGAGGCCAAGCTGCAGCGCCTGGTACGGGGCCTGGAAAGCACGGTGGTGGAGATGGAATTACGCACTGATAAGGGGGTGGATTCCTTACGGCTGGTGGTGGACAGCAACGGCAAATTGCTGGGCTATGAACTGGGCGAAACCACTGAAACGATTGACCGAATCGCCCGGGCTTTCGTGGAAGACCTGGGGGCGGGCCGATGGTTATCGGCTCGCAGCCGCTTGGCGCTCAGCCTCCAGGACAGTCTCAATGGGACCCAACTTGAGAAGCGTTGGAAGGAACTCGAAAAACGCAGGGGTACCTACCGTCGTATCAATGGGGTGCTGACCGCCAGCACAGGCGGCATCCAGCAGCTGGTGCTGGTTACCACTCAATTCAGCAACGGCACCGACTCTCTCTTTGTGATCCTCGATGAAAAAAATCGAATCACTGTTGTCGATTTTCCACTGCAACGGAGTGATCACTGAGCCATATCCGTTTAGGCTCCCGCCCAAACGTCAGTGATCGCTCCGATGGTGGTGGCCAGCCTTGATTGGATGCGTGGCGATGCCGAACGGCTGGCCAGCTGCAGCCACGATCACCCCTATGCGGTGCTCGGTCCCCAGCCCCAACCCCAGGGGGGCTGGGTGGTGCGGGTCTGGATGCCCGATGCCGATCAGGTTCAGCTGCTCCACCAGGGCCAGCAGCTGCCCATGGAAACCCCCCACCACCCCTGGCTGTTTGAACACACGCTGGCGGAAAACCTTGGCAGCGACTATCGGGTGCGAGTGAGTCGCGCAGGGGTAACCCACGAGCAACACGACCCTTACTCCTTTCGCCAGGAATGGATGGGGGAAATGGATCGTCACCTGTTCTCCGAGGGAAATCACCACCACATCTGGCGACGGATGGGCGCCCACCCGCGGGTCCAAGACGGAGTGGCCGGGGTGCAGTTCTGCCTCTGGGCCCCCAGCGCCCGCAGTGTCGCCCTGATCGGCGATTGCTGCGGTTGGGATGGCCGCCACCTGCCTTTACAGCAACGGCTGGGGGGCACCTGGGAGTTATTTGTGCCCGGCCTCAAGGTGGGTGAACGTTACAAATATGAAATCCGTAGCCAGGAGGGCCACTGCTACGAGAAAGCCGATCCCTATGGCTTCCAGCACGAGGTGCGTCCCCTGCAGGCCTCCCTGGTGGCCGACCTCAACAATTACGACTGGGGCGATGGCCATTGGCTCGAACATCGCGACAGCCGCGATCCCCTAGATCAGCCGATCTCGGTTTATGAGATGCACCTGGGTAGCTGGATGCATGGCAGCATTGATGAGCCCTATATCGAACTTAACGGCCAAAGGCGCCCGGCCGTAGCCGCCGCAGACCTAAAGCCCGGGGCAAGGCTGCTCACCTACCCGGAACTGGCCGACCGGGTCATCCCCTATGTGAAGCAACGGGGATTTACCCACATTGAATTAATGCCGATTGCCGAGCATCCTTTTGATGGCTCCTGGGGTTACCAAGTAACTGGCTTTTATGCCCCCACCAGTCGCTTCGGCAAGCTTGATGAATTCAAAGCTTTCATAGATCGTTGCCATGGGGAAGGCATCGGTGTAATCCTTGACTGGGTACCAGGCCATTTCCCTAAAGATGCCCATGGGCTCGCCTTTTTCGATGGCAGTCACCTCTATGAACATGGCGATTCACGGATTGGCGAGCACAAGGAATGGGGCACACTTATCTTCAATTACAGCCGCAACGAAGTAAGGAATTTTCTTGTTTCAAACCTGCTTTTCTGGTTTGAGGAATATCACATAGACGGCATTCGAGTTGATGCCGTGGCGTCGATGCTCTACCGGGATTACCTGCGGCCCGATGGCCAGTGGCTGCCCAATGAACATGGGGGACGCGAAAACCTTGAGGCCGTGCGCTTCATGCAACAGGCAAACTCACTGCTATTCCACTACTTCCCAGGCGCCCTTTCCATTGCCGAGGAATCCACCACCTGGCCGATGGTGACCCAACCCACCTCCATGGGCGGCCTCGGCTTCAATTTGAAGTGGAATATGGGCTGGATGCATGACATGCTCGACTACTTCGAGCTAGATCATTGGTTTCGTCAATTCCATCAAAGCAACATAACTTTTTCGATCTGGTATCACCACACTGAAAACTTCATGTTGGCACTTAGCCACGATGAGGTGGTACACGGCAAGAGCCATCTACTCCACAAGATGCCCGGTAGTGATGAACTCAAATTTGCCAATGTGCGGGCCCTACTCACATATATGTGGACCCACCCTGGTAAAAAAACCATCTTCATGGGGATGGAGTTTGGCCAAAGGGGCGAATGGAATGTGTGGGGCGATCTGGAATGGGACAAACTCCAGTACCCCAGTCATCGGGGCTTGCTCAACCTGGTGGACGACCTCAACGCCTTCTACAAATCAGAACCGGCCCTCTGGCGTAACGATTTCGACCACTACGGCTTCCAATGGATTGACTGCGATGACACCAGCCACAGTGTGGTGAGCTTCATGCGCCGGGATGAAAAGCAGGGCAATTGGGTGGTAGTGGTTTGCAACTTCACCCCCGAGGGCCACGGCAATTACCGCATAGGCGTGCCGGTGGAGGGCTTCTACCAAGAGGTTTTCAACAGTGACAGCAGCCGCTATGGGGGTGGCAACGAGGGCAACCTTGGCGGCAAATTCACCGACCAATGGGGCATGCATAACTACGCCCAGTCCCTTGACCTCTGCCTACCGCCCCTGAGCGTGCTCGTGTTGAAGCTGGATTCCAACCGGGAGCTCCCTCGGGTAGCGTCAGCGGCTGCTTCAGCCACCCCATGAGCGATTCCCTCCCCCTGCTGCTTCGTGCCGCCCGAGGTGAGCAGGTGGAGCGGCCGCCGGTGTGGATGATGCGCCAGGCCGGCCGTTATATGAAGGTTTATCGCGAGCTGCGCGACCGCCATCCCGGTTTCAGGGAGCGCTCGGAAAACGCAGATCTCTCCTACGAGATTTCGATGCAACCGTTTCAGGCCTTCAAGCCCGACGGCGTCATTCTCTTCTCAGACATCCTCACGCCCCTGCCGGGCATCGGCATCGACTTCGACATCATCGAGAGCAAGGGACCGATCATTGATCCCCCAATCCGAAGCAAGGCCCAGGTGGATGCCCTGCGGCCGCTAAACCCCGCCGAGGCCCTCCCCTTTGTGGGCGAGGTGCTCACTCGCCTGCGCCAAGCCGTGGGCCATGAATCCACCGTGCTTGGCTTCGTGGGCGCCCCTTGGACCCTGGCGGCCTACGCGGTGGAAGGCAAAAGCAGCAAGAACTACGCGGTGATCAAGGCAATGGCCTTCCAGGAGCCGGCGCTGCTGCACCAATTGCTGGGCCACTTGGCCGATGCGATCGCCACCTACGTGAGTTATCAAATCGAGA
>JBDLTB010000010.1:0-12905 GCA_039799245.1 Cyanobacteriota bacterium
CAACGATAGTTGGGGGGTAGCCCCCTGCAAAAATAGCTCGATGCCAGGTAAAAAATTTCTCTTTTTTAATTAGCCACCCCATCCGGGGTGGCTTTTTTTATGACCTATTAGACTTTTTAAGACAACTCCCAGAGCCATGGCAGAACAAAGCGTCGCTGAATTTGTTTCTAAGCTTTCCACCAACCAGACCCTCAGGGATCGCCTTGAAGACGCCAACCTGGTTGATTTGCTTGCCATCGCCAAAGAGCACGATCTGCACTTCGGTCAGGCTGAACAGCTTTATAGCCAAGCTAAGCATGCCCTTGAGCTCTGGGGTACAGCCCCTGCCGCTTCAGATCATGCCGATCCGGCAGTAGCTGCACTTATTGGCAAGGCGGCTCAGGATCCTGACCTGAAGGCGGAGCTTGAGTCAGCAGATTTGGAACAGTTGCTTGCCCTAGCCAAAGCCCATGGCCTTGACCTTGGCATCGCCGATGACCTCTACGCGAAAGCAAAATCCCAGATGGAAATCTGGTAGCAGTATGGAAATTTGTTAGCAGGTTTGGTTTTGCCTGATTTCCTGGCTTTGGCATGGGGCGCCAGCGCCAATCACTACGTTTGTTTAGGTCTGTAAGAATTTGCTATCCCGTCGCAGTTCTTTAAAACAGATTTAATCTTAAGGGCCTATAAAGGTAAATAACCAGAGACAATTCTGATGAGCCAAGCCAATCTTGATCTTTTTCTTGCAGAAGCCAGAAAAGACCTTGCCCTTAGCAACAAGTTAAGAGCGGCCAAGTCCCATCAGGAACTGGTGAATTTGGCCACTGAGCATGGCCATAATCTAGCTAAAGCCACGGTCATACGCCATCACCTGCACCGCCTGGCCGGTCGCAGTGATGCGGAGTTAGATGCCCTCGCCGATAATCTTTTTAATGATGATTTTGGTTCTATTTTCTTAGGTAAGTTGCTTTAAATTTCTTAATCTAGCCTGAAGTAACGGGTTCTTGTCTAGTTAGTTTATCTATATTAGTCTGTTTTTTTGATCGCTATTTTAGCCCGCTATTATAGCGGGCTATGACGCGTTTGTTATCGCTATTTCAATGGGCTGGCTCCCTGGCTAGGTTTTCGGCTAGGGAACCATTTCGCTGTTGTATTCATTGAAGCTTTTGTTGCGTCTTGTGCTGCCCTCTCTGCCCTTTGGTACTTCTAGCCCAGTGGCTTTTGCGAGGGCTTGTTCTACATCAGCTTCCTTGATCAGGCCTTGGCCATTAAAAAGAATTTCACCATCGCTAGCAAGCACAACTATTTGTGGCACCACCCCAGACCAGTAATGGGAGGGATCGCCCAATGGCGCTTTGGGATCTACCTGATATGGATCACTGGGTAGGGCAATTAGTTCAACTACATTGCCCCATCGGCCCTGAAGATCCGATAAGAGCGGAGCAAAACCCTTGCTGGCGGCGCTGTCATCGAGGTAAAAAGCCAGCAGCACCGTTCGGCTGGCTGCTTGGGCTTCTGCCAGGCTGATCCGTGGTGGTACCAGGGCACCGTTCCCTGCGTAAAGGGCAAATATGTTGCCGTCATAGCTGTTGGTATCCCGGGCGGCCCAGGCCTCGGATCCGCCTCCGAGCAGCAGCCCCAAGACCAGGAAAAGGGAAAACAGCTTTTGGATTAGCAGTTTGCCGTGCTTGGGCAGTGGGGTTACCAGGTTTGGGGTTACCAGGTTTGGGGTTGCCAGGTTTGGGGTCGCCAGGTTTATCGATAAATGCTTCAAGGCCTGTCATTGGAGATGGGGGCATTCTGCAACCCCCGGCCCAACCCCTGCAAAATTCCGCGGCCGATCAGACCAATGGCCCTACCAAGCACCCGGGTAAGTAGTAAGACCGTGAGGGTGCCGAGACGGTTAAGTACCAACAGCACTTGGGGGGCCAAGGCGTCACGGGATTCAAGCATCAGGGTGATCGCCTGCTGCCACCAGCTCAGCTGCCGGAGCTCCCCATCCCGCGGTTCCATCACCGTGGTGGGCTGGATCAGTCCCTGTTCCATGCCATAGAACAAGCGCCTGCTTTCGTAGATGGCCACCGGTCGTTCGAACAAGGTTTGCCAGCGTTCCCTGCTGTTGATTTGGTTGCGAAGCCTTTCCAACTCGCGGGTGGGTAGCAGGCTTGGCACCAGCATCGTGCGTCGTAATTCGGGCCAGCCACTACAGGCCTCCAGCAGCTGGCGGGCGATTAGTTCTGCATTACGCACTATCCAATTACTAAGGAGCAGCTGCAGGTGCAGCAGCGCCCTGGGTTCATCGGGGGCTAGCAGTTGGCCATCCACCAGCAGGGGTCTTCCCTCCAGCAGGGCCCTTAGGCTCGGCAGTAGGTCTGGTAACTCGGGATCCTCCTGTTGCAATTGGGCGCCCCTGACTAAGGCTTGGCCTAGGGGCAGCAATTCCCCCTCCCTGGGTAATTGGGTGTAGGCCCCCACCAAGGCCTCCAGGGCCCGCTCCCGCAGCAATGGTTGCTGATTCGCCCAAAGGTTTTGCTGATCGCTTGCTGCCGTTTGTCCCTGCAAGCTCTGTTGCAACCGCCTCACCAGTTCGCGGAACTCGGCCAGCAGGGCTTCAAACAGGGCTGAACGACGCTCGGGGCTGAGGGCTTCCAGGGCTAGCAACTGCCCAGCCCTACTTTCCCCCAGGCCTGCGCAGGCCTGGGCCAGCCGTTCCTCCAGGTTTTCCAACACCGCTGAGCCGCCTCGGTTGGCCAGCACGATTTCGACTGGACCCCCCTGGGGCCCTCGGCTTTGGCTGGGCCTTTCCACCCCAGAATTGGTTGGCTGGGCCTCGGCCCCCCAAATGAGCAGAAGCACCTCCCGGGCCAGGGCCAGTTCCCGCAGCCGTCCTGCCGCAGCCCAGGCGCCCAGCCCCCGGCGGGGCTGGGCGCTTAACCACCGCTGCAGGGCTTCTCTTTCGGCATCGATCTGCTCGAGGCCACTGCGCAGTAACCAGGTGCCCAATCCCTCGGGCAGCTGCTCTGCGGTTGCACTGACTTCGGCAAGCACAAACATCCTGCCTCCGGTCAAAAGCACATTCACTGCCCGGAGCAAGCATTCGCTGCTCGGGGCTTCGAGGAGCCCCTCAGTTGGCAGCTGCAACAAAAACTTTTGGCTGTATCTGCGCCGGCCAGGCAATACCAACAGCAATGGCGTAGATCCCAGCCGCTGGCGCCAATGCCTTAGCTCCACCTGGAGTTGGGCTGGCTCGATTTCCTCCGCCAGGCTCCAAATTAGTAATTGCAGGTCGCCCACTGCCGGGCTTACTGCCTTTACCCCTAAATACAAACACAGGGAAGGATTTCGCTGGGCGAGCAGTCGGGCAAGGCCATCGGCCTGCCAGCCCTCGGCGATAAGGCCCACGGCGGGGGAAGAGGAAGGCGCCATCGGTTTCAGCGGGGGCGTCCATGAAGGTGCAGGCTGTAGCTCTCGATCTTGTAACCGGTGCTGGATTCAATTTCCCGCAACAATTCTGCCGGCAGTTGGATATCCAAGTCTTCGATTGAGCCGCTTTCCAGGCAGGTGATATGGCTGTGGGGATCAGCCCGATGCCCATAGAGCCTGCCATTGGCTTTCTCAAGACATTCGATCACCCCATGGCTATGGAGAGACTCAAGATTCTGATAAACAGAGGTATGGCCGATGCAGCGGCCATCGGCATTTAGTTGCTCAAAAATATCCCTGGCGCTGAGGTGCTCCCCGCTCCGCCAAAGAATTTCCAGCACTAATTTGCGCTGCTGACTAAGGCGCAATCCCTGTTGGCGACAAAGCCTGAAAGCCTCTTCCAGGCCGGCCTTTATCGGGGAAGGGCGAACGGCAGGGGCCAGTAATGTTTCAGTCATTGCATATATCATATGGTCCCCAGCAAGGGCCCATCAGCAGGGCCGGCTTACCCCAGGGGTGGGGACTGGGTCCTGCAGCCGGGCCGGACCGATCGCCTGCAGTGCTTCCGACAGATTCACGGTGCCGTCATATAAGGCCCTGCCCACAATCACCGCTTCCACCCCCAGCGGCTCCAAGGGCAGCAGGCTTAGGAGATCAGCCAGGTCGCCGATGCCGCCTGAGGCGATCACCGGCATGGAGCTGGCCGCTGCCATCGAGCGCAGCGCCTGCAGGTTTGGACCGGCCAGGGTGCCGTCTGTGGCGATGTCTGTGCTGATGATTGCCGCCACCCCTGAACCCTCAAAGCTGGCGGCGAGGTCTGTGGCGGCAACGCTGCTTTGCTCCAGCCAGCCGCGGGTGGCCACCTGGCCATTGTTGGCATCGATCCCCACCAGGATCCGGCCGGGGTGGCGGCCCGCCAGCTCTGTTACGAGGTGTGGTTGCTCTACGGCCACGGTGCCGAGGATCACCCGCTCAATCCCCAAGGCGATCAGTTCCTCCGCCCGCTGAACGCTGCGCACACCGCCCCCCAGCTGCACGGGGATGGCCAAGGCGGCAGTGATCGCCCGGATCGCTTGATCGTTAACCGGTTGGCCGGTTTTGGCCCCATCCAGATCCACCAGATGCAGCCGTTCAGCCCCCTGGCGTTGCCATGTGAGGGCCTGGGCCACGGGGTCATCGCTAAAGCGGGTCACCTGGCCGTAGTCGCCCTTGTGCAGGCGCACGCAATGGCCTTCAAGCAGGTCGATGGCGGGAATGATCTGCATCGGCTAGGTATGGCTTACCCCTATCTTCCCCGCCGCCCGGCCCGCTTGAATGGCGCGAGCTTGTGGGCATTGCTGATGAAAATCCTGGTGATGGGTGGCACCCGTTTCATCGGTAAACCTTTGGTGGGCCAGTTGTTGGTGGCGGGCCACCAACTCACCCTGTTTACCCGGGGCAAACAACCGATCCCGGCAGGGGTGGAGCACCTGTGCGGCGATCGCAGTAAGGCCGAGGAGCTTGCGGAGCTTAGGGATCGCAGTTTTGACGTGATCATCGACAGTTCTGGCCGTGAACTGGAGGACAGTCGGGCGGTGCTGCAGCTCACGGGCCCCCCAAGCCATCGCTTCGTCTACGTGAGTTCCGCCGGGGTGTATGCCGACAGTGTCCTCTGGCCGCTAAATGAGGACTCCCCCACGGATCCGGCCAGCCGCCACGCCGGCAAGCTCCATACGGAAGCCTGGCTGCGCGCCGAGGGCATCCCTTTTACCAGCTTCCGACCCACATACATCATTGGTCCAGGCAACTACAACCCCGTGGAGGCTTGGTTTTTTGAGCGCATCCTCCATGGCCAGCCGCTGCCGCTGCCGGGCGATGGCAGCACGATCACCCAGCTGGGCCACGTGGCAGACCTGGCCACCGCCATGGCCCGCTGCCTCGAGGTAGAAACCAGTGCCAATCGGATCTACAACTGCACTGGCCGCCAGGGAGTGAGCTTCCGCGGCTTGGTGGCTGCGGCGGCGCGGGCCTGCGGCAAGGATCCCCAAACGGTGGAAATCCGCAGTTTTGATCCGGCCGGGTTGGATCCAAAGGCCAGAAAGGCCTTTCCCCTGCGCCTCAACCATTTCCTCACCGATGTGCAGCGGTTGGAGCGGGAGTTGGCCTGGCGCCCGGCCTACGACGTGGAGGCTGCCCTGGCGGACAGCTACGCCAATGACTACTCCCTGCGGCCAGCCTCCACCCCTGATTTCAGTGGAGATGCAGCCCTTTGGAGATAGCCCCAGGCTGAGCCCAGCGCCAGGGCCAGCCCTGGCCAAAACAACCACCAGCCCAGGCTGTGCAGGCTTGCGGCGCCGGCCCCGGGCCAAAGCAACAGCAGTAGCGAGCTGAATTGCAGGATTGTTTTGGCCTTCCCCCCCAAGGAGGCTGGGCCGCCACTGCACTGGCTGCTGCGCCAGCCAGATATCAGCAGCTCCCTGGCGAGCAGTAGCCACACGGCCCAAAGCGGCAGGCTGCCGTTGGCCGCCAGCCAGAGCAGGGGGGCGCTGATCAGGATTTTGTCGGTGAGCGGGTCTAGCTGCGCCCCCCAAGCGCTGCCCCCGCCTGCCCGCCGGGCCAGCCAGCCGTCGGCGGCATCACTAACTCCCCCTAATAGCAGCAGGCCCCAGGCCAGCCATGGCCAGCCATGGCTGAGGGCCAGCAATAGCGGCAGCCCCAGGGCCCCCCGGGCCAGGGTGAGGCCATCGGCCAGGCGACGGAGGCCAGGCTTGCTGAGGCTGGGGTTGGTCATGGGCCCTGCAGAATGCCGTTAATTGCAATCAGCCCATGGTGGTGCAGCGCTCCGTGGCCCAGGTGATGACTGCCCCAGTGATCAGCGTGGGGCCTGACACCCCCCTCCAGGAGGCCGTGCAGTTGATGAGTAGCCATCACATCAGCGGTTTGCCTGTGGTGGCTGCCGATGGGGTGCTGGTGGGGGAACTCAGCGAGCAGGAATTGATGGTGCGGGAAAGCGGTTTTGACGCCGGCCCCTACGTGCTGTTGCTGGACAGCGTTATCTACCTAAAGAATCCCCTGGGCTGGGACAAGGAGGTGCATCAAGTGCTGGGGAACACCGTTGGCGAATTGATGGGTGGCCACCCCCATTGTTGTGGCCCTGAGTTGAGCCTTCCCCAGGCGGCTCGCCTACTCCATGAACGCAGCACCCAACGGCTGGTGGTGGTAGACGCAGATAAGCGGCCCGTGGGGGTGCTTACCCGAGGCGATGTGGTGAGAGCCCTGGCGGAGGCCGATTGAGGGCTGGCCTAGCGCACGGCTGGGGGTGACGCCACGCCATTTTCCTGAAGGGCTGGGGGGGCGGCAGGAGGTAACACTGGCGGTGCTGGGGTGGCGCGGCTGTCGCTGCCGGCTGTGATCGAGAGGCTGGGGTCGTAGACCGCCTGACCGCCACTGGGGGCATTGAAGGTTTCCGGCGCTGGCAGGTCTGGGGGTAGGGGGGCTGGGGTCACTGGGCTACCCATGGCTGTGCCAGCGCTGGGTAGTTCCGGGGCCCGCGGCGTCGGGTTTGAGTTGAGCGCCACCGTGGGATCTGCGGTAATGGGTGGTTCCCGCAGGGGCGCTCCGGCGGAGGGCCTGGTCACTGATTTGGGTCCGGAGGGGGACCAAACCATGCGGGCTAGGGGCACCACCCCCTGCTCCATCAAGCGATTCAAGCCAGCCAAAGCCCTGTCCATGACCGTTCCCCCCAGTTTCAGGCTGCATTGGAGGGGATTGCCGCAGTCACGGCCCCTACCAAGGGGGCTGAGGTTGGCCAGCAGGTTTCCCTGCAAATAAAAGGGTCGTTGTTCCAACTTCAGCATGTAGGGCACATGCACAAAGCTGGTGGCGCCACCACTGATCCAGTTGGCGTCCTCTTCGTTGAAGCCTTTCACCCCAGGCACGATGAAGCGGCTCTTGGAGGCATGGTCTGGCATGTAGGCCGCCACCAAGCCGCGACTCCGGGCCAAATCCTTGGTTTGTTCGAGGGTGAGGCCATCCCGGCTCATGAACACCTCCAGGCGGCCATCGGAGCGCAATCCCATCACCATGCGAATCCGCGGTAGGAAATAGCGAATCTGCTGGCCCATGCTGACGCTGTAGGCACCCTTGTAGCTGCTCGGCGGCTCCTGCATATCGTTGTAGAGCGCGTGCAGGCCACCGATAAAGGTGTCGTATTCGCCGGCGCGGGCGTCAGTGAGTTCGCCATAGCCAAAATCCACACGGCCCTGGTGGGTAATCCCAATGAAGGCCCTTTGGCGGGAGGCGGTTCGGTTACGGCCCCTCCACACCTGACTGCCCAGCTTGATGTCCCCGAGGGGCACCGTCACGTCTTGGCCGGGGGCATCGTTGTAGCGCTCGTACATGGGCCCGCTCACAAAGGCCAACGCATTGCTGTCGTTGTAGGCCTCCTGCTCCCGGTCCCAACCTTCAAGCATGCCGAAGCTCACCTTGCGGGGATCAAAATCCACAGCAAAAACCTCCTGGTCTGGGAGGTAGCGGAAGTTGTCGTCCACCGGGGCGGCACTGCTTAATAGAGACTGGTTACTGGCGCCAGCCTTGGGGCCACTGGGGGCGATCGCCACTAGGAAGGTGAGGGCAGCTACGGGTAGGCCAAGGGCAGTCCAGCCCAGCCAACTAAAGCGGCGTGTAAAGGATTTCGGGCGACGGGAGGACTGTTGGGAGGCGGGGGTCTCGCCGGATTTCAGCGTAGGTCGCTTGCGACCAGGGGCTGTTCTGTCCTCCTCGCGATGGGTGGGACGTCGATTATTTGCTGCCGCAGGCCTGTCCGCCACTCCAGCAATTGCCCTACGGCGACGACCCATTGATCTGTTTCCCTGTCATCAGGTTTGCCGCCAGTTAAGCAACCGATTGCTGGTAAAACCAGCTGTAGTGGATGCTTTTCAAGCGATTTATAGCTTAATGGCTGTTGATTGATTTATTCACAGTTTCGCCAGCGGTGGGGGCAGGTCTGCGGCTGGACCACTGCCTCACCGCTCAGCCATTGCCCCCCGTCCCTCCCGGGGATCCATCGCTGCCCTGGCCTCGACGTTATTGGCTCAACTCCAGCATCCGTTGGATTGGGACCAAAGCCCGCAGGCGTAGCCCCTCCTCTAGCTGGATTTCTGGGGTTAGCTCCCTGAGGCAACTTTCCAACTTGTCGAGGTTATTCAGCCTCATATATGGACAGGCGTTGCAGCTGCAGCCATCCAGCCCCGGCACCGGGTGGAAGCTTTTTTCTGGGGCGGCCTTGCGCATTTGGTGCAGGATCCCCGGTTCCGTGAGCACGATGAAGGCCTGGGCCTGGCTGCTGCGGCTGTGGGCCAGCAGCTTGCTGGTGGAACCAATGAAATCTGCATGGTCCAGCAGTTGGTCTTCGCATTCCGGGTGGGCAATTACCTCGGCCTCCGGATGGGCCAGCTTTAATTCGAGTAGGGCCTGTTCGCTAAAGGTTTCGTGCACAATGCAGCTGCCAGGCCAGAGGCTCAGCTCCCGGCCCAGCTGTTGCTGTACCCAGCGGCCCAGGTTTTTGTCTGGGGCAAACAAGACCGGACGGTGAGCCGGAATCTGACCCACCAATTGCACTGCGTTACTGCTGGTGCAGATCAGGTCGCTCTGGGCTTTGATCGCTGCTGAACAATTGATATAGCTCACCACGTAGTGGTTGGGATGGGCGGCACGGAAGGCGGCAAACTCCTCCGGTGGGCAGGCATCCGCCAGGGAACAGCCCGCCTCCAGATCAGGCAGCAGCACCGTTTTTTCCGGGCAAAGGATCTTGGCGGTTTCGGCCATGAAGTGGACGCCGCAAAACACGATCACCTCGGCATCGGTGCTGGCGGCCCGGCGGGCCAGCTCCAACGAATCACCAATGAAATCGGCCACATCCTGGATGGCTTCGTCTTGGTAGTAATGGGCAAGGATCACAGCGCGGCGGTCTTGGCGCAGTTGGTGGATGCGTGCCAGCTGGTCGCTGGGGCTCTGGGGCGGGGCGAGGCTGGCGAACACGCGCGGGTGGCCTGGGCAGGATGATGTCGTCAGCTTAGAAACCCTGGCGGGAGTCCCCTTGCTGCGACTGGCCATTGCCGGCGATCTCCATGGCCAGTGGGACCACCACGACGACGCATTGCTGGAGCAGCTCGCCCCCGATGCACTTTTGGTAGTGGGGGATCTGGCCGATGGGGATGTGCGTTTGCCGCGGCGGCTTCGGGCCCTGCAGCTGCCAGTCGCCTGCATTCTTGGCAACCATGACGCCGCCAAAGACCGCAGTGGCAGCACCATTGCCAGGATGGAACAGGCCCTGGGCTCCCTGCATTGCGCTTGGAATTTGCGCTTGCTGGATCCCCC
Source organism: Cyanobacteriota bacterium (assembly GCA_039799245.1). GTDB lineage: Bacteria > Cyanobacteriota > Cyanobacteriia > PCC-6307 > Cyanobiaceae > Synechococcus_D. The sequence continues at coordinate 9,760 of JBDLTB010000010.1, forward strand.
CGGCCTGGCGGTGGTGGGGGCCCGGCCGGGCAGTGCCGGCGGTGGTTTCCATCTCTCCGATGCGGTGAAGGCCCACTGGGGTGAAATGTCTGTGTTCGAATCAGCCGAGCGGATCAGCGCCGCTGCCCTGGGGGCCCCCAGGGATCGGCCCCTGGTGCTGCTGGCCCATAGCGGCCCCAGCGGCCTGGGCAGTGGGGCCGCCGATCCCTGTGGCCGGGATTGGAAACGGCCGGCCCGCGATTGGGGGGACCAAGACCTGCAGGAGGCGATCCTGCGCATCCAGCGCCAGCGACCGCTGCCCCTGGTGGTGTTTGGTCACATGCACCATCGCCTGCGCCAGGGGCAAGGTCAGCGGCGCACCATCCATCGGGACCGCCAGGGCACCGTTTATCTCAATGCCGCCTGTGTACCGCGCCACCGCTTAGATCCCCAGGGCAGTCCGCTCCGGCATTTTTCCTGGGTTGAGTTGGCCGACGACGGCGCCGTTTGCCTGGTGGCCCACCGCTGGTATGGGGCCCGGGGAGAATTGGTGGAGGACCAGATGCTGCTTGAGCAATGCCAGCTCCGCCATTGAAAACCCCTAGATGCTGATAATCGCTTGTATTAGTAGCCATGGCTATGGCCACGGGGCTCGGGTGGCAGCCCTACTGGGAGCTGTGCATCGGCAACAACCCGATTGCCGCTTTTTGCTTTCCACCGCATTGGCGCCAGCTTTTTTGGCCCAGGTTTTTCAGGGGGTTCCCTTTGAGCAGCGCCATTGCAGATGGGATGTGGGGGTGGTGCAGGCCGACGCCCTCGGCAGTGATCCCGAGGCGACCCTTCTCGCCCTTGAAAAGCTTGAGAGGCAGCTGCCGGCCTTGCTGGACCGCGAAGCTGACTACCTGCGGCCGCTGCTGGAAAGCCATCCCGGCCCGGCCCTGGTGCTCGGGGATGTGCCCCCGGCCGCCGCGCTGCTGGCCCAACGCCTGGGGTTGCCCCTGATTTGGCAAGCAAACTTTGGCTGGGACGCGATCTATGCCGAGATGGGGCTGGCTTTTCGCCCCTGGGCTGAGCACTGTGCCCAGCTCTATGGCCGGGGTCAAGCTGTGATCAGCTGTCCCTTTTCCCTGCCGATGCCCTGGGGGATTCCCCGATGGGAAGTGGGTCTCAGTTGCGGCCAGCCGGCCCTGGGGGAAGCTCAACTGAGGGAAAAACTCTGTTTGAGCCATCCCCGCGAGCGCACAGCGCTGCTCAGCTTTGGTGGTTTGGGGGTTCAGCTGGACCCTGCCCTGTTGGCCCATTGGCCCCATTGGCATTTCCTTGTGACTGATCCGAGCTTGGCTGCCAGGGCAAATGCCAGCTTGATACCTAAGTGTCTGCGTCCCCTGGATGTGATGCCGCTATGCAGCCGGGTACTCACTAAGCCTGGCTACAGCACCTTTTGTGAGGCCCTCAGCCAGGGGCTGGGGCTGATTGTGGTAGCCCGCCAGGGTTTTGCCGAGGCAGCGGTGCTCCAGGCAGGTTTGCTTAGCCATGGCTGGCATCGGCTGTTGCCGCGCCAAGCCTTTCTGGCTGGGGACTGGCAATTGGATCAACCGCTGGAGCCGCCGCTGGGGCGCCCCTTGGCCCAGGGGGGCGAGAGCCAGGGGGCAGCCCTGCTGCTGGCCCAGCTTCAGTCTTATGGGCGAGAAAACTGAGAGAACCCCCCAACGGCTGGCGGTGGGGGAACCGCTACAGGGGACTCGACAAGCGGCTGCTTTGAGCCATTGGTGTTAGCTGCCGCGTTGGACTATTTGCACCGGAGGCCCCGGGCCAAGGCTTGTTTTCCGGCCGGGGGGTGGGCTGGTCAGTTGGATGGTTTGCTTGGCATATTCATGGGATCTTTGTTGCGCTAACCCTTTTGCCTCACTGCCTTTTGGGCTAAGTAACTGATTGGCTGTGTTCGGAATGTGAGTTTTGCTACTTGGCTGGAAACTTTCTCTTTGTCGGGGCAACGCTTCGTATCAAATGTGACTGAATTGTTTTTTCTCGGCATCAGTCACCAGCTAATTTTGCCAGTCAATGGACAGTAGACAATTTATTATCTGGCCGGCTAATATTCTCGGACGTCTAATCGTTCGGCATATTTGCGCCGACCGTTTCTGAATAATTTCTACGTGAACGGCGAAAAATTATCTTTATCTATGACTAATTCCATGCGGCTCATCACCTGTCGCATCGGACTCGGTCTCTTGGCGGCTGGTTCCATCCTTGCCCCCTCCTTTGCAGGCGCAGCCCCTGCCGTGGGCCCCTCGGCCCAGGCCGGTGAAACCTTGGTGGCCCAAGCCGAACTGGCCCAGTTGAGCTTGCCGCGTTTCCAGTTGCCCGGTTTGCCAGCCCTCCCCCGGGTGTTTGCGATCACCCCCGAACGCCGCGCCTTGCTCAACACCATCCGCTACGCCGAAGGCACCTGGAAGGAGGGCACAGACCTGGGTTACCGCGTGATGTTTGGCGGCAGCTTGATGAATTCCCTCGATCGCCACCCCGATCGGGTCAACTACACCACCGGCTATGCCAGTGCCGCAGCCGGTGCCTATCAATTCATGCCTGGCACCTGGGGCCTGGTGGTGAGGGCCATGGGCTTGGCCGGTTTTGAGCCCCATGCCCAAGACCAAGCGGCCCTCTTCCTGATCCAGCGCCGGGGCGCCCTAAGCCTGGCCGATCGCGGCGAGCTCACCGCAGAATTAGCTTCGAAGCTATCGCCCGAATGGGCTTCCTTCCCCACCATCGCCGGCCAAAGCTTTTACGGCCAGCCGGTGCGTCGCCTCACCGAGTTACAGCGCTTTTACGAGGCAAATCTGGCCAGGCTTAAGGGCCGTGGGCAGGTGGCTAATGCCGATGGCAGCGACCAGGGAGTTTGCAGTGACAACAGCCTCGATTGCGCCCTGCGGGGCATGGACCGTCGTTAGTACCTTTTGGGGGCCTTGGCTTCTAGGCCTTGGCTTGGGGTTTAGGCAATTTCCAGAGGGCTAGTAAATAGGCCCCCACGGCACTGGCCAGGAAAGCAACAACATTGCCCACCAGTGGCAACGGTTCAGCGGTGCGGGTGATCACTGGCCCAAGGCCGAGCACCCCAAACAAAATTATCCAAAGGGGCGACATCAGCAGCAGCCAGGGCCAGGCGATTA
>JBDLTB010000011.1:0-20495 GCA_039799245.1 Cyanobacteriota bacterium
ATGCGGTGCGCAGCCTGCGGGAGGAACGGGCCCAGCAGGTGCCCGCCCACCTGCGCGATGCCCACCGGGATGGCTCCGCCTTTGGGGACGGGGTGGGCTATCGCTACCCCCATGCCTACGCCGAACATTGGGTGGCCCAGCAATATCTACCCACGGCCCTGCAGGGGCAAATCTTTTGGCAGCCGGGCAAGCAGGGCTGGGAAGGCCAACGCCGCAGCCAATTGCAACTGCAGCGGGCCGCCCAACTCTCCGCCGCCGCGGAATCTGCCAGCGAACAGGGGGAACCGCTCAGCAGTGGCCCCGGCGATGCCAGCCTGGAGCGCTGGCTAAAGCGCCAAATGGCCCAGGAGGGGGAAAGGCTCCAGGCCCTGCAGCAACGCTTTTGGGCACCGATTCGGCTGGCAAGGCACCACCGCGTGCTCGCCCTGGGCTGCCGCTCCCTGCTCTGGGTGCTGCCGGCCCTGGCTGGCACCCCGGAGGGGGGGGTGGTGCTGCAGGTAAATGAAGGGGCCGATGCCGAACGGCTGGCTGCCCAACTGCAGGTGCTTGATCAGCTGGGCAGCCCTGAGCTTCGGCTAGCCCCCAACGCTGATTTACAAAGCCTGCGCCTGGGCCTGGCCACCAATCACCGCTTTGAGCTGATCATCGGCCGCAATGTGTTGCAGGGGGCCAGCCCCAGCGAGATTCAGGCCTGGGGGGAAGACTTAGCGGAGCTGCTGGCCGACCGCGGCCAACTGGAACTGTTGTTCAGCCGACCCCTGGGGGGGCCAGCCCAACTGCTCCGCCAAGCCACAGGCCAGTCCTGGCCGTTCAGCGCCGAACTGGAACAAATGGAACAGGAATGGCTCCGCTCCACCATGGCCTGGGAGTTGCTTGATTCGTCTTTGGAAGCAGCGGGATGGCAGATCCAGCGGCAGGAATGGACTGAAACACTGCAGCTGCCCGTGGATCAAACCCTGCTCCAGCGCTGGTTCGGCAGCGAAGCCACCTACCGCCCACTGCTGGAATCCCGATGGCCAGCGGAGGTACTCCAGACCCTTGAGCAGGCCTTCGGGGCCCGCCTAGGTAGTCAACTGCCCCAAACCCTGCACCACCAAAGGCTCAGCGCCAGGCTGGGGGCTGAGACCAGCGATCACCAGAGGCCCCGAACCCCTTCCATCCGATAACCAGCGGCAACCGGCGGCAAAGGCTGGCTGTAAAGGGCGTAGTACTCGCAATCACCACAATTTTCCCAAACGCGCATCAAGCCATTGTCCTTAGGGGTCTTGCAGGTGAGCACCACTCCCCCTTCGTCATTGAGGTATTTCTCCTTGCTGAGCGTATCTGCCTCAGCAGGGGCTGGAAGCATTGAAATGACGCCGGCGCTAGCGGCCAAGAGCAAAAGTGCAGAACGCATGGGAGGAGATTGAGCTACTTCCCCAGCCTGGGGAGCCCCATTCCTCGGCAGGCGATCCTTTCAGCCTTTCTAAAGAACCAACCAACAACCTCGACAAGCTCTAACCAAGTCACTTAAAAACCATAAAAAAACCCCGCCTTTCGGCGGGGTACTGACGGAGGGCTGAATCATTGATTCAGCTAGTGATCACCAAAGGCCACGAACGGGGGCGGGGCCAGCGGGGGCAGGCTTGGCAGCCAGCTTGTCAACGATCTGGTTGGCCTGGATGCAGGCGGGCAAGAATACGTACCAGGAAAGCAGGGAGGTGCACTGGGCATCGCCCTTGCACTTGCCTTGGGCACAGATGTTCTGCTTACCATCGAAGGTGTTGCAGGTGTCAGCCAGACGGAAATCGACCGGCAGGGTCTTCATGATGCCGGCGGAAGAAAGCTTGCCGTCAGCAGAGTCGAGGATGATGGCAGAACGAAGGGCCTGAACGGCGGTCTTCTTCTGGGCCCAGTAGGGGAAGTAGCTGCGGGTTTGATCCTGCAGGAACTTCACGCCATCCTTGGAATAGAGGAAGCGGGAAACACCCACCACATCCACGTTGTATTCCTTGGAAAGACCAGCTTGAACTTCCTTGGCAGTCCAACCGGAAGCAGCCAGGCCGGAGGTGAGGCCACGGTCAGGGGCTTCGGCGTTCTTGCTCTTGAGGAAGCTGGAAACGTTATCGAGGGTGGTGGTCCACACGGCAGCGCCGGAGTTCCAACGGATCACAGAGCCGGTGTTTACGTCGGCGCTGGCGGGAAGGGCAGTGGTGGAAAGGGCAGCACCGGCAAGAAGACCGGCGGCAATGCGCTTCAGCATGGGAGAAGAGGCGGACACGTCAAACCAAAATTAGCGCTTTAGCGGAAATTAGCCAAGTTGACTTTGAGACCCTCATAGTCTCAATGTGATTCTGGATTAGCCCTCACCAACGGATCGGTGATGGCAACCCAGCCCCCAGGGCAACTGAGGCGACGGCCCTGCAGTTGAAAGGGTCCGGCTTTTCCTTGGCCCCGGCAGGCCACCCCCCTGGGCATGTTGTCCACCAACTGCACTTCAGCCAAATATCGCTCCGCCACCCGGCGAGGCCGCAGGGCCAGGCTTGCTTTTTCCGGGGAGATATTCAGCTCGGATTCCATGGTCAGCGGCACCTCTAAACCCAAAACATCGAGATAAGGGGTGAAGCCGCCCCAGTAATGGCGAGTGATTTCCCCTCCCACAAACCGGCTCATTAAGGAAGCCGCCTGCTGGCGCACCTCTTGTAAAGACTCTTGGGCCTCTAGCTCTGAAAGAGTGCCGTCACCACTGGTGCGGGCCACCAGTGGTGGCATCAACGACAGCCGCACCAAGCCTGCGCAACCGAGCAAACCCAGCAGCACGATCAGCAGCAGGCGAACGGTCCTTGGCATCCCAGAGGGGCGGGCAAGTGGACCTTAGCCGCCCCCCCCCTGCCTAGGCTCCCCCCGCCAGCCGTTGCCTGCCATGGCCCTACAGATCGGTGATCCCGCCCCTGATTTCAGTCTTCCAAACCAGCAGGACCAGCCAGTGGCCCTCAAGGATTTCCGGGGCCAGCGGGTAGTTATTTACTTTTACCCAAAAGACGACACCCCAGGCTGCACCAAGGAAGCCTGCAACTTTCGCGACCAATGGAGCGCCTTTGAAGCCCATGGCATCAAAGTGCTCGGGGTGAGCAAAGACGGGGCCAAGAGCCACGCCAAATTCATTGATAAATACAGCCTGCCCTTCACCCTGCTCAGCGATGAAGAGCCCTGCCCGGTGGCCACGGCCTACGACAGCTACGGCCTCAAAAAATTCATGGGCAGGGAATATATGGGCATGATGCGCCACAGCTTCGTGGTTGACGCCGAGGGCAAGCTCGAACTGATCTATCTGAAGGTGAAAGCCGAGACCATGGCCAACGACATCCTCAGGGACCTGGGGATTGAGCCAGTAGAACCTGAGGGCTAAGCGCCAAGTAACTGGCCCAGGGCCCCTAGGGGGAGGTTTGGGGCCCAGCGGGGCCGTAAACCTTGGGCCTCAAGCAGCGGCAACAACGCCTCGCCATCGCCGCCGGTGAGCCAAAGGCTCCAGGGGGCCTCTGGCCACGGGCGCTGGCTAAAGCCCAGGGCCACGGCGCCGGCAAGCCCCTGCAAAACCCCCTGGGCCATGGCCGCCGCCGTGGCCTTCGGCCAGGGGTCTTCCCGAGTGGTGGGATTCATTTCAAGGCCTTCTAGGGCTGGCAAGGCGTTGGTGGCCCCATGGAGGGCCCGCAATTGCAATAGCCCCCCCGCCATCAGACGGCCGCCTAGGAAGCCACCTGTTTCATCCACCAGGGTGAAGCTCAAAGCGGTGCCGGCATCGGCCACAAATACCGGTGCCGCCGTGCAACGCCAGGCCCCCCAGGCCGCTAAGGCCCTATCCACGCCAAGGGTCGGTGGGCAAGCCACTAGGGGCACCCCCGCCAAACAGAGTCGGCGCTCGGCCCAGGGGGCCAAGGCGTCCGGCACCGGACCCACCGCCGCCCAAAGGTCTGGCCCCTCCTCCGATGGTTCAGCGCCGGGGCCTAACGGGGCTTCATGCCAATGGCGGCGCAATTGGCCTTGGTGCCATTCCCCCCAATGCCAGCGGCTGTTGCCGATCAACAGCAAGCGGGCCATGGCTCAGATGCCGGCCCCTTCCGCCAGGGGAGTGGGCAGATGGATGCCGCATTCCTGATGTTTGCCCCCAAAGCGACTGGCCCGGCCCCGGCCATCATCAGGGGCACTGGAATGCCAATCTCCAACGCTGCTGTAGCCCTTCTCATAAAGCGGATGCTGGGGCAAGCCATGCTCCTGCATGTAATAAAAAACCTCACGATTACCCCAACGCAGCAGCGGCCGCAGGCTCCAACAACCCCGCACCTGCTCCAGGGGCCGCATCGCCGCCCGATGCTCGGTTTGACGGGCCCGCACGCCACTGGCCCAGCAGCTCACCGCCCCGGCCGTAAGCGCCCGGTCCAGCGGTTCCACCTTGCGGAGCCGGTGGTAGGTCTCCAGTGCTGCGGGATCGTCACTTTCCCAGAGTCGCCCCAGCAGCGCTTCCATGCGGGCGGCACTCCATGCCGGCTGCACCACCCGCAGGTCTAGGTGCAGCAACTCCGTGAGCTGGGCTGCGTAGCCATAGGTTTCCGCCGGCAGGTAACCCGTGTCGATCCAGTACACAGGCACCACTTCCTTCAAACCCTGCAGCATGTGCAGCAGCACGGCCGACTGAATGCCAAAACTTGTGGTGAGCGCAAAACCAGCCCCAAATTGCCCCAGGGCCCAGCTCAGCTGCCCAGGGGCGTCCTCCCCCTCCAGGCTCTGCTGAATTGCTTCTAGGTCCCCCAGAGACTTCATTAAAACCACTACCAATTCCCATAAACCCAGCCTGCCGCATCAACAGCTGCCCCCCTAGCTTGAGCCCAGGGCTGAGTGAAGCGTGACGGCACCGGTGGTGATTATTGGCGGAGGTTTTGGGGGCCTTTACACCGCCCTTGAACTATCAAGGCGGCCAGGCCATCCGCCCTTGCTGCTGCTGGAACCAAGGGACCGCTTCATATTTCTACCCTTCCTTTACGAACTGCTCAGCCAGGAGCTACCGCTCTGGCAGATCGCCCCGCGCTACGACGCCCTGCTGGCAGGCCATGGCATCGGCTGGTTAAGGGATCGGGTGGTGGCGCTGGACCCAGGCCGGCACCAAATCAGCACCCAGGGTGGCCAAACCCTTAGCTACAGCCGCCTGGTGTTGGCCTGGGGCGCCGAGCTCGACAGCTGTGGGGTGCCTGGGGTGCTCGAACATGCCCAGGGCTTCCGCACCCTGGCCGACGTGGAAAGACTTCAGGCCCTGGTTCAACGGCTAAAGGCCACGCCGCGGCCGCTGCAGCGGCTGGTGGTGGTGGGGGCCGGGCCCGCGGGGGTGGAGTTGGCCTGCAAATTGGCGGACCTGCTCCAGGGGGCGGCCCTGGTGGAGCTGCTGGAGAGAGGGCCCATCGCCCTGCCCCAAGCCCGCTCCTTCAACCGGGAACAGGCGCTATTGGCTATGCAAAGAAAAGATGTGCGCCTGCGTTGCCATTGCCAGGTGCAGGCGGTGACCGCCGAGGGGCTCCTCCTGGGCCAAGGGGAACAGCTGACGGCGGCGGGGGTGATCTGGACCGCCGGCCAGCGCAGCCGGCCGCCCCTGGGGATCAGCCCAGGGGCGGTGCCCTGCAAAGCCACCCTGGAGGTGGAGAACCTCCCAGATGTCTTTGCCCTAGGCGATGGGGCAAAGGTGAGCCACGAGCCAGCCTTAGCCGCCACGGCCCAGGTGGCCTTCCAGCAGGCCCCACTCCTGGCAACCAACCTGCTGCATTCCCTCGCCGGGGAACCCCTGGAGAATTTCCAATGGAAAGATCTGGGGGAAATGCTCAGCCTTGGCATTGGCGAAGCGAGCCTCACCGGCATGGGCTTTACCCTGGCCGGCCCCGTGGCCCAACAACTGCGGCGCTGGGCTTATCTAACCCGCCTGCCAGGCCAGAGCCTGCCCCTCAAGGTGGCCGCTGACTGGCTGGCGGAATGGACCGCCAACCCCCTGCAGCGATGACCGCCCCCAAGGCCCTGCTTCTTGATGCCATGGGCACCCTGATCGGCTTGCGCCGCAGCGTCGGCGAGCTCTATGCCGAAGTGGCCCGTGAACACGGCCTGGAGCTGGCCCCAGAGCCGCTGGACATCGCTTTTATTGAGGCCTACCGCCAGGCCCCCCCGCTGGCCTTCCCCGCCACGGCCCCTGCCCACCTGGAGCAGGCGGAACGGCACTGGTGGCAGCAACGCATTCAACAAACCTTCCAAGGGGCTGGGGTGAGCCAGCTGCCCATGGGTCTGGGCAGTGACCTGTTTGATCGTTTTGCGAGCCCTGAACCCTGGGCGGTGTATCCAGATGTGGCTGCAGCCTTGGAAAGGTGGCAGCACCGTGGCCTAAAGCTTGTGGTGGTAAGCAATTTCGACCAGCGGCTCCACCGCCTACTGGCCCTGCTGGGGCTGCGGGAGCTGCTGGATGGGGTACTGGTGTCATCGGCCTTGGGCGTAGCCAAACCGGATCCAGCGCCGCTGCAACGGGCCCTGGCAATGCTTGAGCTGGGGCCAAACCAGGCCTGGCACCTGGGCGATAGTGCCGCCGACAGGCAGGCCGCCGCCGCCGCCGGCATCCGTTACATCCACCTAAACCGCCCCGGCGGTTTGATCGTTAGGCCAGCTGCCCCAGCCGATCCTCTAGCCGCAATGCCGTTTGCGCCCAACTGAACCGCGCCGCCCGGGCTGGGCCCGCCGCCGCCAATTGCGCACGCAGGGCTGGTTCCGCCAGAAAGGCAGCTAGGGCTGAGGCCATCTGCTTGGGATCGCGGGGATCCAGTGGCAGCGCCGCCCCCCCCACCACCTCGGGCAGGGCCCCAGCGGTGGAGGCCAATACGGGGGTGCCGCAGGCCATCGCCTCCAGGGCCGGTAGGCCAAATCCCTCCCAGAGGCTGGGGATCAGCAGGGCCTGGGCGCGGTTCAGCAACTGCAACCGTTCGTCGTTACTGACCCAGGCGGTCCAGTGGCAGCGCTCGGCCACCCCCAGCTCCTGGGCCAGCCGTTGCAAGGCCGGGGTGTAGCGGCGGTCATGGGGCCCCACCAGATGCAAGCCATGGCTGCGGTCTGGCAGCAGCGCAAAGGCGCGCAGCAGCCGGGCCAAGTTTTTATGGGGATCGTGGCGGCCCAGCACCAGGAAAAAGGGCTGGCGCTCCAGGGCCAGGGGCCGCAGCAACCCTGGCGAAAACCCCAGGCGCAACACCGATAAACGCTTGAGGGGCACCCGCAGCCGCCCATGCACCTCCCGGGCGGTGGCTTCGGAATTGCAAAGCACGTGGCGGGCCCGATGCAGCACCAACGGCACATAGGCCAGGTGATAGGCCAGCAGCGGGGTGAACTGGGGGAAGCGCAGGGGCAGCAGGTCGTGGGCAAGCACCACCGATGGCACGCCAACGGCAAGGGGGGCTTCCGGCAGGGGTGATAAAAGCAGGGGAGCCCCGCTGGCCCGCCAGAGCCGCGGCAGCTGCTGCTGGGTCCAGATCAACCGGCGGCGGTGGCCCTGGGAGCCCTGGTCTGGGGATAGGCCTTCGGGCCAAACCGCCGGCAGCAATTCCGGCCCAAGGGCCGCGGCCAGGTCGCGGGCCACCACACCAATGCCCGTGGGCTTCTCCCCCACATAGCTGCCGTTGAAAAGGGCCAGGGGGCTGCGCATCGAACCACGCTGTCACAGCAGGGCCAAGGGTTTATGCCAGCATCCAAAAGCTGCTTTGTGCAGCCTGCGTATCAAGCCAAATCGCTGAGCTTTGCCATGGGCACCACGGTGCTGGGGCTGATGAGTGGCACCAGCGCCGATGGGGTGGATGGGGTGCTGGTGCGTTTTTCCGGTAGGCCCCGCCAACCGAGCTGGCAACTGCTCAACTCCGGCCACCACCCCTACCCCCCTGAGCTGCGCCAGGCCCTGGTGGCGGCCGGCCAGGGGGAAGCCCTGCCCGCCGCCCGCTGGCTTGAGCTGGAAGAAGCAATCACCGAGGCCCAGGCCCACTGCGCCCGGGCGGTGGACCCCCGGGGCCAGGCCCAGTTAGTGGGCTGCCATGGCCAAACCCTCTGGCACCGCCCCCCCAACGGCGAGCAGCGGGGGGCCAGCTGGCAAGTGCTGAATGGGCCGCTGCTCGCCGAACTACTTGGCAAACCCCTGGTTTGTGATTTCCGCAGGGCAGACCTGGCCCGCGGCGGCCAGGGGGCGCCGCTGGTGCCGATCACCGATGGGGCCTTGCTGCCCCGCATCGGCGGCTGGCGTGCCCTGCTCAACCTCGGCGGCATCGCCAACCTGACGCTGCTGCCCCCGGAGCAGGGGCCAGACCGGGGCGCCCCGATCCGCGGCTGGGACTGTGGACCGGCCAACACGCTGCTGGACCTGGCGGTCCAACGCTTCAGCGCTGGCCAGCTCAGCCATGACCACAACGGCAGCTGGGCCCTGGCCGGTCAGGTGAACGAGGCCTTAGTGCAGCAATGGCTGCGGGAGCCCTACCTGCAACAGCCGCCACCGAAATCCACCGGTCGGGAACTGTTTGGCCGCCACGACCTGGATCGACGCCTAGCGGCCATGGGCTCCCTGGACCACGCTGCGGCCCTGGCCACCCTGGCGGCCTTCAGTGCGGCGGCGGTGGCGGCGGATCTAGGGCGGGGGCCCCGGCCCCTGGAACTGTTGGTGTCTGGGGGGGGCTGCCGCAACCAGGCGCTGATGGGCCAGCTGCGCCAACGCTGCCGCGGGCTCTGGGTGCGGCCCCTGGCCGAACTCGGCATCGCTGATCTGGAAAGGGAGGCGCTCGCCTTTGCCCTGCTCGCCTGGTGGCAGCTGCTGGGTATCCCGGCGGGCGAGCCGGCGGTTACCGGAGCCGACAGGGCCGGAACGCTGGGGGTACTGATTCAGCCCTGAGAGGGGCGCAACCGGATGCGCTTGGGCCTTCCCCGCAACCTGGGGCTGGGGGCCTGCTGCTGGCGTTCCAACTGGCGCCGCAAGGCCTTGTTGCTGGGCACGGCGGCGGCCCCAGGGCCCTGGAGTCGATCCAGACCCTGTTGGATCAACACCTTGGCCATGTTGCTCACGGTGCGACTATCCCCCTCCGCCGCGGCCGCCAAACGATCAAGGAGCTCCTCCGGCAACACCACCTGGATGCGAGGCGACTTTGGCTTGCCGCTGCTGGAGGTTTGACGGGTGGCCAAGGGGGAATGGTCCTGGGAAGGGACCTAGACGGAAGCCCAGACCCACTCACACCCAAAAGTGTACTGAGATCGTCATGGATAGTATCCGCCACTATATTTGGGTGACCGATATGGCGATCGCCCCGCCCAGGCGCCCAGCCCAGTCGCCCAGCACGATCGCGCCCCGCACGCCCATGGCCCCCTACGCCGAGAAAAGCGAAGTGCAGGTTTCCGCGGTGATCAGCACCTACCTGCTCACCCACCTCCACCACGTGCTGCAAAGGGCCGAATACGGCGCCACCCGCGAGGGTCGGGCTGCCATGGCCCGCAATTACGCCCAGCTGCGCAAGCTGCTCTGCCTTGATGCCCGCTCCCTGGAAATGGGTGCCGCCTCGGAAAACAGCGAAGATCTCGTCGCCTGAGCCCTAAGACCCAGCCATTTTTTTAATCAGATAAGCAAAGCTAATAGGAAGACGTTTTCCCCAGGGGTCAAGACTTTTCCGCAGCTGGCCCTGGGGTTTTCCCCAGGCCTAACCGGTGGCCCCCTGGCGGCGGCCGGGCAGCTGGGGAAACCGGCATGTATCGCCGGTCACCCCTTGACGCGGGGTTGCCTCGACTTTCTGGCGCCGAACCCAGTCGGGTCCAAGCCCGACTTTTAAGCGCTGCCAGGCAATTTCGCCCCTGAGACCCTTGGGATCCGCCCCAGCCATTCCCCTTTGACGATTGCCCCTTGCCGTGGCGAACTGGTGGCAACTACCCAGGGCAAATGCCGATGACCAGCCTCGCCACCCCATGCAGCAAACCGCCCCTGGCCCCAAGGGGAACCGTCGGGGCGGAAGTGGCATCAGAAGCTGTGGTGAGCTTCCAAACCCCCCTGCCCGCACCCCTGTTCAAGGCCATGGGTCATTTCATCGAAGGCCATCCCCAGTGGGACCAGTACCGGCTGCTGCAGGCCGCCCTCTCCGGCTTTCTGCTCCAACAAGGGGTGAAGGAGCGGACCCTCACCCGCCGCTACATCGGCAGCATGTTTGGCCGGGCTTAATGGGCCGCTGGGGCCCGCTGGGCCGGGGGGGCTGGCACCACCGGGGGGGAACTGCCCCCCTGGGCCCAACTAAAAAACAGCCAATAACTGACTATCGCCAGCCCAGCCGCCACCACCAGGGCCGTTACCTGTTCCAAGCGCCTCAACATGGCCGGCCCCCAGAGGCGTTGCTATGGGGAGTCTGGCGCTACCCACGCTTGGTAGGGTCGCCCCATCGGAGAACCTGCAGTGCTACGGCTGGAGCGCGTTAGCAAGATTTATCCCACCGGCGAGGTGCTGAGGGATGTCACCTGGGAGGTGAAGCCCGGGGATCGCATTGGCCTGGTGGGGGTAAACGGCGCCGGCAAGTCCACCCAGATGCGGATCATTGCTGGCCTGGAGGAGCCCAGCAGCGGCCTGGTGGTCAAGCAGGGGGATCCCCGCATCGTTTACCTGCAACAGGAATTCGACGTGGACCCGCTGCACAGCGTGCGGCAGGAATTGTTCCAGGCCTTTGGCGAAGCCGCCCAGGTGCTGAACCGCCAGCGCCAGGTGGAGGAGGAGCTGAGCAGCGAAAAAGCCGCCACCGACCCGGATCACCTCGATGAACTGATCCACGAGCTGGGGAATCTGCAAACCCGCTTCGAATCCCTGCATGGCTATGAACTCGATGCCCGCATCGACAAACTGCTGCCGCTAATCGGCTTTACGCCCGAGGGCGCCGAAGTGCTGGTGGGCGACTACTCCGGGGGCTGGCAGATGCGCATTGCCCTGGGCAAGATCCTGCTGCAGGAGCCGGATCTGCTGCTGCTTGATGAACCAACCAACCACCTGGATGTGGAAACAATCCAGTGGCTGGAGGGCTACCTGATTGATCAGACCGTGCCCCTGGTGGTGATCAGCCACGACAGGGCCTTTCTGGATCGGGTTTGCAACCAAATCGTTGAAACCGAACGGGGGATCTCGCGCAGCTACCTGGGTAACTACAGCCAGCACCTGGAACAAAAGGCCTTTGAGCGCGAGTCAAGCCAGGCCGCCTTCGAACGCCAGCAGAAGGAACTCAGTGCCCAGCAGGCCTACATCGACCGTTTCCGGGCCAGCGCCACCCGCAGCACCCAGGCCAAAAGCCGCGAAAAACTGCTCGACAAGGTGGAGCGGATTGAAGCGCCCCTGGAAGGTCTCGGTGGTCCCCGCTTCGAATTTCCCCCCGCCCCCCGCTGTGGCCGCCAGGTGGCGGTGCTGGAAGATCTCAGCCATAGCTATGGCGAAAGGATCCTTTTTCTAGGGGCAAACCTGGAGGTGGAGCGCGGCGATCGGATCGCCTTTGTGGGTCCAAACGGGGCGGGAAAGTCGACGCTGTTGCGCCTGGTGATGGGAGCGGAAACACCAGATGACGGCAGTGCCCGCCTCGGAGAACACAACGTGATTGCCGGCTATTTCGAGCAAAACCAGGCCGAGGCCCTGGATCTGCAGAAAACCGTGATCAACACCTTGTTTGAGGCGGTACCTGACTGGACCCAGACCCAGGTGCGTTCCCTGCTGGGCAGCTTCTGCTTCAGCAACGATGCGGTTTTTAAGGAGGTGGGCCAACTCAGCGGCGGCGAAAAAGCACGGCTGGCCCTGGCCCTGATGCTGCTTACCCCCTGCAACCTGCTGGTGCTGGATGAACCCACCAACCACTTGGATATTCCCGCCAAACAAATGCTTGAGGAGGCGCTGATGGAGTACGAGGGCGCCGTGCTGGTGGTATCCCACGACCGTTACTTCATCTCAAGGGTTGCCAACAAGATTGTTGAGCTCCGCGATGGGGAGCTGCTGGAGTACCGGGGCGATTACGCCTATTACCAACAAAAAAAAGCCGAGGAGGCGGAACTGTTGCTGGAAGCCGAGGCAGAGGCCTCCCGGGAGGCCCAGAGGGCTGCGAACCGCTCCAAACAAAAAACCAAGGCGGAGGCCCGGCGCAAGCGCCCCACCTGAGCAAAAGCCATGCAACTTCACATGGGACTAGGCAGGAAGACTCAAATCCCTGGACCAATCCGACCGGTGTTCATATGCTGACAGTATCCCTCGCTACATCCAGCCATGGATCGCCGCCCCAGCCACGCCCCCCGGCCCCCAGCCGCCCCCCAAGGGCAAACCCAACCCTGGGATGCGGTGGAGACCTATTTCGAATGCATCACCGAGTGCTCCCTCGATGACGGCGCCTGTGTGACCCGCTGCGTAGAGGACCTGCGCCAGGGTGACGAAGTCAGAACACAAACCGAATACATGTAGCTGCCGCTACGCAAGCCAATGAAACACTTCTTACTATCTGGGTAGTTGACGGGTGAACCATGGACAACGCCCTGAGCCTGACCCTGGGCCAAAAGTTCGAAGTTGAGCGCATGAGTAGGGCCATCGACGCCGAGGCCGACCTGCAGGTCTTGCGGGGGCTTGCCAAACAGCTCCTAGAGGCCTGGCATACCCAGAAGGCAGCCACCAACTGGGTCATGCGCCAGCAGCTTTCAATTCCGCTGCCACCCCTGGGGTAACACCGAACTGTGATGGGATAGGCAGAGCATCCTCCTATCCCACCCCCTAAGCCCATGGACTTGATCCCAGAGCCCCATAGCCATGAGGCCGAGGTCTCAGCCCCCCCTCTGCCAGCAAATTTCTCCTTTCGGGATGCTGAACTGCTGAGCCGCCCAGCTGACCTGCTAGACGCCGCTGAAAGTTGGGAGCAACTGCGGGATGACGACCTTGATGACCGCCCAGACTTGCCTTGGGAATGATTCTCCCTGGGCAAAACACTCGCCTCGGCTAGCTCACTCAGCCTGGCTCCGCAGCATTCTGCCCATTTCCACGGGCACCACAGTCACGGCAAAAGCCTTACCCTCTCGCTGAAACTGCAGCGCCAGGGGGGCCCCAACGCCACTGGCCTCCACCAGGCGCAGGAACTGGGCAGGGTCACGCACCGGCTGACCAGAAGCCTTCAGCAGCAGATCACCTGGCTGGACGCCGGCCTTGGCTGCCGGTCCCCCTGGCAACACAGAAGCGACCCGGGCCCCCTTGGGATCCCCCTGCAGGGCCAGACCCACCAGGGCATGGCTGGCCCTGCCACTGCGGACCAGTTGATCGGCAATGGTTTTAGCCCTGTTGATCGGAATCGAAAATCCCAGCCCGGCCCCAGGTCCCGAACGGACCAGGGCATTAATGCCAACCACTTGCCCTTCTGAGTTGAGCAGGGGCCCGCCGGAATTACCTGGGTTGATGGCCGCATCGGTTTGGATCAGATCAAGGCGCTTATCGGTAATGCCGAGCTTGCTGGCATTGCGGTTGGTACTGCTGATGATTCCCAGGGTCACGGTGTTGTCGAGGCCAAAGGGATTGCCAACGGCAATTGCCCAATCCCCCACCTGAACCGCATCGGAGTTGCCCAATGGGGCCACCGGCAGGGGAGTGGCAGAGGCCACCCGCACCACCGCCAAATCGGTAATGGGATCAGTGCCCACCACACTGCCCTCCAGGGTGCGGCCATCCACCAGGCCCACCTTTACGCGGCTACTGCCATCCACCACGTGGGCATTGGTGAGGATCAGCCCATCCGCCTGAAAAATCACCCCGGTCCCCTGGCCCCGTTCGGTGCGCTGGCTGGGCGGAGCCCCCAGGGCACTACCGCCAAAGAACTGCCTGAAGAGGGGATCCAGCAGAAAGGCCTGGGGAATCCCCCCACCAGTGGTCACCGTGCGCTCGGTGTCAATGCGCACCACCGCAGGGCCAGCCCGACGGACGGCCTCGGCCACGAAGGAGCTGTGGGCCCCCGCCGAGGGCGGCAATGCCCCCTGGGCCAGGGCGGGGCCTGCGGGCAACGCCAAGGGTCCCTGCAGGCAGAGGGCCACCGAAATCCCAAACCCTTGGCAGATCCGTTGCTTCAGAAGCTCCATTGCATCAAACAATCCGTTCCGTCAAAAAAATCACTGCCATCAAAAGATCAGCTGGATCAAAACTTCCATCCCCTAAGGGGCAATTTCATTTCACTCCTTGAAGTTATTCGTTTCCTAGCCCCCTGCCAGGGGTTTGATCCAGCCGAGATGTGTCCAGTTGTGCCACAGGCCCCTCGCCTCGGCCCAGAATGGATCCCAGAGGTTTCGCCTGGATTCCAGCGGTTGAATCAATTATTTCCCCTGCTTTATGGGGCCTGCATGGCAGCGCTGCTTTGGCAGGCCTTCCGAGTCATGGGACAAGGCTTTTCAGCGGTGGCCACCCCCCCGCAAAAGCCAAAGCCCACCATTCATCCGGAACTCCTTGATGCGGAGGGGCAGATCACTAGGGAGGAGCTGCTCACGGTGCGTTTTAGCGAAGAAGGCGGCAGCAGCCGGCCCGAGCCACCTCCAGAAAGCTAAGTTCCCCGCCCAAGCCCTGGCCGTGCTGCACCTCGATCACGCAAGCTGGGGGGACCTGCCTAGATGAGCTGATGCAGGCCGGAGGAGTCCAGTTGGATCAGAGAACAAAGGTTGTGGCGGCCGTGCTCAAGGCGGTGAAACTGCCACCGAGGTTCCGGCTAAGGCTGGTCAAAGAAGATCCCATTCGCCTGGAGCTAACGATCACCCCTGCCTACGGCAAGGATCCGATCCTGGTGGGCCTGGTGGAATCCCAGGATCTGGTGGCCCGCCGGGACCGGGAAGGACGCATCCCTAGGGATCTCCAGGGGACCTGGGACTGGACGGTGCGCCACGGCAAGGTGTCTACGGGAGGCTGGAATCCCTACCTGAAGGAGGCGATCCAGACCATGTTTGAAACCGGTCTGCCGGCGATCGTGTTTGAGGAAACCACCGGCGAGGTTTATCACCCGGTCGATGGCACCCGCCATGTGCGCTAGGCCAGGAAAGCTATCTAACTAAATGCAAAGTGGTGCGAAGCGACACCCCTAGGCCCGGGCCCAGGGGCTAAAAAGGAGGCGGCAAAATCTTTAGATTCTGTTCATGTTCTCCCCTCACCCCCTTGCCGGCTCCCTAGTCCGACTGCTGGCGGCGGTAGGACTAGCCAGCTCTGCCCTATTTGCCCTGGTGCTGTCGTTGGCGGCTTAGGGCCCACTGGGCCTGAAGTTTGCGCTCCAGGATCGCCGCTGAGGCGGGAAAGGTCACCAGATTGGCCACGAACACCGGCCAATCCCGATTGAGATAGCCATAGATCCCCCAACCCGTGATCCCCAGGGTGAAGAGCAGATACATACGCAGGGAAATCCCCCTGGTTTCATTGGTGCGCAGGGTCTTGATCGCCTGGGGATAGAAGCTGCAGGTGGTGAGCACCGCCGATCCATAGCCAAGAAGTTGTACTGAGGAAGTCATCTCAAATCTGCGGGGATAGCAGCGGCCCAAAACCGAAATGGGCCAGGCCCTCCAGGATGCCTCCACAGCCATGGGCTGAGGCCAGATAGGTGTCACTGAGCTGGGGTAATTGGGCCCTCAGCGCCTTTTCGGCATTACCCACCATCACCCCTGGATAGCCCGCCTGAAACATGGCGAGATCGTTGAGGCTGTCGCCTGCCACCAACACAGGCACCTCCCCTAGCTCCAGCACCCTGAGCAGCCGTTGCAGGGTGCTGCCCTTATTAACCCCGGCGGGCAACACATCGAGGTAACGGCCGTCAGAGAACAGGCAATCAACGCCCTCCTGGGCTAATCGCTCTAAAAGCAGCGGATCCAGTAAATCCGGATCGGCGTAAAAGGCATGGCGCCTTTGGCTCCACACCGGCTGGGGGCTCAGGCCTGGCTGGCCGGCGGTGAGAGCCCGCACCCGCGCGGCACAGGGGCCCCAAAGGGCCTCAATGGGGTCCACCAGCATCGGCACCACCTGGAGGCTTTCCCCACAGGCAACGGTGCAGCCCACATCGCTAATCACCAGGTGGGGCTGGCGCAATTCTGGGTGGTCAGGGTTTTGGAACAGGGCGGCAATGGAGCGCAGCTCCCTGCCGGTGGCGTAAATATGCAGCACCTGATCCCTGCGATCAGCTAGCCAGCGGTATAAAAACTGACGCTCCTGGGGATCACCGGCCAAAAGCGTGCCATCCAGGTCTGTTACCAGTACCAGCCTGGGATCTGCGGGCAAGATCACCTGCACCTCGGCCTGGAATTGAGTGCGACTGACCAAGGAACCCAGCCGAGGGGAAAACCCTGCTTAACCGGAAGCCTGGCCCCTGTCAAACCAAAAATCCTTCTCCGGGTATCCCCGGACACTGTCAAGAAAGCTCAAGGATTCGTTACAATTCCCCCAGTTCACCTCTGAGCACCCCCAATGGCTGACACCAATCAATCCCGCTTCGGCTTCGTCGCTTTTGCTGAGACCTGGAATGGCCGCCTGGCCATGCTGGGCTTTGTTATCGGCCTGGGCACCGAACTGCTCACAGGCCAAGGCATCCTTTCCCAAGTGGGTCTCGGCTGAGTCGGTTTACATCACTGAATAAAAAGGGGGGGGGCTTAGCCCCCCCCTTTTTTTGTCCTCACCTTGGCTCTATAGGCTGGCAGATCAAGTTTCAATTCCTTGCGACTGTTCGTAAAAACCCGGCGCGATGGCTCGCGACTACTGAGCACCACCCTGATATTTGCTTTCGTAGGGCTTGTACGTAGCAACACCGCCTGGGGCCTTGGTTTATTGCTGATCACAGGTCCCTTAAGCATCTGGTGGTGGCATTGCTACCGCCAGCTGAAGCGCTGATGGAGCTGCCCAGCTATTCGGTGCGCCAGCTCAATGAAGCGATCGGCCTCCTACTGGACCGAGGATTTGCCCCCCGGTTCCTGCTGCAGGCCACCGTAATAAAACCAGTGCTGAAAAAAGGCCACCTATGGCTCAGCCTTAGCGACGGTGATGCCTCGATACCAGCCGTGATCTGGGCCTCCAGCCTCAGCCGTTTGGACTATCGCCCCGGGGACGGCGATGGGGTAACCGTGGTGGGAAAACTGAATTTCTGGGCCGCCAGGGCCAGCCTCAGCGTTCAGGTGCTGGACCTGCGACCCAGCCTCTCCACGGTGCTCAGGCGATTCGAGAGCGTTAAAGCGATCCTTGACGCCGAAGGCCTGCTAGCAATCGAACGCAAACGTCCCCTACCGCGCTTCCCAAGGGCCATTGCCCTGCTTACCAGCGTGCCCAGCTCTGCCTTGGCAGATCTGCTGCGAACGGCCCAACAACGCTGGCCCAGCTGCGGCCTGCGGGTGGTGGCGATTCCAGTGCAAGGGGAGGTAGAGGCCCAGATTTGTAGGGTGCTTGATCAACTGGAAAACCACTGGCAGGCCCTGGGCATTGATGCGGTTGTGCTTGCCAGGGGAGGGGGCAGCCGTGAGGACCTAGCGGTTTTTGATGGCGAGCAATTGGCCCGCCGCCTGGCCCGTTGCCCGGTGCCGGTGATCACCGGCATCGGGCATGAGGATGACACCACCGTGGCAGACCTGGTGGCCGACCAGCGGGCTGCCACCCCCACCGCAACCCTGGTGGCCCTGCTGCCCCACCGCCAGGAAGAGCTTCTAAGGATGGAACAGCTGGGCCGAATCTGGCGCCAGCAGATCCATGGCACCCTGCATCGGGAGCAACAGCGGCTCCTCGCCGGTCGCCAGGGGGAACGGCGACGCTGGGCAGCCCAGCGTTACCTGGAACGACGGCAGCTGCCATTGGCCGGCCAGTCGGCCCTGCTGCAGGCCCTTGCCCCTGCCCGGTTACTGCGCCGGGGTTACAGCATCCTGCGTAATCGCCAGGGCCAAGTGCTGCGTTCCGGCGGGGGGCTTAAACAGGGAACGGAGATCAGCGCCCAACTGAGCGATGGGGTCCTGCAACTTTCTGTGCAGGCATGGCAATCTGAAACAAACGGGGAAGTCTGATGGCTAGCACTGGGGCCAAAAAAAGCAAAGCCAGCCCTGGCAAGCAGTTGACCTATGCCGAAGCCCAAGCGGCCTTGGAGCGCAGCTTGATGCAACTCCAAAGCGAAGATCTGGAAATCGAACGGCTACCGGAGCTTTATGCCGAGGCCATGGTCTACGAACAGCGCTGCCTAGAGGTGCTGCAGCAAGTGAGCCAGGAGATTCAGCTGTTGGACCCAGAAAATCTCAGCCTCAGCCCCCTGGCTCAATCAGAGGCCTGATCCGGAGAAAATTCACCCAGGAGCAGCGATGAACTCAACGGCGCCATCCCCCGCCTTGAACCTGGTAGCAAGCCTGCTAGAGCTGCCGATTCTTTCCGATGGCCTACAAAGGGCCCAGAGCCAAGGCATCCATTGGGGCAGACGCCTGCGGCTGAAGAACCCCGCTGGCTAAGCCGAGTCCGCCGGCGGAGGTGATCACCTGTAATTTCTCCACGCGGAAATCAGATTAGCCGCAGCAATCTTCACCCTATTTGGGGTGAGACTGGAAGCAGAACAACACAGACAAATCCAGATCTCAGCGGCCATGGGCCTAGGGATGAATGAACTATTGGGCCTAGGGGGGGGGCAACCTGGGGGAACAAGTCGCTAAAAAACTTGTAGTCAATAGGCAAAGGGAAGCCGCCCAGCCACTTCAGCGCCTGCTCGGCGAAAAACTAAGCCTGGCCCTTGCCAATCGCAGCTGACTTGGGCTTGGCAGACTGCTAGCCCTGGGGGGAGCAATGGTATGGGGCTGTTTAAATGCTCTGCCAATGCGAGGGGCCTGGGAGGCCATAGATCACACCGCCAGGCACCAACTCAGCACCCCTGATGAAACAATGGCAGCAGAAGAAGTATGTATTTTAGTGAGCGAAGAACACCCAGACTGGCAGATGCAATGCACACCTTAAACTCAATTAGCTACAATTAAAAATAACAATCAAAATCGGCAAGTAAAATCAATAAATCAACAAAAGCCAAAGCGTATAGTCGGACAACAGATATTGCTGCCTGCCTACAATAAATGGTGCAGAGTTAAAGCCGGAAGCGCACATCACGCTCCATCCAGCGCTCTATAAAGGCAAGCAGTTCCACCACTGCCCAGCTCGATAGCACCAACCCCACTCCGGCTAGCAAACTGAAAAATAGCAACAATATTGCCGGCACCACGGTTAGCAACGCCAGCGGTACAAATACAAACATACCCACTGATAAAACTGCGATCAGCGGCAAAGGCAGACGCAGTCTCCTGATTAGCACAAGTCGATCCATAAGCCTGGGGCAGTAAAGCTAGATCAACAATTATTCTGCCTGGATATCAGCCAAGTTGATCAGGCTTCCAGATGCGGATCCCCGCCCTGGGGGCCGAGGCGCTAGGGCCACAGCAGAGGCCATCCCGAAATAAAGAATCAGTCCCACCAACCAAACCCAAAGGGTGAGAAGGATCACCCCACCTACCAAACCATAGGCCAGAAAGCGAGAACTAGCCCAAACCAGCAACCCCCCGAGCAAGGGATTTAGCAGGGTGAGTGCGGTGGAGATCAAGACTGCCCCGGGCCATAAAAACAGCAAAGGCGGCCGACGGCTTGGCAAATAAAGTAGTAATAGAAGCGAAATAAATAGAAGTCCGACCCAACTCGCAACGGCAAAAGTAAAACTACGCGCAGGCATTTGCCAGATACTGGGCAAAACCAAGGACCAATTAGAAAGACCGTGCCAGAGAGTTAAAAACATTAATTTAAGCGGCGTAGTAACTTGATTAATCAACAAAAGGACTGAAAGCAACAACGCCCCTCCCACCGCCTTCAATCGCTGCCTCAAGAGATCACGTAAATGCCAGCCAAATGAATGGGCACCTGCTAGCTGCAAGGAATAATCACGCCAAAGACGGTCAGCCCCCCTTTGCAAAGAAAGAGTGGCATTACTAGCAGTCACCAAAAGAACCAAACCACCAACCAGTCCAGCCCCTCGACCCTGGCGATATAACCTAGCCAAAGCCTCACTAATTATTATGCTTGTACCAGGGGGCAACAACTGCTCTGAAGCTTCAATTATTTGATGAAACGCACCATCTTCCTGGCCAAATACCCTTGCCCCAACGCCCATACAAAGCAACAGGAAAGGAAAAATCGATTGGAGACTATGAAAAGCAAAAGCAGCACTTAGATCAACACAGCCATGGCGATTCCAGATGGCAACAACCCTAAGCACTTGGGACCATAGGGGCCTCAGCAGAGGGCGGCTCATGGCAGTAGGAGAGAGATCAAATGCAGCTGTTTGATTGGGAATATCCGACTAGAGATCAGCTTAAAAAGTCTAATAGGTCATAAAAAAAGCCACCCCGGATGGGGTGGCTAATTAAAAAAGAGAAATTTTTTACCTGGCATCGAGCTATTTTTGCAGGGGGCTACCCCCCAACTATCGTTG
>JBDLTB010000012.1:0-10099 GCA_039799245.1 Cyanobacteriota bacterium
AGCAAAGGCTTACCAATTGGCTTGCAGTTGATGGCCCCAGTGCTGGAGGAAGAGCCCCTACTGCGGGTGGCCCACCAATACGAACGGGCGGCCCAGGTAATGGGGCAGCGACCGGTGGCACCCCTGGCGGTTTGAGTTAGCAACTTTGGCCTAGCCACACCAGATCTGGTGTGGCTACATTGGATCATTACGGCTGGGCCGACCCCTTGACCTTCGTCCCGCTCCATAACCACAGTGACTACAGCCTGCTCGATGGGGCTACCCAGGTGCCCCAGATGGTGGAGCGGGCCGTAGAGCTGGGCATGCCGGCGGTTGCCCTCACAGACCACGGTGTGATGTATGGGGCCATTGAACTGCTAAAGCTTTGCGCCAAAGCTGGCATTAAGCCGATTATCGGCAATGAGATGTATGTGGTAAATGGCAGCATCAACGACCCCCAGCAAAAGAAAGAACGTCGATATCACCTGGTGGTGCTGGCAAAAAATGAAATTGGTTATCGCAACCTCGTAAAACTCACCAGCATCAGCCACCTGCAGGGGATGCGGGGTCGCGGCATTTTTTCAAGGGCATGTATTGATAAGCAGCTACTTAAAACCTATAGCGAAGGTTTGATTGTGGCCACCGCCTGCCTTGGCGGTGAGATTCCCCAAGCCATCCTCCAGGGCCGACCTGAGGTGGCCCGGACCATTGCCCTTTGGTACCAAGAGCTTTTTGGTGATGATTTTTACCTGGAGATCCAAGACCATGGCTCCCCGGAGGATCGAATTGTTAATACTGGCCTGGTGGCTTTAGCCACTGAATTAGGTATTTCGCTGATAGCAACCAATGATGCCCACTACCTAAGTAGCGCTGATGTGGAAGCCCACGATGCCCTGCTGTGCGTACTTACTGGCAAGCTAATAACTGACGAAAAACGATTGCGTTATACCGGCACAGAATATATTAAGAGTCGCCAGGAAATGGAACGTCTGTTCGTGGATCATCTTGATCCTGAGGTGGTGAAGCAGGCCTTGGATAATACAATTAAAATAGCAGATAAGGTGGAAAATTATGACATATTAGGTCGCTCTCAGCTACCTGAATTTCCGATTCCCGATGGCCACACAGCTAGCAGTTATTTGCAGGAGGTAAGTGAAGCTGGTTTGCGCTGGCGGCTGGAGTTAGACCCTCAAGATTCTATCGAGTCTCTCTACGGTGAGCGACTCCAGTTTGAACTTAAGGTAATGGAACAGATGGGCTTTCCCACCTACTTCCTGGTGGTGTGGGACTACATCCGCTTTGCCCGCGAGCAGGGCATACCTGTGGGTCCTGGTAGGGGCTCCGCCGCCGGTTCCCTCGTGGCCTATGCCCTTGGTATTACAAACATTGATCCAGTTCAGAATGGTTTGTTATTTGAGCGTTTTCTAAATCCTGAGCGGATGTCTATGCCTGATATTGATACTGATTTTTGTATCGAAAGACGGGGGGAGGTGATTGACTATGTAACCCGTCGCTATGGGGAAGAGCGTGTGGCGCAGATTATTACCTTTAACCGGATGACTTCGAAGGCAGTACTAAAGGACGTGGCCCGGGTGCTGGATATTCCCTATGGCGATGCCGATCGGCTTGCCAAGTTGATTCCTGTGGTGAGAGGGAAGCCAGCCAAGTTGGCAGAAATGATTGGCGAAAATTCACCGGCCCCTGAATTTAGAGATAAATATGAAAAGGATCCCAGCGTTCGTCGCTGGGTGGACATGGCCCGAAGAATTGAAGGCACTAATAAAACCTTTGGTGTCCATGCGGCTGGGGTGGTGATCAGTGCCCGGCCCCTTGATGAGCTGGTGCCTTTGCAGCGCAACAACGACGGCCAAGTGATCACCCAATACTTCATGGAAGATGTGGAGGCCATGGGGCTGTTGAAGATGGATTTCCTGGGCCTAAAGAATCTCACCATGATCGATAAAACCCTTGATCTGGTTGCCCAGGAAAACGGAGAGAAAATTGACCCTGATCGACTGCCAGCCAATGATCCGGATACCTATGCCCTGCTGGCCAGGGGCGACCTTGAGGGTATTTTTCAACTGGAATCCAGTGGCATGCGTCAGATCGTCCGTGATCTAAAACCTTCCTCCCTAGAGGATATATCTTCGATCCTTGCCCTCTACCGCCCGGGACCCCTTGATGCTGGTTTGATTCCTAAATTTATCAACCGTAAGCATGGGCGTGAGGTTATTGATTTTGCCCATGAATTGTTGAAGCCAATTCTCAAGGAAACCTATGGAATCATGGTTTATCAGGAGCAAATTATGCGGATTGCTCAGGATTTAGCTGGTTACTCCCTAGGGGAGGCGGATTTGCTGCGTCGCGCCATGGGCAAGAAAAAAGTTTCGGAGATGCAAAAACATCGCACCCTTTTTGTAACTGGCTCCCAGGGCCGGGGGGTGGATGCGAATGTTGCCGATAGTCTTTTTGATCAAATGGTACTGTTTGCTGAATATTGCTTTAACAAGAGCCATTCAACTGCCTATGGAGCCGTTACTTATCAAACGGCATATTTGAAGGCTCACTATCCGGTGGCCTATATGGCTGCTTTGCTCACGGTTAATGCCGGTATTACCGATAAGGTGCAGCGTTATATAGCTAATTGTAATGCAATGGGGATTGAGGTGATGCCTCCCGATGTAAATAAATCTGGCATTGATTTTACTCCCAAAGGCAAGCGGATTTTGTTTGGGCTCTCCGCCGTACGCAACCTTGGCGATGGTGCGATTCGCGGCCTGATAAGTTCCCGTGAAACCAATGGTCCCTACCGATCCTTAGCTGATCTTTGTGATCGCCTCGGGGCCAGTGGTTTGCTTAATCGTCGCGCCCTTGAGTCGCTTATCCATTGCGGCGCCCTTGACGCAATGGAACCCAGCGCTAACCGCGCCCAATTAATTGCCGACCTGGATTTGTTGCTCGACTGGGCCAGCTCCAGGGCCCGGGACCGCGCTAGCGGCCAGGGCAGCCTGCTGGATCTATTGGGTTCGGCGGCCGAAAGCGAAGGGGCAGATCCCCTGAGCACGGCGCCAAGGGCAAAGGCCGTAAACGACTATCACCCAACGGAAAAACTGAAGCTGGAAAAGGAACTGGTTGGTTTCTACCTATCAGACCATCCCCTTAAGCAGCTGGGGGCTACCAGCAGGTTGCTATCGCCCATCGGATTGGCCAGTTTGGAGGAACAGGCTGATAAGAGCCGCATTTCCTTACTGGTGATGGTGCCTGAGATGCGCCTGGTGACCACCCGCAAGGGAGATCGCATGGCCGTTCTCCAAGTGGAAGACCTTACTGGCAGTGCCGAGGCGGTGGTATTTCCAAAAACCTATGCGCGTCTCAGTGACCACCTGATGACCGATGCCCGTTTATTGATGTGGGCCTCGGTGGACCGTCGTGATGAACGGGTGCAGCTGATTGTTGAGGATGTTTCATTGATTGATGAGCTTTCCCTATTGCTCGTTATGCTCAATCCCCAGCAGGCCGGTGATATTTCTGTACAACATCAATTAAGGGAATGCCTACAGCAACATAGGGTTGATCCTGAATTGCTCGGTCTAAGGGTGCCGGTGATAGCCCAAGTGAAATCCGATGAGCAGCTTTGCTACGTGCGCTTGGGTCACCAGTTCTGTGTAAATAATGGCGAGGCGGCTGCGGCCAGTCTTAGCGCTGCCCGTTTTGAGGTGCAGTTGCGCCGCTGCGCAGCCGTTTGATATTTAAGCCGATCTGTTCAAAGCCCAGCAGGCTGCCGGGTTTTTTTTCCCAACTGGAGGAAAATAGGCCGTAGCTCAAGCCCACTAAACCTAATAAAAAACAAGCACCGGAACTAATCAGGGTTAGCGCCGGTGCAATGTCAACAATCTGCTGGGATACCAACCAGTAGCTAGTGATAAATACCCCCATGCCCATCAAGGTGGGTATGCCAGTGGCGATTGCCACCCGGCGGGCCATGCGATTCGAAACCTCAGGGGGAATGCCCCCTGGGGCAGCACTGGGCCTTGGCTTGGCTTTGGCTGCCATAGGGCCTCAGCCGCGGATGCCGAGCTTGGCGATCAGGGTTTGGTAGCGCTCGACGCTCTGGCTTTTGAGGTAGCTGAGCAGGCTCTTACGCCGCCCAAGCATCTTCAGCAGTCCCTGGCGGGACGAGTAGTCGTGCTTGTTGGCCTGCAGGTGGCCCGATAGTTGAGAGATGCGCTCGCTCAACATCGCCACTTGCACCTCCACCGAACCGGTATCGGTGGCATGGGTCTGATGGCTGTTGATCAGTTCCTGCTTCTTTTCTGTATTAAGCGGCATGCGGGGGTTCGGCCCGAATCGGTGCAATCTGCCACCTTAACGCCCCGGGGGGCCTGCCTAGGCAATTTGTCTTCCCAACCAGCTCAAACATTCCCGTAGCCAGTCGTCGATGCCGGCTTCTGGCTGGCATCCCGCCAGGGCAGCGGCCCGTTGGGCCTCGCCTATTTCCAGGGGGCCATAGCCCAGGGCGGTGAGGGTTAGCTCCAGTTCCTGCTTAAGCGCTTTCGGGGCAGGGGCGCCGCCGTTCAGCACCAGCCATGGGGCCGTTGGGCTACCGGCATCGAAGCGGTCGGCCAATTTGCTGCGCAGTTCCACCGTTAGGCGTTCGGCGGTGCGTTTGCCCACCCCCTGGGCGCTGCTTAAGCGGGCCAGGTCGCCCGTGAGGATCGACTCCACGAGGCCTTCGAAGTCCAGGGCTGACAGCAGGGCTAGGGCCACCTGGGGCCCCACGCCGTTCACACTGATCAGTAGTCGAAATAGATCCCGTTCGCGCCGCTCCTCAAAGCCATAGAGCTGGGCACTGTCCTCCCGCTGGAGGTGGTGGATGTGCAAGCTGATCGGGGCTGGTGCAGGGTGGCCCTGCCAACGGCCGTGGAGGCTTAGCGGCACCTGCACCTCGTAGCCGACGCCGGCGCAGATCACCAGCAGTCCTGCCCTAGGCCCCTCACACCAGCAGCAGCCCAGCTGCCCCTCCAGCCATCCGATCATGCTGAACTCTGGTTGCCTCTCATGTTGCCGGTGCTGCCAAGTTTGCGTCGCCTGGGTGCCTGGATCCTGGGCTCAATCCTTGTGGTGAGCCTGGCGGCTTGCTCCAACCTGGGCCAACCGCCCCGCAAGGTGTTGCTCCAGGCCCTGGACCTGCAGGTGCAACTCACCCAGGCCGAACTGGCCTTGGCCCTGGCCCTGCCCGCCCCCGAGGGCAAACCAAGCCTCAATCGGGTGCGCCTTGAGCAGCAGGGCAGCACCGAGGTGGAGGGGCAAAAAGCCTGGCGGTTGCAAGGGCGATTTGATTGGCAATTGCCCGGGGATCCCCTCAAGGTGGACAGTGGTTTTGAAGTGCTGTTGCTGCGGGGCGAGCAGGGGCAGACCTGGCGCCTGGTGCGGCCCCCTTCGGCCGCCGCTCCCCAATGGCGGAGCTACCCCCTGGTGAATGGGGCCTGAAGCGGGGACAATGGAAAACCTTCCCCCCGCAGCGTGAGCGTTCCCCGGCTGCATCCGCGCACCATTGAGGCGGTAAAGGAACGCGCCGACATCGTTGATGTGGTGGGTGAGCACGTGGTGCTCAAAAAGAAGGGCCGTGAATTCGTTGGGCTCTGCCCATTCCACGACGACAAGTCCCCGTCGATGACGGTGTCACCGGCTAAGCAGTTTTATTACTGCTTTTCCTGCGGCGCCGGCGGCAACAGCATCAAGTTTCTGATGGAGCTGAAGCGTGAGAGCTTCAGCGATGTGGTGTTGGAGCTGGCCCGGCGTTATTCGCTGCCGGTGGAAACCCTTGATGCCCCCCAACAGGAACGCTTGCGGCAACAGCTCTCCCGCCGGGAGCAGCTCTATCGCGTGCTGGCCCTGGCCAGCGGCTGGTTCCGCAGCAACCTGCGCCAGCTGGAGGGGGCCGCTGCCCTGGCCTACCTCAAGGAGCAGCGCGGTCTTAATGAGAGCAGCATTGAGGGCTTTGAGCTGGGCTATGCCCCCGAGGGCTGGGATGGCCTGATCAACTATTTGCAGAAGGTGGAGCAGCTGCCGATTGAGCAATTGGAGGCGGCGGGACTGGTGGTGGCCCGCAAGGGGGGCCAGGGCTTCTATGACCGATTCCGCCATCGCTTGATGGTGCCGATCCACGATCGCCAGGGGCGAATCATTGGTTTTGGTGGTCGCAGCCTGGATGGCAGCGAACCCAAATATCTGAATTCCCCGGAAACGGAGGTGTTTGAAAAGGGAAAAAATCTGTTTGGCCTCGATAAGGCCGCTGATCCGATTCGTCGGGCCGACTGTGCCGTGGTGGTGGAGGGATATTTCGATGTAATTGCCCTGCATGGGGCCGGGGTGCGCCAGGCGGTGGCGGCCCTCGGCACGGCGATGGGCAGTGCCCAGATCACCCAGCTCTGCCGCTGCTCCGAAAGCCGCCGCATCGTGCTTAATTTTGATGCCGATGGCGCAGGGGTGCGGGCCGCCCAGCGCACCATCGGCGAGGTGGAACACCAGGCCCTGCAGGGGCAGCTGGAGCTGCGGGTGCTCCATCTGCCCGCCGGCAAGGACCCCGATGAATTCCTGCGCCTGCAGGGCCCCGCCGATTACCTGGCCCTGCTGGATAAGGCCCCCCTTTGGCTTGATTGGCAGATCGAGCAACTGCTCGAGGGCCGCGACCTAACCAAGGCCGACCAGTTTCAACAGGCGGTGCAGGGCTTGGTGGAGCTGCTGGGCAAATTGCCCCAGTCGGCCCTGCGCAGCCACTACCTGCAGCAGGTGGCCGAACGGCTGTCCGGCGGCCAGGCCCGCCTGGCCCTGCAATTGGAGGAGGACCTGCGCCAGCAGGTGAAGGGGCAGCGTTGGCATGGGCGCTCCAGCCGCCACGGTCAACCCGGTGAGGCGGGGGTGCGCGAACGGGCCGAAGCCCAATTGCTGCGCCTTTATCTCCACTGTCCCCAGCTGCGGGGGGAGATCCGCTTGGAGCTGCGCCAACGGGAATTGGAGGAATTCGGCTTGCCCCACCACCGCAAGCTCTGGGCCCAGTTGTCTGAGCTGGAGGAGGAAAAGCTTGGGCTGGGGCAGCTCGAACCGATCAGCCGCGGCTTGGCCCCCGGGGACGTGCTCGCTGGGCTTGACCTGCCGCGGCTGTTAGGTGATCGTCTGCTGGAGGAGGACTCGGCCCTGCTGCACCGGCTCACTGCCCTGTTGGAGCCCAACGAGTTGCAGCTGTTGGCCCTGGGCAATCCCTCCCAGCAGCTGCGGGGCACCACCGCCAGCCTCGAACGCCAGCGGGTATTGCGGCGCTGTAAACACCTGCTGGAGGCCTGGGGCACCCAGCGGCTGCAAACCCTGGAAAATTGCATTGCTCGCCTCTTGGAGGCGGATCGATCTGGCCCTGGGGATAGCGGCGATGGCGAAACCCGCATTGGTGCCCTGTTTCAGGAGCTAAATGCCGATGCCCTGCGTTTTCAGGAGTTGTATTACCTCGAACGTAAATACCTCCAGGGCCTGGATGAACGCCGTTGCTATCAAGTGGCAGTGGTTTAAATCTAAGGGAATAATGGATGGCTAGCGATTTGGTTCAGTGCCATCCTGGGCTTAGTCGTCTTCTTCAAGTAATAATTGTTGAAAGGCGGTGTATAGCTCGCTGTCTGGATTGAGCCTGTTGGCTGGTTGCTGCTGCTGTTTTTTTTGTAGTTGTTGCAATTTTGCTTTTGCAGGTTCAACTGCGGCGCCGCCGGTCTTTTGCGCCGCCACTGGCTTTGCTTTTGCTTCCATTTCCCGCAGGCGGGCTAACAGGTGGTCGGGCACCTTGCCATCGGGGCTCACCTTGATTAGCTGCCTAAATAACTCTTGGGGGTCTTCCTCCGTTTCCACTGGATGCAGCGCAGCAGGGGGTTTTGCCGGCTGGGACTTAGGGGCGGGGAGGGGCTGGGGTAACTGGCGACCCAGGGCTTGGAGTCGCTCAAGGCTGCGGGAATCAAAGGCCATGGAATTAAGCGCAGTTGAGGCTTTCGAGGGTGCTCCGCCCGGTCACTGGATTGCTGCCACTGGCCCTGGCACAGAGATCCCTAAGTACATCGGCGCGGAAAGGCACGTTTGTGAAATCAGCGCCGCTGATGGTCACGTTGCTGAAGTGGGTATTGAAGGCGAAGGCATCTTCCAGTACGGCATTGCTGAGGTTGGTGCCCTCCAACACAGCTGAATCCAGGGTGGCACCCCGCAGGTTGGCACCATTGAAGTCGGCATCCTGCAATTTCGCTCCAAACAGGCTGGCCCCCTCAAGGTTGGCCCCCTGGAAATCAGCGTCGCGCAGGTTCGTGAGATTGAAGGTGGTGGCCCGCAGATCTGCCCCATGGAAGTCTGCGCCAATCAACACCTGTTTGGCATAGTCCATGGCTGCCTCGGCGGGGCTGGCCAGGTCCAGGGCCGTTCCAAAGCTCCCAGTGCCGCCCAAAAGCCCTAGGGCCATCAAAACTATTGCCAGCCACCTTGCCATCGCCATTGCGCCAATGGGGGAACCCTAGGGGGATCCCCAGGCCCTGACCATGGCTTCCCAGCCCAAAAGCAGCACCAAAGGCCTTTGGGCCGAGCGGCGCGCCCTAATTGCTTTGGAGCGCCATGGTTGGCGGTTACTCGCCCAGCAATGGCGCTGTCGCTGGGGGGAAATCGACCTGCTGCTGGCGAAACCGGATCGGCTGCTGTTGGTGGAGGTAAAAGGCCGCAGCCGCTGTGGCCCCGATGGTTGGGGGGTGGCCGCCTGTGATGGCCGCAAGCGCCTGCGGATTCGCCGCGGCTTTGGCTGCTGGTTACTGGAGAACCCCCAATGGCAAGCCGCCTCGGTGCAGATGGTGCTGGCCCTGGTGCCGTTGCCGCCCCTGCGGGCCAGGGTGCGTTGGTTAACGCTGGATGGTTGAGCCGCTGGTACTCCACCAGCAATACAACCCACCCACCACCAGTTGCAAGGCAACCGTGGGCAGCCCAAATCCCAGCCAAGTGCGAAAGCCGATCCTTGATTGGTGCTGGCGGGCCACCCCTGCCGCCACAAGATTTGAGGAGGAACCGATAACCGTTGCACTGCCACCAATCACCACGCCAAGCATCAGCGCTTCAAAAAGTGGGAAGGCAGCTTCTGCCGGCATGCCAGCGGTCCAAAGTCCCCCCTGGCGACAGGCGGCCAACAACAGCGGCGTGAGGGCGGCCACCAGGGGAATATTTGGGATCAGAGCCGAAAGGGCTGCACTAACCAGCAATAGCCCCATGCTGCTGGCCCAGAGATTCCCAGTGACCCTTTGGGTCATTTGGCTGGCCAAGCTGTTGAGGGCGCCGCTGCGTTCTAGGCCCCCCACCAGTACAAAAACTGCCGCAAAATATATTAATGTAGCCCAATCAATATCTGCCAGTAATTGATCAACTGAGCGCAGCCCACTGTGATGACTAATAAATAGTGTCGCCACTGCCCCCCCTAGCGCTACGGCAGAGGGATCAAGCGGGATTGGCAAAGTATCTCCGGTGATAAATAGCACCAACATCAAAGCCGCCACTGTCAACAGCCAAGGCAGGGCCTCCTTGTGGTGGGCAGGCCTTGGCTTAATGGTGGTGATTGGTAATTTTGTACGCCAGATCTTGCGATACAGCAGTGGCAGGGTCAGTGGTAAAGCGCCGATCACCAATAGGGCCACCGGAGTGATCTGCTGTAGATAGTGCAGAAAATTCCAACCCATTCCCGTAGCAATTATATAGATAGCTGGATCTCCTACCAATGTGAGCAGGCTGGCGCTATTTGCTGCCAACACCATCAGAATTAGCAGGGGCCTGAAGTCAATATTTAATTCTCTAGCCAACGGCGGCAATAGCGGGGCAATCAACAACACCGCTGAGGGATTGGGCAATACCGCCGCCACTGGCACGGTCAAAATCACTAGCCCCAATAGCAAGCGATGGCCCTGGCCCCCAGACCATTGCACTAGCTGGTGGGCGAGACCATTGAATGCGCCGGACGACTCCAGGGCCCTCACCACCAACATCATTCCGAAAAGCAGGGCAATGGTGCCGCCGCCGCTAGTGAGGCTGGCCACCGCCTGGGGGGGGCTAAGGATGCCCA
>JBDLTB010000013.1:0-30926 GCA_039799245.1 Cyanobacteriota bacterium
GGCCTGGATCCGGATTGGGGGTAAGTAAACCCCAACTAATCATCTGCTGGCAAATCCTTTTCGGCCCCAGCCCGTAAGACTTGTTCACCGCTGTTCAGTTCGTTGTTTGGACCGTTGCTGGGCCGCTCAGCACCTTCCCCAGGGGCAGGCCCGTCGGTGGGCGTTGCAAATCCGAGCAATAACACCAGGTTGCTCAGGCTCAGGAATGCTTCGGCACCGCCATGGAGCCAGTCCACATTCGCCAGTTCCGCCCCGTAGCGCAGCTGGGCCACCAGGGCGGCACCAATGGTGATCAGCACAAATAGCAGCGTTAGGCCAAAACCCCAGAGGGCCAGGGCTGGGAAGCGGCCGCTGCGCTTGGCCCACCAAAGGAAAAGTAAATAGGGGAAAAGCGAAACGGCAAATAGGGCTGCCGCGGGATCAGTGGCGGCGTTCATCGGCTTTGGGGTGTGGTGTTAGTGCGCCAGATCTGCCAGGCGGCTGCCGCCAAGCAGCAGTTACCGAGCAGGGTTAGGGCGGCCTGCACGGTCACCAGCCAATGGAGTTGGGGGTCGTTGTCATACACGTGCCAGGTGCAGGCGCAGAGGGCACTGGCCAGGGCGGGGGCCATGGCCAGTGCCAGCCAGCGCCATTCGCTTTCACCCCGGCGTTCGCCCCAAACAAGCACTGCCCCCATGGCAAGCATCCACTCGAGCACTGAACTGATATGGATAACCCAGGTGTGGAAGGAAAGCGCGTGCATTGCTTTAAACGGAACCCGCTGAAGGTACAGCCCAAGGGCGGAGAGGTCTTGATTTTGGCTTAAGCTTAGACAATGGAATTAAGAATAGATGCTAATTTCGCCTGCGGGTAATTCAACTTGCTCAACTCAGGCTTGGGCTGTGTTAAATACCTAAGGTATCCATAGGGATTGAAGTATAAAAAGCCATATCCTGTTGGTAATCAGGGAAGCAAGTATATGGCTAAAAGATAAATTCCAATCGCCAGGATTTGCTGCTGTGGATTTCCTGATTGATTGGTATGTTTCTTGGGAATTTCTAGGGAAAATTAGGCAAGTAAATTACCATTAGGGCCAGGGGGGATTGCATATAGAGCATCAATTGGTCCTCGTTATTGATTTGGTTTGGTCTAGCCAGGGTGTCAGAAAGTTAGCAAGGAATCGGCAGCTGTCTGGATCTATCCTATGGCTTGACAACCTGCGGAACCTTGCTGTACTCCGGTGCAGACACCCCCTAAATTGCCCTTGAAAATTCTGATCTGCGGCTACTACGGCGAGCACAATTTGGGTGATGATGCCTTGCTGCAGTGCCTGCTCCAGGGGCTACCCAGCGGTTGGCAGCCCCTCGTGACCGCCGCCGACCAGCAAGAGGTTCAAAATCGCTTTCAGGTGGCCAGTTGCGATCGTCGAAGTCTGCTGGCCACCCTTAGGGCCCTGGCTCACTGTTCTGCCCTGGTACTGGGCGGTGGCAGCCTGTTGCAGGACAGCACCAGTTTTAAGAGTCTTATTTATTACGCAGCCTTGATCCTGGCCGCCAAGGCCCAGGCCAAGCCAGTGTTGCTTTGGGGCCAGGGGCTCGGGCCTTTGCGGCGCCGCCGCAGCCGGATCCTGGTGCGAATGCTCTTGTCCCTGGTGACGGCTGCCAGTTGGCGGGATCCAGAGTCCGCCGGCCTGGCAGCCCAGCTGGGTCGCGGGGGTACCAGCGGTGATCTGCTCGGCACTGATCCCGTTTGGCGTTTTCCGGCCCAGCCTTGGCGGGGCCAAGGGGGACCAATAGTTTTGGCCTGGCGGCCCACGCCTTTGCTAAATGCCAATGGCTGGCTGCTGCTGTTAAGGGCCCTGCAGCAACTGGCGGAAGACCAGCAAAGGGAAGTGATTTGGTTACCTTTCCATCGCCACCAGGACCGCGGCCTATTGAACGAATTAGCAAGCCAGGGCCTGCTACCAGCTGGCTTGGCTGACCGTTCGCGCCAGGGGCAACCGGAACGGCCGGAGGACGCCATGGCTATCTGCACTGCTGCCGGTTTGCTGGTGGCCATGCGTTTGCATGCCCTGATTCTTGGTGCCCTAGCTGGTGCCCCCTGCGCCGCCCTCAGCTACGACCCCAAGGTGGCTGCGGCAGCGAAAGGCCTGGGGTGTGGGTGCCATGACCTGCGCCAGCTACCCAGCCAGGAGATCTTGGTTCAGCAATGGCAAGCCCAGCTCGACAGGCCCCTGCATCAGGGGGACGTGCGGCGGCAGGTGGACGCTGCGGCGGTGCATCAGCTGGTGCTGGAGCGGCTGCTGCCGGGTTCTCCAGCTTGAAGTTTTTCGAGGGCAGCCAGCACCTCTTGGCTGTGACCGGCAGGTCTTACGCCGGTCCAACGGCCCCTCAGTATCCCTTCCGGATCAATCAGAAAGCTATGGCGTTGGCTGAAGGGGGCCATCCAGGAGCCATAACTGCGGCTCACTTGTCCACCAGGGTCAGATAACAGCGGGTAGGTAAGTCCCTCGCTGGAGCAGAAGCTGGCATGCTCCTCTACCCCGTCAGCACTAACCCCAACCACCGCGGCATTGCGGGCCATGAAGCTGGCCAAATCCCTTTGGAAACCCTTGGCTTCCAGGGTGCAACCGCTGGTGAAATCCCTTGGATAAAAATAAAGCAAGAGCCATTGGCCGGAAAAATCCATCAACCGCAAACGCTTGCCAAGGGCTCCATCCGCCCCTGCTGCTTCCAAGTCAAAGTCTGGCGCTGGCTCATTTAGGGCTGGTAGCGGACCGCCCAAGGCAAACCCTGGTTTTGCTGCCAATAAACTGGAGGCGCCAACAATTAAGCCGCCGGCGATCAACTGTAAAAAGCTTGAACGCTGCATTCTGATGGTCTGAGGAGAGCCAGACCCTAGGAATTCGGTTCAAGCTTTCGTGGATCTGAGCCCTATCCGAACGCCCAAAAACAACAGATCCATAGGTTGGATCTGTTGCTGAGGTTAATACTCGAAATAATTAGCCGAGAGCAGTGGTTGCTGCTCAGAGCTTGGCGAGGTTTACGCCCAGTTCCTTAGCGAAGGCCCCAAGGCCTTTTTTGTCCACGGTGCGTAGGGCACGGGTGGAAAGGCGGATCTTGATCCAGCGATTGCCCTCGGCCCACCAGAGGCGACGTTCCTGCAGGTTTACCTGCTGGAGCTTTTTGGTGCGCACGTGGGAGTGGCTGACGGCCATGCCGTTGTTGGCGCGTTGGCCGGTCAGTTGACACACCCGGGACATACCTTCACCTCAAATATGGAAAGGAGATCGCTAAAACGGCTCCCCAAGTGAGAAAGCCTAGCAAATCAAAGGGCCTTATCCATCAGTTTCCCCATCAGGGTGCAGCTGCGTTGCTGGAATCCCGCCAATTCATTGGGCTCCAGGCCCCCCACCGCCAGGCGGGCGGTTTCATAGAGATGGCGGCTGAGCTCCTCCGCCAATTGTTGGCTGGGGGACTGGCCGGCCCCGGTGAGCACTGCCCCGGCGCTGAGCTTGAGCAGACCTTCCACCAGGGGGTGGCGGCGGTTGATCAGCAGCACATGGTGGTCGGGTAGCCCCGGCAAGCGCTGTTCCATAAGGGCGCCCATGTCGTTGAGGCGACGCATCTGTTCAGGCAACAGGATCAGTGCCGCTGGGCTGTCGGCCCCTTTAAGGGCTTGCACCTGCAGGGTCACCTTGTCGTTGGCCAGGGCGGTCTTGAACAGTTGACGTAATTTCTCGCTGCTGCTGGTGCCTTCGCCATCGCTGAGCTCGGCCTCGGTTTCCTTGAGGCTGTCGTCGAGTTCTGCGTCTACCCGCTGGAACTTGAGCTCCTGGTGGCGCTGTTCCAACCAGGGGATGAAC
Organism: Cyanobacteriota bacterium; assembly: GCA_039799245.1. GTDB lineage: Bacteria > Cyanobacteriota > Cyanobacteriia > PCC-6307 > Cyanobiaceae > Synechococcus_D. The sequence goes on from JBDLTB010000013.1 coordinate 3,845, forward strand.
TGGGTATCAATAAAGCTATCGGCGAGCAAAACCTCGGCTTCCTGGCCTTTCCATAGGGCCAAGGCGCCGGCCTGGGCCGCTTCGTCGGTGCAGTAGAGGATTCGCTTGTCGTTGGCGCCGCTGAGGCGGCTGCGATAGCCCTCCAGGGCGGTGTAGGCCTTCTCCCCATGGGCAATGGGGTCGCTGCCGCTGGCCGCCGCCGTGGTGCCAAACAGCACGATCTCAGCCACCTGGTCGGCAAATTTCTCGTCTTCCATGGCGCCGATCTTCACGAATGGGGCCAGCGCTTCCCAGATTTCGGCGTAGCGCCCGGGGTTATCCCGCTTCAGTTCCTTCAGACGATCACCCACCTTTTTGGCCACAAAACCGCCGATGGAGCGCACCCGTCGGTCGGTTTGTAGGGCGCTGCGGCTCACATTTAGGGGGATATCTGGGGAATCAAGTACCCCGCGCAGGGGCAACAGGTAGCGGGGCACCACCTCCTTGATGTTGTCGCTTACAAATACCTGGTTGCAGTAGAGCCGAATTTCCCCCTTTTCCCAATCACCCCTACCACTGAGTTGAGGGAAATAGAGAATCCCCTGCAGGTTGTAGGGGTAGTCGGTATTGAGATGCACCCACAGCAGCGGATCCCCCTGGAAGGGGTAGAGGTAGCGGTAGAGGTTGATGTAGTCGTCGTCGCTGAGGTCCCGGGGGCTCTTGCGCCAAGGGGCCTCGCGTTTGTTCACCGTTTGACCATCGAGCTGCACCTCCACCGGCAGGAAGTCGCAGTAGGTGGTGATCAGTTGACGGATGCGGGCAGGTTCGATGTATTCGAGTTCCTCCTCCTGCAGGTGCAGCACCACATCGGTGCCAGGTTCTTGGCGTTCGCCGGTTTCAAGGCTGAAGCTGGGGGAGCCATCACAGCTCCAGCGCACCGCTTCCGCCCCAGGCCTGGCGCTGAGCGTGATTAGCTCCACCTGCTTGGCCACCATGAAGCTGGAGTAGAAGCCAAGGCCGAAATGGCCAATGATGGCGTCGCTTTCCTGCTTGTACTTCTCCAGGAACTCCTCGGCGCTGGAGAAGGCCACCTGGTTGATGTAGCGCTTCACCTCATCGGCGGTCATGCCGATGCCGTTGTCGCTGATGGTGAGGGTTTGTTTTTCCCGGTCGATGCGGATCTCGATCCGGCCCTCGCTGCCTTCGCTGCAGTCGCCAGCCATGGCAGCCATGCGCCGCTTGCTGATGGCGTCGGTGCCGTTGCTTACCAACTCGCGCAGGAACACCTCATGGCCGGAATACACCGCCTTTTTGATGATCGGGAAAATATTTTCGGTGTGGATCTGAATCGTTCCCTGTTCCAGCACCGTCATGGCAAACCGTTGGTTGAGCTGATTGGACCCTAGGCAGGGGCCCTGGTTTCGCTCAAGCGGCTGGAGGGGTGGTTCTCCGTACGTGGGCGGGCCCCCTCAGCTGCCGCGCTGCAGCTCTGGCCGTTCCTCCGCCAGGATCGCCCCCTCCACTGGGCACACCTGCAGGCAGATGCCGCAATCAATGCAGGTTTGAAAGTCGATCCAATAAAAGCTGGTGCCTTTGCTGTTGGCCCCTTTGCCCGGATGGATGCAGGCCACCGGACAGGCATCGACGCAGTCGGCGATGCCCTCGCAGCCGTTGGTCACGATCGTGTGGGCCATGGCGCCATTGCAAAGCGGCGCTGATCCTAGAAATCAACCGAGCCAGTCGAGGCTGGCAATGCCCCGCCGTTGGGCAATTTGCTCGGCTTCAGCTCGGCTGGCGCAGGGGTCTGGCCAGAGTTCAGCCCTGAGCCCCTGGCGGTGGTGCTCTTGCAGTCGGTCGAGGGCGCCATTGAGCTGATCGGCCCGGGCAAAGGCCACCAGGTGCTCACTGCCGCCGCCGCCGGGGGGCAGGCCGGCGTTTACCTCCAGCAGTTGGCGCACCTCCTCCACCGCAAAACCAAAGCCAACGCCGCTGGCCCCGGGGTCGTTGGGGCTGAACCGCTGCACGAGCCGGTCGTAGCGGCCACCGCTGGCGATGGCCACCGGGGCGAATTCCCCCTGGCAAACCAGTTTCAACACCAGGCCGTCGTAGAGGGCAAATTGGGGCTGGAAACTGGGGTCCAGCTGGAGGCGGATGCCCTGGCTGTGGGCCTGCTGGGCCACGGAAGCCACCAGGCCCTGGAGGCTGGCAAACAATTCGCTGGGCCCCACCAGCGCCTCCAGCTGCTCCAGGACCCGCGCCGGCTCCCCCCGCAGGTTGAGCACCGTTTCGAGCCTTTTTCTTTGGGCTGGGTTGAGCGGCAGTTCCCGCAGCCCCAACCGGTCGAGGTTGCAAAGGGCCTGGCGGCAGGGGCGCTGAAGCTCGCTGGGTAAACCCTCCAGCACCAGGGCCAGTAGGCCCTGGTGGCCGATCAAGAGGGTGGGTTGCTGCTCTGGGCTGAGGGGCAGGTGGCCGGCGGCATCGAGCAACAACCTCAGCAGTTCGGCATCACCGGCGCTGGCGGAGGCGCCCATCAGTTCCACGCCGCTTTGCAGCTGTTCACTGACGCGGGGGTTTTCCCCTTCGCGCCGTTCGGCCAGAAAGATCGAGCCGCTGTAGTGCAGGCGCAACGGCCTCTGGAGCGCCGACAGGCGGGTGCAGGCGGCCCGGGCGATGGAGGCGGTCATCTCCGGCCGCAGGCCGAGGGCTTCATCGGCCACCACCTGCAGCACATTGCTGGGCTCGATCGCCCCACCGGCCTCAAGCGTGTCGAGGCGCTCAATGCTGGGCGGCATCACCTCGTCGTAACCCCAGCGGCGATACACCTCCGCCAGTTGCTCACAGATCCAACGGTTGGCCCCCACGTCTTGGGGCAACAGATCACGGGCGCCGCTGGCGGGCTGCAGGGCCATGGACCTGGCTCAAGGTTTGCCGAATCCTATGGAGCGGCGTTGTAGATGGCCGCTGGCATCGGTTTGCAATGGGCAATCCCCTCCAGCAGCGGTTGTTCCAGGGCTGGGGTGCAGGCCACCACCCGGCCGCTGCGCAGGTCCAGGGGGCCACCGCCGTAGTCGCATACCGTGCCACCCGCCGCCAGCACCAGGGCCACCCCCGCCGCCAGGTCCCAGGGCTGTAGGCCCCTTTCCCAGTAACCATCCAGGCGACCGGCGGCCACCAGGGCCAGGTCGAGGGCTGCTGCCCCGCCGCGGCGCACCCCATGGCTGCGGTGGGTGAAGTAACAGAACTCGCTGTAGTTGTTGTCGAGGGTTTCGCAGCGGTCGTAGGCAAAACCCGTTACCAAAAGGGCATCGGCCAATTGTTGGCAGGTTGACACCTGCAGGGCTTCGCCATGGCAGAAGGCGCCCAGGCCGATGCCACCGCTGTAGTGCTGTTGGAGCCCTGGGGCATCAATGGCCCCCAGCAGGGGTTCCCCCCGGTGCAGCAGGCCCACGGAGCAGGCAAACAGCGGGTAGCCGTGGGCGTAGTTGGTGGTGCCATCGAGGGGATCCACACACCATTGCCATTCCCCCGCGGGGCCCTGAAGGCCACTTTCCTCAGCCAGTACTCCTATTTCTGGGGTGGCTTCCTTTAGCACCGCCAGCACCGCCGCTTCAGCGGCCAGGTCGGCTTCGGTGACCAGGTCCCCCGGCCGACCCTTGCTGCGCACATTTAGAAGTTGTCCCCAGTGCTCCCCTAGGACAGCCCCCCCGGCGCTGGCCGCCTGGCGGGCAACGGCCAGCAATTCTTGATGGTTCATCACTTTATTCCGCCTCCAGGGGCAGGGATTTGCGCACCTGACCCCGGGCAAAGGCGTTTCCAAACTGGAGCATGTAGACCTCATCTTCCCCCTGGGTTTCTACCTCGAGGGGCCCCTCCACCCGGGCCACGCAGAGCAGGCCCCAGCCCTTACTACGCAGCTCCTTGGAAAGGCCAAGGGCCTCCCTTTGATCAAGGCTGCCCGCCAGCACCCGCACGGCGCAGGCGGTACAGCAACCATTGCGGCAGCTAAAAGGCAGGGGTGTGCCGAGGCTTTCAAAGCCCTGGAGCACATAGTCCCCTTCCGCCAGCTCAGCGCTGTGGGTAAGGCCGCTTTGGCGGTTGTGAACCGTGACCCTGTGACTAACGGCCATGGGATAGGGCGATGGGGGGGAACTGCTAGGTTGCCAGCTGCCCAGCGGCGCTGGGCAAGGGAGAGGTGGCCGAGTGGTCGAAGGCGCAGCACTGGAAATGCTGTATAGGGGCAACTCTATCGAGGGTTCGAATCCCTCCCTCTCCGTTTTAATCGCTACCAATGATCAGTTGCGGTGGCAGCGGCGTGGGCGGGTTAACCTCGCCCACGTCTGACTTTTCAGCAATCTGCATGGACCTCGCCAAGCCCAGCACAGCCGCGAACCTTGAAGCTGCCTTTGGCGGCGAGAGCATGGCAAATCGTAAGTATTTATTTTTTGCTGATGTGGCTAAGACCCTTGGCAATCCTGATCTGGCAAAGCTATTTCGAGACACTGCCAATCAGGAAACTGAGCATGCTTTTGCCCATTTTCGCCTGTTGCATCCGGAACTAGTAATTGAAGATCCCAGCAGCCTCAGCGATGAACAAAAGCAATCTATTTTGTCCCGCTGTTTGCAGCTAGCCATCGAAGGTGAAACCTACGAATACACGACAATGTATCCGGAATTTGCGGCCGCTGCCCGCAAGGACCAGGATGCCTCTGCCACGGCTGAATTCGAGAGCCAGGCCGATGAATCCCGAGACCATGCGGCTGTATTCAAGAAGGCCGCCAGTAATTTTGGCTTTCTAGCGCCGGTGGAACACCACCATGCAGATCGCTACAACATTGCCCTAGGGCAGTTGCAGGGTAACGGCACAGCTTCAGAATCCCCTGACCCAGTGCCAGGAAAATGGATCTGCAAAGTTTGCTCAATGATCTATGACCCGGCCGTAGGTGATCCGGATTCGGGGATTTTTGCTGGCACCGCATTTGAGGATATTCCAGAAAACTGGGTATGCCCCATATGCGGTACCAAGAAGGCTAACTTCGTACCCTATCGTGAACCCGAATTGGTTGCTGTCTAATCAGCCGAAACGGCCACTCACGTATTCCTGGGTGGCCTGCTGTTGGGGGTTATTAAAGATATTTGCTGTTTGGTCGTATTCAACCAAATAACCTACCTTGCCACTGCCCCCTTCCACCGCCACAGCGTTGTAGAAGGCAGTCATATCTGAAACACGCACCGCCTGTTGCATGTTGTGGGTAACAATCACAATTGTGAACTCCTTCTTGAGTTCATGCATAGTTTCTTCCACCTTGAGGGTGGAGATTGGATCAAGGGCTGAACAGGGTTCATCCATCAAGATCACGTCCGGTTGCACGGCAATGGTGCGGGCGATGCAGAGCCTTTGCTGCTGGCCCCCGGATAGGGAATAGCCGCTTTCGTTAAGTTTGTCCTTGCACTCGTCCCATACGGCAGCGCGACGCAAGGATCTTTCCACCAATTCGTCCATGTCACCGGTGTAGCCATTAATCCGAGCCCCGAAGGCGATGTTTTCGTAGATCGACTTGGGGAAGGGGTTAGGGCGTTGGAAAACCATGCCAATGCGACGGCGCACTTCCACGGGATCTACGTTTGGTGCGTAGAGATCTTGGCCTTCGTAAACGATCCTGCCCTTCAGGCCAAAGCTAGGGATGAGATCATTCATCCGGTTGAAGCAGCGCAGCACGGTGCTTTTGCCACAGCCGGAGGGGCCAATGAAGGCAGTCACCTTTCCCCGGGGGAGCTCGAGGTAAACGTTTCTGACCGCCTCAAAGGCTCCGTAACTAATCGTGACGTCCTCGCAGGTGATGGCCACCTGGTCGTTGGGCAGGTTGGCGCTAGAGGAGGAAAGAGTCATCGGTGCAGGGAGGGAGTTGTCTCCTAATGGGAACAGTGTTGCAGAACTGGCTTAACGTTGGGCAAAGCCAGAGATCCAGCGGGCCAGCAAATTCATACCTAGGATCAGAATTACCAGTACAAATGAGGCGGCCCAGGCCAGGGTTACCTGGGCGTCGTAGGGCATGATCGCGAAGTTGTAGATCAGCACCGACATGGTGGCGATCGGTTTGAAAACCCCTTCTGGCCAGAAAGGGGAGAAGAGGGCTGTGAAGATAAGCGGAGCCGTTTCGCCTGCGGATCTAGCAATGGCTAGTACCACCCCAGTGGCAATTGGTGCAACCGCTGAAGGCAGCACCACCTTCATGGTGGTTACAAATTTAGAAGCACCCACTCCGAGGGAACCCCAGCGCAGCTCCTGGGGCACAAGTTTGAGACCCTCGTCAGTGGTTTTGATGATCGTGGGCAACATCAAAACTGAGAGGGCCAGGCCACCGGCCACAGCTGAATAGCTGTTGCCAAACAGAATTCGGGTGGCAACAATCAGACCGTAGATAAATACGCCGGCGATAATTGAGGGCACCCCGGCCAACACGTTGGTGCCAAAACGCACAAAGGCTGAAAATTTATTGTTGCCGCTGTATTCGGCCAGATAGATCCCGCCGCCAACCCCGACGGGAATTGAGAACAGACAGGAAATGCCGGTTACCAGCAGAGTTCCGATTAGGGCATTGCCAATACCCCCACCGGAAAGACCTGGGGGAGGAGGTAATTCAATAAACATCATCGGCCGGATAACCGAGATGCCTTTGAGCAACACAAAGGCAAGGACCGCTATCAAAGGGATAACGGCTATCAAGCTAAATAAGCCTGCAATGCCAGTGAGAAACTTATTGCCACGGTTCCGTAGCAGGTTTGGCTTGAAGGTGAGGTCAGGCTTGGCGGGGGAGTAGCTGGAAGTCATGGGATCAATCGTATTTGAGGCTGAGATTTTTAACTATCCACTGGGCGAGAACATTCACAATGAAAGTGATTATCATCAGTACTAAAGCCGCATACATTAATGCCGAAACCTGTAGGCCATCAGCTTCACCAAATTGGTTGGCAAGCAAGGCCGAGATGGTGTTGCCCGGGGCAAACCAGGAAAGGCTGAAATTATTAGAATTGCCAATAATCATAGTAACAGCCATGGTTTCACCCATGGCCCTTCCCAGGGCAAGCATGATTCCGCCAATAATTCCGGAGATTGCGGCGGGAAGCATTACCTGGAAGATTGCGGTCCAGCGGGTGGTCCCCACCCCATAGGCGGCCTGGCGTAGGTCCGGAGGAACTTGGTTGAGGGAGTCGCGGCTAATGGCGGTAATGATTGGCAGCAACATTATCACCAGAATTAGGACGGCAGGCATCATGCCTGGACCTGTGGGTACGGTGCTAAAGAAGGGTATCCAGCCAAAGTATTGATTGATGATTTGAAGAATCGGCCTGGCAAAAGGTTCAAGTACAAAGATTGCCCATAGACCAAGTACCACGGAGGGAATTGCAGCGAGCAATTCAACCATGTTTGAAATCACTGATCTTATTTTGGTGTTGATAAAATCTTCCGTGAGGAAAATTGCCGAACCAATTCCCAATGGCACAGCTATAACTAGGGCTAGCAAGGAGCTGAGCAGGGTGCCATAAATCGATGTGAAGGCACCAAATTGATCGGTATTCGGGTCCCATTTGGAGTTGACAAGGAAGCTGAGGCCAAACTTGCCTAAGGCCTCCCTTGATTCCATGAAAACGACCAGAAAAATCCCCAGAAGGATTATTCCCACTAGGGCGGCTAGTACCGTAACCAGAATCTTGAAGCTGCCATCCACTAACTTTTCGCTAGGGGGGCGGTGTCTGAGTTTATAGAGAGCGTCTGAAACAGATGCCGTCATGCTGGTGGGTGGCGGTCTAAGCCGCAGCTTAGGAAGTGGTTGCTTAGAAAAGAAAATAAAAAAGGGGGGAACCTAAATCTTTCCCCCCTAGGATTAGTCAATGATTGGCCTAGTAGCAATCAATGGATCACTTGCCGACCTGCTTAACAGCAGCCAGGGACTTGGCCTGGATGCCGGCGGGCAGGGGCACATAGCCGAGGTCATCGGCTTGGGCTTGGGAGGGCTTGCTCAACATGAAGTTGAAGGCCTTTTGCAGGTCGTCGGCCTTGTCGCCATTGCCGCTCTTGTAGGCCAGCACCCAGGTGAGGGTCACCAGGGGGTAGGCGCCAGGCATGTGGGGGTTGGTGGCTTCACCAGCCAGGTTGGAATCCAAGCGGATGCCGGCCAGGCCAGCGGCCCCAGAGGCGGCCGTGGGCTTGAGGAATTGACCACTCTTGTTTTGGATGGCGGCTGCCTTGAGGGCACCCTTAACAAACGACTGGTTCACGTAGCCGATGGAACCAGCGGTGTTTTGCAGCACGCTGGCAACGCCGTCGTTGCCCTTGCCGCCCACGCCCACGGGCCACTGCACGGTTTTACCGGTGCCCAGTTCTTTCTTGAACTCAGGGGACCAATCGCTCAGGGCGTTGGTGAAGGCATAGGTGGTGCCGGAACCGTCGGAACGATGGGCCACTGAGATCGGGCCAGGGGCGCACTGGAGTTCCTTCCAGTCTTTGATGTTGCCAAGGAAGATGCCGGCCACTTGCTTCTGGGTGAGCTTGAGGTCACAGCCGGCTTTGTTGTAAGCGACGGCGATCGAACCGCCCACCATGGGGATTTGCAATACACCCTTGCTGACCTTGGCGGCTTCGGCGGGATCAATGGGGTCGTCGGTGGCGCCGAAATCAACGGTGCCGGCCTGGAACTGACGGATGCCAGCGCCGGAACCAACGGCTTGGTAGTTCACCTGGGGACCCTTTTTGCCGGCCAGGTCAGAGAACCACTTTTGATAGATCGGAGCCGGGAAGGTGGCGCCTGCACCGTTGAGCGTGGTCTGGGCCACTACGGGGGCAATGGCGGCGCTGCTAAGTGCCCCTAGGGCGCACAAAGCAAGAGCCTTCTTGGCGACGGGCATGGGAAGCCTGTGTTGAGACGTCGTTCAGTTCATAGCCAGCGTTTATTAAGCAAAAGTTATCCCAACGCCAGGGTCCTTGCCCTGGCCAGGGTCTTGGTGCCCGTTACCGTGAACGACATTTGCTCAGCCCCATGGGGAGGATCGTCGGCATTGACCTCGGCACCACCAACTCGGTGCTGTCGGTGCTGGAGGGCGGTCGGCCGGTGGTGGTGGCCAATGCCGAGGGGCTACGCACCACCCCCTCGGTGGTGGGCTTTAGCCGTGACCGGGAGCTGCTGGTGGGCCAGGCCGCCCGCCGCCAGCTGGTGCTCAACCCCCGCAACACCTTTGCCAACCTCAAGCGTTTGATCGGTCGCCAGTGGCGCGACCTGGATGAGGTGAGCCAGGCGGTCGCCTACACGATCCGGGCCAATGACCTCGACCAGGTGCGGGTGGTTTGTCCGGCCACGGAGCGGGAATATGCCCCGGAGGAATTGGTGGGTTGTCTGCTGCGCAAGCTCGTAGATGACGCCTCCACCTACCTGGGCGAAGCGGTGGAGGCGGCGGTGATCACCGTGCCTGCCTATTTCGATGACGCCCAACGCCAGGCCACCCGCGATGCCGGCCGCCTGGCGGGCCTGCGGGTGGAGCGGATTCTGAATGAACCCACCGCCGCGGCCCTGGCCTACGGCTTCGACCGCAACCGCTCCCAGCTGGTGCTGGTTTTTGACCTGGGGGGTGGAACCTTTGATGTGTCGATCCTGCGGATCGCCAACGGTGTATTTGATGTAAAGGCCACCAGCGGCGACACCCAGCTGGGCGGCAACGACTTTGACCAGCGGATTGTGGATTGGCTGGCCGAGGGTTTCCAGCAAACCCACGGCCTAGACCTGCGCCGCGACCGTCAGGCCCTGCAGCGTCTCCTAGAGGCAGCGGAAAAGGCCAAGCAAGAACTTTCCGGCACCTTGCAAACCAACCTGTCTTTGCCTTTCATCGCCACCGGTGCCGAAGGGCCGCTGCACCTGGAAACCAGCCTCGACCGCCGCACCTTCGAGGGACTTTGCCCTGATCTGCTTGATCGCCTCTTGCGGCCCGTGCAAACCGCCCTCCGCGATGGGGGCCTCGCCCCTGAGGACATCGATGAGGTGGTGTTGGTGGGCGGATCCAGCCGCATGCCGATGGTGCAGCAACTGGTGCGCACCTTGATTCCCAAGGAGGCCAGCCAAAATGTGAACCCCGATGAGGTGGTGGCGATCGGAGCGGCCGTGCAGGCCGGGATTCTCACCGGTGAGCTGCGCGACCTAATGCTCAACGATGTGACGCCCCTCTCGGTGGGCCTGGAAACCATCGGTGGCGTGATGAAGGTGTTGATTCCCCGTAATACGCCAATCCCCGTGAGGCGTGCCGATGTGTTTAGTACCTCGGAGGCAAATCAGTCGGCGGTGGAGGTCCATGTGCTCCAGGGCGAACGCCAGATGGCCGAGGGCAATAAATCGCTGGGCCGCTTTCGCCTCTCGGGTATCCCCCCCGCCCCCCGCGGGGTGCCCCAGGTGCAGGTGTCCTTTGATGTGGATGCCAATGGCATCCTTCAGGTTTCTGCCACGGACCGCACCACCGGTCGCCGCCAAAGCGTCACGGTGCAAGGTAGTTCCAACCTCAGCCAACAGGAAATTGACCAGTTGTTGGCCGAGGCCGCCAGCAAGGCCCTGGATGATCGCCGCCTGCGCAGCCAGGTGGACCGCCGCAACCGGGCCGAAACCTTGATTGCCCAGGCGGAACGGCGCCTGCGGGATGCCGCCCTGGAGCTGGGCCCCTACGGGGCGGAACGGCAACAGCGCAGTGTGGAGGGGGCCCTGCGGGAATTGCGGGATGGGCTCGACCAGGGCGATGAACGGGAGGTGGATCTGCTGGTGAGCCAGTTGGAGGAAGCGCTCTACGGATTAAACCGCCGCCTATCCGCCGAACGCCGGGAGGCTGAGGGGGGCGGCCCATTGCAGGGGCTGCGCAGCACCCTGGGCTCGCTTAAGGACGAACTGTTTGCTGACGACGAGTGGGATGACTGGGATCGTCCTGGGGCTGGCCCCCGCGGGGGCCCTGGCCGCTCCGATGACCCCTGGGGGCGCTATTGAGTTCAGCCATGGCTTCGCCCACCCTCGCTGACCATTGGGCTGTGCTCGGCCTTGAGCCTGGGGCCGATGCCGCTGCCCTCAAGAAAGCTTTTCGCCGCCAAGCCCGCCGCTGGCACCCAGACCTCAATAGCAACGACCCCGCCGCCGAGGAGCGCTTCAAACGGATTAACGAGGCCTATGCGGTGCTCTCCGATCCGCGCCGGCGCCAGGCCTGGGAGGCGGGGGGCGAGGCGGAAGACCAAGACCCCTTTGCCCGGGGCTTCCCAGAATTTCACGACTACTTAGATAATCTTTTCGGCCGCCGTCGCCCCCCAGAGCGCGAGGACTGGCCTGCCACCACAGCCCCCCCGCCGCCCCCGCCGGTGCAGGCCCAGGCTGATTGCGAAACCCTGGTGGAGCTCAGCCCTGAGCAGGCCCTAGGGGGCACCAAGGTGACCGTCGCCCTAAGCAATGGCGTCATGGTGGAGCTGCAGACGCCGCCGGAGGCCGGTGATGGTTGGCGCCTGCGCTTGGAGGGGGTGGTCCCCGGCGGGGGAGATCACTTTTTGCAGTTGCAGGTGCGCACTCCCGAGGGCTTGCGCATTGATGGCCTGCGGGTGCTTTATCGCCTGGATCTCTCCGCCGCCGATGGGGCCCTTGGCGCCCAAGCTGTGGTGCCCACCCTGCAGGGGCCGGTGCGGCTAAGGGTCCCCCCAGGCACCTCCAGCGGTCGGCTGTTGCGGTTGCGGGGCCGCGGCCTGGAGCACCAGGGTCGCCGGGGTGATCAACTAGTGGAGGTGCGCCTAGTGGTGCCAGAGGAGCTTAATGATGCGGAGGCGGCCCTTTACCGCCGCCTGCAAGAACTGCAGCAGTGAGACAATGGGCCCATCGGCTTTAGAGGGGCAACAGCAGAGGTGAGCAACCGCGTGCATGTGTTGTTATTTGATGCGGGCAGTGAAGCCGAGGGCATCCATTCCCTTGAACTCAATGGTCACACCGTTGTGTTGTTGTTTGAAGAGCAGGACGATGCCTTGCGCTATGCGCTGCTCTTGGAAGCCCAGGATTTTCCTGAGGCCTGTGTGGAGGCGATTCCCCGGGAAGACATCGAGCATTTCTGCACTGAGGCCGGCTATGAGGCGCGGTATGTGCCCAGTGGTTTCTTACCTGAAACGGCAGAAGATCGCCTCTTGCTTGCCCCCCCTGAGCACAACCTCGACACCAACAGCTGGAAGGAGGGCACTTCAAATGAAGCTCTTTCAGCCGTTGAGCCTGAGTCTTCAGCCAGTGAACAGGCTGATTTGGAGGCCTTTCGCCGCTCCCTGGAGGGTTTGCTATGAGCCCCAGCCCTGGCCGCTCCGACCGGGGCCACCTGCTCACCGAACAGCCCAATCCTGCTAGCCAACAGCTCGATCAACTCAGCAGCGCCGACTTGGTTCAGTTGTTTGTGGAGGAGGATCTCATGGCCCAGCGGGCCGTGGCTGGGGCCGCCGTACCCCTCACCGCTGCCGTGGAGGCGATTGCCCAACGTTTAGCCCAGGGGGGTCGGCTTTTTTATATCGGTGCTGGCACCTCAGGACGGTTGGGGGTCCTCGATGCGGCCGAGTGTCCACCCACCTTCTGCAGTGATCCAGAGCAGGTGCAAGGGGTGCTGGCAGGCGGTGCTGCGGCCCTCCTGCGCAGTTCCGAGGGATTGGAAGATAGCTTTGAATCCGGGGTTAGCGACCTGCAGGCCCGGGGTTTTCGGCCAGGGGATGCCCTGGTGGGCATCGCCGCTGGCGGCACCACCCCCTATGTGCTCGGGGCCCTGGGCCATGCCCTTGAAATTGGCGCCCTCGCCGTGGCCATGGCGTGTGTGCCCAGCAGCCAGGCGGCTATGCCCTGTGAGATCGATATCCGCCTGCTTACTGGGCCGGAATTGCTCACCGGTTCCACCCGGCTTAAGGCCGGCACCGCCACAAAGATGGCCCTGAATATTTTGTCGACCGGCGTGATGGTGCGCCTTGGCAAGGTCTATGGCAACCGCATGGTTGACGTGGCAGTTACCAACGCCAAGCTTGAAGATCGGGCCCTGCGCATCCTTGGGGATCTGGCCGGTATCGAGCGGGGCCGGGGCCAGGCATTGCTGCAGCAGAGCGAAGGATCGGTGAAGCTTGCCCTGCTGATGGCGGCCACGGGCCTGGGCGCCAGTGCCGCCCGCGAGCGGCTGGCTGCGGCGGCTGGTTCATTGCGCCAGGCCCTAGACAGCCTTGGGGTTCAGTTGAAGGGGCCCCAGTAGGGGCGAGTGAACAGGTCAAGCCGTTGGCGGGTGGCCGCCGGCACATGCTCCTTGGCAGTCATCAGCCCATGGGCCAGGGCCCTATGGGCCCTAGAGGCTGGCCGTTGCTGGTGGATGCGCCTGGCGGCGTTGGCCACCACCTGCTGGGCGGTGCTTGCATTGGCATGCAGGTTGCTGATCACCATCTCAACGCTGACGGCGGCATGGTCTGGGTGCCAGCAGTCGTAGTCGGTGACCATGGCCAGGGTGGTGTATGCCATTTCCGCCTCCCGGGCCAGGCGAGCTTCCGTGTGGTTGGTCATGCCAATCACCGAGCAACCCCAGCTGCGATATAGCTCCGATTCAGCTCTGGTGGAAAAGGCTGGCCCTTCCATGCACAAATAGCTGCCGCCCTCGTGCAGCTGGCGCCCCTCTGGCAGCTCCTCCGCCACGGCCTCCGCCAGCAGCGCCGAGAGGTTGGGGCAGAAGGGATCAGCGAAGCCCACATGGGCCACGGCCCCCTCGCCAAAAAAACTGCCGGGCCGCTGGCGGGTGCGGTCGATGAACTGGTCTGGCACCAGCAGATCCAAGGGCCGAATCTTTTCCTGGAGGGACCCCACCGCTGAACAGGAAAGAATCCAGCGCACCCCCAGGGAGCGCAGCGCCCAGATGTTTGCCCGGTAGGGCACCTCCGAGGGCAGATAGCTGTGGTGGCGCCCATGGCGGGCCAGAAACACCAGTTCTGCCCCATCGATGCGACCCTTCACCAGCAGGTCAGAGGGGGCCCCGAAGGGGGTGTCGATCTGGAGTTCTTCCACATCGCTGAGCCCCTCCATGGCGTACAAACCACTGCCACCAAGCACACCGATCAGGGCGGTGGGCAGGTCGGAAACGGTGGGGGAGACAGTGGTCATGGCTTTGTGCCAAGGTTCAGGTCTTCCACTTTGCCCGTGCAGCGATGACCAAAGCCGTGATGGATACCGCAGCCGGCCCCGTGGTGATCGAGCTGTTTGACACCGATGCCCCCAACACGGTGGCCAACTTTGTGAAATTGGCCAATGAGGGCTTCTACGACGGCCTGGCCTTTCACCGGGTAATCAACGGTTTCATGGCCCAGGGCGGCTGCCCAAACACCAGGGAAGGGGCAAAGGGGGTGGCTGGCACTGGCGGTCCTGGCTATCAAATTGATTGCGAAATCAACAGCCGTAAGCACCAGGCTGGCAGCCTTTCCATGGCCCATGCTGGCAAAAACACCGGCGGCAGCCAATTCTTCCTCTGCCACGACGCCCAACCGCACCTGGATGGGGTGCACACCGTGTTCGGCCAAACCGCCAACCTTGACGTGGTGTTGGCTATCAAAAGCGGAGCCCGCATCAATAAGGTGACCATCGAGGCCTGAACCCAGGCCCTTTCAGCTTTGGCCCCCTAACAGGTGGCCTAGTTTTTCAGCCTTAGTGTTGAGATATGCGGCATTGTGTTCCCCTGGGTCCATCACCAGGGGCAATCGCTCCACCACCTCCAGGCCATAGCCCCCGAGGCCAGCGATCTTGCGGGGGTTGTTGGTTATTAGCCTCAGCCGATGCACCCCCAGATCGGAGAGGATCTGGGCACCGACGCCGTAATTGCGCAGGTCGGCACTGAAGCCCAGGTGTTCGTTTGCTTCTACCGTGTCAAGGCCGCCGTCCTGGAGGCTGTAGGCCTTCAGTTTGTTGATTAGTCCGATCCCGCGTCCCTCTTGGCGTAGGTAAACCACTACCCCACAGCCGTGGGCTTCAATCATGCGGAGGGCCGCCTCCAGCTGGGCTCGGCAATCACAACGCAGGGAGCCAAAGGCATCGCCGGTGAGGCATTCCGAGTGCACCCGCACCATCACCGCCTCCCCACTGGCCGCTGGATCACCTTTGATCAGGGCCACATGGTCTTGGCTATCTAGGGAGTTGTGATACCCAATGGCCTGGAAGTTGCCAAACTGGCTGGGAAGTGCAGCTATGGCTTCGCGTACCACGAATCTTTCGGTGTCGAGCCGATAGCGAATCAGGTCGGCAATGCTGATTAAACAAAGCCCATGGCTCTCTGCATAGGCGGCCAGCTCAGCTAGCCGGGCCATGGAGCCATCGGCGTTTTGGATTTCACAGATCACCCCCGCTGGATAGAGCCCCGCCAGGCGGGCCAGGTCTACGGCCGCTTCGGTGTGGCCGGCCCGTTTAAGCACGCCACCATCCCTTGCCCTGAGCGGAAACACATGGCCGGGGCGGCGCAGGTCCCGGGGGCGGGTATGGGGATGCAGTGTCACCTGAATGGTGCGGGCCCGATCCTCCGCTGAGATGCCGGTGCTTACCCCATGGTCAGGGCCGGCATCGATACTCACGGTGAAAGCGGTTTGGTTGGGGTCGGTGTTGCGATCCACCATCAATGGCAGATTCAGCTCATCCAGCCGCTGGCCCTCCAGGGCCAGGCAAATCAGGCCCCGGGCCTCGGTGGCCATGAAGTTGATTTGATGGGGGGTGGCGAACTGGGCGGCGCAGATTAAGTCCCCCTCGTTTTCACGGTTTTCGTCGTCGACCACCACCACGGAGGCCCCATCGCGGATGGCCTCCAGGGCCCTTTCAATCGGATCGAAGCGGATCTCAGTTGTGGCGGCCCCTGAAACCATGATCAGCCTTATCTGGTGCTCGTTATAGGGCCTAGGCCGGCCTGGGGTCGGTTGCTCTATAAAGTCGGCGCTCCTTCCACAACCCCATGGCCGGCGCCTCCCCATCTGCCCAGCGGGTTGCCGTGATCGGAGCCTCCGGCTACGGCGGATTGCAGATCCTTCGACTGTTGCAGGATCACCCGGGTTTTGAGGTGAGCTTCCTGGGGGGTGAACGCAGTGCCGGTAAGCGCTGGTCAGAAATAACCCCCTTCCTACCCCTGGCTAACGACCTGGCCGTTGAGAGCCCAGATCCGGAAGCGATTGCCGCCGCCGCTGATTTTGCGGTGCTCAGCCTGCCCAATGGCCTGGCTAGCACCCTGGTGCCTGGCCTGCTGGCGAAGGGGGTGCGGGTGGTGGATCTATCCGCCGACTATCGGTTCCCCAGCCTTGCCCAATGGGCCGCCACCTACAGCACCGAGGCCCGGCAACAAAACCGCAACGACGGAGATCTCTGCGCTGAGGCGGTTTATGGGCTGGTGGAATGGGCGGGCGACCAGTTGGCCCCTGCCCGCCTGGTGGGGGCCCCCGGCTGTTTCCCCACCGCCAGCTTGCTGGCCCTGATGCCGCTTCTCCAGCAAGGCTTGATCGAAGGCGAGGGCATCGTGATCGATGCAAAAACGGGCACCTCCGGGGGTGGGCGCGCCGCCAAAGAGAACTTGTTGTTGGCGGAAGCGGCGGAGGCGGTGGCCCCCTACGGGGTGGTGGGCCACCGCCACACCGCCGAAATCGAATTAATGGCCAGTAGGGCCTCCGGCCGGCCAATCCAGTTGCAGTTCACCCCCCATCTGATGCCGATGGTGCGGGGCCTTCTAGCCACCGTTTATGGCCGCCTGCGCGATCCTGGTCTCACCGCCGAAGACCTCACCACCCTGTTTCAAGTGACCTACCGCGATCACCCCTGCGTGGGGGTGTTGCCCGTGGGCACCTATCCCTCCACCAAATGGGTGCGCCAAACCAACCGGGCCCTGATCTCGGTGGCGGTTGATAAGCGCACTAGCCAAGTGGTGGTCATGAGCGCCATCGACAACCTGCTCAAGGGCCAGGCGGGCCAGGCCCTGCAATGTCTCAATGTGATGACCGGTCAGCCCCAGGAAACCGGCTTGCCCCTGGTGCCCTTCTACCCCTGAGCCCTGGGTCGCAATTGCTGGGCCCTGGCCAGCACCACCTGGGGCAGGATCCGATGTTCCTCCTCTTGGATTCGGGCAGCCAGGCTGACCTGGTCGTCACCGGCCAGGATCGGCACCCGGGCCTGGGCCAGGATTGGCCCGGCATCCACAGCCTCCACCACCTCATGGACGGTGCAGCCGCTTTCAGGGGCCCCCGCCGCTAGGGCCTGGCCAATGGCATCGGCCCCCCGGAAGGCCGGCAACAGGCTCGGGTGAATGTTGATCAGCCGGCCTGGGTAGGCCTGGATTAAGCGACCGGTGACGATCCGCATCCAGCCGGCCATCACCACCAGCTCAATGGCGGCGTTTTCCAAGGCCGCCACGATGGCCCCATCAAGGGCCTCGCGGCTCGGTTGGTGGCGGTGATCCAGTAGCAGCCAGGGCACCCCCAGCCTTTTGGCCCGGGCCAGGGCCCCACAGCCGGGGTTGTTCACAATTAGAAGTTCCACCTGGGCCAGGGGCTGCTGCTGGCCCAGGCAGAGTTGCACCAGCGCCTCGAAATTACTTCCAGCGCCGGAAGCGAGCACCGCAAGCCGCACGGGGCTTCCATTGGCCTTGCGGCCATCGCTAAGGTCAGGCGTCAAAGGCGGTGCCGCATGTTCCATCCTGGGATCCTGGCCCCGGCGTTGGCCATCGGCAACTGGCGGCGCTGGTTAGATCCTTGACAGCTTCCCTGCGCTATTGCCTAGATCTGCGCGAGCCCCACAGCCACCGGCTAACAGTGGCCATCAGCCATCGGCCCCAACGGCCTTTGCTGCGCCTGCAGTTGCCCGCCTGGACCCCAGGCTCCTACCTGGAGCGGGATTACGTGCGGCACTTGGAGGGCCTTGAGGCCCGCCAGGGGGGCCAATGGCTGCCGCTGCGCCGCCTCGATCGCCACAGCTGGCAACTGGCGGTCACCCCTGGGGAGGAGCTTGAGATCAGCTACGGGCTGATGGCTGTGGAGGCCACGGTGCGTACCAATTGGCTCGATGGCAGCGGCGGCTTTCTTACCGGCGCCGCCTGGGCCCTGGAGCTGGAGGGTTGCCGCTGGGACCCCCATGGCTTGGAGCTGTTGTTGCCTGAGGGTTGGCAGGTGGCCACAGCCCTGGGCACCCAGGGCAAGGGTTGGTGGGCTCGCAACTACGACGAACTGATTGATGCTCCCATCAGCCTTGGGCCTTTGCAGAGCCTGGCTTTTATCGTTGGTGGGGTGCCGCACCAATGGGTGTGGCAAGGCTTGACCCAGCCAGCGCCCCTGGACCGCTGGCGCCAGGACCTGCCCAGGCTCTGTGCCGCCGCCTGCGGGCTGATGGGGGTTGAAAGGCCCGCAGCCGACAACTATCTGTTCATGACCCGATTCGTTGGGGAGGGCTATGGGGGCCTTGAACACAACGATTGTTGTGCCCTGATTTTTGGCAGACGGGCATTGGCTACCCCAGCCGGTTACCAGCGCCTATTGCAGTTGGTGGCCCACGAATACCTGCACCAATGGAATGTGCGGCGCCTACGGCCCCGGGAGTTAAGCCCCTACAGCTATGGCGGGGCGGTGATCGTGCCCACCCTTTGGTTTGCCGAGGGCGTCACCAGCTATTTCGACAGCCTGGTTGTTTATCGCGCCGGGCTTTGCAGCAAAGAGGAGTTGTTGGCCGAGTGGGCCGAACAGATCAGCCGCTATCTCACGACCCCTGGCCGCTGGGTGCAAAGTTTGCGGGAAAGCAGTGAAGAGGCCTGGGTAAAGCTCTATCGCCGCGATGCCCATAGCGATAACCAACAGGTCAGTTATTACCTGAAGGGTCAATTGCTGGCCCTGCTGATCGACCTGCACCTGCGGGTCCATGGCGCCAGCCTTGAACAGCTTTTGCAACAGCTCTGGCGCAATTTCGGGAGCAGCGGCAGGGGTTACAGCACTGAAGATTTGTTTGCTGCCATTGGCGGCTTAGATCCCCAGTTGGCCCAGCTCTGTGGGGGCTGGATTGCCAGCACCGCTGAGCTACCACTTGGTAGCTATCTGCAAACCGTAGGGCTAACCCTGACGGCCCAATCCTCTGATCAAGCCACCACTGGCCTCCAGTTGGATCTGGTGGGCCGGGAACTGCGGGTGCGCCGGGTGGATCGCCATAGCCCAGCTGAACAGGCGGGGTTGGCCCCTGCCGATGAGTTGTTGGCCCTTGATGGGGAGCGGTTGCACAGCTGCCACCAATGGGAGCAGGGGCTGCGTCCCGAGGGGGAACACCAGTTGTTGTTTTGTCGGGATGGGCTGGTGCATAGCTCAGTGCTTAGGCCCGCCCCGCCCCAGCCGCATCGCTGGCAGCTCCTGCCTAATCCCAGCGCCCCTGCCGCCGCCCTCCACCTGCGTAGCCAATGGTTAGGGCTTTCCCAAAACTGACACCCATGGCACGCCGGCGGCTGCCATGGGCTGGGGCCCTCGCCATGGGCCTGGGCTTGGCTTTGACCTTGCAATGGCAAAGGTTAAGCCGGATTCAGCAGCCCCCTGGAGGTGCCATTGAAGAAAGGGGGCTCACGCCGCCGCCGCCAGCCCAAGCGCAGTGGCAATCTCCCCTTTTGAACCAATGTCCGGCCTTGGATCAGCGCCTTAGGGAGCGGTTGGTCAAGTTGCCCCTGCAGGTAAGCAGGTTCCAGGCGGATCCCAGCAATTACTCCCTGCGCCTGCGTCGCGATGTCTATGGCCAAACCCTGGATCCCACCCCGGCGGTGATCGTGCTCCATGAAACGGTTTACAGCCTCGGCTCAGCCCTCAACACCTTCAGCACCCCCCATCGCTCCGACGACGATCAAGTTAGTTACCACACCTTGGTGGGCCGCCAGGGGGAGATCATCCAGGTGGTGGATGCGAATAAGCGGGCCTTTGGGGCTGGTTATTCAGCTTTTGGGGGCCGTTGGGTTTTTACCAACAGAAAACTTGCTGGTTCCTTGAACAATTTTGCCTTGCATGTGAGCCTCGAAACCCCCGAGGACGGCAGTGATGACGAGCTCTCCCACAGCGGTTATAGCCCCGCCCAGTACGACGCCCTCAGCCGGGTGCTGGCCGATTGGATGCTGAGATATCAGATCAAACCTGAGGCAATCACCACCCACCGCCATGTGGACCTAGGCGGCGCCAGGGCTGACCCTCGCAGTTTCGATTGGCGCGAAATTCAAAAACGACTTACAGCCATTGGCTTGGTTTGTTAATAAGGGATTTGTTGGTCAGATCAGAGGGGCCGATTGGGCTTCTTGGCGGCCGAAAAGCAGTCCGTGTAGGGCTGGATCCTGCATGTATGTGAGGATCCGATTCGGGTAGTCAAGTTTGCCGTTGTGTAGGTAAGCCAGGGTGGCAATCAGGTGGGCATCCCTGGGGCTAGAGCTGGCTTCAAGGCTCCTTTGGCTTGGTACCCCCAGGGCACGGCTGAGGCGGGCCATCTTGCCGGCCAGCAGGGCAACGTTTCGCTCTGGATCAAGCAATTGTTGGCGGGCAGCTTCCAGCTGCTTTTGGCTGGGCTTCCGTGGCAGCAAATGCTGGTGCATCAGCTCTTCCACCCCTAGCTGGGCGGGCCCGTGGGTTTGAAAAAGGCCGGAACGCATCGCTAAGGCTGAATCTTCCCCAGGCTTGGCATGCTGCATTTCGTCGTAAAGCACGGCGGTGAGCAGCATCGGATTAACCCGATAACCCTTCGCCTCCCGGCGCACCGCAGGCATCAACATTTCAAGTCTTTGCAGGGTGTGGCTGCGAAGCGGGGCCCAGTGGTCAAGGCCGGCGGTGAATAGTTGGGCCAGGGGGGTTTGGGGGCCATGGACGCCGAAACGCCTCTGCAGCTCCTGTAATTCCGCCACCTCAAAATCAGCTGGGTTGGGCCTCTGCCCCTCCGCCACCAGAGGTTCGTCGTCGCCCAGCGGGGCCAGGGGCTGGGCTGTGGATAGGCTGTGGACCTGCGGACGTATGGGAGATCCGGCCAGGCCCAGCAGGCAAAGGGCCAGGCTCATGCCCCCTAGGGAAGTTCTGAGATGGCAGGCCAGGAAGCCGATAATTCCGGATTGCTTCAACACAAAAATTTTAGGACGGATTCGCTTGCTTCACAGTCCCCCCCCCAAATACGCGAATTCGAAATCAGGGTCTCGCCTTAACCACCCCCGGTAAAGCTGCACCGGTGGCCCAGCAGACGATGCTGGTTTCTCCCCCAGTGGCCCCCTGAGCATGGCAAATACCATCCCCGATCTGAATCCAGCCGCCGCCAGCGACCAGTGGCAGCGGTTTTGCCAACTGCTTTGGCACCACGAGCCCTTGGCTCTGTGGCTTGATGTGAGCCGCATGGCCCTCAGCCAAAAGCAGCTGGAGGATTTTGAGGAGCCTTTCCAGCGGGCTTTTGGGGCGATGGAGGCCCTTGAGCAGGGGGCCATGGCCAACCCCGATGAGCAGCGCCAGGTGGGCCATTACTGGCTGCGGAATCCGGCCTTGGCCCCTGATCGGGCCGTGGCTGCCCAGATCAGCTCCGAATTACTGCGCATTCAGGAATTTGCCGCCCAGGTGTTGGCAGGGTCCCTGACCTTGCCCCAAGGCCAAGCCTTCACAGACGTGCTCTGGATTGGCATCGGTGGTTCTGGCCTGGGGCCAGTGCTGATCGTTAGGGCCCTCCAGGAAAATCGCCAGGGCTTGCCCTTCCATTTCCTCGACAACGTGGATCCAGACGGCATGAGCCGTTTGTTTGATCAACTGGGCCCCAGGCTGCTTACCAGCCTTGTGGTGGTGGTGAGTAAATCCGGCGGCACCCCGGAGCCCCACATCGGCATGGTGCAGGCCAGGGCCCGGCTTGAACAGCTGGGGGGCCAGTGGAATTCCCAGGCGGTGGCCATCACCATGGTGGATAGCAAGCTTGACCAGGAGGCCGCGGCGGAGGGCTGGCTCCAGCGTTTTGACCTCTTCGACTGGGTGGGGGGCCGCACCTCAATCACCAGTGCCGTGGGTTTATTGCCGGCGGCCCTGGCTGGCATTGATACCGAGGCTTTCCTACATGGTGCTGCCCTGATGGACAGCGCCACCCGTAAGAAAGATTTGCTGGATAATCCCGCTGCCCTAATGGCTGCAGCTTGGTATTCGGCTGGTGATGGTTTGGGCCGTCGCGACATGGTGATCTTGCCCTATCGCGACCGTTTGGAGTTATTTAGCCGCTACCTTCAGCAGCTGGTGATGGAATCCCTCGGCAAGCGCTTAGATCGCCAGGGTCGGGTGGTACATCAGGGCATAGCTGTTTACGGCAACAAGGGTTCCACAGACCAACATGCCTATGTGCAACAATTGCGGGATGGCGTAGATAATTTCTTTGCCACTTTCATTGAGGTATTAGAAGATCCCACTGATATTAAGAAATTGGATGGTGCCCTGCCCGGGGATTTCCTTGATGGCTTTTTGCAGGGCACCCGGGCCGCCCTTTCCGATGGGGGTCGCCAGAGCATCACGATTAGCCTCGCTAAGTTTGATGCCAAAGCCCTTGGGGCCCTGGTGGCCTTGTTTGAGCGGGCGGTGGGCCTTTATGGAGAACTAATTGATATCAACGCTTACCATCAACCAGGGGTTGAATCAGGTAAACAGGCCGCGGCCAAGATCCTAGACCTACAGGAACGCCTAGAAGAGCTGCTCCAGGACGGCAGGCTTCGCAATGTAGAGCAAATTAGCCAGGAGTTGGGTGAATCTACTAGCCGTGAAGCTGTTTTCTTTATTCTGCGCCACCTATCTGGTAATGGTCGCTGTCTCCAGGTAGGAGGTAACTGGGCTGACCCTTCAAGTCTGCAGTTTCAAAAGTCCTGATTAATCCCTTTCTAATTCCCCAACTTTTTATTATCGCCGATGAAACGCAGTGTTCAGGCCTACATTGAAGAAATTCCCAGTTGGGATGATGGGTCAACCCTGGCCAGCGCACCCCTATCCACCATGCAGTGGCTAGTGTGGGCCTTAGCCACTGCGGGCAAATTTTTTGAAGGTTTGATTGTGTTTATGGGCGGCATCGCCTTGCCCCTGGTGGCTGAGGATTTTTCGATTAATGCCACCCAGAAAGGTTTGATTACCGCGGCTACCTTGGCCGGCATTCTGGTGGGAGCGCTGTTGTTGGGGGGCTTGGCCGATCGATTCGGTCGCAAGCCGGTTTTTATCGGTGAGATGGTGTTGTTGTTGGTGGGGTTGCTGGGGGCGGCTTCTAGCCAAAACACTGCTCTACTAATCCTTTGGCTTTTTGTGATGGGCTTAGCGTTGGGAGCTGATTATCCCACGGCCCACCTGGTGATTTCCGAGAGTATCCCTGCGGCTATTCGTGGCCGTCTGGTTTTGGGGGCTTTTAGTTTCCAGGCCCTAGGGGCCGTAATTGGAACTGCCATTTGTGCAGTGGTGCTGAGCTCCCATCCTGAACTCAGCACCTGGAGATTGTTTTATTTGTTACCGGTTATTCCGGTGGCATTTGTGATCTGGGGTAGGCTTTTTCTACCAGAAAGTAGCCATTGGTTGGTTAGTAAAGGACGGCTTGATAAGGCAGAAAAGCATCTACGTAAGTTATTGAACCGCAAGGATATCCAACTTTTGCAATTGGAAACCGCTGAGGAGGGTTATCTGCCAAGGCGTTCTGCTGACTGGAGTCGTCTCTTTCAGGGTAAACAATTACGCTCTACCATTCTTGCTTCAGTTCCCTGGTTTTTGCAGGATATTTCCACCTACGGCATTGGTATTTTCACCCCAGTTATTATCGCAGCTGCCTTTGGTGCTGAATCCCATGAACATACTGTGGCTGCAATAATCCAAAATGATTTGCTCGGCGCCAGGGGTACTGCCCTTGTTGATGTGGGCTTTCTGGTGGGAATTGCCTTCGCAATTTGGTTTTCAGATCGACTGGGGCGTATGCCATTGCAAATCTTTGGCTTTATTGGTTGTGCCTTGGGTTTGCTTATTGCCGCAGCTGGCAGTTTTGGTAGTTCAAATAATCTACCCGTAATTGTTGTTGGATTCTTCTTCTTCCAATTTATGACTAATTTAGGCCCTAATTCCCAAACTTATTTGATTGCTGGCGAAGTTTTTCCCACCAAGGTGAGAGGCATCGGCGCTGGTTTTGCCGCTGCCTGTGGCAAGGTTGGAGCCGTACTAACAGCTTTTCTGTTTCCAGCTTTACTGCAGAGCCTGGGCACAGATCGGCTGTTGCCTTTGCTGGCCCTCAGCTCACTTTTGGGGGCTTTGATTACCTGGTGGTACCGGGTGGAAACTAAAGGTATGGACCTGGAAACTCTTTAAATTGCTTCACCCCGCAATTGGCCTTATTCCTATAGCCTGGTTGAGCTTTGATCGAATGCTGAATGCGCAGTTACTTGGTGCTTATATTTTTACTTCTAGGCACAACTCCTTCCCTAGCAGCCCCGCCCGCCCTGCGGGTGGGCGTCGCCGATGGAGCTGCTCCCTGCAATTTTCAGGATCGGGGGGCGTGGAAGGGAATTGCTGTGGAGCTTTGGCGAGCCGTTGCTAACCGTGAACAGCTGGCCTATCAGCTGGTGCCGAAGGCCACAACTAAGGATTTGCTGGCAGCAGTGCGAAATTCAGAAGTGGATTTAGCGATTGGATGTTTAACAATGACGCCTGGACGCTTAGGCATATACCGTTTTAGCCAAACCTACCAGGAATCTGGCCAAGCGGTGATGG
Organism: Cyanobacteriota bacterium; assembly: GCA_039799245.1. Lineage (GTDB taxonomy): Bacteria > Cyanobacteriota > Cyanobacteriia > PCC-6307 > Cyanobiaceae > Synechococcus_D. Next base: position 28,575 of record JBDLTB010000013.1, read on the forward strand.
TTAAGCGTGATCCGATGGAACTTGGTCGCTCGATGTTGAAGTCGCTAATAAGTGTTGATTTATTGACTCTGCTATTTGGTTTTATGGCAATTTTTATTGTCATGGCTCTAGGGGTATGGAACACTGATTCCTGGGGCACTAAGGAAGAAACTATAAAGAATGGTCGCCTTCGGAGTTTCGTTAAAGTATTTCAGATTTTAGCCACTGGGCCTGGTACAAACACGATTGTGGATTCATTTGGTGGCAATGGCTTAGTGGTATTGAGCTACCTACTGAGGGCCTTAATGGCATCTTTCCTTGTCAGCTATGTCACGATTAATATAATTCGAAATCCTTCTAACTTACAGGTGGCAAGTATTGGCTCTCTTGCTGATTTTAAGAATCAAAAGTTGGCAGTAAGGATTGGCTCTTCTAGTCAAAGTTTGCTTCAAGAGATTTTGAGGGATAAGCCCAGTCTTGCGATTAAAATTGTCCCGATGAATGGCATTGATCAGGCCCCTTTAATGTTAGAATCTGGCAGGGCGAGCGCTATTTTAGCAGATGATATTCAACTTAATTACCTTATTAATAATCTCAAGGAAAATAAGTTTCGAATTGTTTTGCATGATCTTGAGCCTGGTTACCAGGGTTTTATCTTTTCCAAGAAACTTGAGCCTTCTATTGCTGGCTCCATAAATGAAAGTATTGTTGAGTTCAGGCGATCAGGGCTGCTCCAGGGGCTAAAGGAATCTTGGGGTATTGTTCAGGCTGAAAATAGTGATTGATTGACGACTAATTATTATCTTTCCCTGAAATTTACCTTGCTAAATTGGAACGCTTTCGAGATTTTTCAAGCTAATGATTCCGGCTGGGTAGTCCTTGGCACTGAGCCCCGGTGCGGGCAGAACAAAAACTTGGCAACCGGCCCCTAGGGCCGCCTGGGCTCCGGCTTGGGAATCCTCAAACGCCCAACAGCTGGTGGCTGCAAGGCCGAGGCGGCGGGCCGCTTCTAAAAAAATATCCGGGGCCGGTTTGCCCTGGCGCACCCTTGGATCATCGCCAAAAACCCTCACCTCAATGGCCCTTAGCCAGGGGTGGGGGCTGGTTTTAAGGGTCACCGCTGCCTCGCCGCTGCTGGTGGCCAGGGCCATGGGGATCTGGAGGGAATGAATTCGAGCCACCAGGGCTTCCGCCCCCGGCATCGGTTTTGCATAGACCACCTTGGCCCGGGCCAAGGGTTGCTGAATGGCGAGCAACTCCTCGACGGTGGTGTTTATGGCGAGCCGTTCGATCAGCAAGCGGGCATTATCAAAACGATTGCGTCCGCGCAGCTCAAGCAAAAAATTCTCTGGGAGCTCCGCACCGAAGTGCTTGATCGCCCCCTGCCAGGCCTGGCCATGCAGGGGTTCGGTATCCAACAACAGGCCGTCAAGGTCAAATAAACACCCGGCGGGCCGTTCAATTGCCTGCACTAACACAAAAGCCGGTCTCTCCATTCTCCACCGCGCTTGGCAGCCTGGCCAGCTGTTTTGGCCCTCGGGCCAGGGCCGGGGCCCTTAAACAAACCGTCTCATCCCTTCCCTGGACCCAGCTTTGCTGGTTTTAATGCCGACTTGGATCTCCCCCCTTTAGCCATGAGCGACGCCACAATCGAATCGGTGCTGCATGAATCGCGGCTTTTTTCACCCCCAGAAAGCCTTTCGGCCACGGCCCGCATCGGCTCGATGGCGTCCTATCAGGCCCTGGTAGATAAAGCAGGGGCTGATCCTGAGCAATTCTGGGCTGACCAGGCACGGGAACAGTTGCATTGGTTTGAGCCCTTTCATACGGTGCTCGATTGGACCGATCCCCCCTTTGCCCGTTGGTTTGAGGGGGGCAGCACCAATCTTTCCTACAACTGCCTTGATCGCCACCTGGAGGGCCCCCGGGCCCACAAAACGGCGCTTATCTGGGAGGGGGAACCCGGGGACGGCCGCAGCTACACCTACCGGGAGCTGCACACCGAGGTGTGCAAGGCCGCCAATGCCCTCAGGGCCCTAGGCGTTGGGAAGGGCGATCTGGTGGCCCTTTACATGCCGATGGTGCCGGAGGCGGCCATCGCGATGCTGGCCTGTGCCCGCATTGGAGCCCCCCACTCGGTGGTGTTTGGGGGCTTTTCAGCCGAGGCCCTGCGGGACCGCTTGATCGATGGCGAGGCCAAGTTAGTGATCACCGCTGATGGCGGTTTCCGCAAGGACAAGGCGGTGGCCCTCAAGCCCGCCGTTGATCAAGCCCTGGCGGAGGGTTGTCCCACGGTGCGGCAGGTGTTGGTGGTGCAACGCACCCAGCAGGAAACCGCCATGGAACCAGGTCGTGACCATTGGTGGCACGAGT
>JBDLTB010000014.1:0-13079 GCA_039799245.1 Cyanobacteriota bacterium
GGAAGAGCAGGCGGATGGTGTTGGCATCCTTGAGGTAGGCGCCCATGCCATCGGGGGTGCCTGTGGGGAAGTAAGAGCCAACGGCTTCCCCGATGGTGAGCAGTTCTGAGACCTTGAGGCCAGAGACCTTGGCCTTGAGCACTGGGTTATTGCTGTCGGCAAACACGGTGTCTAGGGGTTTAACGCTGAGGTTCTGAAGGCGCTGGTCTCCGGCTTGAATCGTGTCTGCGCTGGAATAAGCCCGATCTGGGGTGCCATGGAAGGCTTTTAGATAAGCCTTGAAGGCATCTTGCTCGCCGAGAACATTGGGGTAGGCGGCATAGGTGGCAGTAGCTGAGAAATCCAGGTCTTTGCTTATCGCTGCCGAAACAGAGACGGAGCCATCGCTGTTGCTCAGTAAATAGCGGAAATTATCAGCGTTAGCTTTGATTGGATAGCCATCGCCCCCTTGGGCCATGAAGTTCAAGGTGGAGAGAGTGATTGTTGTGGGCGCTGAAGCCAGAACCACTCCGTTATCTACGACCTTGGCCAGCTGGGTACCGCCGAGGTCGTAGATGGCAACATCTTGAACTTTTTTCCCAGCATCTTTACTGGGGTCCCATGAGAAGCGCACACCACCAATTTGAGCGTAACCACCGTTTCCAGCGCTCAGTCCAGCTGCATAGTTAAGGATTGCCAGCAGACCGGTTGGGGTGGTGTCAAATACCATCAATTTATTGTCAAACCGTAGGGAATTTTCCACTTCCAGCTGGGAGATGGCGCCAGCTGGCTTGACATTTGTGGCGGCTGGACTGGTTTTGTTGCCATTGGCATCAACACTGCCAACGGATGCTCTGATGCCACCACCATTTTTCAATGAGCCAATTAGCGTTCCGGCAGGAAGAATGCGGCTGGCTGCGTAGAGATTGGCATCAGCAGAAAGATTGCCGAGGTTTACCTCTTGGGCGCGGCCATAAACGCGATCACCTTCCAAATAAACCTTGGTATATCCATAAATGAGGCTGTCTTTACTGGCGATTACTTTGTCGATGGCGTTGGTGATTTCAGCAACGCCCTTGCCGATTGTGCTTGAGGCAATGATATCAGCGCTTGTTTTGTTGCTGCCATAGGCTGCTTGTAGTGATGCTTCCGTGGAGGCGTAGGCACCATTGATAGCCTCATTGAGTGCCGAGGTGATCACGTTGCCGTTGCTGTCAAAGCGCACTATCAGCCTTCCCAGATAAGAATATTCTGTATCTGTGGTGACGAGCAGGGTGTCCTTTCCATCGGCATCCTTGACCACAAGTGGATAGGCCTCAGGGATGAAATTGGCGTCATGGCCATTGAAAGGAACTGCCGTATCGGTGGAATCACCCTGGCGTTCGTGGCCACCACCGGCCACCATTACGTCTACGCCCTTGAGTAGGGGCGCTAGGGCCTTGTTGCGTTCGATTAAACCATCGAGCTGGTCAATCATCACGATTTTATTGACGCCAGCCGCGATTAATTTGTCAACGGAAGCTTGTACATAGGCTGCCACTTCCTGCAGATCACTGGTGGCTGCATTGGCATCATCAAGAACTTTTGTGCCGTTGGGAGATGACTTGGTTAGCAGGTCCCAAGTGGTGGCGCCAACGATCCCGATCTTTTCGCCACCCTGGGTGACGATGGAATAGGGTGCAATTTTAGCTTTGATTTCTGAAGCTTCTTTGCCGGCATAGGCATTGGTGGCTGTTCCACCGAGGCTGACATCGGCGATTCCTCTAAGGGAGCTATCAGCGCTGAAGTTCAGGTTTGAGGTAATCAGTGGGAATTGGGCGCCCTTCCAATTGCCAGAAGCCGCGATCGCACTGCTAAGTACTGGTGAACCCAGATCAAATTCATGGTTGCCAAGGGCCGACACGTCAGTGCCGAACAAGTTCATGATCGCCACATCCGGGCGGCCAAGAGCAGTTACACCGTCGCTCTTGGCGTCGCTTGAGCTGGTGTCCCCTAGGGCGGTAAGTCCGTTCAGGGAAGGATCGGCGCCCCCCACCAACCAAGGACCAGGAATGAAGCTATCGCCTTCGCCAATTACTAAGGTGTTGGCGTATTGATCATCAAACTTGTCGATCAGGGCGCCCATGATTGGGGCGGTCTTAACCCCCAGCATGCCGCTTTCACCGTAATAGTGCAGCAATTGCAGCGTGTAGTCCTGGGCGAGAACTTCTAACTGTTTGCTGACCTCATTACTGGTCACCAACAGGGTTCTGCCATTGGGGCTCTTGTCTGCGGGGATAATGATCAGTCCCTCGGGAGAAACAACTCCTGTGGCTGATGGCTGGTAATTGACGAGAGTGGCGTTATAAGGATCGGTGATGTCAAAGGACACCACCCCTCCACTGCGCTCCAGGGCCACAAAGGCATAGGTCTTGCCATCAATTGCGGCCACCGTAACGTTTTCTGGTTCGGAACCCTTGTCGTCGGATCGGGTGTCGTCGTAGGTGCCGGCGGCGATGGCGGCGCGCTCGATGGCATCGCCGCTGTCCCAGATCACATTGCCCAGGGAATCAAGAATTGAAATTGAACGTCCACCAAAGGTGAATTTTTGCTCATAAGCTGCTGTAGTGCTGTCGTAGTTGCCTAGATCCTTGATGATCTTTAGGCGGTTGTCGGGGCTGGTTCCTGTGACACCTGAGCGCAGTTCATCAACAAAGACGCTGGCATCTTTGGTTGTTGTGCCATCAACGATGTAATCGCCATCTGGTCGCACCCGCGAGTCACCTTCGTTAGCAATTACCGTAAACGTCTGGCTGCTGCCGTCTTTGCCCGGGGCCTGGAAAGCGGCAATGCCATCGGGCATGCGCAGGCCGTAGACATTTTGGTTGTTTAGTAGTGCGATTGTTTTCGGGGTATCGGGTTTGTCGGAAGCATCAAGGCCGGTTGCCGTAAAGCTGACGATCCCCAGTTGCACTTTTGCATCGGCGCCATTGGCGTAGACATAGGTTTTGGAACCGCCGATATCAGAGGCCAGGCTGTATTTCGCTTTATCTGTGCTGCTTAGGGCGTTGTAATCATTAGCGGTGAGGGCGGTAACGCCAAAATCATTGTCATTGATCACCGCCAAGCGACCGTCAGCCAGCAGTGCCAGCCCCTCGGGCTTGTCGTTAGGTAGGTAACCTTCGCTGGCGAGATTGGTAAGCAGGACCTTGTTGGCCAGGGTGATGTTTTGGGCCTTAAGGGCATCGATGCTGAGGTTTTCTTCGTTGGCTACGGCATTGCCCAGGATGTTTGTGGCCCCCTTGAGGCTCATCTCAAACACCTGCTTGTAGCTCAGGGCGCCAACGGCGGAATCCCTTTCAAGCACATAGAACACCTGGCGGGTGGCGTCGTAGGCCACATCGCCGATCTTGTCTACTTTGCTTTCGTAAAATGGGGTTTCTGTGGTTGCCGCGGCAGTTGCCTTGCCGGCCATGGCATAGAGATATTCAGCCGTGGGGGCGCCGGTTGCCGCATTCACTTCCAGGATGCGTACCAGGGATCCCTTGGCGCCATCATTGGCGCCCAGATCATCGAGGGGGCTCTGCACAAAGGTGAAGAGCTTGCCATTTACCGCGTCGTAGGCCATGCCTTCGAAACCGCGGTTGGTTTGGCGCTTGGCGTATTCGGCTGGCAGGGTTTCTGCGCCTAAGGCGCCAGCGCTAAGGCCAGCGGCAACACCAGCGCCCACGGGCACATATCGCTCGATCAGTTTGCCGGTGGCATCAAACTTATAGATGGCTGGGCGATATTCATCGCTCATCCAAATGTTGCCTTCTTTATCTTGAACGATTGATTCCAGGTCGGCGCCGTAGGTGTCGTAACCCAGCAGATTGCCATTGGCATCCACAGGGATTTGGTCTCCCTTGCCATTGGAGCGGCCCGTGATCGGCGTGGTGCCGTCTTTGCGGGTGAGCTTCACTTCGCCGGTAATGCTCACCACACCAGTGGTTTCGTTGAGGGCGAGCTTGTAGAAGCGGGCTTGGTAGTCGGGCAGTAGGAAAGGTTGCACCGCATCGAGGGTGCCATCGGTGCCAGCGCTGCCATCAGCCTTGACCACGTCCTTGGTGGTGCCAGCGCCATTGGGGCCGCGATCGGCCGGAGCCAGAAAGGTCAGGCGGCCATCGGTGTCCTTGCCGGTGGCATAGAGGCCGGAGAGGCCACCGCCCGGCACCACGCCGCCGGCTGCTGTGGTGCCGGGGCTGGCGATGGTTACGTCATAGCTTTTGATCGAGGCCTGGCCACGCACATAGTCTTGGATGCCAACGCTGCGCAGGCTCTCCAGGCTTGGGCTGGCCCCATCGAGCTTGATCACGCCGATGGCGTTGTTTTCTTGGAAGGTGATGTAGGCCTTGGTGCCATCGGCATTAATGGCGACGTATTCGGGCTCTAGGTTTTGGGCGACGGTGTTGCCAGCCTTGCCAGATAGGCGAATGCCGAGGGCCGCCAGTTCGGCGTCGCGGCCGTTGAGGCTAGTGAAGGCAACCGTTTGGACCGTGGAATTGGCGGGTGTTGTGCCATCAATGCTGATTACTGAAACACTGCCCTCGGGATCCACCGTGTAGAGCTCGTTGGGTTCACCTTCATTGGCCACCACCAATTTGCTGCCATCGGGGCTGAAGGCCAGGGAGTCAGGCACGATGCCCACCGCCACTGAACCAGCGGCGGTGATGGTGGCTGCCCCGCCTACGCCTGAAACCTTGAAAAACGCGACCTTGCCGTCGGTGTAGCGGGCAGGACCAACCCCTTCCACAGCTACAGCCACCAGGCCGCTGCTGGAGACGGCAACGCTGTTGCCCACCCCAGCCAGGGTGAGGCCTGTTACCAGAACGGGTTTGCTCGGATCGGAGAGGTCTACAACCGAGAGTTGGTCGCTGCCACCAATGGTGAATAGGAGCTTGGCCGGGGCGTGAAATGCACTTATTTCGGCGCCACCAACCAATGAAAGAGTGCTCAGGCTGGCGAATTTTCCGAAAGAAGAAGTCATCTATTGGCTGGCTGTAATCCTCGACAGGATCACCTACAAATCCCCAAACCCGGGTTAAGAAATGGCTGCATTTCGCTTAAGAAGAGACATGCATTTGGTTAACTAACCTTGGATTAAGGGATTTTCCTTCGCCGGGTGGCTGCTTGATGTTTGCGAATCAGAGCTTGACATGTATTTATTTTGCTTGGCAATTGATGGTAGTTTAAATATTGATTATCGCCATGGCTGTGCCTGTTACCTCCGCGTTTTATGTTGTGGGAGTTTTTAAGTCTTTGAGTTTTTTATTCGTTCGGCTTAAATTGATGGGTGCTGATTATTATTCGCTCGCGTAGCCCAATTCCGCCAGGCGGCCTGGTTTCTGGCGCCAGTGGGGCACCACCTTTACGAAAATCTCCAGATACACGGGGCCGTCAAATACCTTTTGCATCTGCAGCCGCGCGCCACTGCCGATTGCTTTGAGCATGGCGCCGCCCTTGCCGATCAAGATCCCCTTCTGGCTACTGCGTTCCACCATCACGGTGGCGAGTATGGCCGTGCGAGGTCCGTCCTCCTCCACCCGTTCGATTTGTACTGCCACCGAATGGGGCACCTCTTCACGGGTTTGGTGCAACACCTGTTCGCGGATTAGTTCTGCCAACAACAGTTTTTCTGGCTGGTCACTGATCGTCTCTGCCGGATAGAGCATGGGCCCCAGGGGCAGCAACGGCCCAAGGGCTGCCACCAGTTCCTGGCAGCCGGCGCCGGTGGCCGCACTGAAGCTCAGCAACGTCGCCCCTGGCAGCGCCTCCTGATAGCTATTAATCAGTTCTTGCTGCTGGTTTTGATCCACCAGGTCTTGTTTGTTTAGGCCTAGCAGCACCGGCTGCCGGCATTGCTGTAGCAGGTCGAGCACGAATTGGTCGCCGCGGCCCATGGGTACGCTGCCATCCATTAGGGCCAGCACCACATCCACCTCGCCGATGCTGTTGCGGGCGGTTTGCACCAGGCGTTCCCCCAGCAGGTGGTGGGGCTTATGGATGCCTGGGGTGTCGAGCAGCACCAGCTGGGCTGTGGGGGTGGTAAGGATGGCCCGCAATCGGTTGCGGGTGGTTTGTGCCACGGGCGAGGTGATCGCCACTTTTTCCCCCACCAGTTGGTTCAGCAGGGTGGATTTACCCACATTGGGGCGACCGATCAGGGCCACAAAGCCTGAGCGGAACCCCTCCGGCGTGGGGCTGAATGGGGAATCAGCAGCGGATTGGGGAAGCGGTATATCCATGGCTTAAGTGTGGGGGCTGGCGGCCCCCCTGCCGGTTTCAGCTTGTTCCAGCGCTTTGGTGGGATCACCGCTGAGGTCGGCCTCCAGGAACTCCTTCGTTTCCGGTAGGGCCAGCCGCAGGTTTGATTGCAGATCTAGCTCCACCGTGAGCCCGTTGGCCCTTAGGTCCAGCAGATGGCCCCCATGGCAGCGGTCATCGCTGAGTAGGTGAAAGTGATAACCGGGAATGTTCAAGCTACTGGCGTAGCTGGGGCTCCAGAACCCCACCAGGGTGCCCTTCAGTTGCTGGTGTTCGAATTCGCTCTGTTGGCTAGCTGCCTCCAAGAGGTTGGAGCCCTGCTCCACTCGGCTCACTGAACGCACCCTGATGTGTTCAAAACAGCCTTTAATCTTGATGGCCACAAATAAATTGGCACTGGGGCGCAGGCGATCGAGGCTTTCCGCCAAGTCTTCAAGGTTATTAATTCGAGGTAGTTTGGATTGCCTTTCCGCCTGGAAATGGGTGGCTATCCAGAAGGGGACAGTTTCCTCCGCTGGCGCTCTACTGAGGCTGCCATCGGCCCTGGCTTGCCAGCATTCCCCATCCAGCAGGATCCCCTCCCCATCCAGGCCATCAAAGGTGCCGATGCCGAAATCACCGTGCTCAAGCAAGTGGGCCACCTTTAGGCTCCCGTTGAACACCCCTTCCACCACGGCGGTGGAAGTGGAGAGCTGCCAGAGGGTGTGGTGCTCTAGGTCGAGGTAGTCGGCTAGGGCCCTGCGGATCACTTGGCTGTAGTTGTCCCCGGTTTGAGCACAGTGTTTTTGCAGGGCCTGCCAATGGCCTGGCGGCAGGCTCAAATGCAGGTCGTGGCTGGGCAGGGCCATGGCTAGGGCACTAATGGCTGCATCATCGCCGGCCCCATCGCCCGCCCCATAGCCTTAGCCCAGTGGTTTTTGCTCCGTGACGACAACCCCTCCGGTGACCACCCCATGGGAGCCAACCCCTGATCCCAGCTTTGAAGAGGCCATGCAAGCCGCGGCACTTTGGTGCGGTGCCTGGGAGCAGGGGGAGCTCAGTGATGAGGTTCTAGCTGATCGGGTGGCGGAGTTGGTGGCCAGCCGGGATGGGGCCCGGGGATTTTTTGTGGTTAGTTTGCCGGCGGAAAACCCCCTGATGGATCGCCTGCCGGATCCCCTGCTGATTGTGTTGCGGGCCGCCGGGGCGGGTGTGGTGGATTTGAGCGTGCGAAATCTGGCCATGAGCACCGCCATGGTCTTGACCCATGGTCGTTCGGGGGCAATGGAGCAGCAGCAGGGGTCCGCTCGGGTTAAGGGCCGTTGCCTTGAGTTGTTGCGCTTGCTTGAACCCCACCTGGTGAAATCGCGCCTTGAGGCGATGCTGGCCGCCACCCGGGGGGAGGGGGAAGATGTGGCCTTCCTAGAGCGCTGGGGCTACGACGGGGACCAGAGGCAGGCGATTGCCGCAGCCCTGTTGTCGGTGGCTGAGTAGTTGGTGGCTGGGTAGTGAGTGGCGGCTTGGTTGTTGAGGCTGGAGTTTTTGCTTGCTCCCTGGGCGCTGTCAGCAATGGTGGGGGCTTTTATCTGGTTGGGTCGAATTTCAATTCTGTACGGGCCGTACGGTTTGTGATTTCGCTTAATTTAAGATTTTAGGCCAACAAAAGCCGAAGGGAAAGTCAACGCCAACCGCTTCGATGACTAAGCAATGCCCAGTCAATATTAAGGATGAGGCCAGGTAATATCTATGAAATGCCCTGTAAATATCCAGGAAAAGATCAGACACTATCCTGTTCGCTATCCTGCTCATTATACTGTTTATCTTAGAGAGCGTTAATTTCTTTTTATGAGCATTGACCGTTGACTATTTGTAGAATTCTTGCAGTTTTCCCCCTGGGGATATTTCTAAATATCCAAAGCTAAATAACCAAAAAAAACGCCCCTAGGGGGCGTTAGGTATGGGGGGAATTGTTTGAGTGCTCTTCCGCTTGGGCTCAGTCGCGGCGGCTGCCGCCATTGAGGGCAATGATTAGGCGCAGGATGAAGATGAACAGGTTGATGTAGGTGAGATACATCCCTAGCGCCCCCGCCAGGTATTGGTCGTCGTTGTAGGTGCGGGGCATCGTGTAGAAGTCCACGAAGGCGGCCCCCACAAACAGCACCGTGCCGAAGCCGGCGATCAGCAGCTCAAGGCCGCCGCCCAGGAACATTTGCGGGGCAAAGATGCCACCTACCACCTGCACCACCATGGCAATCAGCAGGCCGATGATGCCCAGACCCACCACAGCGGTGAGCGATTGGGCAACGCTATCGCTCATACGTCGGCCAAACACTGAGGCCACCACAAAGGTGATCCCGGTGGCCATGGCGGCGGTGGCCACGCCACCCACTCCGGCGGCTCCGCTGAGGGCCATGGCCACCAGGCCGCTGAGGGTGAAGCCCGTGAGCAGGCTGTAGACCGCCAATAGCGGCAGGGCCGTGGCGTTGTTGCCCTTGAGGGCAACGTTTTGGGCCACAAAGAAAAGAATGAAGTTGCCGATCAGGGCTCCCCAGAACAGGGGCATGAAGGCAGGGCTGGCGACCATCGACAGACCGCCCAGCACTCCCACGGAGGTGAGCACCATGCCACCACCCACAAAGGGCAGGGCCTTATTGACAACGTTGGGGCCTACCAGGGCGCTGCTCTGCGCTTCCCGGATGGCCTCCTGGAAATTACTGCTGGCCGGCATGGCGCATCAGAGATATCGGAACTCCCCCATGCTGCCAGGGGGGTAGCGGAATTGGGGTGCATTGGCCGTGCGGATCACCGGCGCGGCCGGTCGGGATGTTCGCGTTTGCTGTCTTCCCGGGCATAGGCCTGCACCAACCTTTGCACTAGCGGGTGGCGCACCACATCGGCGGCCGTTAGCCGACAGATCGCAATCCCTTCCACCCCTTCCAGCACCCGGGCAGCCTCTTCGAGGCCGCTGAGTTGGCCGGCGGGCAGGTCCACCTGGGTGGGATCGCCGGTGACGACCATGCGCGAGTTTTCCCCCAGGCGGGTGAGCAGCATGCGCATTTGGCCCGTGCTGGTGTTTTGCGCCTCATCGAGGATCACAAAGGCATCGGCCAGGGTGCGGCCACGCATGTAGGCCAGGGGGGCCACCTCAATGATCCCCTTCTCCAGCAGGGCTGCCGTGCGTTCTGGGCTAAGCAAGCTGTGCAGGGCGTCGTAGAGGGGGCGCAGGTAGGGATCCACCTTCTGCTGGAGGTCCCCGGGCAGGAAACCCAAGCGTTCGCCAGCCTCCACCGCTGGCCTGGTGAGCACGATGCGTTCCACCCGCCGTTCCTGCAGATTTCGCACCGCTTGCACCACGGCAAGAAAGGTTTTGCCTGTGCCGGCGGGGCCTAGGGCCAGGGTGAGCTCATGGCGCTCCATGGCTTCCACATAGGCCTTCTGGCGCAGGGTGCGGGGCCGCAGCAATTTGCCGCTCTGGCTGCGGGCCAGCACCTGTTGGTTTAGCTGGCGATGGTCATAGCTTTGGCCGCTGCTGAGGGCCTGGAGGCTGGTTTGTAGGTCTACGGCGGTTATGGGTTGGCCTTCCCGCCACAGGGGCCGCAACAACTCCACCAGCGCAGCGGCCTGCTCCAGTTGGCTGGGGCGACCATCAATATGTAACTGCAAACCCCTGAGCACCAGCTGGGCGCCGGTAAGTTCGGCCAGCCGCCTCAGGGTGGCTTCCCCTTCTCCGGCCAGGGCTAGGGCCGCCCCTTGGTCCGGCAGGTCTATGACGAAGCGGCGGCGCTCCGAGCCTTCCATGGGGGAAGGGCTCAGGCTTCGGCCCCTGCTTCTTCGGTATTGGCTTCGGCTGCAGCGCTGGCAGCGGCAGCAGCTTCGGCTTCAGCAGCCGCCTTGGCTTCGGCGGCGGCAGCTTCTTCGGCCGCCTTGGCTTCGGCCGCAGCCTTGGCAGCGGCTTTCACCGCCGCTTCCCGGGCAGCGGCTTGTTTGGCCTTGCCAACCACTTCTGCGGGGCGAGGGGTTTTGGTGAGCAGTCCGCCGTTTTCCAGGAGGGTGCGCACGGTGTCGCTGGGCTGGGCCCCTTGCTCAAGGCGGCGGCGCAGGGCTTCGGTGTCTAGGCGGGTTTCGTTGGTGCGGGGGTTGTAAAAACCCAGCTCCTCCAGGGGACGGCCATCGCGCCGACTGGTGCTGTTGCACGCCACGATCCGGAAGCTCGTTTCCCGCTTCTTGCCGAAGCGCTTCAGGCGGAGCTTGATCATCGGAATCTTATGGGGCGTGAACTGGAATCCAAGAGTTTACCTGGCGACCTGCGCCTAGGGCAACTGCCCCTCAAAGCTGGCCAAATCCCTTGCGTTTTTTCTCCGGCCGCTGGCGCTTGCGGGGGCCCGCGTTGGGGGCTCCCCCAGGCATCCCAGGCATCCCTGGCATTCCAGGCATACCGCCGCCCATCCCCGGGAAGCCGCCCATACCCCCCATACCCCCCAGGCCCGGCATTCCTGGGAAGCCCCCCCCACGGCTCATCTGCTGCATGAAGCCGCGCATCTTTTGGAAGTCGGCCAGCACCTTGTCCACATCGGCGGGCTTGTGGCCGCTGCCCTTGGCAATGCGGCGGCGGCGGGAGGGATGGGCGGCCAGCAGGTCGGGATTCTCCCGTTCCTGTTGGGTCATCGAGCCGATCATCGCCTCGATCCGTTTGAGCTGGGCTTCCCCCTGCTTGAGCATGCCGTCATCGATTTTGTTCATGCCCGGAATCATTTTCATCAGCCCCCCTAGGGAGCCCATGCGTTTGATCAGGCGCATCTGCTGAACGAAATCGGAGAAGTCAAAGGAGGCCTCCTGCAACTTGCGCTGCATGCGCTCCACATCGGCGATCTCCACCTCCTTCTGGGCCTTTTCCACCAGGGTGAGCACATCGCCCATGCCCAGGATTCGACTGGCCATCCGCTCCGGATGGAAGGGCTGGAGGGCCTCCACCTTTTCGCCGGTGCCGATGAACTTGATCGGCGCTCCACTCACCTGGCGGATCGAGAGCGCGGCGCCGCCGCGGCTGTCGCCATCAAGCTTGGTGAGCACCGCCCCGGTGAGACCCACTTGCTCGTGGAAGGCTCGGGTGAGTTCGGCGGCCTCCTGGCCGATCATCGAATCCACCACCAGCAGCACCTCGTCGGGGGCTACGGCGGTGCGGATCCTCACCATCTCTTCCATCATCGCCGTGTCGATCTGGAGCCGACCGGCGGTGTCCACGATCACCGTGTCAAAGCCCTCCTCCCGGCCCTTGGCTACGCCGGCGGCGGCAATCGCCTCGGGTTTTTGGTCGGCACCAAGGCTGAACACCTCCACGCCGATCTGGCGCCCCAGGGTTTGCAGTTGATCGATGGCGGCCGGTCGATACACATCAGCGGCCACCAGCAGGGCCCGGCGCCCCTGGTCCTTTAGGTGCAGGCCCAGCTTGGCTGTGGCTGTGGTTTTGCCCGCCCCCTGTAGGCCCGCCATAAGCACCACGGTGGGGCCATGGGCGGCCTGGGCCAGGGGGGCGTTGCCCCCCCCCATGACCGTCACCAGTTCCTCGTGCACCAGCTTGATGAACTGCTGGTCGGGGCTTACCCCCCGCACCACCTCGGCGCCGAGGGCTTTGCCGCGCACTTCCGCCACAAAGTCCTTAACCACCGAGAGGCTCACATCGGCGTCCACCAGGGCCCGCCTTACTTCCTTGAGGGCCCCATCCACATTGGTTTCACTGATGGCCCCCTGGCCCCGAAGGCCCCGGACGGCATCCTCTAGGCGCTGGGAAAGCTCCTCAAACATCAGTTACCTTCCGGCGGCTTCAGCAGCCCACCACTTTAGAAACGCAGCCGGCTAGAAATCCAGGCGGAATCATTGCCCCCCGTGGTAATCGGCCAATTTCCAGCTGCCGGTGGGGCTGGGGCGATGGAACACATAAATATTGGTGAGTTGGATGGGTCCAGAGCGCTCCAGCACCTTGTCTTGGCCATTCAGCACTTGCTCTGAATAGAGGATTTGGGCCCGGGCTTCGCGGCGGTCGGGGCCAGTGGTGATCAGCTTGAAATCCTGCACTTCAGCGTTGATCTTGCGATGGAGCCCCTGCTGAACATCGCTCTGGCGGTTGGCCAGGGCGCTGGCCACCAGATTGGGGACTGCCAATGGGTCAAGGGCCGCCTGGTTGTTACCGCCGGCCATCAGCAGGGCCTTGGCCCCCAGCCAGCCCTGGAGCAGCGAGCGGGTTTCGGTTTCCGGCGTCTCTGGCTTGGCGGCGGGTTGCTGGGCCACCTCTGGTTTTTTGACGGCTTCTGGTTTTTTCGCAGCGGCTGGGGGGGTTTGGCTGGGTTTTGGCAGCGGCGGTGCAGGGATTAGTAGCGCTTGGGGGCTGGGGGTAGTGCTGCGTTTGTGGTGGCCCAGAAGGGCGCCGGTGGCAGCGGCACCAACCATGGCCAGCCCAAGTACCGCCGCCCTTTGGGGGGTGGAAAATTGCCGCAGTTTTTCCAGCCAACTGCGGGGCCGGTCCCAGTTTTGGGTGTGCCACCAGTCGGCCAGGCTCTCGGCCAGGCCGGGATGGGGGGCCTCTTCCTCTGGGGGCATAGCGCTGGGGCTATAGCTAGGGCTTGGGTTGGCTAGAGGCGGCGAATCCACCAGAGATGCCATTTCACTGCGGGTGGGGGTGGGCAGCAGCTCGAATTCGGTGATGGAGCTCCCCGGAGCCGCTAGGCCTTTGGCCTGGCGCCGGTCCTCCCGTTCGATCGCCGCCTGCACATCACGGTCGGCGAAATAAGCCTCCAGATCTGGGTCCGACTCCAGGTCGCGATAACAGGGCAACACCTGGCGTT
>JBDLTB010000015.1:0-79510 GCA_039799245.1 Cyanobacteriota bacterium
TCTGCATTCTGCCTTGCGACGGTGCTTGGTCAAGCAACTGCTGAAAGGCCAGTAGAGGCCAGCGCATTGACTCGACTGGACTGCGGACTACGGCCGGCGGACTGGACAGAGGACTGGACGACGGGCAAACGGCCCAAAGATGCATCTCCTGCTGGCTGGCTCGCTAACTGGCTCGCTTTGCCCCAGCAACTATCTTGAAAATGACTAGGGTTAGATGACTAGAGTTAGATTGAAGAGGGTGTTGCGGTTGGGCTTTTCGCCAGTGCATAAGCCAGACCTGAACGGGCCCTTGGCCCATGGGCCCCATCAACTGCCCTGGTGGCGCCAGCCAGCACTGCTGGATGCCTCCAAAGCCGCCATCTCCAAAACCCGCTTCAAGGCCCAAGCCCTCGAATTGCTCCGCCAGGTGGAAGCCACGGGCACCCCCCTACTGATCTCCGACCACGGCCGCCCCTGCCTTGAGGTGCGCCGCTACACCCCTCCCCACCGCCCGAATCCCCTGGATCAACTGCGCGGCTCCCTGGGCCATTTCCACGATCCCCTGCTGCCTCCCGCCTGAGCCATGGCTGCCGCCCTCCTCGCCACTGCCCCCCTGATCAGTTGGGCCACGGGCCAGGCCCTCAAACTCTCCCCCCGGGTGCAGGCCGCCATCGCCACCGCCCTGGGGGAAGGGCAGCTCCTGGTATCTGCCATTAGCGCCTGGGAGCTGGGGGCCCTAGGGCAGGAAGGCCGCCTCGCCCTGACCATGGCCTTAGAAGACTGGTGGGCAACCCTGGCACTGGTGGAAGGCCTCCAGGTGCTGCCGATCACCGCCCCCCTGGCCCTCGCCGCCAGCCAATTGCCAGGCAATTTCCCGGGCAAGCTCAGCGACCGCCTTTTGGTGGCCCAGGCCCGAGCATCTAATGCCCTGTTGATCACCGCTGATCCAGCCTTGCTTTGCTACGGGCACGTGAAACGGCTCTGGTAATGGCCAGCGGCAACAGCCACGACCGCTACACCCGTTGGGGGGCCCTGCCCTTTGGCTTGCTCTGCTGGCCGCTGCTCGGTTGGGGGGGGCTAGTGGCCGGCAGTCTCGGTTTTCTGCTGGGCGGTCTCTGGCTATCGCCAGACCTAGATACCCGTTCCAATCCCAGCCGCCGCTGGGGTCCCCTCGCCCCCCTCTGGGCCCCCTACCGAAAACTGGTGCGCCACCGGGGCCTGCTTTCCCATGGCCCCCTGCTGGGCAGCGGCCTACGGCTCCTCTACCTCAGCCTGCTGCTATTGGGTTTCTCCCTATTGCTCCAACCCCTGGGCGCCCCCAGCCCCTCCACGCTCTGGCAAGGGGGCATAGCGCTTTGGCAGCACCATCAACCCCTGGTGGTCAGCGCCCTCGCCGGCCTTGAGGCCAGCGCCTGGCTGCATCTGCTCCAGGATGGGGATCCCTTGCCCCCACCCCTGCGCCGGTGACAGATCCCATCGCCGAGCTAGTGGCCCTGGTGGCCCGCCTGCGGGATCCCGAGGCGGGCTGTCCCTGGGACCTGGCCCAAACCCACCAATCGCTGATCCCCTATCTGCTGGAGGAGGCCCATGAGCTGGCCGATGCCCTGCGCCAGGGGGAAGACAGGGCCCTGGCCGATGAACTGGGTGATTTGCTGCTCCAGGTGGTGCTCCATGCCCAACTGGCCAAGGAACGGGAGGCCTTTGATCTAGCCAGTGTGGCGGCAACCATCAGCGCCAAGTTGGTGCGGCGCCATCCCCATGTGTTTGGCGGAGAACTGCGCAGCTGGGAGGAGATCAAACGCCAGGAACAGGCGGAGCGGGGGGAGGAGCTTTCCCTCACTGACGAGCTGCGCCGCCAGCTGCGGGGCCAGGGGGCCCTGGCCGGCGCCATGGCGATCTCGAAGAAAGCCGCAGCGGCAGGCTTCGAATGGAATGCCATCGATGGCGTGTGGGCCAAGGTGCAGGAGGAACTGGATGAGCTCAAGCAGGCCCTCAACGCAGCCGAAACCAGCGGCGACCGCAGCCATGCCCAAACCGAACTGGGCGACCTGCTCTTCACGCTGGTGAATGTGGCCCGTTGGTGCCAGCTCGACCCCGAGGAGGGGCTGGCCGGCACCAACCAGCGCTTCCTGGATCGTTTTGGCCGGGTGGAAGCCGCCCTTGGTGGCGACCTAAGCGGCAGCTCCCTAGAGGCACTGGAGGCCCTGTGGCAGCAAGCCAAGGCCGAGATTCGGGCCGCCCAAGGTTCCTAAAACCCAAGCGGAGTTCCGCCTAATAGAAATTCAGCTGTCCTGGCTATCCCGGCGGTGGCCCTTGATCAGGCTGCGTTGGCGTTTGGCCTGGAGTCGCCGCTCCACCGATCCCTTGGTGGGCTTGGTGCGGCGCCGGGGGGGGGCTGGGGGGGCAATGGCCTGGCGCAACAGCGCCGCCAAGCGGGCCAGGGCCGCCTGGCGGTTGCGCCACTGGGAGCGATATTCCGAGGCAGCAATCACCACGGTCCCCGCCTGCAGGCGACTGGCCAGCCTTTCCAGGGCGCGGGCCTTGAGGGCCGGGGGCAGCGCCTCGGTATCGGCCAGGTTGAACACCAGCTCCACCCGGGAATCGGTGCTGTTTACGTTTTGGCCGCCGGGGCCCGAGGAACGGGAAAAACGCCAGCCAAACTCCGCTGCCGGGATCGCCAGCCGTTCCGTGAGCCGCAGCTGGTCTAGCTCCATGGCCCCAAGGCTAAAGATGCAAAATAGATGGTCTGAACCAGGGGCTCTGTGATGGTATTTAGGGGTGTGGCCTTAATTCTTGCCCTAGGGATTATTAGCACCACTAGCCCTAGGGCCCTAGCCAAACCCGAAGGCCCAGGGGCAATCCCCAGCGTTAAGCAAACCCAATTCCTGCCGCCCCCCAAAGATCTGCGGGATTCCCGATACTGCGAAATCATTCCACTCTTCCGCAGTGGACTCAGCTTTGACGTGCCGGTATTCAATAGTGTCGGCCTTAATAATTGCCCTGCCGATCTCTGGGCCCGCCAAAATGCCAAGGAGCTTACCAGTGCCTACAATGCCTTTTACGTAAAATTAAATGGCCCCCGTTATTGGATGATGGATTCAATTACGGCGGAAGCAGCAACTAAATCCGGAAGAGTTGTTGAATTCAATGGCTTGCAATTGCGCCAGCGAGCCGTGATGAAGTTTGACCTAAAAAATTTATTAAATCACCAGCGGGGTTATGTACCCATGGCGGTGGATCGCAACACCACTTTCCTCTACCTAAAGGGCAAAAAAGTTTATGAGCTTAGGGCCCCCTCAGGGGACGTATACCGCCTACAGAGCTATGCCCAGATTGTGGATCCCAACCTCAAAATAGCTGACCTTGAACGCCTTGGGGACCGACTAAAGCTTCCAAAGGGCTGGAGCTTCCAAGTGCGCGTGCTTGATAAAGATTCGGAACTGCGTGCCAACGGCGTGGCCTATGTGCTCCAAGATGAGCTCCAAAACTCCTACCAAAAGATCATTGACAAGCCCTAATAAGGTTTTCAGGCAAACCCTGGCAGTTGGCCTGGCAATGGCAGTAACACCCCAGAAAGATCAAATACAGATGATTCAACAACGGGGGGTGCTGCGAATCGGGGTTTCCCCTGATTTGCCAGGGATGTCTAGGCGCACGGCCGGCAAGCCAGGCTTCGAGGGGGCGGAAGCTTCCCTTGCCCTGCTGATCGGCACCGGGCTGCTGGACAAAACCACCAAGGTGGCATTAGTGGGGGTGGATTCGCCGGAGCGGCTGGAGCGATTGGCAGACGGGACCATTGACCTGGTGATCGCCCAGCTCACCATCACGGCGCAGCGTCAACAATTAGTTGACTTTTCAACGCCTTATCTCACGGCCCATGAAGCCCTGCTGCTACCTGTCAATAGTCCGGTCGAGCGGCTCAGCCAATTGATCGGCAAGCAAGTAAGCGTGGCCGAAGGTTCCGCCAGCCAACAGCGCTATAAAACCAGCTGGCCTGGGATAGGGCTACGTAGCACAAATTTAGAATCCGGCGGCTTTGAATTACTGCGCCGCGGCGAAGTATCCGCCTGGGCCAATGACAACACAAATATCCTCGGAACGTTAACTGCTGCCCCAGATCGCCAGCGCTTTCGCCTACTTGATGTGGGAGCATGTTTTCCAGCCAAACCCTTTGGCATCGCCATAAAAAAAAGCAACCCAGGGCTACTGGCCTTAATAAATGCCCGCTTGGCTGAGCAAGAACGCACCGGCAAGCTCCAAAAACTATTTGCTGCGGTAACCCCTGCCCCTGGGGAGGCGCCAAAACCAGAGGAGGCCTGCCGCTGATTGCCCAGGCGGCAGGCCAGAGGTTTAGCTGGAGTGGCGAATGCCCCCTGCCCCCTCCCATGGCCGAGCCCCGCTGGATCGATGAGCACCACAACGGCGTGCGCTATGGCCTGGAGGGGCGGGTGCTGGTGGAGGAACAAAGCCCCTTCCAGCGGATCACCGTGATCGACAGCGAGCGCTACGGCAAAGGGCTGCTGCTCGATGGCTGCTGGATGACCGCCGAACGCCAGGAGCGTCACTATCACGAAGCCCTGGTGCATCCGGCCCTCTGCGCCGCCGAATCGATTGAACGGGTGCTGGTGATCGGCGGCGGCGACGGCGGCACCGCCCGCGAATGCCTGCGCCACGGCGGCGTACAGCAGCTCGACATGGTGGAGATCGATGGTCGTGTGGTGGAACTGAGCCAAGAGCACCTGCCCAGCCTTGGGGCGGGGGCCTGGGCGGACCCCCGCTTCCGGCTCACGGTGGGCGATGGCATCGCCTGGGCCGCCAACGCCGCCGCCGCCAGCTACGACGTGGTGCTGGTGGATGGCTCCGACCCGGCCGGCCCCGCCGAAGGCTTGTTTAACCGCGCCTTTTTCGAGCACTGCCGCCGGATCCTTAAACCCGGTGGGGTATTCGCCACCCAGAGCGAATCACCGGAGGCCTTCCGCCAAGTGCATATCGCCATGGTGCTGCTGCTGCGGGAGGTGTTTGGCCACGCCGATCCCCTCTATGGCTGGGTGCCGATGTATCCCAGTGGCTGGTGGAGCTGGACCTTTGCCGCCAGCGATGGCCCCCGCTACCGCCAGCCCAAGCCCGAACGGGCGGCGGCGGTGGCGGCCGGCTGTGAGATCTGGAGTCCCCGCTGGCAACGGGGCGCCTTTGAAGCGGTGCCCGCCGGCATCGAACGGGCCTTGGGGGCCTGAGCCATGGCCAACGCCAACCTCTCCCTGTTCAACCGCGATGGGGCGATCTTCATGGGCAGCCGCCGCGATCCAGTCGGCTGCCAGGTGGGCCTGTTTGGGGTGCCCTACGACGGCACCACCTCCTTCCGCCCCGGCACCCGCTTTGGCCCCGCCGCCATCCGGGCGGTGAGCGAAGGCCTCGAAACCTACGACCCCCAATTGGACCGCGATCTGGAGGAGATCGCCTACGCGGACCTGGGGGCGGTGGACATCTCCTACGGCGCCCCGGAGCCGGTGGTGGAGGCCGTGCACCAAGCCACCACGGCGGTGCTCGACCTGGGATTGGCACCGTTGATGCTCGGCGGTGAGCACTCGATCAGCAGCGGTGCCGTGGCCGCCGTGGCCGGCCGCCATCCCGACCTAGCCCTGGTGCAGCTAGATGCCCATGCCGACCTGCGCGACAGCTGGCTGGGGGGCCGCCACAGCCATGCCTGCGCCATGCGCCGCTGCCTGGAGGTGCTGCCCAGCGGCGACTTACTTCAGGTGGCGATCCGCAGCGGCACCCGCGCCGAATTCCAGGAACTTCGCCGTCAGCAGAGGCTGGTGCAGCTGCAACAACTGGAGGAAAGCCTGGAGAAGCTGCGGGATCGTCCCATCTATCTCACCGTAGACCTGGACTGGTTTGACCCCGCCGTTATGCCCGGCACCGGCACCCCTGAACCCGGCGGCTTCCACTGGCCAGACTTTGCCCGGTTGATCGGCTTACTCCAGGGCCAGCGGCTGGTGGCCGCCGATGTGGTGGAACTGGCCCCCGGCCTGGATCCCAGCGAATGCAGCAGTGTGTTGGCCGCCAAGGTGGTGCGCAGCCTGCTCTTCAGCCTCGCAGCGGCGTCAGCCCCATGATTGGCAACTGCTGACTGTCATTGGGGAGCACCCCCTCCGCACTGAAGCGATGAAAATCGGGAAGTTCCGGGGGGCGAGACGTCCAGTGGTGGCAACTCAATTCCGCGGTGAGCTCAGGATGCAGCGATAGCTTGCGCAACTGACACCAGGACACATTCCCCGCCGGATGACAATGGCGGCAACTGCGGCAGCTATCCCTAAGAGCCATGGCTCAAACTAACAAAAATCAAATGTAGACAATTTGAATGTAGACAATTCGCCCTGGAAGCGAAGGGGCTAGCTGTGAAATAGCAGGTTCTTTCCTGGAGACCGAAGCAAACCTTGAGACACCCCTTCCCCAGCAAGATCAACACCAAGCCCCATAGGATCTGCCCCAACCGCCCCCCCGGCCCATGCGCCGCACCCCCCTGTTTGAGGCCTGCCGCAGCGCCGGCGGCCGCATGGTGCCCTTTGCCGGCTGGGAGATGGCCGTGCAATTCACAGGGGTCCTGGGCGAACACCAGGCCGTGCGCCAGCACTGGGGCCTCTTCGACATTTCCCACATGGGTGTCCTGCGGCTCTGGGGCCCAGGGGTGAAAAACAAACTGCAGGGGCTGGTGCCCAGCGACCTAGATCGCATCGGCCCGGGGGAAGCCCAATACACCGTGCTGCTCAACGACCAGGGCGGCATCCGCGACGACCTAATCGTTTATGACCAGGGCCAGCAGCAAGGCAACGAACAGCTGCTGCTGGTGATCAATGCCGCCTGCGCCGAGGCCGACACCGCCTGGATCCGCCAGCAACTAGAACCCCAGGGCATCCAGATCGCCGACCCCAAGGGCGATGGCGTGCTGCTGGCCCTGCAGGGGCCCGAGGCGGTGGGTCACCTGGAACGCCACTGCGGCGAAAGCCTGGCGGGGCTGCCCCGCTTTGGCCATCGGCAACTGACCATCGCCGGTGAGCCGGTGTTTGCCGCCCGCACCGGCTACACCGGCGAAGACGGCTTTGAACTACTCCTAGCCGCCAGCGCCGGCCAGGCCCTCTGGCAACGGCTGCTGGCCGAGGGCGCTACCCCCTGCGGCCTCGGCGCCCGGGACAGCCTGCGGCTGGAGGCGGCCCTACCCCTCTATGGCCAAGACCTGGATGCCAGCACCAGCCCCCTGGAGGCGGGGCTCGGCTGGTTGGTGCACCTGGAGATGCCGTTCGACTTCATCGGCCGCGAGGCCTTAGAACAACAAACCGCCAGGGGCTTGGGGCGGCGCCTGGTGGGCTTAGAACTCCAGGGGCGCAGCATCGCCCGCCACGGCTATCCCCTCTGGCACAACGGCGAGCCGGTGGGGGAAATCAGCAGTGGCAGCTGGGCCCCCAGCCTGGGGCACGCCATTGCCCTCGCCTACCTGCCAACGGGCCTAGCCAAGCCCGGCACCAGCCTGGAGGTGGAGATCCGCGGCCGCCGCGAAAAAATCACAGTGGTTAAAAAGCCTTTTTATCGACGGGGCTAAAGCAAATAAACGATGCCAAAAAGGATTACCCAGATGCCATCAACAAAGTGCCAATAGAGCTCAGCGGCCTCCAGGCCAAAGTGCGACTGGCTGTTGATCGAACCCCCAGCCCGGGCCTGCCACCAAACGATCAAAATCAACATCACCCCCAGGAAAACATGGAGACCATGGAAACCAGTAAGCACATAAAAGGTGCTGGCATAAAGGTTTGAGGTGAGCCCGAAGGGAAGGCTGAAATACTCCAGCATTTGGCTGGCCAGAAAGGCGGCCCCCAGGGCAGCTGTGAGCAACAACCAACGGCGGCAGCCAGCCCCTGCCCCCAAGCGCAATTGGCGAGCGGCCCGGTGGAAAGTAAAGCTGCTAGCCACCAGCAAAACCGTATTGATCGTGGGCAGCAGCAACTCAAGTTCGTAGCTACCGCCCACGGGCAACGGGTTAACGGCCCGGAAGGTGAGGTAGGCCGCAAAGAACCCGGCAAAGGTCATGCCATCGGCCACAAGGAAAAGGCCCAGCCCAAACAATCTGAAATCGCCATGGCCCTCCTCAAGGCCAGCGGTGGTTCCGTGCTCAACGCTGCTTGAAGGAATTAAACTAGTCATGCTGGGTCCACCATTCCGTAGCCGTAGGGATGCTCAACGTGGGGGGCTGGCCCTTCCCAATTCTCCACCGGCGGCGGTGAACTGGTGAGCCATTCAGGTGTTAAT
Source organism: Cyanobacteriota bacterium (assembly GCA_039799245.1). Lineage (GTDB taxonomy): Bacteria > Cyanobacteriota > Cyanobacteriia > PCC-6307 > Cyanobiaceae > Synechococcus_D. The sequence goes on from JBDLTB010000015.1 coordinate 8,281, forward strand.
GCTCGCCAAGGATTATCACCCGACACTCGGCCTCGGAAGGCACTATAAATTACATTAAAAAGAAAGGGTAAAGTACTGATTGCCATCAATAGGGCCCCAACACTACTGATCTGATTCATCAGAGTGAATTGGGGATCGTATTCAGAAACCCGCCGGGGCATGCCATTAATACCAAGCCAATGCTGGGGGCCAAAGCAAAGATTAAATCCTATAAAAGTAAGCAGAAAATGCAAAGTTCCCAGGGGCTCATTAAGCATTCTACCGGTAAACTTTGGATACCAATGGTAAACAGAGCTGAAAATCACAAACACCGTACCCCCATAAACAATGTAGTGAAAATGGGCTACCACAAAGTAGGTGTCATGGACATGGATATCGAAAGGCACCTGGGCCAGGGCCACGCCAGTGATGCCCCCCAGCACAAAATTAACGATGAAGGCACAGGCAAATAACATCGCACTGTTGATGGCAATCTTGCCGCCCCATAGGGTGGCAAGCCAATTGAAAAATTTAATGCCGGTGGGGACGGCGATAAAAGAGGTGGCAATGGTGAAGAACAGGCGCATCCAGGGGGGCGTGCCACTGGTAAACATATGGTGGGCCCAAACGATCAGCCCTAGAAAAACGATGGCAAGAATTGAATAGACCATCGTGGTGTAGCCGAAAAGCGGCTTACGGGCATGGATCGGCAAAATCTCACTTACCAGGCCAAAGGCCGGCAGCACCATGATGTAAACAGCTGGGTGGGAATAAAACCAAAATAGATGCTGATATACCACTGCATTCCCCCCAAGGGCGGGGCTGAAAAAGCCCGTATGGGCGACTATGTCAAAGGCCAGCATTATCAGTGTGCCTGCCAATACTGGAGTAGATAGCACCACCAGAATGCTGGTTCCCAACATCGCCCAGCAGTACATGGGCAACTGCATCAGCTTCAAACCAGGCCGGCGCAGCTTGAGGATTGTGGCGATGAAGTTGATGCCGCCGAGGATCGAGCTGCCCCCCAGCAGCAGCACACTGAAAATCCAAACCAATTGGCCGGTGGCGGGCGTAGTGAGGCTCAGGGGCGGATAGGCGGTCCAGCCGGATTGGGAGGCGCCACCAATGAAATAGCTACCGATCAGGAGCAAGCCTGCCGGCGGAATCATCCAAAAGGCCACGGCATTAAGCCGGGGGAAGGCCATGTCACGGGCCCCCACGTAAAAGGGAATCAGATAATTACCAAATGCCCCATTAACAACGGGTACGATCCAGAGGAAAATCATTACCGTGCCATGCATGGTGAGTACCTCGTTGTAGGCCTCATGGCTAAGGAAATCTGAAATCGGTGTGGCGAGCTCTGTGCGGATCATTCCCGCCAACAGCCCCCCCACCAAATAGAAAAAGAAACCCGTTACAAGATACTGAAGGCCGATCACCTTGTGATCAACACTAAAGCTTAAATAACGCCACCAGCTCTCGGGCTGATGGCTGATCGGATGGGGGGAAATAGTGCTGTCCATGGCCGGTTAATTCTTAGGCGGTGACGGGAGCAGGGGTGTTGTCAGTGAGCCATTGCTCGTAGGCTTCGCGCCCATGGACCACAATTGAAGTGTGCATTGCGCCATGGTAAAGACCACAGAGCTCTGCACAAACAATTGGGTAGGTGCCAGGACGATTGGCGGTGAAAGAAAGCACGGTGGGTTGCCCAGGAATAATGTCTTGCTTCAGCCGAAACTGGGGCACCCAGAAGGCATGAATAACATCATTAGCTTGCATATTTAGTTGCACCAGCTGACCCTCTGGCACATGCAATTCTCCACTGATGATATTGCTATCGGGGTAGCGAAAAATAAAGGCAAATTGCATTGCAGTTACATCGACCGAAACCGCTGGGGTTAGCCCTGGGGCGCTGCCGATACCCGCCCAAACCCGATCACTGTCGCTCTTCTCCTCCATGGCCCCCATGGCATGCATCGAGCCATGGTCATTGAGGGGAACCATGCCCCCCATGCGTTCGTAGATGTTGTAGCTGTATAACCCCACAAACAGCACTACGACGGCTGGAATTGCCGTCCAAACGATCTCCAAGGGCAAGTTTCCTTCAATGGCAGCGCCATCGCCAAGATCCCCCTCGGTGCGCCGAAAACGCACCATGGCGTAAATCAGCAGCCCAAGTACACCAAGGAACAGCATCGTGCCGATGCTGAACAACACTTGAAATAGTTCGTCATAAACCGGGGCATTGATGCTGGCCTGAAGGGGGAGCAAATCAACATTTTCGCCCACCCACAGACCCGCCAGTACCAGCAGGACGCTCACCAGAGCGATGGAAAAAGCAAGACGTACGGACAAGGTTCCCTAAATGAACCTTCAACACCCTATGGAGAAGCGATCGTCCCGGTTGAACAACGCTCTAAATATGTTGAAGGCCAGATCAAACTTGGCCCTGCGGCCCGCGGGCTCCGTTCAGCCCCCGGCGGCAAAGGTGCCCAGCACTAGCACAGAGATCAGCATGCCGGGGAGCAGCAGCTCCACCAGCAAGCCCAGGTCATGGGGGGTCATGGGCAAATTTTTGGGGGATTTGCCCAGGCTAAGCAGCGCCTGCCCTCCAATCCCGGGTGGGCTTAAGAACAGATGTTTAATTCCTGGCCCAAACAAGCCAATCGTTCCTTAGCTAAGGAGGTTCCCCCTCGGCCCCCAACCCGCTAGCCACCCCTTTTCCCCATGGAACGCCCCCAGGCCTATCAACTGCGCTGCACCCTCACCTTTGGAGACATTTATGGCCAAATCCTGATCTGGATGCTGGTGATCTTCGTGAGCTTGGCGGCTGGTATGGCCCTGATGGGTGCCCGCAGTCCAATTTTCGCTCTGATCGTGGTGGGCATGATTTTGGTGCTTTCGTTGCCGTTTTTACTATTTGCCTTCACCACCACCCTGCTCAACCACATCGCCCTAGACCCTTCACCAAATCCGGCCCAAAGTGCCTGAGCGGCTAACTGGCCCTTAAGATCCATTCACCCCTGCGCGGGCGGCGGCCGCTCCCCATGGCACCAATCACATTCGGTAAAGGGGAAGGGTCAAGTACAGCCAATCAGTTAGACGTCATCCGCATCTCTGGCTTCCGTTGCTACGGCTACACGGGTTACTTTCCCGAAGAAAATGTTCTCGGCCAGTGGTTTGAGCTCGACCTAAGCATCTGGCTAGATTTGTCTATCACCGCCGCAAACGATCAGCTCGAGCACACGCTCAACTACGCCGAAGTGGTGGAACGGGTGAAGACATTAGTTGAAAACTCTCGCTTTAAAACGATCGAACGGCTCAACTCCGCTGTTGCTGAATCAATACTTGCCTTCCCCCCCGTTTCCAAAGTGCATACCCGGCTGGTGAAGTTGTCGCCGCCGATTCCGGGCTTTGGGGGCCAGATCGCCATCGAGATGACCCGCTCGAAAGGCGAGCTTCCCTAACCTTTCAGCAACTAAATGGAGCTCCCCCAGGAACCGCCCCCGGCACCGCTGCCCCAAGCCGCCATTGCCCTCGGCAGCAACCTGGGCGACTCCCTAAGCACCCTGGAGCAGGCCCTAGAGCTACTCCACCAAAGTCCCGGGGTGCGGCTGCTCTGCCGCTCCAGTTGGTATCGAACCGCCCCCATCGGCCCTATCCAACCGGACTACATCAACGGCTGTGCCCTCCTGGAGGTAACCCTGGCGCCCGCCGCCCTGCTCAGCCGTTTACTCGCCACCGAAAACCACTTTGGCCGCGTTAGGGGCGAGCGCTGGGGTCCCCGCACCCTCGACCTCGATCTGATCCTCTACGGCCAGCTCAGCCTCCACACAGCGGAGTTGCAACTGCCCCATCCGCGCATGGGGGAGCGCGCCTTCGTGCTCACACCCCTGGCGGAGATAGCTCCAGCCTGGATCCACCCAGGATTTGGCCGCCCGGTGCAGGATCTGGCCAGGGAGTTGGCGGGGGAGGGGGTGCTCGAACGGCTGGAGGAAAGACCGGCCCATAGATAAGTGGCATGGGAAACTCACCCCTTGATCCCCGGTACCCCCATGCGCAGCCACTCCTGCGGCGACCTGCGCAGCGAAGCGATCGACACCAGCGTGCTGTTGAGCGGCTGGGTGGACCGGCGCCGCGACCATGGCGGCGTGATTTTCATTGACCTGCGCGACCGCAGCGGCACCGTGCAGATCACCGTGGACCCTGACCTGGGGGCCGAAGCCTTTGCCGCGGCCGAACACCTGCGCAATGAAACAGTGCTGCAGGTGAAAGGGGTGGTGAGGGCCAGGCCCGCGGAAGCATTAAACGATCGCCTCGCCACCGGGGCGGTGGAGGTGTTGGCGGAAACGCTGCTGGTGCTCAATGCCCCCCGGCGCCCCCTGCCCTTCCAGGTGTCGGTGCACGACGAGGAGCCGGTGCGGGAGGAACTGCGCCTACGCCACCGCTACCTCGACCTGCGCCGCGAACGCATGCGCCGCAACCTCAGCCTGCGGCACCTCACGATCCAAACCGCCCGCCGCTTCCTGGAGGATGAGGGCTTCATCGAGGTGGAAACCCCGGTGCTCACCCGTTCCACCCCGGAGGGGGCCCGCGATTACCTGGTGCCCTCGCGGGTGTGTGGCGGCGAGTGGTTTGCCCTGCCCCAGTCCCCCCAGCTGTTCAAGCAGCTGCTGATGGTGGGCGGCCTGGAGCGTTATTACCAGGTGGCCCGCTGTTTCCGCGATGAGGACCTGCGGGCCGACCGCCAGCCGGAATTCACCCAGCTGGACCTGGAAATGAGCTTCCTGGGCCAGGAAGAAATCCTCGAGCTAAACGAACGGCTAATCGCCGCCATCTGGAAGCGGGTGAAGGGCATTGAGCTGCCCCTGCCCCTACCGCGGCTCACCTGGCATGAGGCCATGGAGCGCTACGGCTGCGACCGGCCCGACACCCGCTATGGCATGGAGCTCACCAACGTGAGCGACCTGGTGGCCGCCATGGGCTTCAAGGTGTTCTCCGGCGCCGTGGCCAGCGGTGGGTCGGTGAAATGCATTGCCGTGCCCGGTGGCAACGACGCCGTGAGCAACGTGCGGATCAAGCCGGGGGGCGATGTGTTTAGCCAGGCCCAGGCGGCGGGGGCCGGCGGGCTGGCCTTCATCCGGGTGCGGGAAAACGGCGAGATCGACACGATTGGCGCCATCAAGGACAACCTGAGCGAGGCCAAAAAAGCCGAGTTACTAGAACGCACCGGCGCAGTTCCCGGCACGCTGCTGCTATTTGGCGCCGGCGATACGGCCACGGTGAACAAAGCGCTTGATCGGGTGCGCCAGTACCTGGCCAAGGAGTTGGGTCTTATTCCGGAGGGGGCCTGGAACTTCCTCTGGGTGGTGGATTTCCCGATGTTTGAGTTCAACTCCGACGAAAACCGGCTCGAAGCCCTCCACCATCCCTTCTGCGCCCCCAACCCCGAGGACGCCCACGACCTGGCCACGGCCCGGGCCCAGGCCTACGACCTGGTGCTCAACGGCCTGGAGCTAGGGGGCGGCTCCCTGCGCATCCATGACTCCGAGCTGCAACGCCAGGTGCTCCAAACCATCGGCCTGCCCCAGGAGGAAGCCGAAAAACAGTTCGGTTTCCTGCTGGAGGCCCTGGAGATGGGGGCTCCCCCCCACGGCGGCATCGCCTTCGGCGTTGATCGTTTGGTGATGTTGCTGGCCGGGGAGGATTCTATCCGCGACACAATTGCCTTCCCCAAGACCCAACAGGCCCGCTGCCTGATGACCGGTGCCCCCGGCGGCGCCAGCGATGCCCAGCTGGAGGAACTGCATGTGGCCAGCACCTGGGTGCCACCGGAAGAGAACTAAGCAGACGGAGAAGTAACTGAAGTAAGCCAGAGGAGAACTGCAGGGCACAGCCGCTAAAAGGCACAGCTGCTGAAGGGCAAAGCTGCTAGGGGCACAGCAATAGTTTTCAGGCCTAGTTTTTAGGCAGGACTTTTAGGCTTATGCCTGGCTTTTAGGCGTGGCTTTTGAGTGTGGCTTTGGGGCCAGAACCCCTAGGCCAAGACCCCTATGGAAATGACTAGGGTTAGATGACTAGGGTCATTTTCCATAGGGGTCTGGCTAGGTAGTGATTAAAACTGCCCATCCCTTTATCAGGGGAAATCCATTGGCCAAGTTCCAATTTCCAAGTTCAAGGGGCCCACTGGCGAGACTGTTCTGATCGGGAAATCCCCTTGCCGGAACGCCCCCGCAAGGGCCAGGATTAAGCAGGATCAGTTACGAACCCCCCCCCCGAGAGCAATAGCCATGGCCCATCTCGCTCCCCCCATAGACATCGGCATCCCCGCCAACCAGCGGCAGGAAATCGCCGAGGGCCTGGGTCACCTGCTCGCCGACAGCTATGTGCTTTATCTGAAAACCCATGGGTTCCACTGGAACGTGACGGGGCCGATGTTCAGCTCCCTGCACCTCATGTTTATGGAGCAGTACACGGAACTCTGGAACGCCCTCGACGAAATCGCCGAACGGATCCGCGCCCTGGGCCACCCGGCCCCCATGGGCGGTCGCCGCTATGCGGAACTCTCCAGCATCGAAGAAACCCACCTGGCCCCCGAGGCCCTAGCGATGGTGGCCGAATTGGTGAAGGGCCACGAGGCGGTGGCCCGCACGGCCCGGGGCATCCTGCCCCTGGCGGATGCGGCGGAGGACGGCCCCACGGTGGACCTGCTCAACCAACGGCTGCAGATCCACGAGAAAACCGCCTGGATGCTGCGCAGCGTGCTGGAACACTGAGCCAAAACTAGCGCTGGATCAACCGATAGATTGGCCTGTCAGCGCAGAGGGCATGGCCAAATTCGTCTTTGTTACTGGCGGGGTGGTGTCTAGCATCGGCAAGGGCATCGTTGCCGCCAGCCTTGGACGACTGCTGAAGTCGCGCGGGTACAGCGTTTCGATCCTCAAGCTCGACCCTTACCTAAATGTTGATCCGGGCACGATGAGCCCCTATCAACATGGGGAGGTATTCGTCACTGAAGACGGCGCTGAAACCGACCTCGACCTGGGCCACTACGAGCGTTTCACAGACACCGCCATGTCACGGCTCAACAGCGTGACCACCGGTTCGATCTACCAGGCCGTCATCAATAAGGAACGCCGCGGCGATTACAACGGGGGCACCGTCCAGGTGATTCCCCACATAACCGGTGAAATCCGCGAACGCATCCACCGGGTGGCCGCCAACAGCAATGCCGATGTGGTGATCACCGAAATCGGCGGCACCGTGGGGGACATCGAGTCGTTGCCCTTCCTGGAGGCCATCCGCGAATTTCGCAGTGAGGTGGGTCGCCACGACCTCGCCTACGTGCATGTAACCCTGCTGCCCTTCATCGGCACCTCCGGCGAACTCAAAACCAAACCAACCCAGCACTCAGTAAAGGAACTGCGTTCGATCGGCATCCAGCCGGATGTGTTGGTGTGCCGCAGCGACCGGCCCATCAGTGAGGAACTCAAGGGCAAAATCGGTGGCTTTTGCGGCGTTCTACCCCGGGGGGTGATCCCCGCCCGTGATGCCGACAGCATCTATGCGGTGCCCATCGACCTGGAAAAAGAAGGACTCTGTCGCCAGGTGCTTGAGGTGCTCAACCTGGAGGACCACGACAGCGACATGGGCCGCTGGGAGGAATTAGTGCGCCGCCTGCGCAACCCCGGCCCCGCCGTGAAGGTGGCCCTGGTGGGCAAATACGTGCAGCTCAACGACGCCTACCTCTCCGTGGTAGAGGCCCTGCGCCATGCCTGCCTCGATGCCGACTGCGGCCTCGACCTCCACTGGATCTGCGCCGAACAGATCGAAGAACAGGGGGCCGAAAAGTTGCTGGAGGGCATGGAGGCGGTGGTGGTGCCCGGTGGTTTCGGCAACCGCGGCGTCGATGGAAAAATTGCAGCGATCCGTTGGGCCCGGGAGCAACGGGTGCCCTTCCTGGGCCTCTGCCTGGGCATGCAAACCGCAGTTATCGAATGGGCCCGCCACAGCGCCGGCCTGGCGGGCGCCACCAGCGCTGAGCTGGAACCCGGTGCCACCCACCCTGTGATCCACCTCCTCCCGGAACAACAGGATGTGGTGGAGCTGGGCGGCACCATGCGGCTGGGGGTGTACCCCTGTCGGCTAGTGGCCGGCACCCAGGGCCAGGCGCTCTATGGGAAAGAGGTGGTTTACGAACGCCACCGCCATCGCTATGAATTCAACAACGCCTACCGCAACCTCTTCCTCGAATCCGGCTATGAGATCAGCGGCGTCTCCCCCGACGGCCGCCTGGTGGAACTGATTGAACTCAAAAGCCATCCCTTCTTCCTCGCCTGCCAGTACCACCCGGAATTCCTCTCCCGCCCCGGCAAACCCCATCCCCTCTTCCGGGGGCTGATTGAGGCGGCCCAGCAACGGCGCCAATGATGTCTCTGCCAGTGGTGGAAAGCTTCCATTCCCTCCAGGGGGAAGGGCTCCATACGGGACGCAGCGCCTTTTTCATCCGGCTCGGGGGCTGCAGCGTCGGCTGTCCCTGGTGCGACACCAAACACTCCTGGCCGGCCCAGGCCCATCCGCTGCGCCCGCTGGCAGCCCTGGCCCAGGAGGCGTTGGCCGCCCAGCAGGCCGGGGCGGCCTTTGGGGTTATCACCGGCGGTGAGCCCTTGCACCACAACCTCCACCACCTCTGCGAAGCCCTCAGCCAAGCCACCGCCACGGCCGCTCGGCCCCGGGGTCTGCCCCTACACCTGGAAACCAGCGGGGTGGATCCGCTCAGTGGCCAGTTCGACTGGATCAGCCTCTCCCCCAAACGCCACAACCCCCCCACCGCCGAACTGCTGGCCGCCTGTGATGAGCTCAAGGTGGTGGTGCATCACGCCGAGGATCTGGCCTTTGCCGAGGCCATGGCCGCCGCTGCCCCCCAGGGCCCGGCCCTACTACTCCAGCCCGGCCACGACTGCCCAGCGGGCCAGGACCTGGCCATCGAGCACGTGAAGCACCATCCCGCCTGGCGGCTCAGCCTGCAAACCCACAAGTGGCTGGGGGTGCGTTAGCGCAGCTGGGCCGCTTGGCTGCTGTTTTCGGCTTTCCAGAGGCGATAGCGCACCGTGAAGCCGTCGGGGGCGTACACCACGATCGGCAGGCTGGCATTGAAGGGCAGCACAAAGGGCCTATCGCCCAGGGGCACAAATTGCTTGCTGGGGGGCTGCCCAGGGCAGGCCCTACGGGTGGAGACCATTGGTCCGGGTTGTTCCACCCGGTAAACGCTGTAGCCAAGGCCCGGCAGCCGTTCAGAGCGCAGGCGACCGGTGACCCGGTGCTGGTTGCAATCCAGCTCCAACTCCTGGCCCACCAACAGCTGCACCCGCCAATCGGCCGGGTTGTTGGAAATGCTGGCATCGGCTGAGGGCCGCAGCAGGGGGTTGAGCTGGATCACCCAGCGTTGTTCCCCCGCCCCAGGGGCCGGATAGGGCTTGAGGTCCAGCAGTGGGATCGCCCCGGCGGGGGCGGCCGCCAGGGTCAAAACAGCAAACAGGGCAACGCTGCGCACAGGTCTTGTATCAAAGTGGTAACCATCCTGGCCCCCCCATGGCTTCCCGAGCAGCCACCGCCGTTGCCCTGCTTTCCGGCGGCCTTGATTCCGCCACCGCTGCGGCCCTGGCCCAAGAGGCCGGCCTGCGGGTGATTGGTCTCTCCTTTGACTACGGCCAGCGGCACCGGCGCGAACTCCAGGCCGCCACTGCCATGGCCCAGCACCTGGGCCTAGCTGAACACCACACCATGGCCGTGAACCTGGCCGCCTGGGGGGGCTCGTCGCTCACCGATCTGCAGCAGGCCGTCCCCAGCGATGGGGTGGTGGAGGGGCTAATCCCCAGCACCTATGTGCCCGGGCGCAACACCGTGTTCATCGCCCTGGGCCTGGGCCTGGCCGAGGCCCGGGGGGCCGAACGGCTGGTGTTAGGCGTAAATGCCGTGGATTATTCGGGCTACCCCGACTGCCGACCCGATTACCTACAAGCCTTCCAACAGCTGGCCGATCTGGCCAGCAAGAGTGGCCGGGAGGGCCATGGGGCCCAGCTCTGGGCGCCGCTGGTGCATTGGAGCAAAACCAGGATCGTGGCCGAGGCCCTGCGGCTGGAGCTACCCATCGAGCTCACCTGGAGCTGTTACTCCGGTGCGGATAAACCCTGTGGCCGCTGCGACAGCTGCCGGATCCGCGATGCCGCCCTAAGGGAGGCCGGCCGGCCGGATCTGGCCGGTCGATGACGCCGCTGCCCTGGTGGGAACCCAGCTGCCTGGCGGCCGCCCTGGCCCGCAGCTTTGGCCAGGAGGGGCTGGTGTGGCTGGATGGTGATGGCAGCCCCCTGGGGCGGCATGGGCTGTTGGCGGTGGCCCCTGAGCAACAACTGCGCTGTGCTGGCCTGCCCGGCGACCCCGGCAGCCGTGACCCGTTTGAGGCCTTGGAGGAGCTGAGCCAAGACCGCCGTGGCACCTGGTTGGGCTGGCTGGCCTACGAGGCCGGCGCCTGGGTGGAACCAGGCCCCCATTGGCAACGGCCCGACATGGCCATGCTCTGGGCCGGCCGTTATGGGGCGGTGGTGCAGCTGGATCTGGAAAAGCGCCAGCTCAGGGTGAGCGGTGAAGGTAAGCAGCGCCAGGCCCTGGAGGCCTTGATTCGCTCCGGGCCAGGGGAGGCGGCGGCCCCGCTGGAAAGCCCCACCGGCCTGGCCCTAGACCAATGGCAGTGGCACACCCCCCCGGCCAGCTTTCAGCAACAGCTGCAAGAGGTGCAGGCCTGGATCAGCGCCGGGGACCTCTTCCAGGCAAATCTCACCGCCTGTGCCGAACAGAACCTGGCCACCGCCGTTGATCCCCTTGCCCTTTACCAACGGCTACGGCGCCACTGCCCGGCCCCCTTTGCTGGGCTGATGGTGGCCAACGCCCAAGAGGCGGTGCTCAGTGCTTCCCCAGAACGCTTCCTGCAACTGCAACCCTCTGGCCAGGTGGAAACCCGACCAATCAAAGGCACCCGACCCCGCCACCAGGAGCCAAGCCTGGATGCCGATGCCGCCGCCGAACTAATTACCAGCGCCAAGGACCGGGCCGAAAACGTGATGATCGTGGACCTAATGCGCAATGACCTGGGCCGGGTTTGTGAACCGGGCAGCATCGATGTGCCCCAGCTCTTGGGCCTCGAGAGCTATGCCCAGGTGCATCACCTCACCTCGGTGGTTACCGGCAAGTTGCGGAAAAACCAAGACCTGGTGGCCCTGCTGCGGGCCTGCTGGCCCGGCGGTTCGATCACTGGCGCCCCCAAGATCCGGGCTTGCCAGCGCTTAAACCAGCTGGAACCAGTGGCCCGGGGCCCCTACTGCGGCAGTTTCTTCCGGCTGGATAGCGATGGCAGCTTCGATAGCAACCTCTTAATCCGCAGCATCATGGTGCGCGGCAAACGCCTGCGGGTGCATGGGGGCTGCGGCATTGTTGCCGATTCCGACCCTGGCCAGGAGGCGGCGGAACTGGGCTGGAAGGTGCAACCGCTGTTGCAGGCCCTGGGGTGACGGCAGCCATCGCCTGGGTAGGTGATCAATGGGGCCCCCCAAACCAGCTGGGGGTGCCCCTCGATGACCGGGGCCTGACCCTGGCCGATGGGGTATTCGAAACCGTACTGGTGCGCCAGGGGCAACCGCAGCTGCTGGCGGAGCACCTGGAGCGCTGGCAACGGGGGGCCTCCCTGCTAGGGCTAGCGTCGCCGCCGCCGTTGGCGGCCGTGCAAAACCTGGCCGCCAGCGCCGTGGAACGCAGTGGCATTCATGCGGGCGCCCTGCGGCTCAACTGGAGCCGCGGCAGTGGCGGCCGCGGGTTGAGCTGCCCTGAACCCCCCGGCCCCGGCCGCTGCTGGGGCAGCCTTTATCCCCACCAGCCGGGGTTTCAACCCCTAAGGGTGCAGGTGAGCCGGCTGTTGACCCGGTCCGCCAGCAGCCCCCTGAGCCAATGCAAAAGCTTTGCTTACACCGAGCTGGTGTTGGCCCGGCGCCAGGCCCAATCAGCCGGCTTTGACGACGCCCTGCTGCTGAGCAGCGCCGGTGGGCTCTGCTGCGGCACAGCCGCCAACCTGCTGGTGCTGCGGGGGGGGTGCTGGCTCACCCCAGGCCAAGCCAGTGGTTGTTTACCAGGGGTGATGCGGGGCCGGGCCCTGGCCCTGGGCCTCGCCGCTGAGGCGCCATTGGGCAACGAGCTGGCCCCTGGGGAGGCGGCTGTGTTGCTAAATAGTCTTGATTGCCGACCTCTAAATGCCAGCGCAGCCCCCTTAGCAAAGGCGCTATTTGAACAGCTTCTGGAAAATTCAACTGCCAGAGAAAATCATAAATAGCGAACAAAATCTGAATTTCCCAGGGCAAATGGCGATTCCGTGACGATTGCCACCGTTATGAACGGCGAACCATGACTTGATGAGAAGACTTGGAACAGCCGCCATGGCTCAACGCACCTGCAGCTATCGCAATGGCCTAGACAGAATGGTAATTTTGCGTTGCTTTGGCAGCGAGCAGTATTACCTAGAGCGGGTGGTGTTTCCGTTTGAATTGCTCAATTTCAGCGCCCCGGCCGATGGGGAGGTGGAGATCTGGAGCCATGGCCTGGGCGGCCCCGAACTGGTGGAAACCTTTCCGATTCGCGAATTGATTAGCGAAGCAGAGAGTGTAGATAATTCAGAAGCGCTTGACCAGGCCGAATCCCTAGCCTTAAGCCATTAAAACAAGGGCTAATGGCCCTTCATTAAAGCCTAAATCTATGGCCTAAACCTGTGGCTTAAGTCTGTGACCTAAATTTACTACCTTTATATGACAACATTGACCCTTAGGCCTGCCCCAAAATCATAGCCTTATCCACGGCACACTCCACTCCCTTGGCTTACAGCCTGCAACCCATCTATACGCTTAGAAATTTATTAACCACTTCCTTGCTGAGTTCAGCAGTGGGGCCACTGGCCACCATGCCCCCCTTCTGCATGGCGTAATACCAATCGGCTTGGCGTACAAAGTGAAGATGCTGCTCCACCAGCAACACACTGATCCCAGTGCTAACAATAATCCGCCGCACGGCCCGTTCGATATCAAGCACCACTGAAGGTTGAATGCCTTCCGTAGGTTCATCAAGCAACAACAACTTGGGTTTACCGAGCAGGGCCCGGGCAATGGCCAACTGCTGTTGTTGACCACCACTGAGGTCACCCCCCTGGCGATTAAGAAAACCCTCAAGCACCGGGAACAACTCAAAAACCAAAGGATCTATGTGCCTCTGCCGACCCAAGCCCCCAGGCAGAGCCTCCAAGCCCAGCAGCAGATTTTCACGAACCGTGAGCTGGGGAATGATTTCGCGGCCCTGGGGCACATAGGCGATGCCACGGCGGGCCCGCTGGTGGGGGGGCATGCTGCTAATTGATTCCCCTAGCAACTCAAGCGAACCGCTGCGTTGCTTCAGCAAGCCGATCACAGTTTTGAGCAGGGTGGTTTTACCGACCCCATTGCGTCCAATCAAACAAACCATCTGACCGGGGCGCACGGTGAGATCCACATCCCGCAGGATATGGCTCTGGCCGTAAAAGACATTGAGCCCGCGCACATCAAGCACAGCCATCAGTGGTCCTCCATGGTCTCAAGATCAGCATCACTGCCGAGATAAACCTCAATCACCCTCGGATCATTTTGCACCTGGTCCATGGGGCCCTCACAGAGCACATGGCCCTCGTGCAAAACCGTTACCGGTGCCTGCAAATTGCGGATGAATTCCATGTCGTGTTCAATCACCAGCACCGTGTGCTCTCCCGCCAAGCGCTTTAGCAAATCAGCAGTTAATTCTGTCTCGGCATCACTGAGCCCCGCCACCGGCTCATCCACCAGCAGCAGATCAGGGTTTTGGGCCACGAGCATGGCAATTTCCAGCCACTGCTTCTGTCCATGGGAAAGCCCCCCCGCAAGAAGATGGGCCTGCTGCTCCAAGCCCACCACCGCCAGCAGATGTTGCACACGATCCCTGGCAGCTTGATCAAGACCACCAAACAACATCTGCAGCGGTGTGCTCTGGCCGCTAATCGCCAACTCGAGATTACGGCGGGGGCTGAGATTTTGATACACCCGTGGGGTTTGGAACTTGCGGCCAATGCCGAGGCGGGCAATCTGATTTTCAGATTGCCCCAGCAGCGACCTACCCCGGAAGAAAACATTACCCCTCTGGGGCTTTAGTTTGCCGGTGATCACATCAAGAAAAGTAGTTTTTCCGGCCCCATTTGGCCCAATCACTGCCCGCAATTCCCCTGGCCGCAGGCTGAGATTTAAGTCTTTGAGGGCCCAAAAGCCATCAAAGCTCACACTCACATCACGCAGCTCTAGCAATGGCTTTAGCTCTGTCATGGCTTCAGCTCCCGGCGCCACCAACGGCCCAGCAAACCATCGGGCAGGGCGGTAACCACTAGTAGGAACAGCCCCCCCTGGATAAACAACCAGGTTTCCGGCAACTGTTCGCTCACCAGGCTCTTGGCAAAGTTAATTAATACCGCCCCAAGTACTGCCCCTACCAGGGTGCCGCGTCCGCCCACGGCCACCCAAATAACCATCTCAATTGAGAAAGGCACAGCCATGAATTGGGGACTAACAATGCCGGATTGCACCGTGTAAAGGGCACCACTGATGCCGGCCAGGGCCCCGGCCACGGCAAACACCAGGGTCTTGTAGCTAGTGGTGTTGTAGCCAGTGAAGCGTAACCTCGGTTCGTCGTCTCGAATGGCCACGAGCACATCACCAAAGCGGCCACGGGTAAGCCACCGGCAAAGCCACCAGGCCGCCACCACTAGCACCACGGTGAGCCAGAACAACTCCTTTTGGACAAGATCACTACCTACCAGGTCACCAAACACCTTGGCCGTATCTGTTTTAAGGCCATTGGTGCCATTGATCAACTTCTGCTGGCCATTGAAGAAATTGAAAAATACCAACAGGGCAGCCTGGGTAAGAATTGAGAAATAAACCCCTTTAATGCGATTACGGAAAACCAGATAACCAAGCAACCATGCCACCAGGGCAGGCACTATCCATATGGCAAAAAAGGTAAAGATCGGTGATTCAAAAGGTTGCCAAAAGCCAGGCAAGCTTTTGACGCCATAGAGGCTAAAAAACTCCGGCAACTGCCCAGGCTCCAGGGAACCCAGCTGCAAATGCATACCAAGGGCATAGCCGCCTAGCGCGAAGAAAATACCTTGGCCAAGGCTGAGCAAGCCGGTGTAACCCCAAATAAGATCAATGCCCAGGGCAACTATGCCCAAGGAAAGGAAACGACCAAGCAGATTTAAACGAAAGGGAGGCAGCACGATGGGCAGAATCAGCGCAGCCGCCACCACCAATAGCCAGGGCAACCACCGACGCCAGGCCTGAAGCAAAGAAAAATTGTTCATCAGGCCTCCACCATCCGCCCCTTAGGCGGAAACAAACCGGCAGGTCGCACCTGCAAAAATAGAACTATCAGGGCAAACACCAATACCTTGGCCATCGAAGTGGTGGCAAAGAAGGTGATCAGTTCATTTAAGCC
The DNA here is from genome assembly GCA_039799245.1 of Cyanobacteriota bacterium. Lineage (GTDB taxonomy): Bacteria > Cyanobacteriota > Cyanobacteriia > PCC-6307 > Cyanobiaceae > Synechococcus_D. Next base: position 23,845 of record JBDLTB010000015.1, read on the forward strand.
TGGCGGCATTGAAGGCCAGATCAATAGCAATGAGCCAGAACCCACCACATAACTGATCACACCAATGCCCAGGGCTGCGAGCACAGTGCCAAGCAATTTGCCCACGCCACCTAGCACCACCACCATGAAGCAATCAACTATGTAATTACCCCCAAGATTGGGACCAACAGACCCCAGCAGGGTTACAGCCACGCCAGCCACCCCAGCCAAGCCAGAACCGATAAGGAAGGTGAGCGCATCGACGGTTTCGGTGGGAATACCGAGGCAATCACTCATACTGCGATTTTGGGTAACGGCCCTTATCCGGATACCCCACACACTCTTTTGGAGAAACCAAGTAACACCCCAAAGGGCCAATATCGTAAGGGCAATTATAAATAATCTTGCCGTTGGCATCGTTACGCCACCTAGATCAATCGACCCCCGCAACCAAGTGGGCGCCGTTACATCAATATTGCGGGCACTAAACCAGGGTTGATCAAGGCTGCGTTCCTGCCCCAACAAGGAAGCAACCCCTATGCCTACTAAACCGGAGGCAATCCAACTAATTGTGCCCTGGAGACCAGCCCAGCGGGGGGCTAGCGGCACCCTACCCAGCAGCCGAGGCAGGAAAAGACCAAGGGCGACAGCCAGCAGCAGGCCAATCACAAAAGCACTGGAAACAGACCGCACAAACTGTTGAAGAATCAGGCTTACCCCCCAGGTGGCCAATAGGGTTTCCAAGGGCCGACCGTATAGGCGCCGCACAACAGTTTTTTCCAACAACAAACCGGCCAAGCCGCTTACCAAAAAGGCAAAGGGAATCGCCACAAGGATGTAGATGGGGAAAATACTCTCCGGCAAAACAGCCTTGAATACGTTCTGCACCACAAAGGTGGTGTAGGCCCCTAACATCATCAACTCGCCATGGGCCATGTTGATCACACCCATCAAACCAAATACCACCGCCAAACCAAGGGCAGCAAGTACCAGCACTGAGCCAATCGCTAAACCGTTAAATAGGGTGTCGTAGAAAAGATTCATACCCTCCCGCAGGGACAAATGATGGGAGAAAGAAATATCAAATTAAAATAAATATTTTCGAGCAAAAACGGGGAGCCCAAGGCCCCCCGCCAATTCAGATCAACGGCCTAGGGCGCTGATCACATCTTGAACTTGCCAGCGTCAGGGCGCTTCTGGGTCCAGTCACAGGTATAGCCCTTGGTCTCAGGCACGAACTGGTTCCAGGCCACCGGCTTAACGATCCCCTTGTTCTCAAGGATCTTGAACATGCCATCCTTTTGAACTTCACCAATCAACACCAGTTTGGAGAGGTGGTGATTGGGTTCCACGGTGACCTTACCCTCTGGGGCATCAAAACTCACACCCACCAAGGCTTCCCGCACCTTGTTGTCGTCAACACTTTTTGCCTTTTCAGCGGCCTTGGCCCAGAGGTAAACCATGTCGTAAGCAGCTTCAGCCGGGTCGCTGGTGACCCGCTTCTCGCCATACTTGGCCTTGAAGTCTGCGGTGAACTTCTTGGAGGCTGGGGTATCTAGGCTCTGGAAGTAATTCCAGGCGGCATAGGTGCCCTCCAGGTACTCAGGACCAATGGCGGCGATCTCCTCTTCGGCGATCGAGAAGCTCATGATCGAGTAGCCATTGGCAGGAGTGATGCCGGCAGCCTTCATTTGCTTGAAGAAAGCCACATTGCTGTCGCCGTTGAGGGTGTTAACAATCACACCACCCTTGGGCAGGGCCTGCTTAATCTTGGCGATAATCGGAGCCACCTCGGTGTTACCCAAAGGCAAGTAGTCCTCACCAACAACCTTGCCGCCCTCAGCCTTGAGTTGCTCCTTCATGATTGTATTCGCAGTGCGCGGATACACATAGTCGGAACCGACCAGGAAGAAGTCTTTGCCCTTGTTCTTAAGCAGCCACTGCACCGCAGGCTCTGCCTGTTGGTTGGGGGCAGCTCCGCTGTAGAAGATGTTCTTGGAACACTCCTGGCCTTCGTACTGAATCGGATAGAAGAGGAAGTGATCCTTGGCTTCAAACACCGGCAACATCGCCTTGCGGCTGGCGGAGGTCCAACCACCGAAGACCACGGCCACCTTGTCTTGGTCAATCAACTTCTTGGATTTTTCCGCGAAGGTGGGCCAATCAGAGGCACCGTCCTCCTCCACGGGAACAATTTTGAGCCGCTTGCCATCTACCAGCACACCACCGGCCTTGTTGATCTCATCAATGGCCATCAACTCCGCTTCAGCCACGGTGTTTTCAGAGATCGCCATGGTGCCACTGCGGGAATGGAGGATGCCCACCTTCACTTCGCCGTCGAAGGCACCGCCCTCACTCTTTTTCTCACCGCCACAGGCCACCAGGGATAGGGAAGCCGCCAGGGCGGTGGCTCCGCTCAGGAGGCGAAATGAAGTTTTCTGCAAAGGAGCGGGCACCATGAACAAAATCCTCCGGATGTAGATCCGCTTCGCAGCGGTGGGGGGACCGTATGGGCGAACTGGCCTGGCTTTAGTAGCAGAACTAACAGTTGGAAGCGTTTGGTAGCTGTTGCAACAAAAACTGCTCCACCTGATCTACACCTTCGCCGCTGCGCAGGTTGGTGAAGCACCAGGGCCGCTCCCCCCGCATGCGCTTGGTGTCGCGCTCCATCACCGCCAAGCTCGCCCCCACGAAGGGAGCCAAATCGATCTTGTTAATCACCAACAAATCGGAACGGGTGATGCCCGGCCCCCCCTTGCGGGGAATCTTGTCGCCGGCGGCCACATCGATCACATAGATGCAGAGGTCCACCAGCTCAGGGCTAAAGCTGGCGGCCAGGTTGTCGCCACCGCTCTCCACCAGTACCAGGTCGAGGTCTGGGAAGGCCAGCTCCAGCTCCTCCACCGCCGCCCGGTTGATCGAGCAGTCTTCGCGGATGGCGGTGTGGGGACAGCCGCCGGTTTCCACCCCCCGGATCCGCTCCGGAGCCAGGGCGCCCACACGGGTGAGGAACTGGGCATCCTCCTGGGTATAAATGTCGTTAGTAACCACCGCCAACTGCAGGCGGTCGCGCAGCCGGCGGCAGAGCACCTCCACCAGGGCGGTTTTGCCGGAACCCACGGGCCCGGCCACCCCTAAGCGCAGCCGACTCATCCCACCACTTTGTTGGCTTCCTTGAGCAACGCCTCCGGCAGGGTTACACCAAGCGCCTTGGCGGTGGTTTTACTGAGCAGCAATTCGGTTTTAGTAAGCGGTTCAAAGGCCAACTTCGCCGGCGATTCACCCTTCAGCACCCGCACCGCCAGCTCCCCAGCGGCATAGCCATCGTCGTAATAGCTCCAGCCAATCACCCCCAGGCAGCCGGGCAAATCGATGTCTGGGGGATCAACGGAAAACACCGGGATTTTGCGCTCCAGGCCCACCTTGCAGATGGAACCAAAGGCCTGGATGGTGGCGTAATCACCGATTTTGACAAAGGCACCCACCTTTTTCTCCGCCAGGGCCTGGGCCGCCTGCAACACCTCACCAGAATTAGCCACCGCCTGCTCTTCCACCCCAATGCCCCGCTGGGCAGCCTCTTGCTTGAGCAGCTTTGCTTCGAATTCGGAGTTGGGCTCGCCTGGGTTATAGATGAGGCCCACGGTTTTGAGGCCGGGATCCAACTGGCGGGCCAGGTCGAGTTCCTTACCCACCGGGTTTGTGCCCACGGTGCCCACCACATTGGCCCGGTGTTGACCAACGCCGCCGGGGGGGGTGCCAGCGCCAGCCCCCCAGGGGTTAGAGCAATAGCAAAACACCACTGGCAGGGAGGCGGGGGCCGCCTGCATCGCCGCCTGCAACGGCGGCGTGCCGATCGCCAGAATCATCGACACGTCATCGCCAACAAATTGCTTAACCACGAGGCTGGTGTTGGGCAGTTCACCGGCGGCGTCTTTTTGGAGGAAATTGACGGTTTTGCCCTGGGCGTAACCGGCCTTAGCTAAGGCCGCCACAAAGCCCTGGCGCACGGCATTTGGCGGGGCCGCATCCACAAACTGGAGCATGCCAATGGTGGGCCCCTTCACCCGTTTGGCCCCACCGAATTTGCCGCAGGCGGCCAGCACCAGGCTGCTGCCAAGCCCTGCGCTCACCAAACCAAGGAAGCTGCGGCGGGGCAGGGCCATTGAAATCAAGATTGCGATGGCGGCACTTTGGCAGAGCCATAGAGCGACCTCAAGTAATCAGCAGTGAGCCCCTGGCGTTCGGGCCCTGCCCAATCCCGCAGCAGCTGGCCGTCCTGCAGCATCACCAACCGGTCCCCATGGCCCAGGGCCTGGTCGAGGTTGTGGGTCACCATCAGGGCCGTACTGCCCAGTTCCCGCACCAGGCGATCGGTGAGGGCCATCACCGTGGCTTCCGCCTTGGGATCCAGGGCAGCGGTGTGCTCATCAAGTAAAAGCAGCTGCGGTTCCCCCAGGGTGGCCATTACCAGGCTGATCGTTTGCCGTTGGCCACCGGAGAGTTGACCCACCGGCGTATCAATGCGATCGGCCAAGGGCAAGCCCAGGTTTTCCAGTAGCGCCCGATAGCGGCGGCGGTCGGCAGCACTGGGGTGCAGCCCCAGCAGCCCGCGCCAGCCAAACGGTGAACGGCGGCGCCGTTCCGCCAGGCGCAGGTTTTCAGCAATGGTGAGCCCCGGGGCGGTGCCATCGAGGGGGTTTTGCATCACCCGGCCGATCCAGCGGGCCCGGCGGTGGTCTGGCTGCTGCCCCAGGGCCCGGCCCTCCAGCTCGATGCGCCCCTGCTGGGCCCGAAGGGTGCCAGCCACCAGGTTGAGCAGGGTCGATTTACCAGAGCCATTGCTGCCGATCACCACTAAAAACTGACCGCTGGGGCAACTCAGCTCAAAGTTGCTAAACAGCTGGCGCCAACCGCCGCCGGGTTGGCTGTGGCCCCAGCCCAGGCCGCTCACCTGCAGGCTCATGGGCTGTTACCGCCATCGGAAACCCCCGGCAGCCGCAGGCGCCCCAGGGCCAGGGCCGCCAGCAGCAACAGGGCAGTTACCAACTTGAGGTCCACCGGCTCCAGCCCCAACTGCAGGGCCACGGCGATCATCAGCCGGAACAGGATCGAACCCAGCACCACCGCCAGCAGCGCCATCGGAATCGTGCGGGGCCGCAGCACCGATTCACCAACGATCACCGCACCGAGGCCAAGGATCAAGGAGCCGATGCCCATGGTTACGTCGGCGAAACCCTGGTATAGCCCCACCAGGGCACCGGCCAGGGCCACCAGGGCATTGCCGGCGGCGATACCAAGGGTGAGGCCGGTGCGGCCACTGATGCCATTGGCCCGGGCCATGGTGGGGTTATTGCCCAGGGCCCGCAGGGCCAGGCCCAGGTCGGTGGAAAGCAACAGCGCCAGCAGGCCAATCAAGCCAGCCACCACCAGGGTGAGGGCAATGGCCCAATCGCCATCGGAACCTGTGCCGAAATCAGGCAGGGGCCCCAAGCCCAGGTTCAGGTCGGTGAGAGGAATGTTGGAGCGACCCATCAACCGCAGGGTTATCGAATAAAGGCCTGTGGTGGTGAGGATGCCAGCAAACAGATCATTCACCCCCAGGCGGGTGTGAATCAAGGCAGTTACACAACCCGCCAAGCCCCCAAGGATCACCGCCGCCAGCAGGCCGAGGCTCGGGGCCACGCCATTGCTTATCAGCATCGCCGCGGTGCCGCCGCCCAGGGCGAAGGAACCATCCACGGTGATGTCGGCGAAATTAAGCACCCGCAGGGTGAGATAAACGCCCAGGGCTAGGCCGGCATAGGCCAGACCCTGGTCGTAGGCACCGAGCCATAGAGAAAGCATGGCGAGATTTTTGCACCCCTTAGCGTGTTGATGGCTGCTGGCAACCGATCGAAGTTCTGGACCTACTGCTGCTGATCAGTTGTGGGCTGCTGGGGGGCTTCATCAACACGATTGCGGCCAGCGGTGCCACGGTGACCTTGCCCTCCATGATCGCCATGGGCCTGGAGCCCGGGGTGGCCAATGGCACCAACCGGCTGGCGGCCGTGGCAGGGCTGGCCACCGCCACCTGGCGCTTCCAGCAGGCGGGGGCAATTCCCTGGCGGCTCACGCTGCTGGCCACGGTGCCCATGCTGATCGGCGCCACCGTTGGCTCCCTGGGGGCCACCGCCGTGGGGGACCAGTGGATCAACTTGGCGATCGCCGTGTCGTTGTTATTTGTGCTGGTGACGCTGGTCAGCCAGCCGGGGCGCCTGCTCAAAGACAGCGAAGTGGCGCTGGAGGACCTGCGCCTAAGCCCACTCTTCTACTTATTGATGGGCTTCACCGGCCTCTGGGCCGGCTTCATCTCCCTGGGCTCCGGGGTGATGACCCTGCTGGTGCTGGTGCTAGCTGGAAAGATTCCGCTTAAAACCGCCAACATCCTCAAGTGTTTCGTGCGGCTTAGTTCCAGCCTGATTGCCCTGCTGGTGTTTGGCCTGCGCGGTGAAATCAACTGGCTCTGGGCCCTACCCCTGGCCCTGGCCAGCATGGTGGGCGCCAACCTGGCCGCCAAGCTGGCCCTGGGCCCCCAGGCCACCCAACTGATCTTTCGCTTTTTATTGGTGGTGGTGGGCCTCGAGGTGGCGGCCTTCATTTGGCGGCTGGGGCTAGGAAATGCCGCCCTGACTTGGCTTCAGCACGGGCCCTTGGTCAGCTGAAGTTCAACTGCGAAACAGGCGCGAATACAAGCTGCCATGCTGCAGCTGGGCCAACCCCGCCCCCACGGCGCCACTCCAGAGCTGGCGCGGATCAGCCCCCACCAACTGCTCCGCCCGCCGCCGCAGCACTGGCGCCAGCTCCAGTTGCAAGCGTTGGCCAGTGGTGGCCCCCAGGGGCACGAGCCGCACCGCCGCACTCAACTGGTTGGCCAGCCAGCCATATAGATAAGCCTCCAACAATTCCAACTGGGGCAACTCCAGGCAGTGGCCAGCCCAGGCCCAGGCCGCCGGCCAGCCCAGGTCACAAACCCCGCCGGGCAGGGGCCAGCCCAGCTCCGCCAAGAGCTGCAGCAGCGAGCGGCCCATCTGGCGCTGTTGGGCCCGCAGTTCCGGCGCCTCCCGCTGGGCCAGCAACCAGCCATCCAGGTCGCGCAGCTGCGCTTCGCCGGTACCACCGGAATCCGCCTGCCAGGCCCCAAGCGCCAGACCCAGGGGCCCCAGAGCCGCCGCCTCCATCGCCACCGCCCCCCTCTCCAGTTCAGCTTGCAGCCAAGCCTTCAGGGGGCCAGGGCCAGCGATGCTGCCCTGTTGCACCAGCACCTCGAGCCCCTCCGAATAGCTGAAGGCCCCCACCGGCAGGGCCGGACTCACCAGTTGCAACAGATGCAGGCGCTGCAGCTGGGGGCCGCTCACGGGTGATGCCCCCCATAGGCCCCCGCCTCCGGCTGGAAGGGGGCCTCCAGGGTTTCAACCCCTAGGCCCCGATGGCGCAGCAGATCGGCCAGCACGCTGTCGGCCAGCAGGCGCAGCTCGCCGCAGTGCAACTCCAGGGCCACATGGCGATTGCCCAGGTGATAAGCCGCCTGCAACAGCTCCAGGGGCTCCCCAGCGGTGACCCGCAGCAAGCTCTCCGGCGCCGCCTGCACCAGCACCACAGGCAAGCCGTCTGCCATCGCCAGCCATTCCCCGGGCCGCAGGGCCGCCCCCCGGGGCAACTGCAACAGCAACGGCTGGCCGCAGGCGCTATGGCGCCGGCCCCGTAACACCGTGCGTTCGGCCGCCGTCAATGGCAGGCAGAGGCTGGGGCCAAGCTGAGGGGCTGGGGCCGCCAACCGCCGCTCGAGCACCAGTGGTGCCAACTTCCCATCCGCCATCAACGCTTATCCCCCTTGCCCTGCCCCAGCCTCCTGGCCGAAGCCAAGGGAAAAGGTGATGGTTGCTACCAAGTTTCAGGGGCCAGGGGAGAAGCATCCCCCCATGGTCAATGCATCCCCCTGGCAGGGCAGGGCTGAACTGAGCTTTGCCCTAGGTTCCGCTGGCACCACTGGTTTCCAAGGGGGCAGCACGGCCCCCCTGCGGCTGCAGCGCAGTTTCTGCCGGGGCGATGGCCGCTGCGAGCTGCCATTGCTGCACACCGCCGGCGGCCTAGTGGGGGGCGATGAGCTCTGGGTGGAGGCAAAACTGGCGGCGGGTAGCCGTGCCCTAATTACCACCGTGGCGGCCCAGAAGGTGTATGGCACCAGGGGCCGTTCCCGCCAGCAACCCCAGGGCCGCTGGGCCCGCCAACAGCTGCACTTTCAGCTGGAAACAGAGGCAGACCTCGAATGGCTCCCCCAGGAAACCGTGGTGTTTAGCGGGGGGTTGCTGGAGCAACACTGCCGGGTGCAACTGGCGGCCGATGCCCACTGGCTCGGCGCTGAAGTGGTGCGGCTGGGACGCACGGCCAGCGGTGAAAGCCTTGGCTGCGGCCAATGGCGCAGCCACTTGGAAATCCAGAGGCAGGGCCAGTGGGAGCTGGTGGACCGGCTGGAACTGGGGGGCGAAGCCCTAACGGCGCCCCACGGCATGGACGGCCAGCCGGTGTTTGGCAGCCTCGTTTGGGCCAGCCCGGGGGCCGTGGCCGCCGAATTGCTGGAGCTCTGCCGCGCCGACAGCGCTGGCTTGCCCGGCAGCCTGGCCTGCGGCGCCCTCGAGCGGGGCTTGATCGCCCGTTACCGGGGGCCCTCCAGCCAGGCCGCCCGCTTCTGGTTCACCCGCATCTGGGCCCGGATCCGCCAGCAGCGGGGACTAGCGGCGGCGGAACTACCGCGGGTTTGGCCCTTCCAGGAGGCTCCCCTTTAAAGCGCCAGGGCACGAATGGCCCGGCGGCGTACTTCGATCACCTCACCAATGTCCTGGGCAACGCGGGGCTGCACTTCAAGCAGATGGTGCAGGGTGTCAGCATCAATCAGCAACACACTGAGATCCTCGGTTGCCAATACCATCGTATCGATACATTGCTCGGTAAGTAATGATGCATTCTCACCAAAGTACTCCCCGGCCGCAAGCACCCCAATCGTAAACATTCGCCCCTCAGCATCTATCACATTCAAGCTTGCCCGGCCCTCCATAATCACAAATAAGCCAGGCAGACGCTCCCCTTGGCGCAATACCAACTCCTGGCCGGCATAGCGCTGCTGTTCACATACAGCCAAGACAGATTCCAACTCAGCAGCGGGCAATGTTGCAAAGCAAGCCACCCGCTGCAACCCCTGGAGCTGCAAACGCCGCCGCTGTTCACCCGTGGGCCCAGGGGGACGGTGCGCCATCACCTGCTGGATTGGATAGGGCATCGTGAGCCCATGGCGCTTGGCGGCATACCAGATGCGCAGCTTAAAATCATCAAGCGCATCAAAGGCTTCTTCGATGCCATCTGAATAGAAACGAATCGAATAACTAATCGCCGAATCGCCATACTCATATAGAGACACATCGGGGCGGGGTCGCTCAAGTACGTCATTAATATTAGCCAAGAGATCTCGGATCACCTTAATCACCTTGTTGGGGGGATCATCGTAGGAGAACGAAAGTAACAGCCGTTCATTGTGCAGCCTGCGCGGCCTGCTGAGATTGGAAAATGTTTCTTTTGCCAATACAGAATTAGGCACCACCGTGAGGTCTGTAAAGCGGGTAACCAAGTGCACAGAGCGCCAGTTTATCTCCACCACCTTTCCAAATTTATCGCCAATACGAATCCAATCCCCCAGGCTAAATGGCCGTTCAGATAAAAGCGAAATCCCCGAAAAAATATTACCAAGACTGTCCTGCAGGGCTAGGCCCACCACCAGCGAACCCACCCCCAGGGCAGTGAGCAGGCCGCCAAGATTGGCGCCCCACACCGAAGACAATACAAAAGCAGATCCGATGCACACCAGCACGAAACGGCCCAGATCCCGCAATATCTGGGGGATTTTGGCTTGCCAGCCAGCACTGCCAGCCCGCTCAAACAGCAGCACATTCAGCAGCGTTAAGGCTGCATAGATCAAGGTGATCCAAAGGAAGGTTTCCGCCAGCCGCACAAAGATCGCGCCGGCCGGCCATTGCAACACCTGCCGCAGCAGCACAAAAGCCGCCGCCAGGGGCAGGCTCCCCTGACGCAAAATTGCCAAGGGTTGAGCCAGGGGTTGTTGACGCCGCTCCAGCCGCAGCTGCAGCTCCCCCAGCAGCAACATCAACAGGGGAAAGCCCAACACCAGGCCCAGGGTCCAGCCGAGGGCCCAGCCCTGGATCGCTACGCCAGTGGCCATGGCTAACTCACCCGCCAGATCGGCAGTTCAGCACTGCCTTGCTCAGCAACTAGCTCGAAACTGTAGAGGCCCTGGAGGGCCTCATAAACCGACTGGCTTACATGGATCTGATTCTGACCGGGGGATTCATGGATCTGCTTGGCGATGTTGATTGTTTCCCCCCAAACCTCGTAATTAAATCTGGTTTTACCCACCACCCCCGCCGAAACTGGCCCACTGTGGATGCCAATATCCAGGCCAAGATCAAGGCCCTCCTTGCGGTTGAAACGCCGAATAATATTGATCATCGCCAGGGCAAAATCCACCATCCGCTTGGCGTGGTCTACCCGCGGTATCGACAAACCGCAAACAGCAACATAAATAGAACCCATACTGCGAATCTTCTCAACGCTAAAGCGCTCAGCCGCCTCATCAAAGGCATCATTCAATTGGTTCAATAGTTGATATGCATGCTCCTCCGAAAGACTGGCCGAAAGCGAATCAACTCCATCAACATTCACATAAAGCACTGTCACATTTGGAAAACTATCGGAAATATCCTGCTCACCACTCTTGAGCCGCTCCGCCGCCCCAGGGGGCAAGATCGTGAGCAGCAAGCGATCGTTCTCCTGCATGTGGGCTTGAATTGCCTGTTCTTTTCCATGCAAGGCCTTGGCCATGGCATTGAAGGATTGGGTGAGCTCCCCAAACTCATCCTGGGAGACCACCGGAATCTGCACCTCACTATTGCCGCGTTCAATCTCGTGGGTTCCGGCAATCAAGCGGCGAATCGGCGTAAGAAAAGTTTTAGCCACCGCCCCAGAAACCAGGGTGATCAAAGGCATCATGATCGCCGCGGTTATCAGCATGTTGCGGGTAAGCGTATGCATACCACTAAATATTTCAGCCTGGTCAATCTCGACCACTAAAGCCCAGTCAAAATCACCTAACTTAATTGGAGAATAGGCTCCAAGTACAGGCACGCCCCGATAGTCGTTATAGGAAGCCAAACCGGATTTGCCAGCCAAGCCCGCTAGGGCTCCCTTTGATTTGACCTGCTGGATAAGAATTGAAGACTGGGCGGATTTAATCAGGCCAATCTGCTTAGTAGCCACCCCCTGGGCTTCGAGGGCCTTGTAATAGCCCTTGGGATCCTCGAAGAGGAAACGACTGGAGGAACGCATCCGCTGGTCTGGCCCCACCAGATAGGTTTCTCCTGACTCACCAAGGCCCACCTGCTGCCAGCGTTTGTCCACATTCATAATCTGATCAATGCGGTGGGAAGGCACCTCAAGCACCAACACACCGATAAATTTATCTTTATCAAAAACCGTCGTACTTACAAAGGCAGAGGGCACTCCATAGCCAGGCTTATAGTGTTCAAAGTCTGTTATACCTACGAAATCTGGATCCCGCGATTGACGGGCCATCTCAAAGGCTTTAGCGAGGGAACTACCCGCAAAGGGACCATCGGCAATGTTGCCACCAAAATCAATCTTCTTTGCCACTGAATATAAAATATTGCCTTTAGCATCAATCAAATAAAGGTCTGGATAACCAAATTCCTCGGCAATCACCCTAAAGCGCTTATGCACGGCCCCATGCAGCTCACTATATTCACTACCATCCCCAGCCTTTAGCAACTGAGCGCGATTTTTGGGGTAGGGATTTGCCACCGTATAGTGGTAAGTAAGATACTTATCCGCCGCAGAAATGGGCAAATAAGTGGCCAGCGCTGGATCGCCCTCAATATTCTTTTTTAATTTCGGCAGGAAGTCTTTGGCATAGAAATTCCTCAACTTCTCCGTCTGCTCGGCTGTGATTTGACTGCTGTTTAACCTATTGATTGCCGGTCCAAGGCTATTAATGGCATTCACAGCCATCTGCTGATAGCCCAAGGTGAGGGCATGGGCCTTCAAGCCCTTGAAATAGCTCTCGATCGCCTGGGAACGGGAATTGCGCAGGCCGAGCAGCTGGGCATCGGCAGCAGCCATCAGGGCCTGGCGGCTACTGCTGTAGCTCACAAAACCAGTGAGCAGCAGGGTGAACAAACTCACCGCCAGCACCAGAGCCAGCAGCTTCGATTGGATCCCCAGCTTGCTGAAAACAGTCATTGACGAAGGCTCAGCCGAGGGGCGAGGCAATCGGTGCATTCACGCAGGCAGAACCACGCTTCTCGGCAAGCGAGCTTAACTGAACTGTTCAGCCCGAACGTTCCGCCTGAACCATCCGGCCCTAACCAGAGCTGGCAAAGTGCCTGTTCCCTGGACTGAACCATGCACCTGTCCCCCCAGGAGAAAGACAAACTGCTGGTGGTGACCGCTGCCCTTCTGGCGGAGCGCCGCCTGCAGCGGGGCCTAAGGCTCAACCATCCGGAGGCGGTGGCCTGGCTCAGCTTCCAGATCCTGGAGGGGGCCCGCGATGGCCAAACCGTGGCCGCCCTCATGCAAGCGGGCAGCACCTGGCTGCGGCGCGACCAGGTGATGGAAGGGGTGCCGGAACTGATCCCAGAAGTTCAGATGGAAGCCACCTTCCCCGATGGCACCAAGCTCGTGACCCTGCACCAACCAATCCGATGCTGATCCCAGGCGAACTATTCCCCGTAGCAGGCAGCATTGAGCTCAATGCTGGCCGCCCGGTAACCCAAATCACTGTGGCCAACAGTGGTGATCGCCCCGTGCAGGTGGGCTCCCATTTTCATTTCATGGAAGCCAACGCTGCCCTGCTCTTTGACCGGGAGGCCGCCCGGGGCCAGCGGCTAGACATCCCCGCCGGCACCGCCATCCGGTTTGAACCTGGCGACAGCCGCGAGGTGCAGCTGGTGCCCTTTGCCGGGGCCAGGCGGGTGGTGGGTTTCAACGGCCTAATCAACGGAGAGCTCTGATGCCTTACCAGATGGACCGTCGGGCCTACGCCGAAACCTATGGCCCCACCCGCGGCGATCGCCTGCGCCTGGCCGACACCGAGTTGATCCTGGAGGTGGAAAAAGACTTCACCAGCTACGGCGATGAGGTGAAATTCGGCGGCGGCAAGGTGATCCGCGATGGCATGGGCCAAGGGCAAACATCCAGGGCCGCAGGGGCCGTAGACACGGTGATCACCAATGCGCTGATCCTCGATTGGTGGGGGATTGTGAAGGCAGACATCGGCCTGCGCGATGGCCGCATCTGGGCCATCGGTAAGGCCGGCAACCCCGACATCAGCGACAACATCGACGTGCTGATTGGCCCTGGCACCGAGGTGATTGCCGGCGAAGGCCAGATCGTTACCGCCGGTGCCATCGACACCCACATCCACTTCATCTGCCCCCAGCAGATCGAAACAGCCCTGGCCTCCGGCGTTACCACCATGCTCGGTGGCGGCACGGGCCCAGCCACTGGCAGCAATGCCACCACCTGCACCCCGGGGGCCTTCCACCTGGCCCGCATGTTGCAGGCCGCCGATGGCTTTCCGATCAACCTGGGCTTCTTCGGCAAGGGCAACGCCAGCAGCCCCGAGGCCCTAGCGGAACAGATCCGGGCCGGGGCCTGCGGGCTCAAGTTGCACGAGGACTGGGGCACCACCCCCGCCGCCATCGATTGCTGCCTAGGGGTAGCTGACCGCTTCGATGTCCAGGTGTGCATCCACACCGACACCCTCAATGAAGCCGGGTTTGTGGAAGACACGATCCGCGCCATTGCCGGGCGCACCATCCACACCTTCCATACTGAGGGGGCCGGCGGCGGCCATGCCCCCGACATCATCAAGATCTGCGGGGAAGCGAATGTGCTGCCCAGTTCCACAAACCCCACCCGCCCCTACACCCGCAACACCCTGGAGGAACACCTAGACATGTTGATGGTGTGCCATCACCTCGACGCGGGCATTCCCGAGGATGTGGCCTTTGCTGAATCACGCATTCGCCGCGAAACTATCGCCGCCGAAGACATCCTCCACGACCTCGGGGCCTTCAGCATCATCGCCAGTGATTCCCAGGCCATGGGTCGGGTGGGGGAAGTGATCACCCGCACCTTCCAAACGGCCCACAAAATGAAAGTGCAACGGGGAGCTTTGCCGGGGGACAGCAGCCGCAACGACAACCAGCGGATCAAGCGCTACGTGGCCAAATTCACGATCAATCCGGCTATTGCCCATGGCATCGACAGCCAGGTGGGCTCCGTGGAGGTGGGCAAGCTGGCCGACCTGGTGCTTTGGAAGCCGGGGTTCTTTGGGGTAAAGCCTGAATTGGTAATCAAGGGGGGCATGATCGCCTGGGCCCAGATGGGCGATGCCAATGCCTCGATTCCCACCCCCGGCCCGGTGCACGGCCGACCGATGTTTGCTGGCTTTGGCGGCGCCACCGCCCCCAGCCGGCTCAGCTTCGTCTCCCAGGCGGCCCTAGACGCCGACCTGCCCCGCCAGCTGGGGCTGCGGAGCCCCTGTGTGCCGGTGCAGAACACCCGCAGCATCGGCAAAACGGCGATGCGCAACAACAGCGCCATGCCAGCCATGGAGGTGGATCCGGAAACCTATGAGGTGTATGCCGATGGCGAACTGCTCAGCTGTGAACCAGCCGAGGTGCTACCCATGGCCCAGCGCTACTTTCTGCTCTAAGGCCCAAGCAGTATGGGGACCCGCATCAGCAAGGAAACCTTTCTGGCCCGGGCAAAAGCCCGTTTTGGCGATCGCTATGACTACACCGAAATCCTGTACAAGAGCTATCGAACGCCGATAAAAATCCGCTGCCACCAGCATCCTGTTGCCCAGATCGTTATCACCCCAGAAAGACACTTGATCACCACCGGGGGCTGCCGCTTCTGCCTCAAGGAGCTGGGGCGCTAACCACCGCCTCACCCGAGACTTCAACCATGCCAAAATCAATCCATAAAAAAATCAAAGAAGACCCCTACGAACCCTCGAACTTGCTGGAGGATCTAGCAGCAAATGATGACAAGCACTCAACAAAACTTGAGCGCAAAATATATGAAAAAGAATTAGCTAAATTACATATAGAGCTGGTAAAAATGCAATATTGGGTTAAACATATTGGCTACCGCTTAATTGTTGTGTTTGAAGGCAGAGATGCGGCAGGCAAGGGGGGCACAATCAAGCGAATAACAGAACCCCTAAACCCCCGCGGTTGCCAAGTAATTGCCCTTGGCACCCCCTCAGACCACCAAAAAACCCAATGGTATTTTCAGCGCTACGTTGAACACTTTCCTTCGGCTGGTGAAATCATAATTTTCGATCGTAGTTGGTACAATCGAGCCGGCGTAGAGCGGGTGATGGGCTTCTGCAGCGAAGCCCAAACCCAAGAGTTTCTCCACTCCTGCCCGGAATTTGAACGGATGCTTGTGCGGGCAGGCATTGTACTAATCAAATATTGGTTTTCCGTTAGCGATGAAGAACAGGAAATTCGCTTCCAATCACGCATCGACGACCCCACCCGCCGCTGGAAGCTAAGCCCCATGGACCTGGAATCAAGGCGCCGCTGGGTGGAATTTTCAAAGGCCAAAGATGAAATGTTTGCCCACACAAACATCCCAGAGGCCCCCTGGTTCACCGTGGCAGCCGACGACAAACGCCGGGCAAGGCTCAATTGCATTCATCACCTACTAAGCAAAATTCCCTACGAAGACATGACCCCTGAAGCAATTAAGCTTCCCCCTCGCAAAAGCGGTGGTAAATACCAAAGGCCACCGATTAATGAGCAATTCTTTGTTCCTGAAATCTATTGAGGCTCAAATAAGTAGCAGAGGCAACAAAATTACTAGCTCCCAGGGCAAAGCGGGCATTTGGTAGCAATAGCAACTCTATAAGGGCCCCCCAATTGCAGACCATTACCCCAGGAACGGGTTGCCCATGTTTGAAAGCTATGCCCCAAACGGCGGTTTCGACGAATACATGAGTCCCACCCACACCCCCCGCCAGGCAATGGGGAACCTGATGGATCAGTTGGGGGCCCTGGGTCTTCCCCAGCTCAACCGCAACCACCAGGCCGCCGAAAAACTCTTAAAGCGCCTAGGGGCCACCTTCCGGTTGAACAGTGGCTCCGAGGGGGCCAGCGAGCGGATTCTTCCCTTTGATCCCCTACCGCGCCTGATCGACCATGACGATTGGCAGGTGCTGGAGGCGGGCCTGATCCAACGGCTCGAGGCCATTGATCTGTTCCTCGCCGATGTCTATGGCCCCCAACTCATCCTCAAGGATGGGGTGATCCCCGCCGATGAGGTTTTCAGCAGCCATGGCTGGCGGCCGGAAATGGTGGGGGTGCTGCCCCCCCTGGGGCGTTGGTGTCAAATTTCAGGCCTAGATCTGATCCGCGATGGGGAAGGCACCTGGCGGGTGCTGGAAGACAACCTGCGCTGCCCCTCAGGGGTGGCCTACTTCCTGGAAAACCGCCGGGTGATGAAGCAACTATTTGGGGGGCTGTTCAGCAGCCAACGGGTCACCCCCATCGATGACTACGCCTCCCAGTTGCTCCAAACCCTCCAGGACATGGCCCCCTGGAGTGGCAGCCCAAGGGTGGTGCTGCTAACCCCCGGGGTGCACAACAGCGCCTACTTCGAGCACAGCTACCTGGCGCGGCTGATGGGCATCCAGCTGGTGGAGGGCCAAGACCTGGTGTGCAGCGAAGGCAAGGTATGGATGCGCAGCACCACCGGCCTAGAGCGGGTCGATGTGATCTACCGCCGCATCGACGACGATTTCCTTGATCCCGAATGCTTCCGTGCCGACTCGATGTTGGGGGTGCGCGGCCTGATGGAGTGCTACCGCCAGGGCTCCATTGCCATTGCCAATGCCCCTGGCACCGGCGTGGCCGACGACAAGCTGATTTATGCCTATGTGCCGGAAATGATCCGCTACTACCTACAACAGGAGCCGATCATTGAAAACGTCACCACCTACCTCTGCTCCCGCCCCAACGACCTCACCTACGTGCTGGAGCATCTGCCATCCCTGGTGGTGAAAGCGGTATCTGAGGCTGGCGGCTACGGGATGTTGATTGGCCCCCATGCCAGTGCCCAGGAATGTGCCGAGTTCCGCGAAAGGATCAAGGCTGATCCCCGCAATTACATCGCCCAACCAACCCTGCAGTTATCGACGGTGCCCTCCTTGAGCAATGGGGAGCTCTACCCCTGCCATGTGGACCTGCGGCCCTACATCCTGCGGGGTCGCCAGAGCTGGGTAACCCCCGGCGGTCTCACCCGGGTGGCACTCAAACGTGGTTCCCTGGTGGTGAACTCCTCCCAGGGCGGCGGTAGCAAAGACACCTGGGTGGTCTCATGCTCAGCCGTGTAGCCGAACAGCTGTACTGGATCTTCCGTTACGTGGAAAGGGCCGAAAATCTGGCGCGCTTCCTGGAGGTGAGCCAGTCCATGGCCCTAGACACCCCCATGGAAGGAAACGATGTATGGCTGCCCCTGATTGATGTGTGCGCCGACCGCAGTCGTTTTGAGGAATTACATCCCGGGGGCGGCGCCAAGGAGGTGGGGGAATATCTATTGCGGGAGGCAGACAACCCCAATGCAATTCGCAATTGCCTAGCCATAGCCCGGGAAAATGCCCGCCAGATCCGCGAGGTGATTCCCAACGAATTTTTTGAAGACCTCAATGCCCTTTACCTGGACCTGGAGGATGGCGAGCCCTTCTGGCAACTGCCAGAACAGGAACAACTCCAGCAGATCCGCAGCCGCTGCCAACAGCTCTATGGCATCGCCGATTCCACCATGCGGCGGGATCTCAGCTGGCAATTTGCAAACCTAGGGCGGCTGATTGAACGGGCTGATAAAACCGCCAGAATTCTTGATGTGAAGTACTTCTTGTTGCTGCCCAGCCTCGAAGATGTGGGGGGCGCCCTCGATGAACTCCAGTGGATCGCCCTGTTGCGTTGTGCCAGTGCCTATCAGGTGTTCCGCCAGCACACCCAACAACCGATCAGCCCCAGTGGGGTGGCTGCTTTCCTGCTACTGGACCCGGCCTTCCCCCGCTCGGTGCGCTACTGCCTCAACGGCGTGGCAGAGGCCCTCAATGGCATCGACCAACGACCCCTAACGGAAGGGGCCGACGACCTGGCCCGCACCATGGGACTGCTCCAGGCCCACTGGAACTACAGCCGGGTGGAAGAAGTGGTTAACCGGGGACTGCATGAGGTGATCGACACCCTGCAACAACAGTTAAACCAACTGCATCGTCTGATTGAAGAGCGATACTTCATTAGTTCCCACGGTTCCATGGAAGCGATCTAGGCGCCATGCATGTTCGCCTGAGCCACCAGCTCACGTACTCCTACAGCAAACCGGTGCAACTAGGTCCGCACCGGCTGTGCCTAATGCCCCGGCCGTTGGGCTTCCAACGGCTGATCAGCCATCAACTGCACTTCACCCCGGAACCTTGCAACAAATTTCAATTGATGGCGGCCGGCGGGGATCAGATTCTGCGCACCCGTTTCATCGGCAGCACCGACCGCTTTGAGATCCTTTCCATCTCCGAGCTAATCACTGAAACCCCTCCCCTGCTTGAACTTTGCCTAGAGGAACAGTCCCCCCGGCTCCCGTATCCAATCGGACGCCTAAATGGTGATCTGCTGAGCAATCTTCAGGGCTGGCTCCCCAACGGCCAGCACGACCCCGCCGCCGTGACCCTGGCCCAGGAGGCCCTAATCGGCAGCGACCACCATTGCCTCACCTTTCTGCAGCAACTGATGGAAATGATCAAGGAAAGGGTTAGTTACACCAAACGCCACCAGGGGCCCCCCTGGCCCGCCGGCCGCACCCTGCGGGAACGGGTGGGCTCCTGCAGGGACCTGGCGGTATTGATGCTGGAGTGCTGCCGGTCCATTGGTCTACCCAGCCGTTTTGTGAGTGGTTACCACCTGGTGGAACCGGCCCCCAAGGCCTACGACCTCCATGCCTGGACGGAGGTGTATCTGCCGGGGGCTGGCTGGCGCGGTTTTGACCCCAGCGGTGCTGGACCCGTGGATGAGCGTTACATCGCTGTGGCCAGTTCCTCAAATCCCGAACTCACCGCTGCTGTTAGTGGCAGCTTCAATGGGCCCCCTGGGGTGGAAAGCCGCCTGAGCTGGGACATCCGCGCCACGGAACTCAGCTTGATCACCCCATGAGCAGCTCCCCCCTGCCCGCCTGGATGACCACCGCGGCCAAGGAGGCCAGGGCCCGCTTCCAGGGGGCGGGCATGGCCCTCACCCTGGGGGGAGAACCCACCTACGTGCCCATCGATCCCCAGGGGCCGGAATGGACCGTGGCGGCCGATGGCCCCACAAAACTGCCCTTGGCCCGGGCCCTGGCCCGGGAACTGCAACGCACCAGCCTGCCCGGCAGCCTTTGTTTCTTCTGCCCCGGCAAGCACTACCCCGGCGAAACCAACCCCCGCTGGGCCCTGCGGCTGCTCTGCCAACGGGACCTCAGCCCCTTGGTGCCCTGGCCCGGGGCCGGCCCGCTAACTGAGCCGGCCCAAGGGCTGTTGAAAGCGATTGGGACGGCCTTGGGCCTGGGGCTGGAGCCAGTGGCACTCCAGGATCCCCTGGCGCCAGAACGGCAGGTGTGGGCTGTGCCGCTGTCCCACGATGGCTTCACTTGGGCCAGCTCCCCCTGGCCCCTGGAGGCGGCTGAACGGCTGTTGGTGGCCACGGAAGGGCCCCCGGGCTTGCGCTTGCCGCTTCAACAGCTGCCGGAGGGGGTGCCGCGCCAGGTGCTCACCCTTGATCAAACCAGCGAAGGCTGGGGCCTTTTTCTACCGCCCCTGGAACAGGACAGCTTTGAAGAACTGATCCGGGCGATTGCTGCCCTGCTGGCCAGCAAAGCGCTTACCGCCCCAAACCTAAGCGGGGTGGTGCCCTTTGACCTAGAGGCCCGCTGGACCGTGCTGGGCCTCGCCGCCGACCCGGGCGTGCTGGAGATAAATCTGCCGGTTTGTGCCACCTGGGAGAGCTATGCCCATTGGCTGTTGCAATTAGAGGCCGCCGCCGCCGAGGTGGGACTGCGCTCCTGGAAGCAAGACGCCGCCGGCAAAACCTGCGGCACCGGCGGTGGTAACCATCTGCTCTGGGGCGGACCGACCCTGGCGGAGAACCCCCTATTCCAGCGACCCAGCTGGCTGGTGGCGTTGCTACGCACCTGGCAGCACCACCCCAGCCTGTCCTATCTATTTGGCAGCGACCCGGTGGGTGCCGCCAGCCAGGCCCCCCGGGCGGATGCCATTGCCGGCGACCTGCTTGACCTGGAACTGGCGCTATCCAGCCTTGAACAACTACCAGAGGGGGACCATCGCCAGGCCATCGGCGAAACCATGCGCCATCTCCAGGTGGATCGCAGCGGTAACTCCCACCGCAGTGAAATCAGTTTTGATAAATACTGGAACCCTGGCTCCATGGTGGGTTGCCAAGGCCTATTGGAATTCAGAGCGCTAGAAACCCTGCCCCAGGCCCAATGGATGGCGGCCGTGGCCCTGCTCTGGAGTTGCCTGGGCGCCCAACTACTAGACCCCGAACAAAGACCGACAAAACTGATGCCCCATGGCCAGCGGCTCCATGACCGCTACCTGCTGCCCACGGTGCTGTGGCAGGACCTGGAGGGGCTATTGCTGGAACTGGGGCTAAACGGCCTACGCCTCGACCCCGAGCTATACCACCGGATCTGGGCATGGCGCTTTCCCTTGTTGCTGCAATGGCAGGAGGGCAATTGTCGGCTGTGGATACGCCGGGCCCTGGAACCCTGGCCCCTGCTTTCCGACATGCCTGAACTGGGGGCCATCACCAGCCGCTTTGTGGACACCTCGATGGAACGGCTAGAAATCGGCTGCTCCGGCGGCTTCTTAGATCACTACCAACTGCGGCTCAATGGCCGCAGCCTGCCCTTGCAGCGGGGGGTGGTGATCCCTGAGGCGGCGGAAGCCCTAGGGGGCGTGCGCTACCGCCACAGTCACCTTTTTCCCTGCCTACATCCACAGTTGCCCGTGGATCTGCCCCTGCAACTGACCATCGAAAAGCGCAACGGCACCCCCGTGGCTTGCTTCGAGCGCCGGGCTGATCAGTCTGAGTTTGGGGTTGGCAGCAACGACCACTGGCCCCGACAAAATGATCAAGCCCTAACCACCTGGCACCGGGATGACATTTGCGTGGACCTAAGGCTGAGCTAGATCCAAACCCCAGGGCTCAGCACCAGCAACCCTCACCAACAACAGCCGTGCAATTTCGGCAAGGGGGCCGTGCGATTGGTTACCGCAAACAGCCGGGGGATGTTGGCACTGTTGTAAACCCGGAACTCCCGCAACACATCGGCCCCCGGCTCCCGCACCGCCTGGTTCAACACCGTGGAGCCGTCGGGGTCAGAGATGGAGCGGTGGAAGGTGCCGGGGGGGATGCGCAGGATGTCGCCACCGGTTTCAAGCCGCACAATATGAAACGGATAATTCCAACCCAGATTCACCAGATAGAAAGTGCGTCCCCCATGCAGGGCTAGCAAATTGTCCTCCTGGTGGGGATGCAGATAAAACTGCCAGCTGCCAGCGCCGGCATCGGGGGGACTTACGGCCGACCCCCCATGGATCACTAAATCCCTGGCATTTGAGCCAGCCACAGTCACATCAAAAAAACGCACCGCAGGGGTGTCGCGGAAGCGTTCGTAAGGGATCAGCTCAAACATCGGCACGGCCATGGCATCAACGGGAAAGCGGGAATAGCTCCAGTCAGTCAAACAACCGGAGCCGCTGCTACTACAACCGCTACGGAATTCCAAATTGCCCCGTAAATACTCAGAACGGTGTCATCGATCACAATCGCCCCCCAGGCCAGCCCGCACACTGGTGCCCCGGCCTGAAAAGGTTGGGGCATGGGACAGGTGGGCGGTGTCTTAGGGCATCGCCTTTTTTATGGCAACCATGCTGCATCCCTGCCATCAGCTCAGCAACCCATGCAGATAGCCATTGAGCACCGCCTCAGCTACGAATACGAGCGGCCGGTCTTCCTGGAACCCCACAGCTTGCGGCTAAGCCCCCGCCAAAACAGCAGCCAGCGCCTAATCAGCCACGGGCTTGAAATATCTCCCAGCCCCACCGGCTGTTGCAACGTTCTGGAACCAGACGGCAGTGATGGCCAGGTGTTTTGGTTCAATGACCCCTGCGACCATCTCGAGATCAGGGTCTGCTCTGAACTAGAAACCCTGCGCAGTAACCCCTACGACTGGATCCTCACCGAAACCACTGGCCAAACCCTTCCCTTCCCCTATGAGCCAAGCCTGGCGGCCAGCCTCCAGCCCTATCTGGTCAGCCTGGCCAGTGATGCGGTAACCGCCTGGGCTGCGGCCCAGGCGGCCGTAGTGGCCGGCGCCACTGCGGCCTTCCCCCAACAGCTGGCCGACGAAATCCACCACAACTTCGAGCACGGCAGCCGCCCCGAGGGGGAGCCCTTCAGCCCCCACGACACCCTCAGCCAGCGCAGCGGCGCCTGCCGTGACATGGCGATGTTATTTATTGCCGCCTGCCGCAGCCAGGGCCTGGCCGCCCGCTTTGTGAGCGGCTATTCGATCCACCATCCGCCGGAGGTAACCGAACAGGAGTTGCATGCCTGGGCGGAGGTGTACCTGCCCGGGGGCGGCTGGCGTGGCTACGACCCCAGCCTCGGCCTGGCGGTGGCCGATGGCCATGTGGCCCTAGTCAGCGCCCCAGACCATCGACTTGCCGCTCCGGTAAGCGGTAGCTACCGGGGCACCGGAGTACAGGCCCGGTTGAGCTATCAGGTAATAATCAGCAGCACTGAAGTGCAGCAGCAGCAAGCAATGGGCTAGTCCCCCCGCAGGGGTTGGGGCATGGTCACGGGGGCAGGCAGGGGGGCGCAGGCCGGCACCCGCTCGGCCACCACCTGGCCGATCACCACAATGGCTGGCGCCCCAAAGCCCTGGGCCTCAGCTTCCTCAGCCAGGTCGGTGAGGCTGGCGATCAGTTGTTTTTGACCGCTAACGCTGCCCTGCTGAATAATCGCCGCCGGCGTCTGGGGGGCGAGGCCCCCAGCCAACAGCTCCTCACAGATGCGACGCAGGTTGTGCAATCCCATGTAAATCACCAAGCCATCGCTGCTGCGGGCTAGGCCGCGCCAATCCACCCCGGGCCGCCCCTTCTCAATCTCCTCATGGCCCGTCACAAAGGTCACCGATGAGCCAGCCTTGCGGTGGGTTACCGGAATACCGGCATAGGCGGGGGCCGCAATGCCGGCGGTGACGCCGGGCACCACCTCCACCGCCACGCCGTTTTCCACCAGAAAAGCCGCCTCCTCACCGCCCCGGCCAAACAAAAAGGGATCACCGCCCTTGAGCCGCACCACACAGCGATGCTGGCCGGCCAGCTGCACCAACAGGGCATTGGTGTCTGGTTGGGGCACCGAATGCTGACCGCGGCGCTTACCAACGGCGTGCAGTTCACAACCCTCCTTCAGGAGTTCCAACAACTCCAATGGCACCAGGGCGTCATACACCAGGGCATCACAACGCTGCAGGAGCCGATGGGCCCGCAACGTCAACAGTTCAGGGTCCCCAGGACCGGCGCCCACCAAATAAACAATTCCAGCTACGGTCCCAGAGGTCATGCCAACAAGAGGAGCTGCTCCAGCAGCAAACGGCGAAAACGGAGCTGTTGCAGCAGGGGCGGCCACACCTGTACCCCTGGGGGCCGATCCCAACGCTGCAGCGTCTCACTGAGTCGATTGGCCGCCACCGCCAACGGCACCAGTAAGGCAGGGCCGTCACTGTAAGCAGCCACGTCCCAGGGGCGGATGGGCACCCCCAGCCGCTGGGCCAAGGCCTGGGGATAGCGGGCCGCCAGGGTCCCCCCCAGGGGATGGTGAAGCAATTCAGGGCGCCAGCCCTCGGCCTGGGCCTCCCCCAGGGCCTCGGCCAGCCCCTGCTGCCAGCGGGGCCAGGCCCCAAGGAAAGGCAGGCGCCGCAGGGGCCAACCCCTGAGCCGCCACTGGGCGGCGATCGCCGGCAAATCCTGGCGCACGTGGTGACCTGGCAGTTGAAACAGGGGCACCAGGGTGAGCGGAGCGGGCTCCAAAACCAAAGCCTGGTCCGCCGCCGCCGGATCGGTGAGCGGCTGCAGGATCACCCGACAACCCCGTTGCTGCCGCAGCTCCTCCGCCAACTGCCACAACTCCTGGGGCACCACCCCGCCACTCCGGCCATGGATCAACAACAACAAATCAGAGGGGGGAGCCGCCGCGCGGCGCCGGGCCAGCCGGGGCGCCAACAGGGGATCAACTCCCCGGGCCGCCACCGCAGAAAGTCCCTCCCTTGCCCAGGGCAGCCGGGCCAACAGGTCCATGGCCAGGGCCGCCAGCTGGGGGTCCAGATCAGCAGTTAGCTCCACCAAGAGCTGACGCAGGGGCCCCAGGGGCCAGCAGCTCAAGCCGCGAGCCAGCCCCTCGAGGGCCCCCCGCCGCAGGGCCAGGGGGCCGGGGTTAAGGGCCAGGGCCAGGAGCCGAGGAAAATCCTGGGGATCCCGCTGGTAACCCAGCAGGGGAAGCAGCACGGCCCCCAGGGCTGGATCTGGGCTGCCCCCCTGGGCTGGGCCAAGGGCCTGGCGCAGCAGGGCCGCCGCCGCCGCCCCCTGGGGCCGCCCCACCAAATCGGCAAACTGCCCCAGGCCTGAAGCCATCCCCCCGGTTAGGAGCTGCTCCAACCACCAGGCCAACAGGGCCAGGGCCTGGTCCGCACTGAGCTCGGCCAGGCGTTCGGCCAGGCCCTCCCTATCCAGGGTCAGCTCACCAGCCCGAAGGGCGGCCAGCCAGTCATCCGGGGCCAGATCCACGGTGGGCAACAGCTCCTCTCAACTTCGCACTGCGGCTAGCCCAACATTGATCACTGCACCGATCACTGCACCGGCTGGGGCCGGCGCCGGGCCCCAAAGCGATCCAGCAAGAGCTGTTCCAGCACACCAACCAGCTCCCCCAGGGGTACGGCCTTTTCATGGAGTTGGGCCAGCTGCGGATCTACGCCAAGGGAACCGCCCAAAAAGATCTTGGCGGCCTCCACCATCTCACCGTTATGGCGGGCCTTGGCCCCCATCAAGCCAATCTCACCCATGTAGGGCTGGCCACAGGCATTGGAGCAACCGGTCCAGTGGCTTCGCAAGGGCTTGGGCAGCTCCAGGCGCCGCTCCAACTCATCAATGGCCGCTTGGGCCGTGGTCTTGGTGGGGATCAAGGCAAAACTGCAATAGCGGCTTCCGGTGCAACTCACCGCCTCCGCCTGCAGGGGCCCAGGGTCAGGACGGAACCGCTGCAGTAGCGGTTCCGCTAACAATGCCGGTAGCAGCCCCGTGGGCACATCAGTGATCAGCAGATTTTGGGCCTCCGTTAGCCGCAGCTCCCCCTGGCCATAGGTGCGTGCCAACTGGGCTAAGGCCAGCATCGACTCCCCATCGAGCCTGCCCATCGGCACATGTAAGCCAACCCAGTGGAGCCCGGGCTGGGCCTGGCCATGAACCCCCAGGCAGGAGCGGGGCGCCCGATCCACCAGGTGGCTGCCATTGTGGGCCACTACCGCTTCGCCATAACTGGCCAACAGCTGCTCCCGGTAGCCATCGAGCCCCAATTCCTCGATTAGGTACATCAAACGGCTCCTGTTGCGCGCCGAACGATTTCCCTTGCGCTCGAAATGAAGTAGCAGGGCCAGGGTAAAACCGGCCAGCTGATCAGGCCTCAGCCAGATCCCCAAAGGTATCGCCAACTCATTGCGCTGGGCTGAGAAAAAGCCCCCCACCATCACGGTGAAGCCCAGGTTCCCCTCCAATCGGGCAGGCAAAAAGGCGAGGTCGTTGTGGAGCAAAAAGCTGTCGGGGGCCCCACCCACCGCCACGTTGAACTTGCGGGGCAAGTTGCGGGGACCATCAGGCCCCAACAACAGCGCTTGGATAGCCGATGCCAGGGGTCGGGTGTCGATGAACTCCTCGGGATCAATGCCAGCCAGGGGATTGCCGGTGATGTTGCGGGGGTTGTCGTGACCCGACTGGCGACTGGTAAGCCCCACCGCCCCCATCAACTTGAGCAGCGGTGCCATGTCTTCGAATAGGAGGCCCCTCAGTTGCAGGTTCTGGCGGGTGGTGAGGTCAGCACTGCCCTCAGCCCCACAGCGGTCCACCGCCTCGGCCAGCACCGTCAACTGCTCGGCATTAATCACCCCATTGGGCAAGCGCAGCCGCAGCATGAACCGCCCAGGGCTCACTGGACGAAAGAAAATCCCCAACCACTTGAGCTGAATGGTGAGCTCCGCCTCGCTCAGCTCTCCCCAACCCCGCCGCGCCAAACTCTCAAGCTCCGGCTCTAAAGCCAACCCACACCGCTCAGCCTTGGCCTGCTCGATCTTGCTCAGGGCGGCGCTCGTC
Organism: Cyanobacteriota bacterium; assembly: GCA_039799245.1. Lineage (GTDB taxonomy): Bacteria > Cyanobacteriota > Cyanobacteriia > PCC-6307 > Cyanobiaceae > Synechococcus_D. The sequence goes on from JBDLTB010000015.1 coordinate 50,441, forward strand.
ATCGGGGAAGCGATCAACGGGTCCCACTGTCCCTAGCCAACCCTGGCGACCCCTGTGCGATCCGCTACCAAAAGTCGAGAAGCTTGAATGGTTCCTTTATTACCTAGCCCCTTGGACCTGGCCAGCAACCGAGGCTCCCACCTGGCCCCGGCCCAGCAACGGTTCCGAGAACTAATCGCCAAGGTGGGCAGCGGCGAACACACCAGCAGCGGCCTCAGCCTGGCGGAAGCGCAAGAAGCCATGGACGCCATGCTGCTGGGCCAGGCCTCGGAAGCCCAAATGGGGGCCTTCCTGATCGCCCACCGGATCCGGCGGCCCGAACCCCAGGAGTTGGCAGGGATGCTCGCCAGCTATCGCAGCCATGGGCCGCTGCTGCATAGCCCGGGCCGGAGGGCCCTTTGTTTTGGGGTGCCCTACGACGGCCGAAACCGTACGGCCCCCCTGCTGCCCCTCACGGCCTTGGGCCTGGTGGCAGCCGGTGAAACCGTAGTGCTCGCTGGCGGCAACCCGATGCCAGTGAAATTCGGCATCACCCTGGCGGAATTAATGGCCAGCATCGGCCTCGACTGGCGCCCCCTTGGGCTGGTCCAACTACAAACGCTGCTTAACCAGGAAGGCCTAGCGCTCTGCCACCAGCCCCAGCACTTCCCAGCCGCGGAAAGGCTCATACCGGTGCGCGATCAGATCGGCAAACGGCCGCCGGTGGCCAGCCTTGAGCTGCTGTGGACCCCCCACCAGGGGGAGCACCTGTTGATCAGTGGCTTCGTGCATCCCCCCACGGAGGTGCGCGCCTGGGCCGCCCTAGCCCTGGCTGGGGAGAACGATCTACTCACGGTGAAGGGCCTGGAGGGCTCCACCGATCTACCCCTAAGCCGGGCCTGCATCAGCGGTCGCGTCCATGGGGGCCAAAGCGAACGGCTAATCCTCCACCCGCGGGACCATGGTTTTACCGGGGCTGAACCCCCCTGGACCGACCTGGAAGCCTGGAGCAACCAGGCCCTGGCCGCCCTGGGGGGCACCGGCCCCCTGGCCCAGGGCCTGCATTGGAACCTGGGTTCGCTGCTCTGGCTTAGCGGCCACCAGAGCAGCATCGAAAAGGGCCTTATTCAAGCCGCTGAGCTACTGCAAAGCGGAGCGGTGCTTAGCCAACTAGGGAAACTACGAAAGGCACTTGCCCCATGAATAGCGAAAGCACTGGTCCAGCCAGTTCGTCCCCCCTTAACCAACGCAGCCACTGCTTTGCATTTGAAGCAGAGTTCAGCAGCAACCTGCGTTGCATACCGATGGCAGTGCGACGCAAGCTTGACCTCTGCGGCCGCAAGCTGCGGTTGCAACACTGGCTTGAACTGCCAGAGGCCGAACGCACAACTCTGCTGCGCTGGGGTGATGGCCCTGAAGACCTGAGCAAACTGGCGGAACGCTTGGGGGCCATCACCACTCCCCTAGCGCCGGCCAGCAACGAAAGTTGGCAACAGCTGGGCACCGTGCCCGCGCCCCTGGGGAAAGCCTGCCGCCAGATCAACTGCCACCCCCCCAGCCTCCCCCAATGGCAGCACTTAGAAGAACTGGAACGCTTCGCCCTGGTGAAGCTCTCCCACCCCGGCCATGAACATCGAAACCTGCCAGCGGCCTTGGCTGAAATCCTGGGCCGGCTTGATGCGGCCAGGGATCCGCTGGCCGATCGGTAGCAATTCGCACAATGCAACCACCCCCGGCCATGGTGATCTACTTAGGCGGTCAGCAGTTGCGCCGCACCCCCTACCCGGCAGCACCTTTCTGACTCCGGGTTCCACTGAAACATTTTTTCTGTCATGGGACCACTTACCCGGCGTTTTGTTCTAAGAACGGCTGCCTTGAGCGCTGCCACGGTGCTGCTAGCTCCCTTGGTCGCCCAAGCCGGCCCGGGCAAACCGGAAACCACCGACGTGGAGCTGGGCTTCATTGCTCTCACCGACGCTGCCCCCCTGATTATCGCCAAGGAAAAGGGCTTCTTTGACAAGCAGGGCATGCCTGGGGTGAAGCTAATGAAGCAAACATCTTGGGCAGTAACCCGCGACAACCTGGAACTTGGTGGCGAAAAAGGTGGCATCGATGGTGCCCATATTCTTTCGCCGATGCCCTATTTGCTAACCACTGGAGCCATCAGCAAAAGCCGTCAGCCCGTACCAATGGTGCTGCTTGCCCGACTGAACACCCAGGGCCAAGCCATTTCCAGCTCAAAAGAATTCCTGGCCGACAAGTTCAAGGTGAAGTCACCAAACCTTGAATCGGCAATTGAGAAAAAAAACAAAACCAGCGATAAGTTCAAGGCAGCAGTAACATTTCCCGGCGGCACCCACGACCTCTGGATGCGCTATTGGATGGCAGCCAATGGCGTTGATCCCAACAAAGATGCCGACCTAGTGGTGATCCCACCTCCGCAGATGGTGGCGAACATGCAGTCTGGCACCATGGATGTCTTCTGCGTTGGTGAACCCTGGAACGAGCGCCTAGTCAACAAAAAGCTCGGCTATACCGTTACCCAAACCGGTGAAATCTGGAAAGAACACCCCGAGAAAGCTTTCTCGATGCGGGCCGATTGGGTAAAGAAAAATCCCAACGCCACCCTACGGCTGCTGATGGCTGTGCAGCAGGCCCAACAGTGGGCAGACAACCCAGCCAACACAAAAGAACTGGCTGAAATTCTATCCGAAGACAAATATGTGAAGGCCAGCGTAGATGACCTGCTGCCCCGCCTGCAAGGGGATGTGGACTATGGCGATGGCCGCAAAGTGAGCAATAGCCCCTACAAAATGCTGTTCTTCAAGAACAATGCCTCCTTTCCCTACAAAAGCCACGACACCTGGTTTGTCACGGAAGATATTCGCTGGGGCTATCTACCTAAAAGCACAAATATTAAGGCCCTTGTAGACAAGGTTAATCGCTCAGATCTGTGGCGTGCTGCCGCCAAGGCCAATGGCATCAAAGCAATTCCCGCCACCGATTCCCGCGGGGTAGAGGTCTTCTTTGATGGGGTTAAATTTGATCCCAAAAACCCCATGGGCTACCTCAACAGCCTAAAGATCAAAGCCGTTAAATAATTTAAAAGACTGCGGTGAGGTCCTTAATCCCCGGGGGGGCCTAGTGCCTCCCCTTGCTTTTCCCATTATCTAAATCCAGCCTCGCCATGACCAACTCCCTGATGCGGCAGATAAAGCCCCCCCTTATCTGCACCGCAGCAATACTGCTGATTTGGCAACTGCTTTGCAGTGGCACCAACAGTGATTTTCCTGGACCGATCCAGGTGATCACTCAAACCTGGAATCCATACATCGTTAAACCCTTCTATGACGACGGCGGCACCGCCAAGGGCCTCGGCTGGCAAATCCTGATCTCATTACAACGGGTCGCAGTGGGTTACAGCCTGGCCGCAGTGGTGGGCATCTCCTGCGGCCTCGCCCTGGGCCTTAACCGCTTCGTTCGTCGCGGTTTTGACCCAGTGATCCAGGTACTACGCACGGTGCCCCCCCTGGCCTGGCTGCCCATCTCACTACTGCTATTTCAGCAGGCCGACGCCGCAGCCATTTTTGTGATCTTTATCACAGCCATCTGGCCAATTGTGATAAATACAGCCATGGGCATCCGCGAAATTCCCCAGGACTATCGCAACGTAGCCCGGGTATTACGGCTGCGGAAGCGCAGCTTTCTTTGGGACATCGTGGTGCCATCAACGGCCCCCTATGTGTTCACCGGCCTCCGCATTGCCATTGGCTTGGCCTGGTTGGCCATCGTGGCCGCGGAAATGCTCAAAGCCGATGGTGGCATTGGCTTCTTCATCTGGGATGCCTACAACGCCGGAGGCGACTCCAGCACCAGCCAAATTCTGCTGGCCATCCTCTATGTGGGGGTAGTGGGTTTACTCCTCGACCGACTGGTGGCCTGGGTTGGTGACCGGGTTAGTGGTCCCCAACGCTAAAAGCAAAATTCCCCACCCACGGCACCCCTAAGGCAATTCCATGGCGAGTTTTTTGCAACTGGATTCGGTGGAGCAAAACTTCACCCGAGCCGATGGCACGGTGCTTGAGGCGCTGAGTACCATCAATCTTGAAATCAGCAAAGGAGAATTTGTTTCCCTAGTGGGCCACTCCGGCTGTGGCAAATCAACACTGCTAAATATCCTGGCCGGTCTTAGCCAACCCAGCCGTGGGGGGGTGATCCTTGAGGGTCGCCAGGTCACCGAACCAGGCCCAGAAAGGATGGTGGTGTTTCAAAACTATTCGCTATTGCCCTGGCGCAGCGTGCGCCAGAACGTCGCCCTGGCCCTGCGGGAAGTTAAACGCGAGCTAAGTGCATCGGAACGGGCCGAACGCACCGAAGCGGCCTTGGCCATGGTGAATCTCGACAAGGTGGCTGAGCGGATGCCGGGCCAACTGTCTGGGGGCATGCGCCAACGGGTAGCCATCGCCAGGGCCCTGGCCCTCGAACCCAAGCTGCTGTTACTGGATGAACCCTTCGGCGCCCTCGATGCCCTCACCCGGGGCCATCTGCAAGAGCAATTAATGCAACTCTGCCAAAAGGCAGGCATCACAACGGTGATGGTCACCCACGACGTTGATGAGGCGTTGCTACTAAGTGATCGAGTGGTGTTGCTCACCAATGGGCCAAAGGCCCATATCGGCCGCATCGTGGCGGTACCTTTCGAGCGGCCCCGCTGCCGTAAGGCGGTGCTCAAACATCCCGATTACTACAAACTACGCAACGAATTACTCGAGTTCCTCCACGACCAACGCCGGTTGTCAAACCGAAAACCGGCCCCACCAAAACCGGCAGCGGAGCTGCCAACCGCCGTAGCCAGCAGCCCAAGCCCCAAGCCCATCCGCCTCGGCTACCTGCCGGGCCTGGATGCCGCCCCCCTACTGGTGGCCCGCCAAAAGCAACTTTTCGAAAAACAGGGGCTGCGGGTCGAGCTATTGGGCTGCCAGAGCTGGGAGGAAATTGACGACTTATTACGGATAGAAAGACTGGACGGCGCTGCCCTTAGTGCCGCCCAGCCCCTAACCATGGCCGCCGGTGCCATGGGCAGCATACCGCTACCCATGGTGGTTACCCAAACCCTCAGCCGCAATGGCAACGCCCTAGTGCTGGGCACCCAGCTCTCGATCAGCTCCAGCGACGGCCTGTTACTCCACCTGCGCCAGGGCCGTCCCCTACGGCTGGGGGTGCCCGATCGGCTCTCCATGGCGGAATTATTACTGCGCCATTGGTTGGCCCGCCAAGGGGTGGATCCAGCCCAGGTGAGCTGGCAACGGCGCAGCCCCATGGGTCTGCTTGCCGCCCTGGAAGGGGGGCTGATTGATGGCTTTGCCGCCGGGAAATTAAGGGCCTGCCTGGCCCAGCATCGACGGAGTGGCCGGGTGGTACTCACGGACGCCGCCATCTGGCCTAACCATGTCGAGAAGGTGCTTGCCCTACGCGAATCCTGGGTAGATGCCCACAGCAATCAAACCAACAATGATGCCGTTGGCCTCACCGCAGCCGTGCTTGAGGCCGCCGCCTTTTGTGACCAAAACAGCCATCGCCAGGAACTTCTGGAGGTGTTAACGGAACCCCAAGCCTTCGGCCCCCAGTTGCTCGCCCCGCTGCAGGAGGGCCTAGGCGAATCAAGCCTGGCCAACGACCTCAACCAGGCCACCAGCCTGCTGCGTTTCAACCGTTTCTTCCTGGGCCAGGCCAGTTACCCAGACCCCGCTGAGGGCCTATGGGTACTCACCCAGTTAGCCCGCTGGGGCATGGCTGAATGGCCGAGCCATCGCCAAGAGCTGCTTGAACGGGTCTATGGCCGACGCCTGTTCCTGGAGGCCTGCGGACGTCTGGGCATGATTGACCAAGAACCCACCCAGCGGAGATACCAACTAGCCGAGGGTGAATATTTCGACCTGGACGAACCCCTGCGCTACGCCAGCAACTTGCCCTTTTCCACCCTCAGCCCTTGCCTGCCATGACTATTTCCGAACGCCGCGGCCGCCGGGTCGAATTCAATGCTCTTGGCAAAAGCTTTCCCTCTGATTCCGGCAGTGTAGAGGTACTACAAGGGGTGAATCTAAGTGTGGCAGCCGGTGAGTTTGTTTGCGTGATCGGCCACTCCGGCTGTGGCAAATCCACCCTGCTAAATACCCTTTCGGGCTTTGAAACCCCAAGCAGTGGCAGCGTGCTGGTTGAAGGGGAGCCGGTGGCAGGACCCGGCCCAGACCGCATGGTGGTGTTCCAGAACTACGCCCTACTGCCATGGAAAACGGCCCTCGAGAATGTGGTCTTGGGCCTGCGGTCAATCCGCCGGAGGGAACCGCGGGAGCTATTGGTGGCAGAGGCCAAAGCCATGCTTGAAACCGTTGGCCTAGGTGACGCCCTTGACTGTCACCCGGGCGAATTGTCCGGTGGCATGCGCCAGAGGGTCGCGATTGCCAGGGCCATGGCGATGAAGCCACCGGTGTTAATCCTAGACGAACCCTTCGGGGCCCTAGATCCAATCACTAAGGAGGAATTACAAGAGGAACTGCTTACCCTTTGGCGCCAGCAGCGCTGCACGGTGTTAATGATCACCCACGACATTGATGAGGCCCTATTTCTCTCCGATCGGGTGGTAATGCTCACCAATGGCCCCTCCGCCAGCATTGGCGAAATCCTTTCAATTCCCTTTAATCGCCCCCGCAACCGCGATTCCCTGCTGCACGACCAGCGTTACGGAGAACTGCGCAACCGCGCCCTCGAGTTTCTCTACGAACGCCAGGGGGGCTAAAAACCCAGTTACCCGCCCTGGGGCCATGGCGTCAGCCTCACCGCTGCCCCCTTCAACTCCGGCTGCTTGGAGTGGGGACAAGCGAGCTCATGCATCAGGCGATTGGCCTCACAGGGATTGGGCTGGGAAGCACCCCAATGCATCGGCAAAAACACGGTGCCAGGACGGATCAAATCAGTTATATGCACCCTTGCGCTGATCGCCCCCCGCCGCGAGCGCACCTCGGCCCAGCCCCCATCAATTAGTCCATGGCTGGCGCCATCGCGGGGATGCACCTCCAGCAACGCCTCCGGATGCTGCTTAAGCAACCTTGGCACCTGGGCCGTGCGGGTCATGGTGTGCCAATGGCCCAAGTAACGGCCAACGCTGAGCACCAGGGGATACGAGTCACAGGGGGGTTCCGCCAGACCAAAGGGCTGGTCGCACTGGAATAGAGCCCGACCGCTCGCCGTTGGGAAGCGGTGGTCGAGGTAAAGCCGGGCCGTGCCAGCGCCCGGAGCGGTGCCTTCGCTGAAGGGCCATTGCTGGGGGCCATGGTCAGCAAGGAGCTGATGGCTAAGGCCAGCCATGTCGCAAACACGACCAGCGGTTATCGCCACAAACTCGGCGAACACCTCACTGCTATCGGCATAGCTAAAGGCCTCGCCAAATCCCAGCCTTCGCCCCAACTCCGCAAAGATCGCCCAATCGGCCTTGGCTTCACCGGGGGCTGGTCGGAACTGGGTGCAGAGGGTGACCCGCCTTTCCGAATTGGTCATCACCCCCTGCTTTTCACTCCACTGGGCAGCCGGCAATAAAAGGTGGGCCACCGCAGCGGTTTCCGTGCCGGCATAGGCCTCACTGAGCACCACCAGGGGGCAATTCTGGGCCGCGGCCCGCACCCGATCGAGGGAAGGCAGGCTCACCAGCGGATTGGTGGCGGCCACCCACCAAAGACCCAACTCACCGCGCTCCATGGCCTCCACCTGGGCCCACACATCGAAGCCAGGCTCCGCAGCGATCGAACCCCCAGGCAGGCCCCAGTGGCGTTCCAGCTCAACCCGGTGGTCGGCAACAGCGACGCTGCGATACCCAGGCAGCAGCTGGGCCAAGCCCCCCGCCTCGCGGCCACCCATGGCATTGGGCTGGCCAGTGAGCGAGAAGGGACCGGCACCAGCCCTGCCAATCTGACCAGTTAGCAGGTGCAAATTAACGATGGCACTCACCGTGGCACTGCCTTCCTGCGACTGGTTCACCCCCATCGACCAGCCACTGAGCACCGCTGGGCTGTGGCCCCAGGCCCGGGCCACGGCCTCCAACTCCGTGGCGTCAATACCGCAGATATCACTAACCCGCTGCGGCGTCCAAGCCTGCAACAGCTCTTTGTAGGCGTCAAACCCTTCGGTGTGGTCGGCGATAAAGCCAAGGTCAAGGTTGTTGCCTTGCATGAGCAAATGGCCAAGGCCATGGAGCAGGGCCAGATCCGTACCGGGTCGAATCGCCAGGTGCCAGTCCGCAGCTGCGGCAGTGGCGGTGCGCCTGGGATCCACCACCACCAGGCGAAGACTTTCTGGGTCCCGGCGTTTGCGCTTAAGTAAGCGCTGCCAAAGCACCGGATGGCAATCAGCCGTATTAGTGCCAATCAGAAACACTAAACTGGCGCCATCAAGGTCGTCATAACAACAAGGGGGGCCATCGGAGCCAAGGCTGCGGGCATAACCCGCCACCGCTGAACTCATGCAAAGCCGAGAGTTAGCATCGAAGTTATTTGTACCCAAAAAACCCTTAAATAATTTCTGGGCCAGGTAATAGTCCTCCGTGAGAAATTGCCCAGAGCCATACACAGCCAAGCCCTTAGGCCCCTGGTGCGCCACGGTTGCTTTGATCTGGTCCCCAAGGCGCCCAAGGGCCTCATCCCAACTAATCGGCCTAAAGTCTTGATCAAGTTGATCGCGCCAAAGGGGTTGGCTGAGGCGATTTTTATCCAAGGTTTCGCCAACCGTGGCCCCCTTCACGCACACCTGACCCAGGGAGGAAGGGTGCTGGCGATCGCCCCTGGCGGTCCAAACCAGCCCCTGCTTCGGCGGCAAAAGTTCTAGGCCACAGCCCACCCCGCAGTAGGGGCATTGGGCCCGGGCAGAGGCCGCCGGAGTTTCTAATACCATCGGCGGGTAAGCCAACTAGCTCACCATTTCCCGTAGGGCAAAAACTTACCGTTCATCGTCACCACCACCCGATCCCCCTTGGGATCAGCTTGACGATCCACATTGAGGCTGAAGTCTATGGCCGACATTATTCCGTCTCCAAACTTCTCCTGAATCACATCCTTAAGCGGTAGTCCGTACACCTGCAGGATTTCGTAGAAGCGATAGAGCAGGGGATCGGTGGGAATAACTGGATCGAGAGCCCCCTTTACCGGATAAATAGTGAGCTGCTTAGCCAGCTCGGCGCCTTCCCCCTCCAGCCCCAGGGCCGCCACCAGGGCCTCCACCTGCCCTGGGCTGGCCGTGGCTTGGCCATAGATCAGGCTTGCCACCCACACCTCATCGGCCCCAAGCCGCTGGCCCAGATCAGCGAAGCTGAGCCCCATGCTGCGCTTGGCTGTGAGCAGTAGGGCCGTGAGGGGTGAGAGGGCCATGGGGCAGCAAGCAAATACGGGAGGTGCAGCGGACCATAAGGATCAGTGGTTACCCGGATGGCGGCAACCGCTACAAAATGAGCTGGTGCCACCGGCCCTGCGCTGCTGCTTACTCAGCGGTGGCGCCAGCCGCCGCATGGGCCGCGACAAGGCCTTGCTACCCCACCCGGAGGGGGGCACCTGGTTGGAACGCAGCCTGAGGTTGGCCAGTGGCAGCGGCCTACCGCTAAGCCTTTGCAGTGGCCATCCCCAGCACCTAGAGCTGGCGGCAACCTTGGCCCCCCAGTTGCCCGTGGACCTTGATCTACTGGAGGAACCAGCCCCCTGGGAGGGTCCCCTGCGGGCCCTAGGTCGACTGATGAATCAACACCCTGGCGAGGATCTACTGCTCCTGGCCATAGACCTTCCGTTACTGCAACCCGAACATCTGCAGCAACTATTGGCAACCTGGCATCCCCTAAGGAGCCTGTTGGTTGTTAGTAGCGAAGGCCGGCGCCAACCCCTCACAGCCATCTATCCAGCGGAGCTGGCCCCAAAGCTCGAAGCATCCCTAAGCAACGGCGAACGTAGCCTTAACCGCTTCATCGCCACTCAACCGCACCGTTGCCTCCCCATGGAGCCTCGGGCCCTAAGCAACTGCAACCGTCCCGAGGACTGGCCCTGGGACCCTGCTTCGCTAATCATTAATGTCAGCCAGCCCTAGGCCAGCCAGAATTAAGCAGGCGCCAGCGGGTCCTCCGGCCAGCGGTGTTTCGGATAACGACCGCGCAGGTCCTTGCGCACCAGTGGATAGCCCTGCTGCCAGAAGCTGGCCAGATCCCGCGTTACTGCTGCCGGCCGCCCCGCCGGCGAAAGCAGATGCACCAACACCGCATGGCGCCCCTCCGCCAGCCGCGGGGTGGCGGTGAGCCCAAAAAAGTCCTGCAGCCTGCTGCTCAACACCGGCTCTTCACCGGTGTAGTCGATCCGGCCGGCACGACCCGTGGGTAAGGGCCAACGCAGGGGGGCCAGGACGTCCAATTGGCTGCGCTGGCGCCAGTCGAGTCGATCCAGCAGGGCTGCCCCCACATCCAAGCGCTGCAGCTCCCCCAGGCTGCGCACCCCCCCCAGGGCCGGCCCCAACCAAAGCTCCAGCTCCGCCAGCAAGCTGGTGTCGTCCACCGCCGGCCATAGTTCGGGCTCCAGCCGCTGCAAAAAGCCCAGTCGCCCGCGCAGCTGTTGCCGTTCCGGCGTCCAGGCCAACTGCTGTAGACCCCCCCGGCGCAGCTGTTCAAGCACGCAGGCCCGCAGCAGCTCTGGATCGGGATTAGCCAGGGGTTCATCGTTCAACAGCAGGGCCCCCAAGCAGCGTTGGCGTCGGGCCTGCACCAGCTGTTTGTTGTCGTCCCACTGCACCAGGTCTCTGCTTTGGAGCTGATCCGCTTGCAACAGCTCCAAAGCCGCCAACGGCAGGGCTGCCGCCAGCCAGATCCGGGCCTGGCGCCGGTCCCCATCCAGGTGGGCCACCACCAGGGCAGCACTGGCCGCCAGGGGATCATTGGGCCCCAGGGCCGCCCCGCGGCCACTGGCCAACAGAAATACCCCGGGCCGTTCCGCCGCCCGCGGCAAGCCCAGCCGGTCGGGGTAGGCCAGGGCCAACAGCACCCCCACCCAGGCGGGCCAGCCCTCGGGCAGCAGCGGCAGATCCCGGGGTAAGCGCAGCTGCCGCCGCAGTTGTTGGGTGAGCTGCCGCAGCAGCGGCCAGCCATCGCCCCGCCCCCGTTCCAAGCGATCCAGCCGCAGGCAGAGGTCCGCCCCCAGGCTGACCGCCCCCTGGCGCAGGGGATCCCGTTCCCCCAGCAGGGCCGCCAGGGCACAGGCCAAGGCCTGCCGTTCCGGGGCCCCCCAGGCGGGCAGGCCCAACTCCGCCGGCAGCTGCAACTCCCCCGCCGCCAGCAGCATTGCCCCCAGGCGCGGATGCAAGCCCAACTGCCCCAGGGCCCGCCCCCGCTTAGTGGGCTGGCCTTGGGCATCGAGGCCCCCCAACTCCGTGAGCAGCTGGCGGGCCTGCTCAAGCGGCACCGCCGGCGGCGGATCCAAAAAGGCGAGCCCCTCGCCGCTGCCCGCCCCCCACAGGGCCAACTCCAGGGCCAGCGGAGCCGGGTCACAACCAAGGATTTCCGGCTGGGGCTGGGCCGGCCGCCGCTGCTGGTCGATGGCAGTCCAGAGCCGATAACAAACCCCTGGGCCCAGGCGGCCGGCCCGGCCCCGGCGCTGGTCGGCCTGGGCCAGCGAGGCCTTTTCAGTGAGCAGCCGAGCCAGGCCCGTGGCGGGATCAAAGCGAGACACCCGACTCCAACCGGCATCCACCACCACGCTGATGCCCTCGATGGTGAGGCTGCTCTCCGCCAGGGCCGTGGCCAGCACCAGCTTGCGCCGGCCCGCCGCCGCTGGGACCACCGCCGCATCCTGGGCCCGGCCATCGAGGTCGCCATAGAGGGGGGTGAGCTCCACCTCCTCTGGCAGATCCTGCAACTGCTCCCCCAAGCGCCGGATCTCCGCCTGCCCCGGCAGGAACACCAGCACACTGCCCCGCTGCTCCGCCAGGGCCCGCCGGATCGCCGGCCGCACCTGGTCGGCGATGGCCGCCACGGTGGGTTGGTCCGGGGCCGGCCGGTCGGCATAGATCGTTTGCACCGGATAGGCCTGGCCGCTGCTGCTCAGCACCGGCGCCCCCCCCAGCAGCTGGGCCAGGGGTTCGGCATCGAGGGTGGCAGACATGGCCAGCAGGGCCAGATCAGGCACCAGCAATTGTTTGGCCTGCCAGGTGAGCGCCAGGGCCAGGTCGCAGCCCACCCCCCGTTCATGCACCTCGTCAAACAGCACGGCAGTCACCCCCGTGAGGGCCGGGTCCTCCTGGAGCAGGCGCAGAAACAAACCGTCGGTGAGCAGCTCGATGCGGGTGCGGGGCCCCACGCAACTGTCGAGCCGCACCCGATAGCCCACGGTTTCCCCCACCGCTTCGCCAAGGCTGCGGGCCATCTGCCGGGCCGCCAGCTTGGCCGCCAGCCGCCGCGGTTCCAGCACCAAAATCTTGCCTTGGCCCCAGGGCTCGGCCGCCGCCAAGGCCAAGGGCACCCGGGTGGTTTTACCGGCCCCGGGCGGCGCCTGCAGCACCAAGCATCCGTGCTGCCTCAGGCTGGCCAGCAGTGCCGGCAGCAGGGGCTCGATGGGCAGGGCCGTCATGGGGGCGAAGGGGGCAAACAACCCCGGGCCGGAGGCGCATGCAGCAAGCTTGCGACACCGGCGCCCCCAGCCATGAGCCCCGCCCCAAACCACTCCAGTTTTATGGCCCTGGCCATAGCTGAAATGCAGCGCACCGCCCTGGAGGACCGCAGCGGGGAACCCTTTGGCGCCGTGGTGGTGAAGAACAACAGGGTGGTGGCCAGCGCCGGCAACAGCGTGGCCCGCCACAACGACCCCACTGCCCATGCGGAGGTAAATGCCATCCGCGCCGCCTGCCAGGCGCTGGGGAGCTGGGATCTCACGGGCTGTGTGCTTTACACCAGCTGCCAGTGCTGCCCCATGTGTTACGCCGCAGCCGCCTGGGCCGGCATTGGCAAGATCTATTACGCCGCCGGCTGGGACGACTACAACGACATCTACGACGACCAAGCCATCGCCCGGGACCTGCTGCAGCCCAATCCCCAAAAGAGCCTTGCCCCGGAACAACTGCTGCGGGATGAGGCCGTTGCCGTGTGGAAGGCCGTGCGCCAAGACCGGGGGATCACGAGCAAACCCGCCAGAGTCCAGCTTTAGCCACTGCCTGATGAAGTTAGGGCCTGATTTAGCCAGCTCCAGCCAAGCGCCTTAGATAGGCGCCACTGTTGCCGGCGTTGATCCAGCCGGTGGCGATGGTTTTGCTATCGACATGGCTCACCCGACCCCGATGGATATGGGATAAACCCGCCGGAAAGATCAACAACTTGCCCCGCTCGGCCTCTTCGTGGTGGCCCTGCCAGTGGAATTCAGTGCCCCCCTCCGGCAGGTCATTGCAATAGAGAATCCAGGCCAACACCCGGTGCACCGGTTCGGTTGCCTCAGCGCCGATGGTCCAATCACAATGCCAACGCTTAAAACCTTCGCCAGGGGCATAGCGCTGCAGGTTGAAAATCGGGTTCACGAATAACTGTTGCTCTGGGCAGCAATCCCGGAACAGTGGCCGCTCCTCCAGGTAGCGGCCCAGCCCCGCCGTCACCCCCCGCACGATCACCTCGGCCAGGGCAAAGGCCTCCGGATCACTGCGGTCAAGCGCCACAAGGCTGATATCGGTGGAAACCTTGGCGGGTTCCGCCTCCGAGCCAGGGCCCGCACCAAAGGCCACCCCCCGGCTATGCAGATCGCTACGGCGGTCGAAAAAGGCCTGCACGCCATCGGCCAGGGCCCCATAGCCGGCATTGCGATAGGAGGCAATTAGCTTCATAGGCCCAGGGGGGCGAATGCTTTCCCCCACTGAATCACGCCAACCCAACGGGGCCGGGTCAGTAGTTTCAGGAACCGCCGGGCCCACACCCCATGAAACGGCCGTCCACGCTGCTTTGCGTGTTCGTGACCCTGCTAAACGACCGGGTGGGGGAAAGCCTGGTGTTCCCGCTGCTGCCCTTCCTGCTGGCCAGCTTCACCAGCAGTGGCACCACCCTGGGCTTGCTGGCCGGTAGCTATGCCTTGGCCCAGTTCCTAGCCACCCCCCTAATCGGCGCCCTCAGCGATCGCTTCGGCCGGCGGCCGGTGATCGCCGGCTGTGTGGCCGGCACGGTGCTGGGGCTCAGCCTGTTTGCCACCACCTTGGAAATCCCCTGGCCCGCAGGCAGTGGCTGGCCCTTGATTCTCTTATTTGCCGGTCGCCTGCTGGATGGCTTCAGCGGGGGCACCGCCGCCACCGCCGGGGCCGTGCTGGCCGACATCAGCAGCCCGGAAAATCGGGCGAAGGCCTTTGGCCTGATTGGGGTGGCCTTTGGCCTTGGCTTCATCCTTGGCCCAGCCCTAGCAGGGCTGCTGGCCCGCTGGAGTGTGACCCTGCCGGTGTGGATTTCCGTGGCGATTGCCGCCGTGAATTTGTTGCTGGTGCTTTGCCTGCTGCCAGAAACCCATCCCCCTGAGCAGCGCCGGGCCCTGCCCCGCAAACGGGCCCTCAACCCCTTTGCCCAGCTGGCCAAGGTGTTTAGCAATCCCCAGGTGAGCAGCCTTTGCATTGGCTTCTTTCTGTTTTTCCTGGCCTTCAACGGCTTCACCGCCGTATTGGTGCTCTATTTCAAACAGGTGTTCGGCTGGGGTCCGGCCCTGGCCACCACTGCCTTTTTGATCGTGGGGGTGGTGGCCACCGTGGTGCAGGGGGGCTTGATCGGGCCGCTGGTGAAACGTTTCGGTGAACAGCGGCTCACCCTAGTGGGCCTGGGCCTAGTGCTGGTGGGCTGCCTGCTGATCCCCATGGCGAGCGTCGCCAACGCCCAAGCGGTGGTGTTTAGCGCCGTGGCATTGCTCGCCACCGGCACCGGCCTCGTCACCCCCTGCCTGCGCAGCCTGGTGTCGCGGCGGCTTGATGGCGGTGGCCAGGGGGCAGCCCTGGGCAGCCTCCAGGGGCTCCAAAGCCTGGGCAGCTTCCTCGGACCACCGCTCATGGGCCTGAGCTATGAGCACTGGGGCCATGCCAGCCCCTTCCTGCTGGCGGCGGCCATTCTTTTTGCGGTTGCTCTTCTGAGTGTTAACAAAACCCTGAGGCCAGCGGGCTAAGGTCCGCCCCAATGGCTGTTTCAGCACCCCATGGCCCCCGTCGCCCTTGCCCCCGAGCTCTACCTAAACCGAGAACTGGCCTGGATCGACTTCAACCAACGGGTACTGGCCCAGGCCCAGGATCAACGCACCCCATTGCTGGAACAGGCCAAGTTCAGCGCCATCTTCAGCAACAACCTCGATGAATTCTTCATGGTGCGCGTGGCGTCCCTGAAGTCCCAGGTGGAAGCAGGCATCGAAACCCTGAGCGTGGATGGCCTCACGCCCTTAAAACAACTGCAGGAAATCCAGGCCAAGCTGCGACCACTGCTGGAACAACAGCAGGAGCATTACCGGGCCCAGCTAAAGCCCCAACTGGCCCAGCAGGGGGTGCAAGTACTTGACTACGAGCAACTGAATGGCCCCCAGAGGGATTGGGTTAATAACCACTTCCGCAATGCAATATTTCCGGTTCTCACCCCCCTGGCGGTGGATCCGGCCCACCCATTCCCTTTCATCAGCAATCTCAGCTTCAACATCGCCGCCCTTATCCGTGATCCGGAAACTGGCGAGCAACAATTTGCCCGGGTAAAGGTTCCCCAAAAAAACCTACCCCGTTTCATCAAACTGCCCCTGGAACTGGCCGCCAGTGACCAGCCCCTGCTGTACACGGCAATCCCCCTGGAACAGGTGGTGGCGTTCAACCTCAGCCTGCTGTTCCCCGGCATGACCATTGAGGGCCATTACTTCTTCCGGGTAACCCGAGACGCCGACCTCGAACTGCGGGAACTGGAGGCCGATGACCTGATGTTGGCCCTGCAGGAGGGCCTACGCAAACGCAGGATGGGCGGTGAGGTGGTGCGTTTGGAGGTGGCCGATGAGATGCCCCAAGACGTAATTGACCTATTGATGGAAGGCATGGCCGTAGAGGCGGAAGACCTTTATCAGATCAATGGACCCCTTGGCCTTGATGACCTATTTGCGCTCACCGGCCTGCCCCTACCCCAGCTCAAAGATGAACCGCAGCTAGCCCGCATTGCTGCCCCCCTAGCCCGGGCCCAGAAGTCATTGCTGGCGGATGGCTCAATCAAGCCTGAGGAATTCGAAAGCATATTTGATGTGCTCAAACGCGGGGATGTGCTGGTGCATCACCCCTACGACCTATTCAGCTCATCGGTGGAGGAATTCATCGCCCAGGCGGCCGATGATCCCGATGTGCTCGCCATCAAGATGACCCTATACCGGGTCTCTAAGGATTCGAAGGTGATCAGCGCCCTGATCACTGCCGCTGAAAATGGCAAACAAGTGATGGCCCTGGTGGAACTCAAGGCCCGCTTTGACGAAGAAAACAACATCCAATGGGCCCGCCAATTGGAAAATGCTGGTGTCCATGTGGTTTATGGGGTGATCGGCCTTAAGACCCACACCAAGGTGACCCTGGTGCTGCGACGCGAGCGGGAAGAGCTGCGCTCCTATGTGCATGTGGGCACTGGCAACTACAACTCGAAAACCTCGAGGCTCTACACCGATGTGGGCCTGCTCAGTGCCCGGCCGGAGCTGGGCCACGACCTGGTGGAACTATTCAATTATTTAACCGGTTTCTCCAAGCAACAGAGTTTCCGCAAACTGCTGGTGGCCCCGGTGACCCTGCGGTCCGGCATGGAGGCCTTAATCCAAAGGGAGATTGACCATGCCCGCCAAGGCAGGGGCGGCAAAATTATTTGCAAGATGAACTCCCTGGTGGATCCCCGTCTGATATCGCTGCTCTATGAAGCCTCCCAGGCCGGAGTGCAGATCGACCTAATTATTCGTGGGGTTTGCAGCCTGCGGCCCGGCCTTGGGGGATACAGCGAAAATATTCGAGTGATTAGCGTCATTGGCCGCTTCCTTGAGCACTCCCGCATCTTCTGGTTCAGCAATAGCCAGCAACCGGAGGTATTTATCGGCAGCGCCGATTGGATGGGGCGCAACCTGGACCGGCGGGTGGAAGCTGTAACCCCGCTGGAGGATCCCCTACTGCGCACCCACCTGGAGGAACTGCTGCAGATTTACCTCAATGACAACCGTGGGGCCTGGGACATGCACGTCGACGGTCACTTTGTGCTGCGTCAACCAGAGGGGGAAGTACACGATTCCCAACTCGAATTGATGAACCACTGGAACGCCGTACAGGGGCAACCAGCCTGAGCGCAAAAAACTTCATGTTTATCCTAATTTCGGGGGGCAATTTTTAGGGAATTAGAACCCCAACAGCTCCGCTCAACCAGTAAGCAAACTGACCGGAGTTGTGCAAGCCAAGCGGGATTCAGCTGCCCCCCAGGGGCTTTCAATCCATCGGTTACCAAAAGCACCTTTATGGACTGGCTGTTCTGCGCGATGTCTTCAAAATTACACCGGTTAAATTGACCGTGGGGCGCTAAACTCCGGCCAAATTAAACTTTGAGGAGGCCAGGGTGATGGGAACACCGCAGCGGGCCAGGCCCGAGGGGAAACAACCCCAGGTCCGCCCTGGGGTTGGCCGATCCAGCAACCGTGGGGGCGGCCGCCTCAGCACCGATTCAATCGGTTGGTACCTCAGTAATATCGGCAGGGTGCCGCTGCTCACTGCCGCCGAGGAAATTGAGCTGGCCCACCAGGTGCAGCAGATGAAGCGGCTGCAGGAAATTGCTGAAAACGAGCGCACGCCCCGCCAACGCCATCAGGTGCGCATGGGCTGTCGGGCCCGGGATCGCATGATGGCCGCCAACCTGCGCCTGGTGGTAAGCGTCGCTAAGAAATACCAAAACCAAGGCCTTGAGCTGCTGGATCTAGTGCAGGAAGGGGCCATCGGCCTGGAACGGGCCGTGGACAAATTTGACCCTGCCATGGGCTACAAGTTTTCCACCTATGCCTATTGGTGGATCCGCCAGGGCATGACCCGGGCCATAGACAACAGCGCCCGCACCATTCGCCTGCCGATTCACATCAGCGAAAAGCTGTCGAAGATGCGCCGCGTTACCCGGGAGCTCTCCCACCGCTTTGGTCGCCAACCCAACCGCCTAGAACTGGCCCATGCCCTGGGCATGGAACCCCAGGAACTGGAAGAACTGCTGAGCCAGAGCGCCCCCTGCGCCTCCCTGGATGCCCACGCCCGCGGCGAGGAAGACCGCAGCACCCTCGGGGAACTGATCCCCGATCCGGTGAGCATGGAACCGATGGACCACATGGACCGTCGCATCCAGAAGGAACACCTGGGCACCTGGATCACCCAGCTCAACGAACGGGAGCAAAAAATTCTGAAGCTGCGCTTTGGCCTTGAGGGGGCCGAACCGCTCACCCTGGCTGAAATCGGCCGCCAGATCAACGTTTCCCGCGAACGGGTGCGCCAGCTGGAAGCCAAGGCGATCCTTAAATTGCGGCTAATCACCAGCCAACAGAACGCCGCCTGACCTTGCCCCTGCCTGGTGGTTTTCCCCTGCCTGGTGGTTTGGCCCTGGTGCTGCTCTGGCTGGCCCTGGTGCTTAGCGCCGCCGTGCTGGCCCGCCGCCTCTGGCCTGGCCAACGGGAACTAAGCCGCAAGCTGGTGCACATGGGGGCCGGCCTGGCCGTGCCGATCGCCTGGGCCACTGCCATCCCCCTGGCAATCGCCCTGCCCGCCGCCCTGGGGGCCACCCTGGTCACCGCCCTCAACCACCGGTTCCGGCTGCTGCCGGCGGTGGAGGACGTGGGTCGCCACAGCTGGGGCACGATCGCCTACGGCGCCTCAATTTCGCTGCTGTTGGCCTTTTATTGGCCAAGCCGCCCAGAGCTGGTAACGGCTGGGGTTTTGACCATGGCCCTGGGGGATGGGCTGGCCGGCCTGGTGGGGGCCAGCTTGCCTAGCTGGCGCTGGCGCCTGTGGGGCCAAACAAAATCCATGGGGGGCACCGCCGTGATGGCCAGCGTCACTGCCCTGGTGTTGCTGCTAATTCTGCCTGGCAGCCCCTGGGGGCTGCTGCTGGCGATTGCCGCCACTGCCACCGCCCTGGAACAGCTCTCCTGGGGGGGCCTCGACAACCTCAGCGTGCCGCTAGCTACCGCCTGGCTATGTAGCTGGCTGTAGGCCTAATCAGCAGTCTGAAAGCAGAAGTCTGATTCAGACCGCCGCCACCGTCGCCCCAGCGGGCACCAGCACCGCCGCCGCCAACTGATCCAGCAGGGCTGCGGTGCTAGCCAGGTCGATGCAGGCATCGGTGATGCTCTGGCCGTAGGTGAGTTGCGAAAGATCCGCCGGCAACTTCTGGTTGCCCGCCACCAGATGGCTTTCGATCATCACCCCCAACACAGCGCTGGAGCCGTCCCGCACCTGGGAAGCCACCGCCTCCAGCACCTCCCCCTGGCGGCGGTAATCCTTATTCGAATTACCATGGCTGCAATCCACCATCACCCGATGCGGTAAACCCACGGCCGCCAACTGCTGGGCCGCCACGGCAATCGCCTCCGGGTGGTAGTTGGTGCCGCTGCCGCCCCCGCGCAACACCAGATGGCCATCGGGGTTGCCGGTGGTGGACACAATCGAAGCCTGGCCCTGGCCGTTGATGCCAAGGAAATGGTGGGGGCGGGCGGCGGCCTCCATGGCATTGATCGCAATGGCGACGCTGCCATCGGTGCCGTTCTTGTAACCAATGGGCATCGACAGGCCCGAGGCCATTTCCCGGTGGGTTTGGCTTTCGGTGGTGCGGGCGCCGATGGCGGTCCAGCTGATCAAATCAGCGATGTATTGGGGCACCACCGGATCCAGCAGTTCCGTGGCCGCCGGCAGCCCCCGTTCCGCCAGGTGCAACAACAAAGTACGGGCCCGGCGCAGGCCAGTGTTGATGTCGTAGCTGCCGTCGAGATGGGGGTCATTGATCAGCCCCTTCCAGCCCACGGTGGTGCGGGGTTTCTCGAAATAAACCCGCATCACCACCTCCAGCCGTTCCTGGTGGCGCTGCCGCAGCAGGGCCAGGGCATCGGCATATTCCTCCGCCGCCGCCACGTCGTGCACTGAGCAGGGGCCCACGATCACCAACAGGCGCGGGTCTTCCCCCCGCAGAATCCGCTGGATCCGCTGGCGGGTGCTTCTTACGGTCTCCGCCGCCCGATCACTAAGGGGCAACTCAGCGTGGAGAATCGCAGGCGCCACCAGGGGCCGAGTTTCCACCACGTGCAAATCGGAGGTGGGAAGCATGCCCCTCAGCCAGACAGACACATTGGTCACAACCCTAGGCGGCGGGCCTGCGAGAACAATGGGTAGATCACTGATCGCTGTCGATGCTCGCCGCTTACCGCCAGGCCGCCGCTGACCGGCAGGCCCTTGGCATCCCACCCCTGCCCCTAGGCGCCGCCCAGGTGGAAGCCCTGGTGGAACTGCTGGAACAGCCCCCCGCCGGCGAAGGGGCCTTCCTGCTGGAGCTGCTCAGCGAAAGGATCCCGCCTGGGGTGGATGAGGCCGCCTACGTGAAGGCCGGGTGGCTTAAGGCCGTGGCCCAGGGCAGCCTCAGCAGCCCGCTGCTCAGCCCCCTGGCCGCCACCCAGCTGCTGGCCACGATGATCGGTGGCTACAACGTGGGCGCCCTAATCGAGCTGCTAGCCAGCAACGATCCGAGCATCGCCAGCGAGGCAGCCACCGGCCTGGGCCGCACCCTGCTGGTGTACGACGCCTACAACGATGTGCTTGACCTGGCCAGCAGCAACGCCTACGCCCAGCGGGTGGTGGATAGCTGGGCCGCGGCCGAATGGTTCACCGCCCGGCCGGCCCTGCCCACCGAAATCACTGTCACGGTGTTCAAGGTGGAGGGGGAAACCAACACCGACGACCTCTCCCCTGCCACCCACGCCACCACCCGGCCCGACATCCCCCTGCACGCCCTGGCCATGCTGGAAACCCGCATGGCCGGCGGCCTGGAGCTGATCAGCCAGCTGAAGGCCAAGGGCCATCCCGTGAGCTATGTGGGGGATGTGGTAGGCACCGGCAGTTCGCGTAAATCAGCGATCAATTCAGTGCTCTGGCACACGGGCAAAAACATTCCCCAGGTGCCTAATAAACGCGGCGGTGGGGTAATCCTGGGCGGCAAAATTGCGCCGATTTTCTTTAATACCGCTGAGGATTCCGGTGCCCTGCCGATCGAATGTGATGTGAGTGGGCTCAACTCCGGCGATGTAATCACGATTCGCCCCTATGCCGGCACGGTGGAGTGGGCGGCGGGGGAAGCCAACGCCGGAGAAATCATTACCCGCTTTGACCTAAAACCCAGCACGATCAGCGACGAGGTGCGCGCCGGCGGCCGCATCCCCCTGCTCATTGGCCGTTCGCTCACCGATAAGGTGCGCGCCCACCTGGGGCTGCCCCCCAGCGAGCTATTCATCCGGCCCAGCAGCCCGGCCGAGAGCGCCCAGGGCTTCAGCTTGGCCCAGAAGCTGGTGGGTAAGGCCTGCGGCCTGGCGGGCATTCGCCCCGGCAGCAGCTGCGAACCCCTAATGACCACGGTGGGCAGCCAAGACACCACCGGGCCCATGACCCGCGATGAGATGAAGGAGCTGGCCTGCCTGGGCTTTTCCGCTGATCTGGTGCTGCAGAGTTTCTGTCACACCGCCGCCTATCCCAAGCCGGTAGACGTAAAAACCCACGCCGAGCTACCTGATTTCATCAGCTCCCGCGGCGGTGTGGCCCTGCGCCCCGGCGACGGCATCATCCACAGCTGGCTGAATCGGATGCTGCTGCCCGACACGGTGGGCACCGGCGGCGACAGCCACACCCGCTTCCCCCTGGGCATCTCCTTCCCGGCCGGCTCGGGCCTGGTGGCCTTTGCCGCCGCCATCGGCGCCATGCCGCTCGACATGCCGGAATCGGTGCTGGTGCGTTTCACCGGGGAGCTGCAGCCGGGGGTGACCCTGCGGGATGTGGTGAATGCGATCCCCTATGTGGCGATCCAGCAGGGACTACTCACGGTGGAGAAGGCCAACAAGAAAAACGTGTTCTCCGGCCGGATCATGGAGATCGAAGGGCTGCCTGATCTAAAGCTGGAGCAGGCCTTCGAGCTCACCGACGCCTCGGCGGAAAGGTCTTGCGCCGGCTGCACGATCAAGCTTTCAGAGGCCACCGTGGCCGAATACCTCCGCAGCAATGTGGCGCTGCTACACAACATGATTGCCCGCGGTTATCAAGATCCCCGCACCCTGGCGCGGCGGATCAAGGAAATGGAAGCCTGGCTGGCTAATCCAGTGCTGCTCAGTGCCGATGCCGACGCGGAGTATGCCGCTGTGATTGATATCAACCTTGATGAACTCACAGAACCAATCCTGGCCTGCCCCAATGATCCAGACAACGTGAAGCTACTAAGTGAAGTGGCCGGTGCACATATTGATGAGGTATTCATCGGTTCCTGCATGACCAACATCGGCCATTACCGGGCGGCGGCCAAGGTGCTGGAGGGCATTAGCGCCAGTGGCGCCACCCTTTGGGTGTGTCCGCCCACGCGCATGGATGAGGAAACCCTCAAGACCGAGGGCTATTACGCCAGCTTTGAAAGTTTTGGCGCCCGGCTGGAGCTGCCCGGCTGTTCGCTGTGCATGGGCAACCAGGCGCGGGTGGCCGATAACGCCGTGGTCTTCTCCACCAGCACCCGCAACTTCAACAATCGCCTCGGCAATGGCGCCCAGGTGTATCTAGGCAGCGCCGAACTGGCGGCGGTGTGCGCCCAACTGGGCCGCATTCCCACCCAGCAGGAATACCAAGCCATCGCCGCCGAACGCATTGCACCCCTGGCCAGCGAGCTCTATCGCTATTTAAACTTCGATCAAATCGAAGATTTCAGCGATAGTGGCCGGGTGGTTAGTAGTGCTGAGCATAGGGAGTTGCTGAACCAAAGCTAGGAGATACCGCAGACAGGCTTCTACGTCACAAAGCTGATTCCACAAAGCCCGATCCAAACCCTCCCTATCGGGATCTTCGTCGTAGCGGCGTAGCGGCGTAGTACGGCAAAGAAAGTGAAGCGGCCTAGCGGCGAGAAGGGGTCAACGGCGGCATCTTTATCCCGCAGCATCTGGAACAACAGCCTGAGATTATGACTAAAGGGAGGTTATTCGGGAGCTAACAACAGAAGCCAAGCTTTTAATGCCTTCTCAGGGGCCTGCTGAAGATGAAATCCCCAGGACTCCTCCCCAAAGGCGAAAGAATCCTCCATAGCGAACGCCGTAGAGAGGGCGCGGGCGCGGGAACCAAACAGCCGCACGTCCACCATCAACTCCGCAATGAAATCTCAGAGAAAATCAAGAGTTTACCGCCCTAAGACTTTAAACAATTTATACTTAGCTTGCGTCAATTATGCATTGACTCCGCTCAAAAAATAGCCGATCAAATACCCATGGATGATTGTCCAGAAACATCGAATACCTTGATCGAATCAAATCCACAATCCTCAGCCCACTGAATAACGTCTACTTTTGCCAAACTAACCTCAAGGCCCCAACGCCCCCACCGGCAGCACTGCGATGCCATCGGAGCGCTGGTAGCCATAGCCCTTGCCGCACACCACCGCTAGAAAGGCCGGTTCCCCCGTGCGGCTGGTATCGATCTGCTGGCGGAAACGCAGCAGCCCCTGGGCAGCAGCATCCACCTGGCCTTCACCCAACTTGATCTCGATCGCACCCCAGCGGCCATCGCGCAGCTGCACGATCGCGTCCACCTCAATGCCGTAGTCGTCGCGGTAGTGGAACACCTCGCCATCCAGCGCCTGGGCCAGCACCCGCAGGTCGCGGATCACCAGCGACTCAAACAGCAACCCCAGCCACTCCAGATCCTTCAGCAGCCGATCGGGGCTGCCGCCCAGGGCAGCCACCGCCAGGGAGGGATCGCAGAAATGGCGCCGGGGCGCCTGGCGCAGGGCCGCCTTGGACCGCAGGTGGGGCCGCCAGGCGGGCTGGCTTTCGAGCACCATCAGCCGCTCCAGGGCCTGGAGGTGGTCGGCCACGGTGCGCGGGTCGAGGGGCCCATCGGCACCACCGGCATCGGCCGCCAGGGTGGACAGCTTCACCTCGGTGGCCCCGTTACGGCCGAGGGAACGCAGCAGGGCCCCCAACCGCTGGGGATCCCGACGCCGCCCATCCAGCCGCTGCACGTCCACCTGCCGCACCTGCTCCAGGTAATCGCGGGCAGCCCGGCAGGCCGCCGCCTGAGGCCGCTCCAGCTGGGCCGGCCAGCCGCCACGGCACACCAGCTCGGCCAGATCCGTCACCGCCAACCCCGGATCGGCGCAGCTGGGCGGCTCCCCCTCCAGCAGCGCCGCCAGCGAGACGCCGCCATGGCCGGCGCCACTTTCGACCAAGCTCATCGGCCGCAGCCGCAGAAAGGAGAAGCGCCCGGCCCCGGTGTGGCGCTCGGCATCATCGGCCGGCACGGCCGAACCCGTGAGCAGAAATTGCCCCGGCGCCTCAACAGCATCCACGGCCCGCCGCACCTGGTTCCAAAGCGCCGGCGCCACTTGCCACTCATCCAGCAGCCGCGGCCGAGGCCCTGCCAACACCAGGGCCGGATCCACCGCCAGCGCCTGGCGAGCGGCGGTGTCCACATCCAGCAGCACCGTGGAGGCGGCCAGCTGCTGGGCCAGGCGGGTTTTGCCGCAGGCTTTGGGGCCCTCGATCACCACCGCGCCGGCCGCGGCTAGGCAAGCCCGGAGCTCGGCATCAGCGATGCGGGGGCGGTAGCCGGAGGCCATGTCGGAGCAAGCAATGCAGCAAATACCGGGATTCTAATGCAGAAAAAACCGAGCTTTTGATGCAGGAAAAAGTGAGGAAGTCAGCTGCTGGGCTGGTTGTTGTAGACACCGCCCGGCCAGACTGTTCCCAGCGCTGCCAACTCCCAGCCCCCTGAACCAGGAAACCCTGCTGTTTGAACCGGCCCAGCCCAGGGCCGGCGCCCTGCGGGCGGTATTGGCTTTCCCCAGCAGCTATTCGGTGGGGATCACCAGCCTGGGCTATCAAATGGTTTGGGCCACCCTGGCCCAACGGTCAGACATCGACGTAAGGCGCCTATTCACCGACCAGGGGGATCCGCCCCACGGGGGCCAGCGCGGCCGCGGGCCAGACCTCGACCTGTTTGGCCTCTCGTTGAGCTGGGAGCTGGATGGGCCGGTGCTGCTGGATCTGCTCGAACAACAACGGATTCCGCTCTGGGCCAGCGAACGGGGCGACCAGCACCCGCTGGTGTTTGGCGGCGGCCCGGTGCTCACCGCTAATCCCGAACCGCTGGCCCCCTTCTTTGATGTGTTGCTGCTCGGTGACGGCGAGGAGCTGCTGCCGGCCTTCCTTGATGGGGCCGTGGCCAGCCAGGGGCTGGGGCGGGCCGAGCGGCTGCGGCAACTGGCCCAGCTGCCGGGCCTCTATGTGCCCAGCCTGTATGCCCCCCGCTACGACTCCGCTGGCCAGCTGTTGGCAGTGGAGCCCATCGAAAGCGGCATTCCCGCCAGCATTGCCAAGCAAACCTGGCGGGGCAACAGCCTCACCCACTCAACGGTGATCACCCCGGAGGCCGCCTGGCCCTCGATCCACATGGTGGAGGTGGTGCGCAGCTGTCCGGAGCTTTGCCGTTTCTGCCTGGCCAGCTATCTCACCCTGCCGTTTCGCACCCCTTCGCTTGAGGACGGCCTAATCCCGGCGGTGGAACTGGGGCTCAAGGCCACCCAACGGCTGGGGCTGCTGGGGGCCTCGGTGACCCAGCACCCCCAATTCAGCGAACTGCTCCACTGGCTCAACCACGACCGCTTTGCTGACATCCGGGTGAGTGTGAGTTCGGTGCGGGCCGCCACGGTTACCCCCCAGCTGGCCGAGATCCTGGCCAAACGCGGCAGCAAATCACTCACGATCGCAATCGAAAGCGGTAGCGAACGCCTGCGTGAGGTGGTGAATAAGAAACTCAGCACCGAGGAGATCTATGGCGCCGCCCGTTATGCCAAAGGGGGGGGGCTCACGGGGCTAAAGCTCTACGGGATGGTGGGGCTGCCCACGGAGCAGGAGGCCGATGTGGAGGCCACCGCCGAGCTGTTAATCGCCCTTAAAAAAGCCACCCCCGGCCTACGCCTTTCCCTGGGCGTTAGCAGCTTTGTGCCCAAGGCCCACACCCCTTTCCAATGGGAGGGCGTGCGACCTGAGGCGGAAAAACGAATGAAACTGCTGGCCAAAAGGCTTAATCCCAAAGGGATCGAATTGCGGCCGGAGAGCTATGGCTGGAGCCTGATCCAGGCGCTGCTCTCCCGCAGCGATCGGCGCCTGGCGCCGGTGATCGTTGCCGTGCGCGGCCACCACGAACAGCTAGGGGGTTGGAAGAAGGCCTACCGGGAAATCGCCAGCCAACCCGTCAACGGCGGCGCCCCCCTGCCCCCCTGGGAGGAGGTGATCCACGGCCGCTGGAGCCCGAATCGGGTGCTCCCCTGGCAGCACCTGGAGGGGCCCCTACCCGTGGCCTCCCTCGCCAAACACCACCAGGAAGCGCTTAGGGCCTAAGCGCTGCAGTGGGCCTAAACGCTTCAATGGGCCTAAATGCCTGGGGCCAACAGGCGGCCCGCAGGCCCGCCAGCAACAGCCAACCGGCCACATTCAGGCGGCCGTCATAGAAGGGCAAATCCGTGGCGTGCAACAGCACCAGGAGCAACACCGCCGCCCACCAGGCCCGCTCAAACACCGGCCCCCCGGCCATGCCCAGCCGGGCTGAGCGCAGCAACAGCCACAGCACCACCCCCACCAGCAGCAATGCCACCGGCAACCCATGGCTGATGGCCAGGTCCATGGGCAGGTTGTGGGGATGGCCATGCCACACCCCAGCGCGCTTGGGGTACACCAGGGAGAAGGCCGCCGCCCCCCAGCCCAACCAGGGTCGTTCCGCCACCAGGCCCGCCGCCACGGTCCACTGGCCCAGGCGGGTGGAGGCCAGGGGCCGATCGGAAAAGGCCAGATCGCTTAGGCGACCCCAAATCGCTTCCGGCACCAGGGCCCGGGCCGGGTGTTGTAGCAAATCCGGCACCCCCGGCAGCACTGCCAACAGCACCGGCGCTAGGGCCAACAGCAACAGCGGCAGCAACCAAAGCCAACGGGCGGGGCCCAGCACCAACGGCAGCGCCAGCACCGCCGCCCCCCAACCATTGCGGGAATCCGTGAGATAAAGGGCAGCTAACTGGGCAATCACCAAGGTCACCACCACGGGCAAACGCCAACGGGCCTGGCCGCCCCGAAACTTGCTGCAGCACTCAAAAGCTGCCGCCAACAGCAGGGGCCAACTAAAGGCCAACCAGGCGGCGGCGATGTTGGCGTAATCAAATAAGCCGGAAAGCCGGCCGGGGGGCAGGCCGCCGGGGGCCATGTGCCAGATCACCAGGCCGCCAAGCGCCTGCCAGGGACCACTCCAGCCGAGGAAGTGCTGGCCCAGGCCAGTTAGCAGCACGGGCACGCCACCCGCCACAAACAACAGGGCCATGCGCCGCCGGGCCCCGGGGGTGGCCATGTAGGGCTGGAACCCCCAGAACCCCCAAAAGAACGGCAACCAATTCATCAGGCCCAACCAGGCCAACCAGCCGCTATGGGCCCGGGGGGCCCCCAGCAGCATCAGCCCTGCGATCAGCAGAAAAACCCAATTGAGCCGATCACTCCCCCAGGGGCGCCTTAGGCGGCGAGTGCCTTGCAAAAGGGCCCAAAACAGCGGCGGCACCGCCAGTAACAGGCTGCTGGCCAGTAGCAACAGCCCCAACTGAAAGGCAATCCAGCCGGAGGCCGTGGCCGCCACGGGCCGCTCCTGCCGGCACCACTGCAAGAGCGAATCCAGCCGCATCAAGCCAGGCACCCGGGGGGGCTTAGTCAAACACCGCCGTGCGACCGCGATACACCATCACCTGATGGCGCAGGTGCAGCCGCAGGGCCCGGGCCAGGGCCAAGCGCTCCATGTCACGGCCCTTACGGATCAGATCTTCCACCTCATCCCGGTGGCTCACATGCACCGTGGCCTGCTCAATGATCGGGCCGGCATCCAGTTCCTCAGTCACGTAATGGGCCGTGGCACCGATCAATTTCACCCCCCGCTCCCAGGCCCGCAGGTAGGGCTGGGCACCGGTAAAGGCCGGCAAAAAGGAATGGTGAATGTTGATAACTGGGCTGAATTGCTGCAGAAAGCTGCCACTTAACACCTGCATGTATTTAGCCAGCACCGCCAGATCAATGGCTTCCTCCGCCAACAACTCCAGCTGCCGGGCTTCCGCCTCCGGTTTGGTGGCAGCCGTCACTGGGATGTGTTCGAAACGGGCACCAAAGTTTTCGGCAATGGGCCGCAGGTCTGGGTGGTTACTGATCACCAGCGGCACCGCCATCGGCAGTTCACCGGCCTTGGTGCGCCAGAGCAGATCCAGCAGGCAATGGTCTTGCTTGCTCACGAACAGGGCCACCCGCGGGGGCTGATCGGAGAAATGCAGTTGGCCCTCGCCCCCCAGGCGCTGGGCCAGGGCCGTGGCCGCCGCCGGCAGGGCCCCCCGGGGCAGGCCAAAACCCTGCAGATCCCACTCGATCCGGCTCAGAAACAAGCCAGCCCCACAGTCGGTGTGGTGGTCGGCATGGCGGATATTGCCGCCGTTAGCTGCCACCCAGCCCGACAGCTCACTCACCAACCCCGGCCGATCGGGGCAGATCAAGCGAAAAATCGCCGTGGCGGAAGACATGAAAGTTAGCGAGCACACCCTTTTCTACCGAGTTGGGCGCCAACGGCCCGTTGGCAGGCCCAGCAGCAGAAATTTTTCAGGGTTTGGGGCTAAACGGCAGTAGACATTGCTATGGCCCATAGCAACGCACCCGTGGACTTGCGGCGACTGGCTCCTTATCTGGTGGCCCAGACCCGCCGGGGGATCGTGGGCAGCAGCCGCTATGCCAAATCCCTACGGGAGGCGGTGCGCCAGGCCGC
>JBDLTB010000016.1:0-27302 GCA_039799245.1 Cyanobacteriota bacterium
CGGTGGCCAACGGTGTTACCCGCACCGACACCATCGCGGCCTTCAATGAGTCGGGCCTACTGGCCCCCTATGCCACCGTGGCCCAAACCGGGGAAACCTTCTTCTCCTTCCGCACCGCCAACAGCGACGGGCTCACCCACTTCAGGGTGTTGGGATCTAGTGTCATCGGCCTAGAGGATCTAAATGGAGGCGGTGACCAGGACTTTGATGACAACATCGTCAGCTTTAACTTCAAGCTCAAGCAGGGCACTGTGGCCTGATTTAGCAAACTGAGGCCCCACGGCTGTTGAGTCTCTGGGGCTGAAATTAAATTCGAATGAAGAATCCTTTGTTCTTGGTAAGTAATGATTATTGCTTTTCTTTGGGTTCCCCGTTGTGCCTGTTTAAGGTGATCGCTGTGGCATTGGTTAGGGTCTTAGGTCTTGGGCTTGTTTGATGGCTTTGTGGGGATTAGGTTACTTTCTTTGATTTAGCTTGGTTGCGGTTTGCTCGTTTGATGGCTTTGCTTTGATTGGAAGTGTGGTGGCGGCCTAGACTGCTGGGTAAACCAGCGCATCTTCAGGGCTGCCACCGGCAAATCAGTGGCCAGCGACTTTGATCGTGCGCGGACAACAATGATTCCTTAGCCAGCCGGTTCCAGGGCTGCTTAACAACTTCTTTGGAGAAAGCTTTGTGTCAACAAGCCTGTTTTGCAGTCGTTCCCAAGGGCCAGAAAGCTGCAAAATGCTTTACTAGCCTGCCGTAGCTGGAGAATGCTGATGCCGCCGCCGGTGGTGGTTCATGGGTTGGTGGCTCAGCTGGAGGAAAATGGCGGGCTGCCGGAAGCCCCGAACTTCCCCCCCCCCCCCCGCGGACCGCAGCGCAGCTCACGCCTTGGCGATGGGCAAAGGGCGTCGGGAAGATGGTGGCTTATGGCTGAGTGCCATGCGGCGGCCTATGGCTGCAAGCTGCGGGCCAAGTGTCGATAGGCTGGTTTGGCTTCACTGAGTCGACGATCATGCTCGACAACAAGGCAGCAGACATTTAATTGCATATCAAGCAAAACTCACACCCCATGGCCCTGTTGCGCCCTTCTTCGGAATTGGTAAAAACTACACTTCTGGCGCTCACATTTGCCTGGGCAGTTTATATGTTCGTCTGGAAAGAACAGATTGCGCCTAGTCTTCAAGGACCGAAACTTGAAATAAGCTCGGCAATCGAAATGGCGGGGAATGCGGATTCAGGGCTTGTTAGGCTTGTAATTAAGACTAAAAATACTGGCCAGCCCCCAATCACCCTTTTGCATGATAACTGGGCTCTCTATAAGCTGGTTCGAATAAAAACTGGCACCGAAAATCAGTTCTTTAATAGGCTTGATTCTTTTCCGGAAGCGGGGAATGGTAACGCGAACATTTAGAGAGCTTCTATTCTCAAGATTGGGGCAATCCTGGCCACAGGCTCGCTTAAGTTGGGCTCATTAAAATCAGGAGAGTTCTCAATCTTTTCCAAGCTGATTAAGCTGCCTCGCGGCACAAAAGAAGTTTGCCTTAGCATTTCGATCCCATTCTCCTCAAAATCCAAGCCCGCGAAATCTGACACGGTGCTGCGTTGGAAATACGATCGCACTGATGGAATAATTAAGCCTGTAGTCTGCAAGTTAGAACTAGAACCCACTGAAGCATCAACAAAGCGGATCTGCTATGACCAAGGCTCGCAGCGCTTCAGCCAGTGGGAGAAAGACAGCAATGTCTATTCAGCCCATGGTAATGAGTCATTCACAGTGGAATCAAACAACTGAACAAGCGCGCAAGCCAACGCAGCCAGTAAAACAAAAATGCTTGCAATCCACCCATGAGAGCGCCGTATAAGTTAAATAACCATAAGCAACGGGCTTGTTGGCTGAATACTATTGCCAAGGGATCTGCTTTTGGGCAAAGACCCCTGCCAATGCTTTATTAGAAAAAGCCCGATTGTTAACATTAAGTTTTACCATGATTTCCCTCGAAAAATCCCCAGCAATTCATCTTGATAGAAGCTAAATACAACATATATTGCCATGAGAAAATTGGCTGGAATAATAAGGTTGGTATAAAATATTGATATAAGTGTAATCAGTGCAAACCCTAGAAAAGCAAGACTGCGCTGATAGGTGGCTTGTTCGCATACCGCCAGAAAATGAGCTTGACCATGATTTAGTGGCAAATGAGCCTGGCTAGGCTGTGCTGGCTCATGCTTCGGACTGGCTTTTGCCTGACTGGCCATCAATCCAAGTAGGCCATAGAGGCAGGCAATTAAGGCAAACAAAACAAAAACAACCATGTGCATCTCTTTAAGGTCAACCTGATTTTGCCCTAGAATCCATTGACTTTTTTCCTCGACTATAAATGTAACAATAGGTGGCATAAAGCCAATGATTACAAGGATAAGGCCAGTAAGCAGGTTGATGCTTCGATTGATTGCTAGGACTGATATTAGTATTGACTTATGAAAAGTCCAAATCTCATAAAGTATTAAAAAGACAATTAAATAGCTAGAAACATGTAGCATCACTGCCAGCGCCTGGGGAAGCAGGCTGCCTGGATTGCTTGAGTGTTCTTTTAGGATATCCAAAAAGAACTTAGGCAATTCAATTGCCATCAGTGTCATTGAGATCGCATATAAGCCATCAATTAAGCCAAGCCAGTGATCAGGCTTTGGTTGGCCTAGGTTGCGAAAGATTAGCAAGGAATTAACTGCTGACTAACGCCAGCTTATCTCCTTGGTCGATTTTATGGCCTAACTCCTAGGCGTTTGCTTGTAATGCAAGAAAGCCTTGTCTGTCTAGGGCTGAGACTCAATTTTTTGTTTTTGTGTCTCTTTTGGCTGCGCTTTCGTCGGCTATCGAGTTGATTTGTCCCTTGCCACGAGCTTGGAACTCGTGAATATCCATAAGGTCATGGACTCGCCTTCGTAGGGGGTTGCCCCCGTCTAGCAGCTCCCAGGGGGTGCACTGCCAGCCTTAGGTGCCGAATTGCGGGTGCCCTGCATATGACTCTTTTGAAATAGTGCCAAAGGTGCCCAAGCATTGGACCCTTGCTCCCATTGCCCCAGCTGTTAGCTCTCTTTGCTTCCAGGAGCGTTTGCTTGGGGATTCCGAGGTGCTCAGCCATCAAGGCTAATGACAACTGTTGAGACTGACTAATAATTAGAATGAGTGGTTAATGTTTAAAATGAACCGCGAATCTAGGCGGCTACCATCTGCAATTGGCCGATGCAGAACATGGCGTCAAACCACCAAGGCCGCGAATGCGGCAGTGCGATTTGGGTGGTTGTGGTATGTCGCCTGCTTTCACCTGTAAATCCAGTTTAAAGCTTGCCCTGGCGCCGGGCAACTCACCACAGCAAAGGAAGTCTCTTTGGCCCCGTTTTTAATCCCATCTCCCTCTTGGGACTTAGGTCGATTTCCAAGAGTTTTGCAGAGCAACTAAAAAGGGGCCTTCCAGCCCCAATGAGTTATTTGGTTGATAAGGCTAACTTAACCCCATCTCCCCTAAGGGTCAGGCGGCCACAGGGGCAGTCTGACGGGAGAAACGAACGATGTTGTTCGCTGTTACGGTTTTGCTCTCACCGAGCAGGCTTCAGTCACCCTCCTGATGCCCCGTCGAAACCATTGCAGCCCCAGGCAGTGGGGGAATGGAGCTGAGCGGAATCGAACCGCTGTCCGAAACACTGGTGTGGATCACCTAGTCCACCCAAGGGCGGACCCATGCATTCTGGCAGCTTGGCGGAGATCTGGTGATGGCGGCAATCCACCCTTGTTTAGCGGTGCTACCCCCCGGCCTGGAGGCTGAGGGGGCCTTGGAGCTCGCAGAGCTGGGGGCCACGGAGATCCGGCCGGGCCGCCTGGCCGTGAAATTCGAAGCTGATTACGGCTGCCTCTACAGGCTTTATCTGGAGGCCCGACTGCCATTTCGGCTGTTGCGCCAGCTGGCGGAGTTCCCCTGCCGCGGACCTGAGGATTTGTATGCCGGGGTGCAACGGGCCGCTGATTGGGAAAGTTGGTTGCCCCCCCAGCGCAGCTTTCGGGTGGAAGTCACGGGCACTGCCCCTGGCTTAAACCACAGCCATTTCACGGCGCTCCAAGTGAAAAATGCGCTGGTAGATCTTCAGCGCCAGCGTTTCGGTGAACGCTCCTCCATAGATCTTGACCACCCCGGCCTGGTGTTGCATCTGCACCTGCAGGGGGGGCGGGCCCAGCTCAGTGTTGATGGTTCGGCCAGCAGCCTCCATCGCCGCGGCTGGCGGGCGGCCATGGGCCAGGCACCCCTCAAGGAAAACCTGGCGGCAGGTTTGATCCGGCTCACCGGTTGGGATGGCAGCGTGCCGCTGCTGGATCCCCTTTGCGGCTCGGGCACCCTGCTGCTGGAGGCCGCCTGCCTAGCCCTGGGCCGGCCGGTGGGCCTCAGGCGCGAGTTGCTCCTGAGCAATTGGCCCGATTTCGATGGGGTGCAGTGGCGCAACGCCCTCCACGGCGCCGAAGCCCTGGAGACGGCCCCCGCCCGCCCCCTGGCCCCAATCCTGGGCAGCGACAGTGAGGGCTCGGTGCTGGCCCAGGCAAAGGCCAATGCCGAGGCCGCCGGCTTGGCCCCCTGGCTCAACTTCCAGCAGTTGGAGCTGCGCGATCTGCAGCCCCCAGCTGGTCCACCAGGGGTGGTGGTTTGTAACCCGCCCTACGGCGTGCGGCTCGGAGCCGACAGCAACCTGGAGGCCCTCTATGCCGAACTGGGGGAGCTGTTGAAACAGCGCTGCCCCGGCTGGACCCTCTGGTTGCTCAGTGGCAACCAAGAGCTCACTGGGGCGCTGCGGATGAAGGCCAGCCGCCGGGTGCCGATTAGCAATGGCGGCATCGATTGCCGTTGGTTGAAATATGAGATCCGTTAGCACTCAAATTTTTAACGGCCCAAAATTGTGCGGGTGGTTTTGGTGATTCCGGCGGTGGTTTGGGGCAGATAGGGCCCTTTGAGTAGACCGCCGCCCATGCGCAACAGCAGGCCAGCTACCACCAGATCCCCAGCCCCCACCCCTAGGAAGGCCAGCAGCCAGGAAAGGCCCCAGCCCTGCACTAACCAGAGCACCAGGGCCCCGTGGGCCACCAGCAGGGCGCCGCTGAGCAGCACCAGGGCGGTGCCAATCAGCAGGCCCCCCACCAGCAGTCGCCGTTTTTCCCGGTCGGCCTCCTGCAGGGCAATGCGCACATGCAGGTCCATCACCGCGGTGACCAGGGAAGCGAGTTTTCCGCTGGTGCTGCGTTGCTGCTCGTCGGCCATGGGGATCAGCGGCGGCGGCCGCCCGAGAGCAGTAGGCCAGCCAGTAGGCCGATGCCGGCGGCGATGCCAACGGCCAGCAAAGGTCTTTCTCGCACTGGTTTTTCCAGCTTGGGCCGCAGGTTGGCATTGAGGTCATCCAGCAGCTGCTCCAGCTGCTCCTCGAGGGGCTGCAGGCTGTCGCTCAGCTTGCGGGTCTGCTCTCCGGCCACCCCAAGGAAGTCGATCAGTTGCTCCTGGATCACCCCGGCGGTGCGGCCGGTTTGGGCGGAAATCACCGTCACCACTTCGTCCAGGCTGCCGCGGGTGTTCTCCAGGGTGTCCTGGGCCACCTGGGGCCATTGCTTCTGGATGGCTGGCAACAGTTCTCCAAAGCGTTCGCGAAAACGGTCGCCCACTTGGGTGGGCCCTGGCCTGTCCATGCCAAAAAGCAATGAAGTACCCGCAACTTATCCAGCCCCGGGCCAGTTGGCAGGGGGTAAAGCTGCCCCCTTGTGCTCTCGAACCATTTCGCTACGGTCGTGCTATCAAACTCCGGGCTAGGCCGCCGCTGTCCTGTTGGTGCACATCAATCAGGTCAGCCTCACCCACTTCAAGTCGTTTGGCGGCTCCGTAACTATCCCCTTGGAACAGGGCTTCACGGTGGTTACGGGACCAAACGGCTCCGGCAAGAGCAATATTCTCGACGGCATTTTGTTTTGTCTGGGCCTGGCCAGCAGCCGCGGCATGCGGGCCGAGCGGCTGCCGGATCTGATCAACAACGGCGTGCTGCGCCAGGGCAAGGCCGCCGAGGCCTCCGTATCTGTGCGCTTTGACCTGGGGGACTGGCGCCCCGGCGGGGCGGAAGCCGGCCTCGAGGCCCCCGGCGAGGGCCCCTGGATTCAGCCGGGCCAACGGGAATGGACGGTGACCCGGCGGCTGCGGGTGGCCCCCGGCGGCACCTACAGCAGCAGCTACAGCGCCGATGGGGTGAGCTGCAACCTGCAACAGCTGCAAACCCAGCTGCGGCGCCTGCGGGTGGATCCCGAGGGCAGCAACGTGGTGATGCAGGGGGACGTCACCCGGATTGTTTCGATGGGGGCGCGGGAGCGGCGCGGCATCATCGATGAGCTGGCGGGCGTGGCCCTGTTTGACAGCCGCATCGACCAGGCCCGCGGCAAGCTCGATGACGTGCAGGAGCGGGAGGAACGCTGCCGCATCGTGGAAGGGGAACTGCAAACCTCCCGTTCCCGCCTGGAGCGCGATTGCCAGCGGGCCCGGCTCTACCAAGATCTGCGCACAAAATTGCAGCTCGGTCGCCAGCAGGAGCTGGTGTTGCAGGTGGAGCACAGCCGCGCGCAGCTGTTGCAGCTTGATCAGCAGCGGCAGGAGCTGGGGCGGCGCCAGGTCAGTGGGCAAGCAGCCCTCGCGGAGGGGGAGCTGCAGATCAGTGCTGCGGCTAAGGCCCTTGAGGCCCTGCAGGCGGAGGTGAAATCCCTGGGGGAAGACCAGTTGCTGGCGGTGCAGGCGGAGCTGGCCGGCCTGGAATCCGCCGGCCGCGACCTACAGCGGCGGGCGGAACGGCACCAGCAGCAGGCGGGTCAGCTCCAGGCCCAACGCCACCAGCTCCAGGCCCAGCGCGCTGAACAGCAGGGGCAGAAACAGCAGTTGGAGGCCAGCGAAAACCAGGCCGAGCGCGACCAGGCGGAGGCGGCCTGTCGCACGGCGGAAGCGGCGGTGGAACTCTCCCGACGGCGCCTGGGGGAGGTGGCGGGCCGTTCCGGCAGCTGGCTGGAGCAACAGCAGCTACGTAGCCGTCGCCGCCAGGAATTGCAGGCCCAGCTGGGTCCCCTACAGGCGGAACAGCATCAGCTCAGCGAACGGCTGCGCCAGGAGCAGGAACGGTTGCAGGAGCTGGAGGCGGAGCTGGCCCAGGAGCGCCAGGGGGGCGGCAGCGCCCAGGAGCAGTTGTATCAACTGGAAGCCGACCAGCAAAGCCTGCAGCAGCAGGGCGGTGACCTGCGCCTCCAGGTGCAGGAGTTGGCCGAAGCCCTCGCCCTGCAGCAGCGCACCCGCAGCCGCCTGGAGCAGGAGCAGCAGCAGTTGGAGCGCGACATCGCCCGCCATGACAGCCGCCGCGAAACCCTGCAGGAAAGCCGCGGCACCGGCGCCCTGCGGGTGCTGCTGGAGGCAGGCCTCGAGGGCATCCATGGGCCCGTGGCCCAGTTGGCGGAGGTGGAGGAGCGCTACCGCCTGGCCCTGGAGGTGGCCGCCGGGGGGCGGCTCAGCCAGGTGGTGGTGGAAGACGACGGCATCGCCGCCCGGGCCATTGCCCTGCTTAAGAGTCGCCGGGCGGGCCGCCTCACCTTTCTGCCCCTGAACAAGATCCGTGGGGGTGGCGGTGGCAGCGGCAATTCAGCCCTGGAGCGGGGCGGAGCAGCGGGGCGCCAGGGGGGCTGTGTGGGCCGGGCCGTGGAGTTGCTGCGCTTTGAGTCCGTTTACACGGAGGTGTTTCGCCATGTGTTTGGCGACACCCTCGTTTACGTAGATCTGGAAACAGCCCGGCGGGAGCTGGGCCGCTGCCGCATCGTCACCCTGGAAGGGGAGCTGCTGGAACGCAGCGGTGCCATGACCGGTGGCAGCCTGCAGCAGCGGGCTGATCGGCTCAGCTTTGGCCGGGCCCATGAGGGGGATGAGGCCGAACCGCTGCGGAGGCGGTTGCTGGAGCTGGGCGAAACCCTGCTGGCCTGCCGCCGCAAGGAGGCCGAACTCAGCCGCTCCCTGGAGGAGCTCCAGGCCCAATTGCTCAGCCAGCGCCAGCGCCAGGCCGCCCTCGATGCCGAGTTGGCGGCCGCCCGGCGGGCCCACGGGCCCCAGCTGGCCCGCCAGCAGCAGCTGGGGGAGCGCCTGGCCCACACCAGCGCCGCCCTGGCCAGCGATGGCCAGCGGCTCACGGCCCTGGTCCCGCTGATCGAGCCCTTGGCCACAGAACTCGCCAGCCTGGAGCAGCAGGAGGCCAGCGCTGGGGGCGGTGCCGACAGCCAGCGCTGGCAGGAATTGCAACAGTCTTTGGAACAGGCAGATCAAGCCCTCAGTGCAGCCCGCAGCCGCCGCGATCAGCTGGAGGCAGACCGCCGCGACCGGGGCCTGGCCCTGGCCCGGGTGGTGAGCCAACTGGAGGCCCTAGGGGCCGATGGCCAGCGCCTGGATGAGGCGACGGCCGCCCTCACCCAGGAGGTGCAGGAACTGCGCCAGCAACAACTCGGCGACCAAAGCCGCCGCCAGGAGCTCGAGGCCCAGCAGCAGGATCTCCAGGCCCGCTTTGGCGAACGGCGCCGGGCCCGGGATGGGGCCGAAGCCCAGCTGGCAAACCAGCGCCAGCAGCAGCAGCAGCGCCAGTGGGAGCTCCAGCGGTTGGCCGAACAGCTGGAGGCCCTGGGGGAGGAGCGCCGCAACCTGGAGCAACGCTTGAAACAGCTGGAGCAAACCCTGCCCGATCCCCTGCCGCCGATCGACGCTGAGTTGCGGGAGGAGGGGCTGGAGGCGCTCCAGGGGCAACTGCGCAGCCTGCAGCAGCGCATGGAAGCGCTGGAGCCGGTAAACATGCTGGCCCTAGAGGAGTTAGAGCAGCTGGAGGCCCGCCTGGCGGAGTTGGCGGAGCGCCTGGAGGTGCTGGCCAATGAACGCCAGGAGCTGCTGCTGCGGGTGGAAACCGTGGCAACCCTGCGCCAGGAGGCCTTCATGGAGGCCTTCCGGGCGGTGGATGGTCATTTCCGCGAGATCTTTGCTGGCCTCTCCGAAGGCGAAGGCCAACTGCAACTGGAAAACGAGGCTGATCCCCTGGAGGGGGGCCTCACCCTGGTGGCCCACCCCAAGGGCAAGGCGGTGCGCCGGTTGGCCTCGATGTCTGGGGGGGAAAAGTCGCTCACGGCCCTCAGTTTTCTGTTTGCCCTGCAACGGTTTCGGCCCTCGCCCTTCTATGCCCTAGACGAAGTAGACAGCTTCCTGGATGGGGTGAATGTGGAGCGTCTCGCCGCCCTGATCTCCGCCCAGGCCGGCGCCGCCCAGTTCATGGTGGTGAGCCACCGGCGGCCGATGATCGCCGCCAGTACCCGCACGATTGGGGTAACCCAGGCCCGCGGTGCCCACACCCAGGTGGTGGGCCTGCCGGCGGCGGCCTGAGCCAGTTGCTGGTTAAGGGTCGATCCTGCGACAGAATGACTCGATTGTCGGTTCAGCCCTTGCAGGCTCCCCCTTCCCCCGATTCCACGCCCGCCCCCTCCGATCGCCTGTGGCTGCGTTCGGAATTGATGGGTACCCAGGTGATCACCCGCGACACCGGCCGCCGCCTGGGGGTGGTGGGGGAAGTGATGGTGGATATCGACCGCCGCGAGGTGGTGGCCCTGGGCCTCCGGGATAACCCCCTTACCCGTTTTTTGCCGGGGCTCCCGCGGTGGATGCCCCTGGAGCAGATCCGCCAGGTGGGCGACGTGATCCTGGTGGATTCAGTGGATTCGCTGTCGGAAAATTTCAACCCCGACCGCTACAGCCGGGTGATCAACAGCCAGGTGGTTTCTGAATCTGGCGAACAGTTAGGGCGGGTGCTGGGCTTCAGTTTTGACGTGGAAACCGGTGAGCTCACCAGTTTGGTGATGGGGGCGGTGGGGGTGCCGCTGCTGGGCGAGGGCATCCTCAGCACTTGGGAACTGCCCGTGGAGGAAATTGTTAGTTCCGGTCCAGATCGGATCATTGTTTATGAGGGGGCCGAAGACAAACTGAAGCAGCTGAGCAGTGGGTTGCTCGAGAAACTGGGCATCGGCGGCGGCGGCCTGGAGCGGGAGGAGCGCCAGCGCTACCGGCTAAACATGGTGCCGGTGGAAAATCAGCTGCCCGCCGGCCAGGCCAGCGAGCAGGAACAACGGCGCCTCCAGGCCTCCCAAGCGGAGCGTTTCATGCCAGCGGCCGATGAAGAGCTGGAGTATGTGGAGTTGGAACGCAGCCAGCGGGCCCGGGAACCCCAGCGCCGCTACCTAGACGACGACGAGCCGCCGGAGGGGCGTGACCGCCGTCCCCGGGACCGTTACGAAGATGAGGCCTATCCTTCCCGTCAGCGCTATGGGGACGGGCCAGAGCCCCGCCAGCGCTATGAAGAGGAAGCCGACCCGCGAGACCGCCTCCCCAAGGATCGCCCCGAGCCCCGCGACCGCTACCCCGAGCCCCGGGAACGCTATCTAGAACCCCGCGACAACTACCGGGACTCCAGCAGCCGCAATTACCGCGAACCCTTGGATGTGGAGGCAGAACCGTTGCCGCAACCCCAATCCCCACCCCAACGACCCGCCCGCCCCGGGCCGAGCCCAGAAGAAGACCCCTGGGCCTGAGCCCCTTAGCGGCCCTACCCCTCAGCCGCCCTGTTTAGCTGTGCGCTTCAAAGTTCAGGGAGGCCGAGTTCACGCAATAACGCTGGCCAGTGGGGGCGGGGCCATCGTTGAACACATGGCCGAGGTGGGCATCGCAGCGGGCGCAGCGAATTTCCTTGCGCACCATGCCGTGGCTGGTGTCGGTGTGCACGGTGATGGCATCGGGGTCAGCCCCTTCCCAGAAACTGGGCCAACCGCTACCGGAATCAAATTTGTGGTCCGACTGGAACAAACCGGCCCCACAGCAAACGCAGTGGTACATGCCTTTGCCCTTGTGGTCCCAGTAGGCCCCTGTGAAGGCCCGCTCGGTGCCCCCCTGGCGTGCCACCTGGAATTGCTCAGGGGTGAGCTGCTCCCTCCAGGTTTCCTCTGACTGTTCAAGTTTGTTTTGCTCGCTGGATTCAGCCATCCCTTCCTTGCCGGGGAGCACAAGTTAGGGCGCGCTGGAGCGGGCTGGCGGCAGCAGTTCTTCCACCATTCGGGCCAGGCTTGCCACGGCCCCGGGTTGACCGCGCAGGCTGCGGAGGTCGTCGCGCATGCCCGCCAGCCGCTGGGGTTCCGCCAGCCAGTCGGCGGCCTCCGCGGCGATCTCCTCCGGGGTGATTGCCCCCACCCTTTCCGGCACCACCGCCCGCCCGGCACTGATGTTTGGCCAGGCGAGGAAGCCGCGGTTACGCATGCGCCAGGTGGTGAGGGCTACCCCCAGTAACCAGCGCAGTAGGGGCAGCCGTGCCAGCAGTCCCAGCCAGCCATCCCAGGCCTGCATCACATGTAAATGCTGGGTGGGCACCAACACCAGCATCGGCACCGCCAGGGCCCCTAATTCCGCCGTGTTGGCCCCCACGGTGGTGAGGGCTAGGGCGCATTGGCTCAGGGGACCGTGGGCCGGGTGCTCCTGCACCAAGCGAATGGGGGTGCCGGCGGCACTTACCAGCCATTGCGCCCCATCTTCATCCTCCAAACGCGGGGATTGAACCCCATAGAAGCGTTGCAGGGGGTTGCTGGGGCCGGCGTAACCCAGCAGCTCCGCCACCGAGGTGGTGGGGGCCACGGGCAGGAGAAATTGGGTTTGGGGCCGTAACTGGCGCAGCCGATCGGCGCTGCGCAGCAGGAAGGGCATTCCCACCTGCAACTTCGCCCGCTTGGAGCCGGGTAGGAGGGCCACCCATTCGCCGGGGGGCAAGGGGGCACTGCTGCGGGCGGCGTCGGACAGGTCTGCCATGAGGTCGCCCACCACTTGGCACCGTTGTCGCCAGCGGGGGGCAAGCCGGTCGGCGGCCACGGGCCCCATGGCGGCAATCCGGTCGTTCCACTGGGGCCAGCGGGCCACCCATTCGGCATAGGTGAGGTGGCGATAGCCCAGCCGGGCCGAGAGCAGCACCGTCCAGAACTGATCACCCCCTAGAAACACCACCACCCCCTGGCGGGGCCAGGGGCCCTGGCGGCGGGGCCGCAGCAGCAGCGACCAGAACCGCTGGGCCGGCAGGATCCGTTCAAACAGCCCCATGGCGGCCGCCACCCGCGGTTCACTGCCGGTGGCGTTCGGGCAGGGCACTAGCACCAGCTGCAGTCCGAGCCGGGCGGCTGGGGCGTGCGGGCGCAGGGGCAGGTCCCGGTGGAGCCGCTCGGCCAGGGGGCGCACCCAGGTGGTCAGCTCCCCAGGGCCATTGCACACCAGAACAATCGCCCCCCCATCGGTGGGCTGTGGGGCGGAGCTCCTCAAGGGATCAACCGGCGATCAGAAAATGCGGATGGCGAGACTTGAACTCGCAAGACCGAAGTCACACGCCCCTCAAACGTGCGTGTCTACCAATTCCACCACATCCGCGTGGCCTGCCTAGACACTGGGCCTTTGCAGTGCTCCAGCATACCTGGGGCACTGCTGCCCCCCTGGGGACCTGGCTGGTTCCCGCTGATACAGTCGCCAGCTCCAGCGGGCCCCCATGGCCATTGGCAAGCTTCTGATCGCAAACCGGGGTGAAATCGCCCTGCGCATCATTCGCACTTGCCGGGAGATGGGCATTGCCACGGTGGCTGTGTACAGCACCGTTGATCGCAACACCCTGCCTGTGCAGCTGGCCGATGAGGCGGTGTGTGTGGGGGATTCCCCCAGCAGCCGCAGCTATTTAAATATTCCCAACATCATTGCCGCCGCCACCTCCCGGGGGGCCGATGCCATCCACCCCGGCTATGGCTTTCTGGCGGAAAACGATCGCTTTGCCGAAATCTGTAATGCCCATGGGCTGATTTTTGTGGGCCCATCCCCGGAGTCAATCCGGGCCATGGGGGACAAGTCCACCGCTAAGGCAACGATGCAGCGGGTGGGGGTGCCCACGATTCCTGGCAGTGATGGCCTGGTGGAGGATCCGGCCGAGGCGGCCCGCCTGGCGGAGGCCATGGGCTATCCGGTGATGATTAAGGCCACAGCTGGCGGTGGTGGTCGGGGCATGCGCCTGGTAACCCACCGGCAGGAACTGGATCAGTTGTTTAAAGCGGCCCAGGGGGAGGCGGAGGCGGCCTTTGGTAATCCAGGCCTTTATTTAGAGAAATTCATCGACCGCCCCCGCCATGTGGAGGTGCAGATCCTGGCGGACCGCTATGGCCAGGTGGTGCACCTGGGGGAAAGGGACTGCTCAATCCAGCGCCGCCATCAAAAGTTATTGGAGGAATCCCCCAGCCCAGCCCTCAATCCAGATATTCGCCAACGCATGGGGGAAGCGGCCATCGCTGCGGCTCGCTCCATTGGTTACGAAGGGGCCGGCACCGTTGAGTTTCTGCTCGATACCCACGGTGATTTCTATTTCATGGAGATGAATACCCGCATCCAGGTGGAGCATCCGGTCACGGAGGTGGTTACCGGCACAGACCTGATTGCGGAACAATTGCGCATCGCCGCTGGCGAACCCCTGAAGCTGCGCCAGGAAGACATTCAGCTGCGGGGCCATGCGATCGAATGCCGGATCAATGCCGAAGATCCCAGCCAGGGTTTTCGGCCTTCCCCCGGCACAATCAGCGGCTGGTTACCCCCCGGTGGCCCCGGGGTGCGCTTCGACAGCCATGTGTACACCGGCTATGAAATTCCCCCTTTTTACGACTCGCTAATCGGCAAACTGATTGTCTGGGCGGAGGATCGCCCGGCCTGTTTGCGACGCCTGCGGCGGGCCCTCTCGGAATGTGCGGTCACCGGGGTACCTACCACCATTGAGTTCCATCTGGCCCTGCTGGATCGA
Source organism: Cyanobacteriota bacterium (assembly GCA_039799245.1). GTDB lineage: Bacteria > Cyanobacteriota > Cyanobacteriia > PCC-6307 > Cyanobiaceae > Synechococcus_D. Next base: position 13,912 of record JBDLTB010000016.1, read on the forward strand.
CCAGAATTCCAGCGGGGTGATGTGCATACAAAATTCGTTGAACAGGAAATGCTGGGCTCCCATAACACCAGTCCCCCAGCCAACCGCCCCCCTGCCAGCGGCGCCTAGGCCAGCCGCTGGGCCTCTTGCAACAGTTGGCTAACCAAGCCCTGCTGGCCCACCAGCAGTTCCCGCAACAAACTCACCAGCCCCACCCAGATCACTGGGCTCACATCTACCCCGCCAATGGGCGGCACCAGTTTGCGGGTGGGGGCTAGCAACGGTTCGGTGGGGATTTGAACGATTGCCACCAGGGGGTTATTGCGGTCCAGCTGGGGATACCAGGTGAGCACGATCCGAAATAGGAAGAGCAGCGTCCAGGCGGCTAGCAAGAGGCCAATCAGGGTGGCGCTGATTTGGAGCACCGGCAGGGGCAGGGCTGTCACAAACTTCTACGGGTCCAGCCCCCCATCCTAAGGAGAGGCTTATGCGCCGTAGGATGGACCAACCACCGAGGCTTCCATGACCCCCTCCCTCGCGAATTTCCTGAACAGTCTTGTGGCAGGGGCCCTGATTGTTGTGGTGCCCATCACGATCGCCCTTGTCTTGGTGAGCCAAACCGACCAAGTGGATCGCAAGCTCTGATCTCCCATTGATCTGACCTTCCACTGGTGGCGGCTGGCAGGGCCTTTAAAGTGCTCCAAACGGGATTGTTTAGATCCCCCCAGGCCCTGGAGGCCGTTCATGGTCAACGCCAGCCTTAACTGGGCCAGCATTGTGGGCATTGTGCTTGCCGTGGGCGGCACGATGCTTTATTTCTTGCGCAGCTTCAAGCCTGCCCTGGCGCGGGATTACGACGTTTTTTTTGCCGCCGTGGGGCTTCTCTGTGGCGGCATTTTGTTTTTCCAGGGTTGGCGGCTGGATCCGATCCTGCAGTTCGGCCAGTTCCTGTTGGCGTCAACCACGGTTTTTTTCGCCTACGAATCAGTGCGGCTGCGCAGTGTCACCACTGAGCAGGCCCGCCGTTCCTCTTTTTTTGATGAAGATGAGCCCCTGCCCAGTCGCCCCCGCATGGGCCGGGGTGAATGGGGGGGGGAGGATCGTTTCGAGGATCCCCAGCCCCTGCGCCGTCGGATCCGCTCCCGGGTTGATGAGTACGAAGAAGCGGATGAGCCCGCCGCTGACAGGGATTTTTACCGTCCCCGCCGGCCCGAACGTCCTGCCATCCCGGAGCGAGCCCAGAGCCGTTTTGGGGATCGCGAAGAGCCTTTAGACCCCCCCGGTTCGCGCCCCTCCCCTCGGCCAACGGAGCCCCGCCCTGATTTCGGCGCCCGTCGCCGCGAGCGCGATGGCCGGGATGGCCGTGGTTCGCGCCCCTCAGGCCCAGCCCCCGACATGGCCCGCCCTAGCCGCCGGCCCGCTGGTAGTGGGTTGGCTGGAATTTCCCCTGGGGGCCCAGCTCCAGGGGTTGGAGCCCCCATCAAGCCCCCTGGCTCGATGCCCCAGGGCTCACCCATCAGCGACGCAGACTTCAGTCCCCTGCCCCCTCGGCCCAGGCCCGCCCAGGGCCCCTCAAACCCGGATAACAGCTCCCGCTTCGACGATTGAAGCGGGCCCCCAGTCAGCGGAAACACTGGCATCGGGTTGCTTCCCCCTGGTGGCCCTTGGCCTGGGCTTGCCTGTTGCCCCTGGCAGGCTGTGCCCAACGGTTTGAGGCCCCTGGCCTTGGCGACCAGCAGGAACCAGCGCTGAGTGGCGATGGTCGACTGTTGGCGATGGTGGCTGAACGGGGGGGGCGCCGCTCGGTGCGTTTAGTGGAGCGGCTCAGCGGCAGGGAATTGCCCCTCCAGGGCCTGCAGCGGGGGCAGCCCCACCGTTCCCCTTCCTTGAGTTGGAATGGCCGTTATCTAGCTGTGATCATGCAGCGCGACAGTCGCCGTGATGTGGTGGTGGTTGATCGGGCGACAGGGCGATGGCGGCCCCTGCCCCTACCGGGGGATCGTGTGCCGGAACGGCTCAGCCTTTCCCCCGACGGCCGTCGCCTGGCCATTGAAGTGCTGCGCCAGGGCCAATTGGATGTGGAGCTGTTCAGAATCCCTGCCCAGGAGGCCGATTTACCCCCGGGGGCGCCCCTGTGAGAGGGCCGCAGTTCAGGCGGTGGCAGCGGCTGGGCCTGGGCCTGGGCCTAGGGCTTTGCCTGGGGGCCTGTCAATCGGTTGGTCTTCAGCCGGAAGCTGGCCTAAACCCGCGGCTGGCGGTCCCCGGTGATGACAGCTCCCCCAGCCTGGGCGACCGGGGCATGGCCTGGATTGCCCCTGGCCTGGGGGGCCACCGCCAGGTGCGTTGGCTGGATTTTGCCTCTGGGTTGGGTTCCCCGTTGCCGGGCTTAAACCGGCCCGATGCCCAGCCGATCAGCGTCAGTGTTGATGGCCAGGGCCAGCGTTTTGCCCTGGTGCGGCGCCTGGAGGGGCGCACCGAGTTGCTTGTTTACGAACGCTCGCTGGCGCTGCTGCGGCCGATCCCATTGCTGCCGGCGGGGGTGCCTGGCCAGGTGGCCCTCAGTGGCGACGGCCGTTGGCTGGCGGTGCAGGTGAGCCGTGGTGGGGCTTGGCAGGTGGAGCTGTTGCCCCTGCCCTAGGCAAGGCCGGCCCACTGCAGAAATGAGCGGTGGCTCACCGCTTCGATCAGCAAAACTGCCAGGAAGCCCACCATGGCGAAGCGACCATTGATCCGTTCGGCGTAGGTACTCCAGCCGAAGGCGGGCACCTCAGCGGTGGTGGCACTAGTGGTTTCAGCTTCGGCCATGGGTGGGGTGGGGGTTAGGGGCAGGATTTTGTATGGGGGCTGCTGCTAGCTGCTGCCAAATTCGTAGCCGGCGGCGGGCAGCAAACGCCATCCCCCTCGGCCATCTAATTCGAGCACCAGGTCATGGAAAGCGGTCAGGGTGGGGCGATGGCCCACGCTGATCGTGGCCATGGAGCGCCGGCTCAGCAGGCCATAGAGCCGTTCTTCCGTGGCCACATCCAGGGCGCTGGTGGCCTCGTCTAGTACGGCAAAGGCCGGGGAATTGAGCAGCAACCTGGCAAAGGCCAGCCGTTGCTGTTCGCCTAGGGAGAGCAGCCGGGGCCAATCCTGTTGGATGCCTAGGTCGGGATAGCGGCTAACCATTGAGGCCAGATTCACTTCCTCCAAAACGCTGCGCAGTTGTTCGTCACTGAAGCGGGCCTGGTCCATCGGGTAACAGAGCTGTTCCCGCAAGCTGCCCAAGAGCATGTATGGCTTTTGGGGAATGAACATCAGTTCCCCCAGGGGCGGCCGCAACACCTCACCGCTGCCACTGGGCCAGAGGCCACTCACCAGGCGTAGGAAGGAGGTTTTGCCGCAGCCACTGGGGCCTACCACCAGCAGCCGTTGGTGGGGCCCCACCTCCAGGCTGATGTCTTTCACCAGGGGCTGGCGGGAGCCTGGGGGTAGCACCGTGGCATGGCGCACCAGGATCGAACCGCTGTGGTCTTGGCCGCGGGGATCTTCGCTGGTGGGCACCACCGGCAGGCTTTCAATGGTGCCTTGGAAGGTCTCTAGGCGGCTGATGCTGGCGGAGAAGGCAGCCAGGCTGTCGATGTTGTTAACGATGTAGCTAACGGAGCCAAACACCTGGCTGAAGGCAATGGAAGCCTGGCTGAATACCCCAAAATCCACCTCCTTGGCGAAATAAATTGGGGCAATCACGATCCAAGGTAAAAAGCGAGATAGGTAGTCATAGGAGCGTTGAATCATGCCAATCAACGCTTGCCAAATGATCAGGCGATCGAAGTTGCGGATTGCCCCCCCCAGCCTACGTTCTGCCTCTTGAGATTCCTGGGCTTCACCCTTGTAAAAGGCAATTGATTCAGCGTTGTCTCGGATATGAACAAGGCCATAGCGGAAGTCTGCCTCCAGCTTGAGTTGCTGGAAGTTGAGCTTAACCAGCTTACGACTGATGAATACAATCAGCGCCGTGCCGCCCACTGAATAAATCAACAGGGCATAGGTGAGGTTGCGGCTGATGCCCCAGAGCACCACTATGAAGCTAAAGAAGGTGAGCAGCGCTTCGAGGATGCCCACGGTCACAGAAAGGCTGGTGCCTGTGAAGTTGCGGGTGTCTTCTGAGATTCGCTGGTCGGGGTTGTCTACCTCGGCGTGGACTTCATCATTGGGATTGAGTTGATAATAGGCGCGATCACCCATGTAGCGGCCCAACAACCTTTTGCTAAGCCATTCCCGCCAGAGCAGCCCCAGCTTGGGGATGATGTAATTCTGGAGAGTGCGGATTGGCAGGGCGATCACCAGGCAGAAGCCATAGATCGAAACAATGCGCCAGAAGCCTGGGGCGTCATAGGCCACCTGGGCATTGTCAATGTTGCGGGCAATAAAACTAATACCCACATTGATGCCATTGATTACCAACAGCAGCAGGGCAATTACCCCCAGTAGCAACCAGGGCAGCCAGCGCCCCTGGCGCAATTTGCTGCGGAAGCCAATGAAACAGCCGATGCCGCCCAGCATGAGCAGCAGCACCACGGCCCCCACTGGGCTGCCCCAGATGGCGGCCACCCGTTCCGGCACCCCCGGTAGGAAGCGCGACTGCAATTGAGGAATTAGGGCACCGCTGGCGGCCACCAGGCCGGTGAGCAGCAGCAGGGTGGTGCCCACCACCACCGCCAGCAGGGCCAGCACCAGCACCAGGAACTGCCAGCCATTGGAGTCCTCCACCGGCAGGAAGTAGGGCTGGGCCAGCCGCTGCAACTTGATGACTTGGGTCCGCAGGGACTTAAGGGGGCTCATCGGCAAGGGCAAGGGAGAGTCCGGGGGGTGGCCCGCAGTTTCCCATTGTTGCGGTTCTTGTAGCGATTCAGCCGCTGGGGTTCAGCCCGGGGGCCATTGCATTGGCCTACCACCGAGCACATGCACGTGCAGGTGGAACACCGTTTGACCAGCGTCAGCCCCAGTGTTGATAACGGTTCTCCAGTCGTTCAAACCCTCCTGCTGGGCTACCCGGGCAGCCACCAGCAGCAAGTGCCCGAGCAGGCTCTCCTGACTTTGATCAGCTTGGGCAAGGCTGATCAGATGCTCCCTGGGGATCACCAGCAGGTGCACCGGTGCCTGGGGCTGTACATCGCGGAAGGCAATGCAGCGGTCGTCTTCGAAAACTTTGTCTGTGGGGATCTCCCCCCGCAGGATTTTTCCAAAAATAGTGTCGTTGCTATCGCCCATGGCAGCTAATTGGGGAGGTGGTGGGGGATGAAGCCAATTTGTTCCTAGGCTGAGTTCCAAGCAAGGTAATGACTATGGCCCTTTGTCTGGCTCCCCTGGTGTCGGCGGCGGCGGCCGCCACCACAGCCCTTTGTTCCTCTTTGCCCAGCCATTGTCCCGCGCCTGCGGCCCGGCTGCAGGCCCCATGCGTGCACCAGCAGGAGCTACCGGCCCCCCAGCGGGGCCAAACAGTTGCACCTACGCTTTAAATAAGGCTGTTAATGCTGTCTTTGGCCCGTAAGTGTCCCTGCCCATGCTGCATCTGCAGTTCCTGGAGGAATTAGTCCGGCGGCGCCGCGGTCCGATCCGCAAGCGCTTGGACCATGGCCTGCGGGATGCCGGCCTGGAATTACTCACGGCCGTAAATCGCTTGGCTGATTTGCTTGATGGCCAGGAAGGCCCGCTGGAGGCCAGCAATCAAGCGGAATTGTTTGACTACACCGAGGCTTCAATTCGCCGCCTTGAGCGGTTGCGCTACCGCCTCTCCCAGCGCCAGCGCTAAAGCCCGCGGAGCCTTGATACAAATGGCCCCCAGGGGGGCTTTAGGGGAGTAGCGGCTCTGCTTTTTGATGTTGGCTTTTTGTGGGGGGGCCTGCCTCTCCGGCCTGGAGGCCCTGCCGATCCTGGTGGAGGTTGACCTGGCTCCGGGTTTGCCGGGTTTGCAGTTGGTGGGGCTTGGCGATGTCAGTGGTCGTGAGGCCCGGGAGCGGGTGCGTTCGGCCCTGAGAAATAGTGGTTTTCGGGTGCCCCAGACCCGGGTGGTGGTGAGCTTGGCGCCGGCCCAGTTGCGTAAGGAGGGGCCCTCCTTTGATCTGCCCATTGCCCTGGCCCTCTTGATGGCCACTGGTCAGCTTGATCCCCGCTGGTTAAAGGGGGTTTGGGCGGTGGGTGAGTTGGGGCTTGACGGGGGTTTGCGGCCTGTGCGGGGCCTGTTGGCGGTGGCCCGGGCGGCCCAGCGGGCGGGGGCCCGCGCCCTGATCGTGCCCGAGGCCAATGGTTGGGAGGGGGCCCTGGTGGGGGGGCTGCCCATCTGGCCAGCGGCAAGTTTGCACCAGGTTTTTGAGGCCCTGGGCGGTCGCCAAACCTGGAGTCCAGCGGCGCCGGAGCCAGCGGTAGCCTTGCCGGCCGGTAGCCCAGATCTAGCCACGGTGCGGGGTCAGCTCCATGGCCGCCGGGCCCTGGAGATTGCCGCCAGTGGCCTGCACCATCTCCTGCTGGTGGGGCCCCCGGGCTGCGGCAAAACCCTGCTGGCCCGCTGTTTGCCGGGTTTGTTGCCGCCGCTTAACCACCACCAGGCCCTGGAACTCACCCAGATCCACTCGGTGGCAGGTCTTTTGGCTGAGCAGGGGGGCTTGATCCGTCAACCACCCTTCCGCTCCCCCCACCATGGCTGTAGTGGGGTGGCCCTGGTGGGGGGCGGCTTGATTCCCAGGCCGGGGGAACTGTCGTTGGCCCACCACGGGGTGCTGTTCCTAGATGAGTTGGCGGAATTCCGCCGGGAGGTGCTCGACCACCTGCGTCAACCCTTGGAAACGGGGATTCTGCATTTGGCGCGGTCTAGGCAAACGGTCTCCTTCCCCTGCCGCTTACTACTGGTGGGGGCCACTAACCCTTGCCCCTGCGGTTGGTGGGGGGACCCCCGCCGCCCCTGCCGCTGTGGGGAACGCCTCCGCCGGCAGTATTGGTCGCGCCTGTCAGGGCCTTTGCTCGATCGCCTCGACCTGCAGGTAATGCTGCCTGGTTTGGCCCCTGTTGAATTGGAGAGCTTGGCCCAGCATCCCCTGGAGCAGTCCTCCGCTGGGGTGGCCCTGAGGGTGGAACAGGCCCGTAAGCGCATGGTTGAGCGCAACCCAGGGGGCCTGAGTAATGGTCAGGTGGAGATGGAAGCCCTGCGCCGCCATTGCCAGCTGGCCCCCAAGGCCCGGCTGATTTGGAGGAAAAGCGTAGATGGGTTAGCCCTATCTGCCCGCAGTGCCTCTCGGGTGCTGAGGGTGGCCCGCACGATTGCCGACTTGGACGACTCAGAGCGGTTGGAAGCTATTCACCTGGCGGAGGCGCTTACCTATCGCTGTCTCGACCGCCATCAATCACGACCAACCCCATAGGTTTCCACCCACACCTGGGCCTTGGGCTTGGTGTCACAGGTGATCGAGCCATCGGCATTGGTCACGCAGTCCCCAACCCCAAGGCGACTTTGGGAATCCCAGGGATCCTGGTCAAATAAAATTTCTTGATTGAGGATTTGAGCCCTGGCGGGGGCTGCCACAGCCAGACAACAAAATAGTAAAGCCAGGGCCGCCCCACAGCTAATGCGCACTAGTGACCTTGCTTTGGGGGGGTATCACGGTAGGGCTGCACCCCCACTGCTGGCGGCAAATGTTTTTTGGTTTCGCTGCTGTTGCCCATGGTGTAGGCCAGCGCTTCAGCCCACCATTGCCGAAAGGCCTTGAGAAAATTAGCCATGGGGAGCTCCACAGGGGATATCTCCATGGTTGTCGTTTCCTAGGCGCTCGGCGCGGCTGGGGCCTGAACTGCTCAGCGGCGCCGGCGCCGTTGCTGGGCCTTGCGCTTGTACTTCTCCACGGGGGTTTCGTGGTGACGGAGGCGCTTGAGGTCGGCAAATATCCCAGCCTTTGATACCTGGCGCTTGAAGCGGCGCAGGGCCGACTCAATACCTTCGTTCTCGCCAACGGTGACCTGCGTCATAAAACCGGGTGAATTTCACATAAACCAGCCACCAATCCTACCAACTAACCCCCCAGCCCTCACTCCGGCCAGCGATCTCGGTAGACATACACATGGCCCAGGGCCCTGGAGCCAAAATGGCGCCGCATCACCTTCCAGCCTGGTTCGAGCTTCAGCTCTAGGAAGCCGGGGCCGCTGCCTCCGGTGCGGGCCACCAGCACCGTGGCGCCCGAGGGGGCTTTACCGAGCAGCAGAGTATCGCCGGCTTGCTGTTGCACAGACAGGCGCATGTCTGGTCCGAAATCCTGGTCGCCAATGCGCACCGAATAGCCGTTGCTGTCTATGTAGCGGTTGCAGATGCCAGTGAAATCAAAACTGGCCAGCAGCGGCTTAATCACCGTGGGGGCATTGCCTTCCTTGGCGAAGCAGGGACGTTTGTTACGCACCTGTTCATAGATGTTCAGTTGGGCGCTGCTGCCGTCCCCGATGGGGGCTGCCACCAGAACAAAGGTCTCGCCCTTCACCTCCCTGGCCTGGAACAGGGCCGCCTGGGCTGGTCCAAGGCAGAGGGGGGAGAGGCCGCTGAGCAGACCAGCCAGTAATAGGGAGGTGGGCTTCAGGGAAGGCACAGGCATCGGGGCGTCAGCGGACTGATGGTAGAAGTCGCCCCACGGTGCCCAGGCCCCCCTCAGGCCGGTTGGTTAAGACGAATTGCAACTAACAGGGCCACAGCCGTGCCCGGTAGGCAGGCGGCCAGGATCCCCCAAGTAAGTCCCACCCCCAGGTCGGGCTCCCCGTAGGCCAGCTCAAATACACAGCCGGTGGCTGCGATCCCAGCTATGCAGGCAAGGGCGAGGAAGAGCCCCGCCAGCGGTTTCATGGGCATGGTTCAGCTCAGGCTTTGGACGGCGGCCCGGTCAAAACCAAGCCTTTCCAATTCAGTGTTCAGGCATAGCTCATCCGTTACCCGATCCACAAACAGCACCCCTTGGAGGTGATCCATCTCGTGGAGAATGCAACGGGCTAGGAGGCCATCGGCCTTGCGGCGCTGGGGCCGCCCCATTTCATCGCGGTAATTAAGTTCCACCCGGCTGGCCCGCACCACCTGGAGGTAAACCCCGGGAATGCTTAGGCAACCCTCCTCATAGGTATCAAGTTCAGCACTGGTGCTGGTTATTTCCGGATTTATCAGCACCAGGGGAGGGGTTGCGGCCTCCTCGGGGTCCAGGTCAATTACCAGCAGCTGTTTAGGAACCCCCAGCTGGGGGGCGGCAAGGCCAATGCCCCGGGCGGCATACATGCTGCGCAACATTTCTTTTGCCAGTTCCCGCACCTGGCCGTCTACCCGGCTAATGCGCTTGGCATTTTGGCGCAGCTCCTGGCTGCCAAGGGTGTGGATGCTGGGGCTGTCTGGTTGGATTTCCCCCTTCGGCACCATCACCGTGGGGTTAAGCCGTTCTGACTGGCGGGCCAACTCCGCGAAATTGAGGGCCAAGGCCGCAGGGGTCGTTGGCTCCCATCCTAGGCAGGAGCACCGCTGTGGTTGCCATGGTCCCGGTTAGTCCCCCCAAGCCTTCCTTCCCCCCCCGGCAGCCCCTGCCTGCGGAGCTGGCCCTCGGCAATGGGGTGTCTATCCGGGAACCTTTGTTGTGCGCGGGCCGCCTGTTCTGGGCTGAGCAGCGACCCCAGGAACGGGGTCGCACCACCTTGATGGTGCAAGAGCAGCTTGGGGGGAAGCCGCGCGACCTAACCCCGGGCCCCTGGAACCTGCGCAGCCGCGCCCATGAATTTGGCGGTGGTTGCTATGCGGTGGCCGGCGACCAGGTGGTGTTCATCCACGACGGGGATGGCTGTCTCTGGCATCTCTGCATGGCCCATGGGGAACCGCCCAGGCGGCTTACCCAGCCCCAGGGCCGGCGTGAGCGCTGTTTTGCCGAAGGCTTAATCGACCTGGGGCGCCAACGCTGGCTGGGGGTGATGGAAGCCGGCGGCCGCGACCAGCTGGTGGCCGTGCCCCTGGTCGGCGGTGAACCGCAGTTGTTGCGGGCCGAGGCGGATTTTTGTAGTTCTGCCGTGTTGTCGCCGGCGGGGGATCAACTGGCCTGGCTGGAATGGTCACTCCCTTGGATGCCCTGGGAGCGCACCCAACTCTGGTGGTCCCCCCTCTCAAGGGCAGGGGAATTGCTGGCCCCCCGCTGCCTGGCCGGGGGGGACGCTGAGCCCCAGTCGTTGTTTCAGCCCCTCTGGGGCCCCCAGGGTCAGCTGTTGGTGGCCTCCGACCGCAGCGGTTGGTGGAACCTGCAAAGTTGCCAACCGCTGGAGCCTGGGGAGTGGCAACCCATCGGCCCCCAACCGGCGGAATGTGCCATGCCCCAGTGGGTATTTCGGATGGCCACCCTGGCGGTCAGTGATGGGCTGCTGCTGGCCCTGTTCTGTAGCCAGGGGGAATGGCAGTTGTGTCAGCGGCCGCTGCTGGCCCCGCCGGAGGATCCCTGGCAGGGGCTGCCGCTGCCTTTCAACGACCTGGCAGCCCTCACCGCTGAGGGGCAGCGCCTGGTTTGCCTCGCCAGTGGCCCCTCCCAGGGCCAGGGCCTGCTGGAGTTGGATTTGGCCACTGGCCAGTGGTGCCACCAGCCGGCAACCCCAGCGCTGCTGCCGCTGGAGGCGTTGAGCCTGCCGGAATCCCTCTGGTTTGAGGGGGGGGATGGGCAGCAGAGCCAGGCCTGGTACTACCCGCCCCAGGGGGGCCGGGGCGAGCCTGCCCCCCTGCTGGTGCGTAGCCACAGCGGACCTACGGCCATGGCCCGCACCGCCCTCAACCTGGCGATCCAGTACTGGACGGGCCGCGGCTGGGGGGTGGTGGATGTCAATTACGGCGGTTCCACGGGCTTTGGTCGGGCCTATCGCCAGCGGCTTGATGGCCAGTGGGGGCTCCTGGATGTGGCCGATTGCGCAGCGGCGGCCCGCCAACTGATCAGCCTGGGTCGGGCTGATCCCCGTTGCATTGCCATTGAGGGGGGCAGCGCCGGCGGCTTCACCACCCTGGCAGCCCTGATCGCTGATCCGATTTTTAAGGCCGGGGCCTGTCGCTATGCGGTGAGCGACCTCGCCGGTTTGGTCGCAGACACCCACCGGTTTGAGTCCGGTTACCTAAACCGCTTGATTGGCCCCTGGCCAGGGGCCAAGGAGCTCTACCAGCAGCGTTCCCCCCTTACCCACAGGCAAAAGCTGCGCTGTCCGCTGATTTTTTTTCAGGGGCTCCAAGACCTGGTGGTGCCCCCGGCCCAAACCGAAGCAATGGTGGCGGCCTTGCGGCACCAGGGGGTGGCGGTGGAGGTGCTGTTCTTTGAGGAGGAGGGCCATGGCTTCCGCAGCCCCCTAGTTCAAAGGCAAATGCTGGAGGCCACGGAACGGTTTTTTCGTCGGGTGTTACCCCTGCCGGTGCTTTTAGTTTGAAAATCCTGCTTAGGCTTGGCCTGTTCGGTTTGGTCCGTCCATGGGTTTTCGTCCTTCCATCGCCCTTTTCCTGGGCAGCCTTGCCCTGCTGGCTGGCCAGCCCCTGCATGCCCAGCCCCCCATTGACCCCGCCGGCCAGCGGGCGGCAAACCTGGCCCGCAACACCGGCATTCAGCTCAATGGGGGGCTTACCAAGTACCGCCCCGCTGCCTGCATGTTTGTGATTGGTGGCGGCAAGTGCATGGTGAAAACCGATGCCAAGGGTTTCCTATTCCGCTTTGAGGGCGGTGGCCCGGGTTGGCAAGACTTGAAGCAGCCAGCCACCACCCTCACTGAGGTGCTGATTGATCCCAGTGGCCGCCAGGTGGTGGGAACCCCGCTCAATAAGTTGTTGAGCCCCGCAGCAAAGCCGTAAGGGCCTGGGCCCAGGCCGGGCTTGGGGCGAGTTGCTCCCGGCGGGTAACGCTCAGGGCAATTTGTTTCTCTTGGTAGGCCGCCTCGTTGCTAAAGACGGTGCTCAGCGAGCCGGTGTCGTTGCCGGTGAATGGGATCGTGTTGCCCGCAGCGCTTAGGAATAGTGGGTCCCCTGGTTTCAGTGGTCGCCAATCTCCCCTTAGGCGCTCGGGGTGCAGGCAGGCGGTGGGTCTGCCATCCGCATCCCTGGGTAGATCGAGGCTGCGCAGGTGGCGATGGACCACCAGTTGCGCTGGTAATTGCAGGGGCGCCGAAAAGGCTGCACTGAGCAGATCCAATAAGCAGTTCACCCCCAGGGCTGTTTGGCTGCAGATCAACGGTGCTACTACCCCCTGGGGCACGGGCCCCACCTCCAGCACCAGCCCGCAGGGCCATTGGCTCACCATGAAGCCGTTCTGCCGACTGTCTGTCCCATGGAGATATATGGGTAGACCCAGCTGCCCCTGGCAGGCGGCGGCCAGGGCTAGATCCGCCGGCCGTTCCCCGTACACGACCAAACAGGAACCCATCGCGGCGGTGGTGCTGTGCAGGTCAAGCAGCACCTGGGCGGGGTCGCTACCGGCTGGCCCATGGCAGGCCAGTAGTTCTTGGGCCCGGTGCACCTCTAGTTCTTGGCTATTCCTTAGCTGCAATAGCTCCTTGGTGAAGCTGCGGTTTAGGTCGCGATCGAGATAACGGCTGTTTTGGGCAAAGGCTGCAGGATTTCCCAGCAGCGACTGCACCCGTAGCCCTGGTCTCTGCAGGGTGCTGGGTTGCAGTAGCCACTGGTCTTGCAGCCAAGGGCCATTGCGTTCATTGCCATGGGTGCCGGTCACCAGCAGAACCGAAGCAGCCATAGGGAATGGACGAATTCTTCGCCCACTCTGGTCAGATCCGGGCGGGCTGGCTTGTGTGGGCTTTCGCACAGGCACCCCCCCCACAGGCCCATTAAGTCTTTCAAGTAATGGGCTGATTCATTACTGTTGGGTCTGATTCCGGACCGTACGAGCCCCATGAAGTCCATCGATGAGCACATCGCCAAGGACGAAAGCCAAATCGCCGCGGCAAAGGCCAAGGGCGATGAGGCGATGGTCCGTCACTTGGAAGAGGAGCTGGAATCTTTGAAAGAGTTCAAGGATCACCACCCTGGGGACGACCATGACCCCACATCTCTGGAGATGTATTGCGAGAACAACCCTGATGCGGCTGAATGCCGGGTTTACGACGATTGAGCTGAGGGCCAGCCTGGTCCTGGGTTTGGCGTTTTTATCGTGAAGGAGGTCATGGTTCCCCGCCCTAGGCCGGAAACCATGACCTCTTTTTTGTTGGGAACCCCAGGCTGGGAACCAATCTTGGCCGGCAGGGGGTCGGATTTACCAGGGGCAGTTGACAGCAATTTCCCCTGTGCTACCTTTTCTAGGTGCGCCAGCCGGTGCCGCCCGAACTAGCCCCAGTCCTGGACTGGAAAAGCAGAGAGGGGTCGGTGTTGTATGGTTCATAAGTCGCCTGAGAGGGCGACGCACCTG
>JBDLTB010000017.1:0-7004 GCA_039799245.1 Cyanobacteriota bacterium
CCAGCAACGGTCCAAACAACGAACTGAACAGCGGTGAACAAGTCTTACGGGCTGGGGCCGAAAAGGATTTGCCAGCAGATGATTAGTTGGGGTTTACTTACCCCCAATCCGGATCCAGGCCCTCTACCGATGACCGTGCTCTCCACCCTGCTGATCACCCCTGTGCTTGGCATCACCCCCGCCACCATTGCCTGGACCCCAAAGGTGGGCCTGGTGATGGTCATTGCCAACGTGATCGCCATCGCCATCGGCAAGGCCACCATCCAGCATCAAAATGAAGGCCTTGCCCTGCCCAACAACAAGTTCTTCGGTGGCTTCGGCCATGGGGCCATGCTCGGCTGCACCAGCTTTGGCCACATCCTCGGCATCGGCGCCATCCAGGGCCTCGCTGCCTCCGGGGTGCTCTGAATAGCTGCCCTAGCCCCTTAGCGGCCCAGTAGGTAGCGCCAGAGCCGCGGACCATAGCGTTCAAATTGATAGTTGAACAACAGGGCAGAGAGTTCCTCTGCCCGGGCACCCTCGAGGCCGCTTAGCAATAGCTCCAGCCGCTGGTCGGCCCTGGGGCCATGGAGCCCCAGCCAGGTGCGACGGGCCAATCTTCCACTGACGGGCCAGCGCCAACCAAGTTTTTCAGTCAAACCTTGGCGATAGGCCTGCAGCGGTGATTTATTACTGCTTAATGCCTTTAGCAATGGCGATGCCAACACCCGGGCACTGGCCATGGCATGGCGAATGCCCTCACCCCCCAACAAATTAGCGGTGCTTACCGCGTCGCCGAGGCCCAGCAATCGCCCCTGGCCATGGCTCTCGCGCCGTTGAATAGAGCTGCGAATAAGCCCCCCATGGCGGTCGAGCACCTGGGCCCCCCGCAAGCCGGTTAACTCAAGTAACCGCTGCTGCAGTTGGTGCAGGGGCGGCTGCCCTCGCCCAGCATCCACCAGCCGACATACCCCCAGCTTCAACTGGCCAGGCGCCATCGGAAACACCCAGCCATAGCCCTGGGGCACCCAGTGGCTGCCGAGCACAAAACTGAGCCGATCCCGCCATTGGCTCCACTGGCATTCATCCACCGCCAACAACCACTCCAAGCCCACCCCCGTAACCAATGGGGCCTGGGCCTGGAGGGCGCCCACCAGGGCCCGGGCCGCGCCAGTGGCATCTATCACCCAATCACTCTCCAGCTCCAGCCGCGCCCCGGCAACACCCCTCAGGCTGGTGCGCATAACACCACCGCGGTAGGCAGTGCTTTGCACCGTCCAACCCAGCCGCAGCTCCGCCCCCCAGGCCTGGGCCTGCTGGGCCAACCAGTGGCGAAGGCCACCAAAATCCAACACCGCCCCCAGGGCAGTTTCAGATTGCCATTGGCGCCAGTGCCCCTTAGGGCCAAGCAACTGCCATTGACTCCAACGGCTGGCCACCACCTCAACAGGCAAACCAAATTCGCTTAGGGCCGCCAGGGGCAAAGCGGCACTGCTAAACGCTCCCTGCCGCAGGTCTAGGAGCCGATCCACCAGGATCACAGCTACGCCGGCCTGGGCCAGAAGCCGAGCTAATTCTGCTCCGGCGGGGCCGGCCCCCACCACTAAAACTTTGCAGCGGCTAATGGCGCTCAGACAGATAGGGCCTGCTTGGTTGAAGCCCTCAACACCGGGCCAAAACGCTCGAGGATCCTTTCCGCCATCTGGGCGGGGGTAAGGCCTAGGGCCCGCTTGGATTCATCGGGACTGGCGTGGTCTACCAACTGGTCTGGAATGCCAATGCGGAACACCGGCACCAGCAGCCCATGCTCCTGGAAGGCCTCCAGCACCGCCGAACCAAATCCCCCCGCCAGACAGCCCTCCTCCATCGTTACCACCCGGCCAATGCGCCGGGCCATCGGCACCAAAAGGCTTTCATCCAAAGGCCTAAGGAACCGGGCATTAACCACCGCAGCCCTCACCCCTTGCTCCTGCAAAAGCCCAGCGGTGGCCATGGCCGGCGCCACCATGGCGCCGTAGGCCACGATCAACAGGTCATCCCCTTCGGCCAACTGCTCAGCCCGACCAATCTCCAGGGGCTCCCAGCCCTCTTCCAGCAGGGGTACCCCCTCCCCTTCCCCGCGGGGAATCCGCAGGGCGGTGGGGCCATCGTGGCCGATACAAGTAACAAGCATTCGCTGCAACTCAGCCTCATCCTTGGGGGCCATCACCGTGAAATTCGGTACGCAGCGCAGGTAGGAAATGTCGTATTGGCCCTGGTGGGTGGGGCCGTCGGCCCCCACGAGGCCGGCCCGGTCCAGCACAAAAGTAACTGGCAGTTTCTGTATCCCCACGTCATGGATTAGCTGGTCGAAGGCCCTTTGCAGAAAGGTGCTGTAGATGGCCACCACCGGCCGCAAGCCATCACAGGCCATGCCCGCCGCCAAGGTCACAGCATGCTGTTCGGCAATGCCCACATCGATGTATTGGGAGGGCACTTCCTTCTGCAACAGATCCAGGCCGGTGCCGGTGGCCATGGCCGCCGTGATCCCCACAATCTTTGGGTTTTGCTCGCATAACTTCACCAGGGTCTGGCCAAATACCTTGCTGTAGCTAGGGGGCTTCGGCCGACGGGCCGGGAAGGCCTTACCGGTGGATAGGTCAAAGGCCGATTGGGCGTGGTAACCCACCTGGTCGGCTTCGGCATAGGGGTAACCCTTGCCCTTGGTGGTAGCCACGTGCACCAACACCGGCCCTTCGCACCGGTGGGCCGCCTGGAAGGTGCGAATCATCTGGCCCATGTCATGGCCATCAATGGGCCCCATGTAAGTGAAGCCAAGTTCTTCAAATACCGCCCCCACCTTGGGCACCGCCAGGCGCTTCATGCCTTCCTTGAGGCGGGTCAATTCTGAAGGCAGTTGCCCGCCCATGAAGGGAAGATGCCGCACCCCCTCTTCAACACTTTCACTAATAAATTGCACCGGCGGACTAAGCCGCATGCGATTTAGATAGCCAGAGAGAGCACCCACCGGTGGTGATATCGACATGTCGTTGTCGTTTAAAACCACCAGCAATTTGGTGTGGGGCAGATGGCCGGCATGGTTGATGGCCTCCAGGGCCATGCCGCCCGTGAGGGCCCCATCGCCAATCACCGCCACACACTTGTGGCTTAAACCCTGGCGATCACGGGCCAAGGCCATGCCGAGGGCGGCAGAGATGCTGGTGGAGGCGTGGCCAGCGCCGAAATGGTCAAAACGGCTTTCGCTGCGCTTCAGATAACCCGCTACCCCGCCCTGTTGGCGCAGGGTGTGGAATTGGCCATAGCGGCCGGTGAGCAATTTGTGGGGGTAGGCCTGGTGGCCCACATCCCACACCACCCTGTCGTGGTCTAGGTCGAGGGTTTGGTAAAGGGCAAGGGTGAGTTCCACCACCCCCAGCCCCGGGCCCAGGTGGCCGCCACTGGTGGAAACGGTTTCCAGATGCTTCTCACGGACCTGGCGGGCAATGGCCTCCAATTCTGGAAGACCCATGCCATGTAGCTGATTGGGATGACTCAGCTCGCTGAGGTGCATTCCGCCCGTTAACCATGAACACCAAATCTAGGCCCCAGTAGTGGCGGCAGTGATGCATCGGACACCAAGCCTGAGGATGGGACCAGGCTTCATAGGGTTTCAGGCGGTAATGGACGGTTACTTACAACGAATCCTGCGGGCCCGGGTCTACGACGTGGCAGTGGAAACCCCCCTGGAACTGGCCACAAATCTCTCGGCCCGGCTTGGCCACCAGGTACTGCTCAAACGCGAAGACCTGCAGCCGGTATTTTCTTTCAAGCTGCGCGGCGCCTTCAACTGCATGGTGCAACTGCCCCCAGGGCAGCTAGAGCGGGGGGTGATCGCCGCCAGCGCCGGCAACCACGCCCAGGGGGTGGCCCTGGCCGCCCAGCACCTGGGCTGTAAGGCCCTAATCGTGATGCCGCTCACCACGCCCCGCACCAAGGTGGAGGCGGTGCAAAGGCGGGGGGCGGAGGTGCTGCTCCATGGGGACACCTACGACGAAGCCCAAGCCCGGGCCCGCCAATTGGAACAGGAGCGGGGCCTCACCTTTATTCATCCCTTTGATGATCCCGAGGTGATCGCGGGCCAGGGCACCATTGGTTTGGAAATCCTGCGCCAATTACCGGAACCCCCAGATGCCATCTACCTGGCCGTGGGTGGCGGCGGCCTGATCGCCGGGGTGGGGGCCTACGTGAAAAGCCTCTGGCCCCAGGTGGAAATCATTGGGGTGGAACCGGTGGAAGCCGATGCCATGACCCGTTCCCTAGCAGCAGGTAAGCGGGTACGGCTGGGGCAGGTGGGCCTGTTTGCCGATGGGGTGGCGGTGCGGGAGGTGGGGATAGAAACCTTCCGGCTCTGCCAGCAGGTGGTGGATCGGATGGTGACCGTTGATAGCGACGCCATCTGTGCGGCCATCAAGGATGTGTTTGAAGACACCCGCTCAATCCTTGAACCCGCTGGCGCCCTGGCGGTGGCAGGCCTAAAGGCCGACCTGGCCCATCGCCCCCCGGGCCAACGGCTAGTGGCGGTGGCCTGTGGGGCCAACATGAATTTCGAGCGGCTGCGCTTTGTGGCGGAGCGGGCCGAATTGGGGGAAGAACGGGAGGCAATCTTTGCCGTGGAAATCCCAGAGGAACCCGGCAGCCTGCGGCGTTTCTGCCGATTACTGGGCCAGCACAGCCTCACGGAATTCAGCTATCGCCTTGGTGTAGGGCCCAGCGCCCACATCTTTGTGGGGGTGCAAATCCGCAATCGGGCCGATGCCGAGGCCCTGCAAGAACAACTGATTGGGGCTGGTTTCACCAGCGTTGACCTCTCTGGCAATGAGCTGGTGAAACTGCACTTGCGCCACATGGTGGGGGGCCGTTTACCTGTAAGTGCCCAGCCCCAGGAACTGCTCTACCGCTTTGAATTTCCAGAACGACCCGGGGCGCTGATGGCCTTTGTGGAGGCCCTGCATCCGGGCTGGAACATCAGCATTTTTCATTACCGCAACCAGGGTTCTGACGTGGGTCGGATCGTGGTGGGGGTGCAGGTGCCTAGCCAGGAGCTGCCCCAATGGCAGGAATTTCTCCAGGGGCTGGCTTTTCCCTGGTGGGATGAAACAAACAATCCTGCCTATAAGTTGTTTCTGGCCTGAGCCAACCCTGGGGGATAGCTTGGGTTATGGCAACCCCAGACCTGTCACTGCCCGCACGGCTGGAGGCGATCCTTTACCTCAAGGGTCGCTGCCTCAGCCTCAACGATCTCAGTGAACTGGCCCGCTCAAGCAAGGAAGATACCGAGCTGGCCTTAATCACGTTGATGGCCGACTACGCCCACCGCGATACGGCCTTGGAGGTGCGTCAGGAGCCGGAGGGCTTCAGTTTGCAACTGCGCACCGACCTGGCTGAACTGGTGGTGGAGCTGGTGCCCGTAGACCTAAGCACCGCCAGCCTGCGCACCCTGGCCACGGTGGCCCTCAAAAAGCGAATTCTCCAGTCAGAACTGGTGGAGTTGCGCGGCAGCGGCGCCTATGACCACATCAAGGAATTAATTGACCAGGGTTTCATCGAAAGGCGCCGCCAAAGTGAAGGCCGCTCCTTCTGGATCAGCCTCACTGAAAAATTTCACCGCACCTTTGCCGTTAAGGCCGGCAGCGGAGCTGGGGCTGGGGCTGGATAGATTGGGGCAAACAGCCCGGCCCATGGACCTCAGCTTTTTTCTTACCGTGCTGGCCCAAACCCTCAGCATCTACACCGTGGTGCTGGTGGTACGGGTATTGCTCAGCTGGTTTCCAAACCTCGATTGGGGAAATCCGCTGCTGGCGGCGCTCAGCTCGATAACCGATCCATACCTCAACGTTTTCAGGGGCTTGATACCCCCCTTGGGGGGCCTTGATCTATCCGCCCTGATTGCCTTTTTTGCGCTTCAAATCAGTGGCAGCTTGCTAAACCAACTGGCCTTGAGCCTCTCCCCCTCTTTCAGTTCATTCCAGTAGCTGCTGTTCCAGGGGCAGTAATTCGTCGTTAGCACCGGCTCGGCTGCGCACTGGCGAGCTGAAACCGCGGGCTTTCGCATGGCTCACCAAAAAAGGACCAGGGGTGCCGGCAGGGATCGCCAACCGCAGGGCAAAGCTGGATTCACCCGGGGGGATATCCCCAATCGAACCAACTCGATTGCGGTTTTGCAGCACCGGTTCGCCGCTGGCATCCAGGATCTGGGCAAACAGATCGGTGTCTACCACCGTTTGCCTACCGGGATTACTCACCCTGCCGTGCAGGGCATAGCAGCTGGCCCCGAGGGGGCGCCTGAGTTGGGGCTGGGCGCCCACATCAGCTTCAGGGCAGGGTTCCAAACGCACCTGGGCCACCCGCAGCTCGGTGGCCGCCGCCGGGCTGGGCTGGCCAACTACCAGTGCTAGGGCCAAGCCGAGCGCTAAAACCAAGCTGCCAATGCTGCGGATCACCGCTGGTCCCCACTACCGGCAATCACGTTACGGGCCGCACGACTGGCCAGTTTCTCCAGGTTTGCCGTGGCAATTTGCTCGAGCGAAAAGCCCAGCTCATCGGCCAACTGCGACACATACCAGAGCACATCGCCCAACTCCAGGGCGATCGCTTCCCTATGGCCGTCGCTGAAGTTGCCGCCGTGGTCGCGCAGCACCTTCTTCACCTTGTCAGCCACCTCGCCCGCCTCGCCACAGAGGCCGAGGGTGGGATAAAGGATGTTTGTACCCCTATCGGGATAAAGGGCCGTGCTGCGGGCCCGGTGCTGATAATTGTTTAAGTCCATGGGATTTCCGCCGGGTGATAGCTTCCGCAACGCCTCTGGACCGGCCCATGCCCCAGCCCGACCTGCAGCGGCGCACAAAGATTGTGGCCACCATCGGGCCGGCGACTGAGTCTCCGGAACGGATTCGCGAATTGATTCTGGCGGGGGCCACCACCTTTCGCCTTAATTTCTCCCACGGCGACCATCAGGAACACGCCCAGCGGGCAGCCACCATCCGCCA
>JBDLTB010000018.1:0-6414 GCA_039799245.1 Cyanobacteriota bacterium
TGCGCAACCAGAATGGATCCATAATGGTTCCATACCCAACTGCCGGCTGCTGGAATGGCCAAAACCCTCACGCTCAAAAACCTGCCCGAAGCCCTGCATGCGCGCCTCAGCGCCGCTGCCAAGCACCATCGACGCAGCCTCAACAACGAAGCCATCGTCTGCCTGGAGGCTGGTCTTGCCGCCGGATCCGCTCCAGTGCAGGATCGCTTGCGTGAGATCCGTGCCTTACGGCAAACGCTTGGTACTAGCGATTTTGAGCCGAACGAGATCGGGGCCTTCAAGGCGGAGGGCCGCCCATGATCGTGGTCGACACCAATGTGGTGGCCTATTTGCTATTACGAGGACCCCAAACCGCTGCCGCAGAAGCCTTGCTCGAAGGGCAGCCCACCTGGGCGGCACCGCCCTTGTGGCGGAGTGAATGGCGCAATGTGCTGTGTGGTTACCTGCGACGCGGCAGCCTCACCCTTGAGCAAGTGATTGCCCTGCAACTCCAGGCCGAAACCCTGGTGATTAGCCATGAGGAGCCGGTGCATTCCGAGGTCGTGCTGCGGTTGGCAGCCAGCAGCGGTTGCAGTGCCTACGACTGTGAATTTGTTGTTGCGGCTCAACAACTCGATGCACCGCTTGTCACCGCTGATCATGCCCTGCTCAAGGCCTTCCCTGCGTTAACCCGATCCCTGCTCTAAATCGTTAGCGCCGCAACCCCCGCAGGGGCAGCAAAGACGCGGCAATCAGCAGGCTGGCCACGCCAAACAGGGTGGGGGTCATGCCCAGATGAACCACGCCTAGCCAGACCGACGACTTTCGCCGCCGCTGCCTGCCGTTGCTGCGCCGCTTGGGGGTGCTGGAATCCGGAGCGTCGCCCCAACCAAACTGATCCGGGCAACCCCAGACTAAGAGCATCTCACCAGAGCCGATGGAACTCACTGCTGTGCTCACCCCCGCTGAGGAAGGCGGGTATGTGGCTTTTAATCCCGAGACGGGCACGACAACCGAGGGAGACTCCATTGAGGAGGCCCTCGCCAACCTGCGCGAAGCCACCTCGCTCTACCTCGAGGAGTTCCCTGCTGGTGTGAAGGGCCATCCCCTGGTGACCCTGTTCAGCGTGGCTGCCCATGCCTAAACTGCCGCACCTGTCTGGTTAGCTGCGGCAGGCTCAAGTTGATGTGCGGGACTTCTTGAATTGTCTGTGAACTTTCACTGATTCAAACCACTGCAATCAAACAGGGTGCCATAGCCCCCCAGATGCAGGACGCCCAGCCAGGCAAGCGGAGAGAGGGGGTTGTCATTGACGCGTTATCACGGCCCGCAATTCAATCAAGACCTGGGAAGCGACCAGCCGTCCTAGGGCGACGCCCAGATCAACAAGGCGTTGCAGCAGCGGCGGCGGCTGGCAGTCGATGCCAAGAAGTCCATGCCAAGAAGTCCGTGCCATGCTGCCGGCAGAGTCTGACTATGAAAAGTCAAAACCATGAAAGTAACCGTCGAGCTTTCAGACCATGAGATGGCTGAAATCCTGGACCTGACCGGCGAACGCAAGAAGGGTCCTGCCATTCGGCGTTTGATGGCAGAGGCTTTGCAGCAGCGGCGGCGGGCTCAAATCGCCGAGCGCTTCCTCAGCGGCGAGTGGGGCGTGGAGCTGGAGAGCTTTGAAGCCGATCAGCAGCGAGACCGCCAACGGGAGCAGGAGTGGGCCCCGTGACCCTGCTGCTCGATACAAGCCTCTGGATCGACTTCACCCGGGCCCGCAGCCCCTTGCCCCTGAAGCAATTCATCGCCCCCCTTGTGCTGGATCCGGCCTGCCACTTGGCTGAGCCCGTGCGATTCGAGTTGCTTCGTTCAGCCAGGCCGCAGGAGGCCCGCCAGCTGGAGGCCCAGTTTGCAACCTTGCCCTGCCTAGCCACACCAGCGGATCTTTGGCAACGGGCCAGCAGCCTGGGCCAGGCCTGCCGCCAGGTCGGCCGCACGGTGCCCAGCTTGGATCTACTGGTCGCAGCCGTGGCCCTGCACCACAACGCCGTACTTGTCAGCTTTGACGCTGACTTTGAAGCCATCGCCGGCGTGAGCGACCTGCGGCTCAAGCGATTGGACCGTCCCAGCTGACACTCCCCTGGTTCCACGCCTGGCGGTAGAGGTCTTCGAGCTCCCGGGTAAAGCCGGCGTTATCCATCAAGGGTGAGGCCTGCAGTTCAGCCCGCAGGCCGCTGCGGATCGTCGCCAGGGCTTGGGGATCGGCGGCGAGGCGTTGGGCGATGGCGATGTACGCCTGGGGGCTGCGGGCGATCCAGTCGGGGCGGCCCAGGCTGGTGAGGATGCTGGCGCCGCCGCGGCTGGAGCTGCGCTCGCCGGCCAGGGTCACCAGGGGCACACCCATCCACAGGGCATCGAAGCTGGTGGTGCCGCCGGCAAACGGTGCGGTGTCGAGGGCGATGTCGATCTGGCCGTAGGTGGCCATGTAGTTCGGACCGTTCTGATAGCCGATCAGGCTGATCCGATCGCTGGCCACACCGCGCTCGGCGAAAAAATCAAGCAATCCCTGGCGGGCTCGGGTTTCCTTGATGTGCAGCAGCAGCCGCGAGCCGGGCACACTGGCCACCAGCTCGGCCCAGAGGGCCCGCACCTCTTCGTTCACTTTCACGAAGTTATTCAGACTGCCAAAGCTGATCACCCCCTGGCTCAGGCAGGGGGGCGGCACTACCGAGGGGATGGTCACCACCGGCGGCGGCACGGAAAAGCTCCACCAGCAACGGGGCAGGCGCAGCGGTTGTTCGATGAAGGGCAGCGCAGGAGCATCCGGCGGATCGAGCACCCCATCGGTGATGCGGTAGTCCATGGTGGCCTGGCCGGTGGTGCCCACATAGGCCAGGTAAGTGATCTGCACCGGGGCCGGCTTGCGGGCAAACAGGGCCGGGCGGCAATCGCGGGCGTACATGGTGAGGTCGATCAGCAGGTCGATGCCGTCGGTGCGGATCAGATCGGCCAGGGCTTCATCATCGAGCTGGTGGACATCACGCCAGTGTTCGACGCGTTTGGCGATTTCGGTGGTCATCCCATCCTTGAGATAACGGGAGGAGTAGGCGAACACCTCATAACGGCTACGGTCGTGGTGCTCGAGCACCGGCAGCAGGAACCGGGCCACCGGATGCATCCAGAAATCGGGTGAGACGTAACCCACCCGCAGCCGGCGCGCGCCGATCGCAGCGGCAGCAATGGCATCGGGAGCAATGGCAGCGGGCTCGCTCAATAAGTCGTCGTATTTGTCTTGGCAGAGGCGCCGCGTCTCAGCGGCGAGGTCAGCGTCGGTGGCGCTGGGGCTGTAGTTGAGGGCAAACAGATAGTTGGGCACAAAATCGCGATCGTCCTGGCCCAGTTCGATGCCGCGGCGGTAGCTGTCTAGGGCCAGATCCACCTTGCCCTGATCGAAATAGGCGTTGCCCAGGTTGGAGTGGGCAGCGGCGAACTCGGGCTTGATCCGAATCGCCTCCAGCAGAGCTTTTTCCGCCAGGTCGGGATAGCTGGCCTCGCGCTGGGCATTGGCAAGATTGGCCATGGCCTCGGCGTAATCCGTGCGCTGGGCAATGGCGCGTTCAAAGATGGCAATGCTCTCGCTGTGGCAGCGCAGGTTGAGCAGGATGTTGCCGAGATTGTTGAGCGCTTCTGGAAAGTCGGGCTGGAGTTCCAGGGCAAGGCGCAGGGCCGAGGCCGCCAGCTCGTACTGCCCTAAGGCATTGAGCACGTTGCCCTTGGTGAACTGCACCTGGGCGTTTTGGGGATCCAAGGCCAGCGCCCGCTCACTCCATTGCTGGGCGGCCGGGAGTTGGTGGGCGTCGAGCTCGAGCTGGGCCAGGTTGGAACAGGTTTCGGCAGCCAGCGACACATTGGCCGGATCGCTCGGCGGGGATTGCTGCAGGGCGGTATCAAAGGCGGCCGCTGCCCCGGCTAGGTCGCCTTGTTGCTTGCGCGCCAGACCCAGGTTGTTCCAGGCCTCGGCAAATTGCGGTTGCAGGGCAAGGGAGCGCTCTAGGGCCTCCAGGGACTCGGGCCAGCGCTGGAAGCGCCCCAGGGCATCGGCCAGGTGAAACCAGCTCGCCGCGTCATCGGGCGCCAGGGCCACGGCCCGTTCGGCCGCCGCCAGGGCCTGGTCGCGCCGGTTGCCGCGCAGCTCCATGGCGGCGAGCTTTTGCCAGGCGGCCACGAAGTCGGCCTGGGCGACTGTGGCCTGGCTAAAGCTGGCGGCCGCCTCGCTCCAGCGGCCATAGAGCTGGTAGAGATGGCCCAAGTTATAGAGGGCCAGGGCGTCGCCGGGCTCCTGGGCCAGGGCGCGCTGGTAGGCCGCTTCGGCCTCCTGGGGCCGCTGCAGATCTTTGAGCAGGTTGCCCAGATTCACCGAGTAGAACGGCTCAGCTGCCTCGCTTTGCACCGCTGTTTGCAGGTGCTCGAGCGCTTGCATGGGGTTGCCACTTTGGTGCTCCAGCAACCCCAGGTAGTGATGGGCCGCAGCGTTGCCAGGATCGCTCGCCAGGATCGCCCCATAGTTCTGACGCGCCTGCGCTAGCTGACCCTGCTGATGCAGCGCTAAGGCTGTGGCCAGCGGGCCGCTTGGATCTGAAGCCATGCGGTGATGTGGATCAGGCAGCTGCCGAGCCTGGCGCGGAGAGCGGTAGATCAAACAGGGCAGCGAGCTCGGGGTCTGGATTGCCGTTGAAGGTGATCAGATTGAGCTCGAGGTTGCCCTGCTGGCAGAACATCGGGCTAAAGCCGCTGGCTTCGACCACATTGGCCAGGGTGCGGCTGCTGAAACCGGTGCGATGGGCATAAAAATCCTGGCCGCTCTGGGCAATCATTCCGCCGTGGCCAAAGAGCACATCGAGCGGTGTGATCGGACCCATCGGCGATTCGTAAAGCAGGCCATCCAGGTCGATGCCCTGCTGCACGCAGACGAGCATCAGCTCCTGTAAATCGGGCACAATGATGTGGGCCAGGCCCCCGGGTTTGAGCACATGGCGAAAGCCGGCAAGAACAATTGGCACTTCGTGCTGACGCACATGCTCGAGATTGTGGGAACAATAAACAGCATCAAATTGTTGTGGCTCTAGGCTTGTGAGCTCCCTGACATCGAGAACAATGTTGGCCCCAACTGTGGGATCGAGATCAAGCAGAACCTGCTCGAACGAGGCGTAGGGGGTAGGCAGTTGGATGCTGCGAGACTGGCCGCCCACATTGAGGAGACGTTTCTGTTGCGCCGGTGCTTCGACCATACAGTTTCAAGGCTAAAAGCAATCCAATTGCATGGTAACAGACGTCTTTGGCTTCCAAAACTGGGTTGTGCTTCGTCAAGGGGATTCATCCTGGCAACCAGCCACCAACTCAGCCTTTTGCGCCTCTAAGCATTTTCGTATCTTTGCTTTTGTGCATTTGAGCCCCTTGCATTTGAGCCCCTGAATTAAGGCCAATAACGTAAGTTGAGTTGCACCTTCCCTGCTTGCGATGCCAGCGACCATTGCCTCGCTCACCGCCAGCCAAGCAAAAGTTGCCCTGGGTGGGTCCGCGATCTTCGCCCCGGTCCCGAGCGCCAACGCGGCATGTATGGTAGCGCCAGCGCCTTCCCCCCGACCCACCCAGCGATTTCAGGTGGCTGCCGCCCGGGAATCAGGGGTTCCGCCCGACTTGGTGTTCATCAGCCGGGAGCTTGTGGCCTCCGTGCCCCAGGACGAGCTCGCCGGCGCCCGGGTGGTGGTGCTGGAGGCTGGCCACGATGGGATTGGCCAGATCGGCGATGCCCTGGCCGCCAATCCGGGCGCCTCGGTCGTTCGCCTGATCAGCCACGGCGAACCGGGCAGCTTGCTGCTGGCGGGGCAGGCCATCACCCCAGCCACCCTGGCGGAGCGGGCCGATGCCTTGGCCGGCTGGCGGCAGCACCTGGCTCCAGGGGCCGAGATTTTGCTCTATGGCTGCTGCGTGGCGGCCTCGAGTGAGGGGCGCAGCTTGGTTGATGGGCTGGCAGCACTCACGGGGGCCGTGGTGGCCGCCAGTGTGGACATCACCGGTGCCGGTGGCAATCTGGAGCTGGCCTACACAACGGGCCGGATTGAGTCAGGCCTGGCGGCAACCCAGGACGACTGGGATCGCGCAGAGCTGACTCTCGCCCTACCGAATCAACGCGCTGGCTCAGGAGCCACTATTTTTATAGGCAGCGGAAATGAATTTCCGAATCCCAGGGCTTTCGCTGCCCTGAATTCCCAGGGTGAAATCAAGGTTTGGGGTAATTCACTCTACGGCGGTAACCAGGCTTCAGCGCCAACGGGTAGCGGCTATACAGCGATCTATTCCAGTGGATCTGCTTTCGCTGCCCTGAACCCGCAGGGCGAAATCAAGGTTTGGGGTGAGCCAGGCACCGGCGGTAACCAGGCTTCA
>JBDLTB010000019.1:0-7998 GCA_039799245.1 Cyanobacteriota bacterium
TCGCCATGATACCCGCGCAACATCAATTGGCCTCCAAGTGGAAAAGCATTCACCAAGAAAAAGCGGTTAACTCAAAAAGCAGTTATCCAACCCAAAGGCAGCACTGGAAAGCATCCTTTTAGTGTTGTTAACCATCACAACCCCTGCCCATAACCAGGCCAGATTCACAACAGCACTACCAAGGAAAGCTGGTTGGTATTTGGCCTCAGCTACAGCCTGGAAACCATCCCATCGGCAAGACAAATCCGGCCGATGGGAGGCGTTTAAGCAACGCCATGATTAACCACATCCATTCATGGCTGTGATCATTTCTTCAGCTCTCCCCTCTGGCCCATGCCACCCATGGCATCCTTGGGAGCTGGGATAGATGCTGCTGGGGCGTTGGCTTTCGGTGAATCAGCGGCCGGTTTGTTGGCATTACAGGCCCCAAGGCCCAGGAGGGAATTACCCCCCTAGGTAGGCCATTTCCTTGGCCCCAGCATGGGGACCTTGGCGCTCCTCGCTATAGCGATCTGAGCGGCGACGCCAAAGGGTTCCGATGGCCTCCCTCAAGGCCTGCGGATCACTCGTCGGTTCAAGGCAGGGGCGGAGGTTGGTGCCCTGGCAGGCAAACAAGCAGGTGTAGGCCATGCCCTCGGCGGTTACCCGCAGCCGATTGCAATCCCCACAGAAAGGCTGGGTGATGGAGGCCACCACAGCAATCGTTCCGCCGCCATCTAGATAACGCCAACGCATGGCCGTTGCCCCAGCCCCGCGGCCCAAGGCTGCCAAAGGCCACTGGTCGCCAATGAGCGCCACGATGGCGCTGGCCGGCACCACATCCTCCAGCCGCCAACCATTGCGCGTGCCCACATCCATGGCCTCGATAAACCTGAGCTCAATCCCCCACTGCCGGGCCAGGCGGGCCAAGGGCAGGATCTGATCGTCGTTGCGGCCCCGCAGGATCACCACATTGAGCTTGAGCTCTCCACGGGCAGGGGCAAAACCAGCCGCCACCCCATGGCCCAGGGCCTCTAACACCTTCCCCAGGGCCGCCTCCGCCACAGCCCCAGAGGGAAGGCCAGCCATGGCCGCCACGCTGGGGGCGGTGGTGCCATCGAGGCTGATGGTGATCCGATCCAGGCCCGCCGACCGCAAAGCTCGCGCCCGTTCGGCGGTGAGCAAACTGCCATTGGTGGTGAGGGCAATGTCCTTGAGGCCCTGGGCCCGTAGGGGCTGCACGGCGGCAATCAACTGCTCCAGTTGGGGATGCAACAAGGGCTCTCCCCCCGTGAGTCGTAGGGACCGCACGCCCATGGCCACGGCCGCCCCCACCACGGCCAGCCTCTGATCAAGGCTGAGCAACCCTGGGGGCTCCTGGCTATCGGGTAGGCAGTAGGGGCACGCAAAGTTGCAACGGGCCGTGAGCGATAGCCGCAGCACCCCCAGGGGACGGTTGAGTTGATCAATGGGAATTTGAGGCAGGCTCACAGCCCGGCAAACCACTCGTAGCCCTGGTCCTCCCAATAGCCCTTGCGGCTCGCCGTCAAGGTGGGTTCCACCCGGATTGCTGTAACCCACTTGCTGAGCTTGTAGCCCAGTTTGATCGGTGTGGCCAACCGCAAGGGAGCCCCGTTTTGGGCTGGCAGGGGTTCACCATTCATGTGGGTGGCCAGCAAGGTTTGGGGATGCATGGCTGAGGCGATATCCCAGCTTTCGTAGTAGCCATCAGCGGAATCAAAGTAGACATAACCGCCAAGGTTTGAGGCTTGGGCCAGCTTCAACACATCAGCCAGCCGCACCCCACCCCAGGCCACAATTGCGGCCCAACCCTCCACACAGATATGGCGGATAATCATTTCTCGCTGGGGTAAAGCTGCGAGGGCCGCCAAATCAAGGCTGAGCGGACGACCCACCATGCCTCCCACCTGGAGCCGATAGCGGGCTGGGTCTATGGCTGGCACCCCATTAAAACTATTTATCAACAGCTCCTCTGGCCGCACCTGACTTCGGGGAAATTCCGGCCCTGGGCCCTTGCTTTGCATCCAGGCCTCAATCCGTTCATTGAGGGGGCGGCTGGCGTTGGCCACATCCTCGCCATAGCCATCGGCCCAACACCCCCCCAAGAGCAAAGAGCCCCCAACCCCTAGCCCAGCTTTGAGGAACTGACGGCGATTTAATCCAGGGCTTGTGGCTTGATCAGCATCCATTTGATCAGCATCCATTGGGCCCATCGCTTAAGCGGCCATCTTGCGCATCAGCGACAAACCGCCGATGCGCCAGGAGAGCACCCCATGGCTGATCACCAAAGCCACCATGGCTGGAATGGTGGCGAAATGGAAAACCCGCAAAATTTGCCAGCTACCAAACAAACCAGAAAGCCACCAGAGCTGGACCGGCTTATACATCGCCAAACCAGTAATAAGACTGAAGCCCAACACAATCAGCATCAAGGTATAGATAAGCCGATGGGCTGAATAACGCCGCTTGGCCAGATTTTGACTCCCCCGCCAACTGACCAGATCGGCAATTTTGGCCAGGTGCCGGCGACGGCGCTGGAGCAACAGGCCAATCCAAATTCCCAGATTGAGGGCAAACAATGCCATGAAACCAAAGTGCCAAAAGCGCCCACCTTCAAGCCAGCCCCCCAGGGTTAAAAGTGGCGGAAAGGTGGCACCACCGCGGCCGCCGAAAACTGGATTGGCGTTGTAGATCTGCAGCCCACTGCCCGCCATCACCAGCAGCACCAGGGCATCGAAGGCGTGAAACCACCGGGTCCAGAGCGGATTGTGCTGCACTGCCATGGGCGGCACCCCTCCGTTCGTTAAGCAATGGACTCAATTTTAGGTGAGGATCAAGCCAGTAGCCGCCCCTGCCTTGACCAGCCACCCCCAAGCCATGGGCCTGAGCCACCTCAACAAAGCAGGGGAAGTACACATGGTGGATGTGGGGGGGCGTACCCCGAGCGAGCGCGAGGCCATCGCCGAGGGGTTTCTGCAGATGAACCCAACCAGCCTTGCCCTGGTGCTAGAGGGCAAAGCCGGCAAGGGGGATGTGTTGGCGGTGGCGCGGGTGGCCGCCATCCAGGGGGGCAAGCGCACCGCCGAATTGATTCCCCTCTGCCATCCGATCCCGCTCACCTCCCTGGGGGTGGTGATTGAACCCAGCAGCGATGGTGGGGGCCTGCGCCTGGAAGCCACGGCCCGCACCTGGGCCAACACCGGCGTGGAAATGGAGGCCCTCACGGCCGTTCAGGTGGGGCTGCTTACCCTCTACGACATGGTGAAATCAGCTGATCCGGCAATGACCATCGGGCCCGTGCGGTTATTGAGCAAACGGGGCGGCCGCCATGGGGATTGGCAGCGCCATGGTTGAGCCATTCGGCCCTGAAGGGCTACCCCTGGCCGAGGCGAGGGCCGCAATTCTGGAGGCCCTGGCACCGTTGGGCGGCAGCGAACGGCTGGCCTTAGCAAAGGCCTTGGGCCGGGTGGCCGCTGAAACGGTGCTGGCCAAGGCGGCGGTGCCGGGCTTTGCCGCCTCAGTGATGGATGGCTACGCCATAGCCGGTGCTGAAATCCCCAACCCCGGCCAGCGCTGGCAACTGGTGGGCCGCT
This sequence comes from Cyanobacteriota bacterium, assembly GCA_039799245.1. GTDB lineage: Bacteria > Cyanobacteriota > Cyanobacteriia > PCC-6307 > Cyanobiaceae > Synechococcus_D. The sequence continues at coordinate 3,594 of JBDLTB010000019.1, forward strand.
CAGCGGCCGGGGCCCCCTACCAGGGCCAGCTGGGGCCAGGCCAAGCCATCCGCATCCTTACCGGTGCCCCCGTCCCAGGGGGCTGCGGCAGGGTGCTGCCCCAGGAATTAATCCAAACCACTGAGGAGCAGCTTGAACTCCTACGAGCAGCAGGGTCAAACCCCTGGATCCGCCAGGCCGATGAGGAAGCCGCTGGGGGCATGGAGCTGCTGGAGCCTGGATCCCGGCTGGGCCCCGCCGACCTGGCTCGTTTAGCCAGTTGCGGCGTAAGCGAGCTGCTGGTTCAGAGAAAACCGCGCATCGGTCTACTGATCAGCGGTGATGAGCTAATCCCACCGGGGCAGGCAAGGCAGGCGGGCCAGATTTGGGAGAGCAACAGCACCTTGCTAGGGGCTTTACTGCAACGGCTGGGCTATGGGGTAGACGAGTGCCGCATGGTTAGCGACGATCCAGAGCCCATGGGTAGGGCCCTGGTTGAGTTAGCCCAGAGCTGTGATCTGGTGGTGAGCAGTGGGGGCATCTCCGCCGGCGACAGCGACTGGATTCGCCCCTTGGTGAGCGAACTGGGGGCCCTGCACTTTTGGAAACTCTTCCTCAAGCCAGGCCGCCCCTTTGCCTGGGGTCAAATCCAAGGCACCCCTTTCTTTGGTTTGCCAGGCAATCCAGTGGCCGCAGCCATAACTGCCCTACAACTGCTATGGCCCGCCCTACAACGGCTCGAGGGGGCTGAACTGCAACTGCTGCCCCGCCTGGTGGTGCGCCTGGCTAGGCCGATCCGCCGGGGGGCCGGCCGGCCGGAACTGGCCCGGGCCCAACTGTGCTTTGACGCGGAAGGTAGGCCCATGGCAGAGCTGAGTGGTTCCCAAGCCTCCTCCCGCATTGGCTCCCTGCAGGGGGCCGACCTGTTGCTGGAGATCCCAGCCGAGGCTGGCAACTTGGAAGCAGGCACCAGCCTCTGGGCCCAACTGCTACGACTCCCCCTGTTCTGATTGTCGTTAATGGCCATCGCCCAGGGGCGTGTTGCCCTGCACCCAGGTGCCCACCCCAGCACTCCACTCCCGCTTCCAAAAGGGGGCATCGTGCTTAAGGGCCTCGAGCAACCCCTGGCAACAGCGCTGGGCTGGCCCGCGCCGATCGGCTGCCACCGCCACCAGCACGATGGCGGCACCGGGGGCAATCACACCAACTCGATGGTGCACCAACACCGCCTTAACCCCATGGTGCCGGGCCTGGCCAGTGGCTAGTTGTTGGAGTTGGCGTTCGGCCATGCCGGGGTAATGCTCTAGCTCCAAGGCGTCTAGCTGTTGGTTGGCGGCCGTAAACGGACGGACGCGACCAACGAAATGACTTTCAGCGGCCTCAGCTTGGCCAGCACTCCAGCTCGCCAAAAGCGAGTAGGGATCAAAGGGCCCTGGGGAGAGCTGCACCTGAACAGAAATCCCTGGGCCCATTAACCGCCGGAGATAGGGGAAAGAAAGGCCAACTCATCGCCAGGTTGCAAGGGCTGCTGGGGGCCCGCAAACTCAAAATTGACGGCGATGCGCAGCTCATCGAGGGAACCAGTTAGCCCCAAAGACCGCCAAATCTGCTCAGGGGTGGGGGGCTGGGGCTGGTCGGGCCAGGTCCAATCTTGCTGCCCCCAGCCCGCTTGCTCCTGAAGGGAGGCAAACAAACGCAGGCGGATCGGACGCAGGTAGATCGGGGCAGCGGCCATGGAGAAGTTTCCCTGGGGGCAGCCTAGGAAGCCTGGGCAGAAAGCTGCCTAGATTTGCCTGCCATTGGCAACTGCTCCCTGTGGGCCTTTCAATTGCTCTGCTCACGGTGTCTGACAGCCGCACCCTGGCCGATGACCGATCCGGTGATGCCTTGCAACAACGGCTGGCATTGGCCGGCCACCGGCTAGCCGAACGCTGCCTGGTGCCCGACAACCGCTACCTGATCCGCGCCGAGATGAGCCGCTGGATTGTTGATCCCCAGGTGCAAGTGGTGATCAGCACTGGCGGCACCGGGCTCACGGGCCGGGATGGCACCCCGGAGGCAGTATCACCACTGCTGGATAAAAGCATCGACGGCTTTGGGGAATTATTCAGGGTGCTGTCATTTGAAACGATTGGCACCAGCAGCCTGCAAAGCCGCTGCTTGGCGGGGGTGGCCAATGGCAAAGTGATCTTCGTGCTGCCAGGTTCTGTAGATGCGGTGGAAACCGGCTGGGACAAACTAATCAGCGGTCAACTGGATGAACGCACCTCCCCTTGCAACCTGGTGCAAATATTGCCGCGGCTTTGTGAGAGCTAGCTTATAAATGTTTGGTATGCACTGGCAAAGTGATCCGCGCAAGACTCGAAGGGCTGCTGGCTGGCATGGCCACCGGCACGATCTTGGCCTTCAGCGCCGGATCACTGCTGCTACCGGCCCCAGCCACCAAACCCAGCGCCGCAACCACCAGCACTTCAACCAGCAGCAAAAGTCTGGGCTTAACCCTTGATGGCCTCGCCCTGGGCGGCCTGGCCGGCCTAATCAGCTCAGCCCGGCGCCGGCGCAAGCCTGCCGGTGGCCAAGCAAGCGTGGGCGACCATGACGCTGGCTTGGCTGAGCCCCATGGGGACTGGAAAGGCTGGCGGGAGTTCAAGGTGAGCCGCAAACATAGGGAAAGCCAGGAAATTACTTCGTTTGAGCTGAAGCCCTTAGATGGGGGCCCCTTGCCTAGCTTTGAACCGGGACAGTTTCTCAGCATTGAACTAAACATTCCCGGTCAAGCAAAACCAGTGCTACGCACCTATTCGCTCTCAGACTTCCCCAGCGGAGGCGAGGCCATTCAGCACTACAGACTTTCAATTAAGCGGGAGCCGGCAGCCAAGGGAGAAAACCTGCCCCCGGGGCTTGCCTCCAATTTCATGCACGACCAGGTAGGGGAAGGCTCCAGCCTGCGGGTGCGGCCCCCAGCCGGAAATTTTGTACTAAACACCGGATCTACAAAGCCGATTGTTTTGATTAGCAACGGGGTAGGGATCACGCCGATGGTGGCCATGGCAAAGGCGGCGATTAGCCAACCCCAGCAGCGCCAGATTTGGTTTGTGCATGGCTGCCGCAATGGCCAATTCCATGCCTTCCGTAAGGAAATTGCTGACCTTAACCAAGCCAATCCAAATTTCAAGTTGCACATTGCCTACAGCCGCCCGGAAGCAGTGGATGCGGGCCAATACCAAAGTGAGGGCTATGTGGATGGCGCCCTTCTGCAAGCCCTGGTGGATAAAGACGCCGACTATTTCCTCTGTGGCTCGCCCGCCTTCATGCAGGGCTTGATTGGCGAACTCCAACAGGCAGGCATCCCCCCTGGGGCGATCCACTTTGAGATGTTCTCCAGCCCCCCCAGGGCCAGCACCCCAGGTTTGGCGGCGGCGATGGAAGAATCCACCTCCACCCTGGTGAAATTTGCCCTCACCGGCAGGTCTGCCCCCTGGCAAGGCTCAGATCCCACTGAAACCCTGTTGGACTTTGCCGAAGCCCAGGGGCTGGAGCCGGCCTACTCCTGCCGAGCGGGGGTGTGCGGCACCTGCGCCTGCCCATTACTTGAAGGTGAAGTGAGCTACCTAAGCGAACCGTCGGCGCCGGTGGAGGAAGGCTCTGTGCTCATCTGTGTGGCCAGGGCAAAGGGGTTAGCCATCAGCCTGGAGTTGTAGATGCCGGTGGTAGCTGCCTGGGGTCTGCGCCTATCAATCACAAAGCATCATTGTTTGTTGACCCCAAGGGCTTAAGCACCAATGCTGGAGCCATTGCGCTCCACCCCCGTGGAAACGATCGATTGGCTTTGGGTGCTGCACCCCTTCTTGGCAGTGGTACTGATCTATCCCTTGATTGGCATCGTTGTGCGGTTGGGCATCCAAACCCGAGCCCGCCGCGTTGATGGGGCCAAGCTGCCCCCCACCACCGGCCGCCAGCACACGGACCTGGGCCAATGGCTCTCGGTTGGGGTGGTGGCCATCTCCCTGGGGGCCCTCGCCGTGGTGATTGCCACCGATACCCCCTTTGACCAATTTCGCGGGGGCCCTTCCCGGGCCATCGAACTGCTTTTGGTGCTAACGGGCACTGTGATTTCGCTTGTTGCCCTTTGGCGTTCTACCCAAAAGGGCCTAAGACTCGCCTTTGCTTTGATTACCTGGGCAGGGGTGATTAGCCTTGGGGCCCAACCGGAAGTGTTCCGGCTCAGTGATAACCCGTTCCAAGCGGAATTCTGGCAATCCCACTATTGGGCCGGGGTAGCGGTGGTGGGGTTGATGTTGTTTTCGTTGGGGGCTAAGCCGGAAATTCTGCGGGAGCTGCGCTGGCGAAAGTTACACGTGGCCGCAAACGTTCTGGCGGCAGTTTTATTTGTGGTGCAGGGGTTAACGGGCAGCCGCGATCTGCT
>JBDLTB010000020.1:0-29305 GCA_039799245.1 Cyanobacteriota bacterium
CCTTGGCCGAGGGATGAAGAGCATTGAAGCCTTTGGCGATATTGCCCCGGGAGCAGTGCTGTTGCGCAAGGCCGATCGGGCTGGAGGCGACCAAAAACAGCGGCCCTGTGTGGTGATTTCAACGGCCCAGCGCTGTTTAGATCCCCAGGCCGATACTTGGATAGTGGTGCCGCTCACCAGCGACACCGACGGCAATGATCGTTTACCCATGCCGCTGTTGCTGCCAGATCAGGGCAATGGCCTATCCAAACCCTCCGCGGCGATGGCGGCCCGGGTGAGCTGTCTGAGGCGACAAATCTTTCACACCTGCCTGGGCCAAGTGAGTCCCCGGGATCTACGCCGCATTCGGCTGGCGGTAGTCGCTGCCATCGGCCTCGCCGATCTGTTGCTAGAGGCATAGTTAAGCCATGCCATTGAGCGCCCCCCCCAGCGAAAGCTTCGACCTGATCGTGGTCGGCGGCGGCCATGCCGGCTGCGAGGCGGCCCTCACCGCCGCGCGGCTGGGGATAAACACGGCCCTGTTTTCCCTAAACCTCGATCGCATCGCCTGGCAGCCCTGCAACCCGGCGGTGGGCGGTCCGGCCAAGAGCCAGCTGGTGCATGAGGTAGATGCCCTCGGTGGCGTGATCGGCCGCCTCGCCGATGCCACCGCCCTGCAAAAGCGGGTGCTGAATGCCAGCCGCGGCCCGGCGGTTTGGGCCCTGCGCGCCCAAACCGATAAGCGCCAATACGCCCGTCAGATGCTGCAGCTGCTGCAGCACACCCCAAACCTGGCCCTGCGCGAGGCGATGGTGACCGGTCTGGAGATCGAAGGCGATCCCCCAGAACCCGGTGCCGCCAGCTCAAACGCCCGGATCATCGGCGTACGCACCTACTTCGGCAGCGTTTACGGCGCCGGCGCCGTGATCCTCACCACCGGCACCTTCTTGGGGGGCCAGATCTGGGTGGGCAACCAATCGATGGCGGCGGGTCGCGCCGGGGAACAGGCCGCCGCAGGGCTCACCGAAGCACTGCAGGCCCTGGGTTTCAGCACCGACCGGCTCAAAACCGGCACCCCCGCCCGGGTGGACCGCCGCAGCGTTGCCCTCGACCAACTGGAAGAACAACCCAGCGACGCCGCCGATCGCTTCTTCTCCTTTGACCCAGCCGCCTGGGTGAGTGGCGAGCAAATGAGCTGCCACCTCACCCGCACCACCGCCGCCACCCACCAACTAATCCGCGACAACCTGCAACACACGCCAATCTACGGCGGCTTTATCGACAGCAAGGGGCCCCGCTATTGCCCCTCCATCGAAGACAAGATCGTGCGGTTTGCCGATAAAGACTCCCACCAGATCTTCCTCGAACCTGAGGGCCGCGACACCCCTGAGCTCTACATCCAGGGGTTCTCCACCGGCCTGCCGGAAAGGCTGCAACTGGAATTGCTACGCACCCTGCCGGGGCTGGAGCAATGCGTGATGTTGCGGCCCGCCTATGCGGTGGAATACGACTACCTGCCCGCCACCCAGCTGCGGCCGTCACTGGAAACCAAACGGCTAAGGGGCTTGTTTTGCGCCGGCCAGCTCAATGGCACCACCGGCTACGAGGAGGCCGCCGCCCAGGGGCTGGTGGCAGGGCTCAACGCGGCGCGGCATTTGCGAGGTCAACAGCCGGTGCATTTCCCCCGGGAGGGCAGCTACATCGGCACCTTGATCGACGATTTAGTTACTAAGGATCTGCGCGAGCCCTACCGGGTGCTCACCAGCCGCAGTGAATACCGACTGCTGTTGCGGGGGGACAACGCCGACCGACGGCTCACGCCCCTGGGCCGGGACCTTGGCTTAATCGATGACCGCCGCTGGCAGATCTTCCAGGCCAAGCAGGCGGCGATTACAGCGGAAACCCAGCGGCTGGAAAGCGTGCGGCTCAAGGCCAGCGACCCGGCCGCCGCCGCCGTGGCGGCACAAACCGGCGCCCCGATCCGGGGCTCCGCAACCCTGGCCGACCTGCTGCGGCGCTCTGGTTTCCATACCAGCGATCTGGTGCGCCATGGCCTGGCCGATGCCAACCTGCCGGCCGCCGTTAGGGAGGGGGCGGAGATTGATGTCAAATACAGCGGTTACCTGGCCCGCCAGGCCCAACAGATCGAGCGGGTGCAACAACAGGGCGAACGGCCGATCCCATCAACGATCAACTACGAGACCGTACCCACCCTGTCGCGGGAGGCCAGGGAAAAGCTGGCCGTGGTACAGCCCCACAACCTCGGCCAGGCCGCCCGCATCCCCGGGGTGAGCCCCGCCGACATCACCGCCCTGCTGCTCTGGCTGGAACTGGACACCCGCCGCAGCCTGGCCCTCGCCAGCCCTGGTTCTGATCGATAGGTTGGGTCGTTCGCCCCCCAGTTCCTGAGCCCCCCCCTGCCCCAGTTCGAACACCACCGCCGGGGCAGGGCCTACTGGGAGCTGCGCGCTGAGCAGGTGATGGATCGGGTATTTAAAACGCTCGAACCCAGCGGCAGCCGGGCGGAAAGCCCGCGGGCCGAATCGCTGTCAGCCCTGCCCAGCGCTAGCCCCAAGCCCCCCAGGCTCAGCACGCCGGTGGCCCTGGTGATTGGCCTCACCCTGGTGAGCGCCGTGGCGGGCTTGTTTTCAGTGCTGTTGTGGCGCAGCTGGATGGAGGCCCGCCAAGACCTGCACCAGGAACGTCAACTGCTGGTGCTGGAAAGGCTGCGCCAGCTGGGGCCCCTCTCAGCGCCCAATCCAACCCTCACGGCGCCACCGCCGCAACCCGCCCCCCAGCTACCCCAGCCGGCCTCCCCCCAACAGCAGCCCCTGCAGCAACTACCCACCGCCAATCCAGAACCCGGCTGGTTTGAACCGGTGGCCCCGATTCGGGTGCCGGTGCCAGCGGCCAGGCCCGCCGCCCAGGCGCCCGCCCCCTTGCCCCTGCCAGAGCTGTTGGGGGTGGTGCAGGTGCCCGGCCGTGGTGGCACGGCGATCTTCAACACCACCACCGGTTCGATTACCGCCGCCGTGGGGGAAACGATCGGCAGCAGTGGCTGGCAGCTTCAAAGCGTCGGCACCGACCAGGTGCAGGTGAGCCACCAGGGCTTGGTGCGCAGCCTCAGCCTCAGCGGTCGTTAGCCTTCCCCCGTGCATAGTTCGGCCCGGTGCACAGCTCCCCCGAAGCGCTCTGGCGCAGCAACAATCTTTCCGGCCAGGAACTAACCGGCCCCTGGCGGCTACTACTGCTAGGGGATGGCAGCCCCACCAGACACCTACAGCTGCTCACCGGTGCAGCGGTGGAGGTGGAACTGGCCGCCATGGGCCCTGAGCCCGATGGCCCCATGGCAACGGCGCCCCCTGCGGAGGTCCAAGACCTGCTGGCCCCGCTGCTCCGCCGCCAGGTGTGGCTCCATTGCGGCGGCCGCCCCCTGGCCTGGGCCGAAAGCTGGTGGAACCAAGAACAGGCGGCACTGCACCTGCAAAATCGCCATCAACCGATCTGGCGCAGCCTCACCAGCGAACGGGCCGAACTATTCCGGGAGGTGGATGGCTATGGCCTGGTAACGGCCCCGTGGCTGGAGGAAGGCTTTGGCCAAGGGGGTCCGTTCTGGAGTCGCCACTATCGTTTTTTCCGGCAGGGCCAAGCCCTCACGGTTATTCGCGAGGTTTTTTCCCCGGCCCTTGGGCAATGGCTAGGCCCGGCCACGGCCCCCAAAGGGCACAAAAGGACATGAATTTTTAAAAAGTTTGTATGAGATTGAAGCTAAATCTACTTAGCAACTTGCATTCAATTGCCACGGCGTCAGCATAGGAATAGCTCGAAAGGTTCAGGGTGAACCAAAATTCAATGGCTAAAATTCCGGCCCAGCCAATCCAACCTTGGTTAACCCTCACCGACCTGGGCCGCCGCTATGGCATCTCGGCGGTTTACTGCGGAAAATTACTTACTGACGCCGGTCTCCGCGACAACGCCGGCCTACCCAACGAAACCGCCCTAACCCAGGGCTTTGCCTTTCGGCGCCCCGAACAAAACGCCAACCGCTGCACCCTCTGGCACCAAGAACTCTGCGGCGGCCTACTCCAAGGCCACGGGCTGAGCAGCATCGACGAGCGCCACCTGGTGCAGCAATGGGCTGAGCTGTTGGCCGCCCTCAACGAAGGCTCCCCCTCAATTAACAGCTCCCCGGCCCAGATGGCTGAGGAGCTTCCCAAGCACTTAGTACAGGCGGTAAATGAACGACTGCTGGGGCTGGGCTGCAAGTTTCAGGTGAAAAGACATATGTCTAGCTATTAGCTGGCCTCATCCAGCAACTTCTGCAAACGGGCCTCATCGGTATGGCTGAGGTTGGTGCGCAGCAACTTGGCGTGGGGCGCATGGCTGTGGAGCTTCTCGATCACCCGATCCACGGTGGCCTCCTTCACCAATAAACAAAGGGCAGCACTTTCTGGCTTGAGGGTTTCACCCACCTCCCGCAGGAAACCATCGTTAATGCCCAAATCGGTTAGGGCCCCGGAGGCGGCCCCCACCCCAGCCCCCACCGCTGCCCCCAGCAGCGGATTGAGAAAAACAAGGCCCACCAAGGTGCCCCAGAAGCCGCCACTGAGGGCGCCGGCGGCGGGCAGATTCACGGCCTGGTGTAAATCCACCTTGCCGGCGGCATCAGTCACCACCACCACGGCATCCTCCAGGGCAATCAGATGGTCCTTCTGCAGCGCCACCAGTTCTGTGCGTACGGCTTCTGCTTCCTCTGCCTTATCAAAACCCAGCACAATCAATTGACCCATGGCAGTGGCAAGCAAGCTGCCCGCAGCCTCAGCAGTGTTGATTAAGGATTGATAAAGACTGCCTGGGTCTGCAACGCTGCCTAGGCTCTGGCTGCATTGCCACGGCTAGGAATGGGACTGGTCCGCCGCGAGTTTCTGCTGCTGCTGGGCGGCGGCCTCACGGGCCTAGCCCTGGGCGGTCGCCAAGGGGAAGGGCTGGCGGCCCAGGGGAACCGCACCGGGCCAGGCCCCCTGCCCTTCCAGCCAGTGGCCCCCAGCCTGCCCCTGGTCAACGATGGCCTCAGCGCCGCCGCCCAGCGGCAGCGCTACCGCGTGGTGCGGATCAGCGACAAATTAGAGATCCCCAAGGGCTATAGCCAACAACTAATTGCCAGCTGGGGGGAGCCGGTGGGCAACGGTCGCTTTGGCTACAACAACGACTACCTGGCCCTGCGGATCTTGAATCCCCAGCAGGCCCTACTCACCGTTAATTTTGAGTACATCAGTGCCCTGCCCTGGCGCCAGGCCTTCGCGGCGGTGGTGGGTAAGCCGCTGCCCTATCAAGCCGTGGTGGAGGGCCTCAAATCCAGTGGTGGCAAGCTAGATGCCTCCCAGTTGCCCAGCAACGATCCCCTGCGGGGGCAAATCCAAGAATTAGCAAGGGAAGCCCTGATCGACCAGGGGCTGGGGGTGATCCGCCTCAGGCGCCAGGCCGATGGGGGCTGGCAGCGGGACCCTGGCCCCGAGGACCGGCGGATCACCGGCCTGGCAGGCCTCAACGACCCCAGCCAACGGCTCCGCAGCAGCGGCCCGGCGGTGGCGGTGTTCCAACAACGCCAGCGCCAGGGCTACAACGATGGCCTCGGGGATCACATCATCGGCAGCTTTGGCAACTGTGCCGGCGGCACCACCCCCTGGGGCACGGTGCTGAGCGCCGAGGAAAACTTCCAAAGCCAAGTGCCTGAGGCCGTGTATGCCGATGGCAGCTCCTTTCCACCCGCCGCCCGCCCCTTCCTGTGCACCGAAAAGGAGCTCAACGGCCTGGGCAATCCCTTTGGCCTGGCCGGCAACAAATACGGCTGGATGGTGGAGCTCAACCCCGCCGACCCCACCGATCCCGGCACAAAACACACGGCCCTGGGCCGTTTCCGCCACGAGGCAGTGGCCGTTAAGGCCGAGGCCGGGCAACCCCTGGTGGTTTATTCCGGCTGTGACCGCCGCGGCGGTCACCTCTACAAATTCATAAGCCAAGGCCAGGTGAGCGACCCCCGCGATCCCGCCAACAGCGCCCTGTTCGCCAAAGGCACCCTCTACGGCGCCGTGCTCCAGGCCGATGGCACAGGCGAATGGCGGCCGTTGCTGCCCTCCACCCCCGTGGCCCCCCTGGCGGCGCCGGTGCTGGTACCCCATTCAGACCGCCAAAAGGGCGGCAGTGAACGGCTGACCCAGCCGGAGCAAGTGCAGGCCTACGCCCAGCGCTACCCCAGCCTGGGCGACCTTTACCCCGGCAATGGCGACGGCCAGTTGGGCGCCATCTTGATCGATGCCCACTACGCCGCCAACGCCATTGGCATCACTGGCACGGCCCGGCCGGAAGACACTGAGATTGATCCCCGCACTGGCGACCTGCTGATCGCCTTCACTTCAGGCCTGCCCGGGGAAGAGGGCATACCAGATCCCAGCATCTTTAAGGGACCCCGGGGCCAAACCCCTTGGAACGAGGGCTGGATCATGCGTTTAAGCGAAACCGGCAACGGTCGCTTCCGCTGGCGGATGGTGGCCACCGGCGGTGAACCAAGGGACGGGGGCCTGGGCTTTGCCAACCCCGACAACCTGGCGCTGGACCCCAGCGGCGCCCTCTGGATGGTCACCGACGTGGGCACCGGTGAGCTCAATGGCGAGCGCAATGGCGGCGCCTTCGGCAACAACTCCTGCTGGGTGCTGCCCACCGGCGGTCCCCAGGCGGGCCAAGCCTTCTGCTTCGCCACCGGACCGATGGAATCCGAACTCACTGGCCCTGAACTAAGCCCCGATGGCCGCAGCCTGTTCCTGGCGGTGCAACACCCAGGCGAACTGCATGGGGTGCGCCGCCAGGGGGCCGAGGAGGCCCGCAGCTTTGAGCTCCAGGACCGCTCAGGCCAGGGCTTCAACCAGCTGCGTTGGGTGCCCCTGGGATCTAATTGGCCCGATGGCACGGCCAATGCCTGGCCCCGCCCCGGGGTGGTGGCCATCCGCCGGGACAACGGCAAACCCCTACTAGCCCCCTAGGGGCTCCCTAGCCAGGGCGCCGGCGGCTGGAGCGGGGCATGGGCCTGCTGGCCCCCTCCGGCCGCCGCAGCTCCGGTTCAGGGGCTGGGGCAGGCGCAGCATTAGGGGAATCGGTCCGCTGCCAGCGGGGCAAGCTGAAGCTGTCGTCCTCCGGCCAGCTGTCATCGGCCCCTAGGTCAGCCACCTGAGGGCTGGGCCTCAGCCCCCGGCGGGAGATCGCCTCCAGCGGGCGGCGGCCGGGGGCCCCAGGCCCAGCCATGCCCTGGCGCCGCGATCCGGGCCGGGCCCCGGAAACCCCATCCACAAATTCCCTACCGCGGCCTAGCCAACCCTCGAGACGTTCTTCCAAGCCCCCTTCGAAGAAGCGATCCACCATCGAGCGTTCAAGGCCAGTTATTCAGTTTAGGAGCGCACCGCCGTAGCCAGGCTTCCCGGCCGAGGCCCACCAGGCTGATCACCCAGCCGCTTACCAGCAGGCCCCCCAGGAACTCAGCCAACGGATGCCTGTTCAGAACGACTGAAGTTAAGGGCGTAGCGGGCATCCCAATGGCCCTGGTTGTGCCGCTCACAACAGCGCCGACAGGCCAGCCCCTGGCGGCGGCGGCGATAGGCCTGGCTTTGACCGCAGCTGGGGCAATGGGCCAGCCAGCCGGCGAGGCTGACCGGAAGGGGGTAGCGGTGCCGCAGGCTCACTTGGAACTGGGCCTGGCCAGCATTGATCCGGGCCATGCAGGCCCGGAACTGGGGCCCGTGCACCTCCCGCGACCCCAGCACCCGGTCGATCCAGGCATGGATCATTTCGTGGCAGAGGGTGCCCAGGGTGGCCGCCGCCGGCAGGGGACCCAGCAGGGGCCGCGACAGCACGATCTCGCAGAGGGCCGGCCCGCGGCGATAGAGACCGGCCGTGCGGGTCATGCGGCCATCACTCCAGCGCAACTGCAGGGGCGGATCCGCCAGGGCGGCGAGGCTGCCCTCGAAGTGCTCCCGGTTGAGCCGATGGAACAGCGGCAGTAGCGGCTCAATGGGCATCGCCAGATTCTGGGCCGAATTCGGGCCGCTGTCCTTCAGACTCAGGCCACCAAGCCCAATGCCCCCTAATAAGGACGCCGCCCATGGATCTGGACTGGTCACTGATCCGCGACCTCAGCGCCAAGCTGCTGCTGGCTGGCGCTGGAGCGCTGCTCCTCTACTGGACCATCAGTGCCGTGCGCCTGGTGATCAGTGCCCGGGGCATCAACCCCCTGATCAAACAGTTCTTCACCCAGGTGGCCTCCGGCCGGGTGGATGCCGCCTATCTCCTGACTACCAAGAACTACCGGCAACATGTAAATCGTCAGCAGTTCATCCGCTTCCTGGCGGGGCTGCAACTTAATAAATACCGCAATCTCAAGTCTGGCCGACCCCGGCTGCAGGAGGGTCAGATCATGCTCACCGTGAAGCTGAAGTCCGAGGGCAATGAGGAACTCCCCCTCGACTTCACCTTCGTAAAGGTGGAAGACAACTGGCGGGTGGAACGCATCTCCCGCATCTCCAACAACTGAGTGCCGCCGATGGCTGCCTCCCCCCAGCAAACCACCCGGGTGGAGGAACTGCGGCGGCTACTCAACCGCGCCGCCTACTCCTATTACGTGCTGAATGCCCCGGAAATGGAGGACCCGGTCTATGACCGCCTCTACCGGGAACTGCTGGAGCTGGAGCAAGCCCATCCGGAGCTGATCAGCCCCGACAGCCCCAGCCAACGGGTGGGGGACAGCCCCTCCACCAACTTCAGCAGCGTGGAGCACCGCATCCCGCTGCTCAGCCTCGACAACGCCTTCAACAACTCTGAGCTGGAGGCCTGGTATGGCCGGCTGCTCAAGGTGCTTGAGCGCGAGCCCGGCCCCGGGGAGCCCTTGCCCGCCCTGGCCATGGTGGGCGAGCTCAAGATCGACGGCAACGCCCTGGCCCTCAGCTACGAGCAAGGCCTGTTGGTGCGGGCCGCCACCCGCGGCGATGGCGAACGGGGCGAAGAAATTACCGCCAACGGACGCACGATCCAGAGCGTGCCCCTGCGCTTAAACCTGGAGCGACCCCCCGCCTGGGTGGAAATCCGCGGGGAGGCCTTTATCCCCGATGGCACCTTTGCCGGCATCAACGAAGAACGGCAGGCCCGCGGAGAACCCCTGTTTGCCAATCCCCGCAATGCCTGTGCCGGCACCCTGCGGCAGCTGGATCCCCGGGTGGTGGCGGCCCGGCGGCTGGATTTCTTCGCATACACCCTGCACCTGCCCCCCGGGGAGCCCGCCCCCACCAGCCAATGGCAATCGCTGCAATGGCTGCAAAGCGCTGGCTTCCGGGTGAATCCCAACGCCCAACTGCTGCCGGATCTGGCGGCGGTGGCGGCCTTTTTCAACGGCTGGGACGAAAAGCGCCGGGCCCTGCCCTACGCCACCGATGGGGTGGTGGTGAAGCTGAATGAACTGCGCCTGCAGGATGCCGCTGGCTTTACCCAAAAGGCGCCCCGCTGGGCGATCGCCCTTAAGTACGCCGCCGAGGAGGCCCCCAGCCGGCTACTGCGGCTCAGCTGCCAGGTGGGCCGCACAGGGGTGGTAACGCCGGTGGCCGAATTTGAACCGGTGCCCCTCGCCGGCACCATGGTGGGCCGCGCCACCCTGCACAACGCCGACCGGCTGGCGGAGCTGGATCTGCACTCTGGCGACACGATCGTGGTGCGCAAGGCCGGCGAAATCATCCCGGAGGTGCTGCGGGTGGTGCGCGAGCTAAGGCCGGCGGCGGCGGCGCGGCTGGAGCTGCCCCACCAATGCCCCGAGTGTGGCTCGGAGCTGGTGCGGGAAGCCGGTGAGGCGGCCACCCGCTGTGTGAACAGCAGCTGCCCGGCAATCCTGCGGGGGGCCCTGCGCCATTGGGTGAGTAAGGGGGGGCTGGATGTGGATGGGCTCGGCAACAAGTTGATCGAACAGTTGGTGGATAGGGGCCTGGTGCGCTCGATCGCTGACCTCTACGGGCTGGATGGGGCCCTGCTGGCCAGCCTCGAACGCATGGGTAGCAAGTCGGCGGAGAACCTGGTGGCGGCCTTGGCAAACTCAAAAAGCCAGCCCTGGCACCGCCAGCTCTACGGCCTGGGGATCCACCATGTGGGCGAGGTGAATGCCAAGGCCTTGGCCCGCGCCTTCCCCAGTGCCAACGCCCTGGCCAACGCCGCCAGCGACAGCCCCGAGCTGATCACTGCGGTGTTCGGCATCGGCCCTGAAATTGCCCAATCGCTGCAGCAGTGGTTTGCCACTCCGGCCAACCAGCAACTGCTGGGCCAACTGGAAAGCCTGGGCTTCCCCCTGGCGGCATCGGGCCCTGGGCTGGCGGGCCCTGGGGCCGGTCTTGGGGCGGCCGCTGGCGCCGAAACGCCCCTGGCCGGCCAAACCTTCGTACTTACAGGCACCCTTCCCAGCCTCAGCCGCGGCGCCGCCCAGGCCCAGATCGAGGCCGCCGGCGGCAGGGTGAGCGCTTCCGTGAGCAAGAAAACCACCTATGTGGTGGCTGGCGAGGAGGCTGGCAGCAAGCTCAGCAAGGCCAAAGCCCTGGGGGTGCCGATCTTGACTGAGGCCGATCTGCTGACCCTGCTGGATCAAAGCCCACCCTTAACCCCCCGGCCCTAGAGCCCCAGCCATGGCCACGGTCCCAAACACCCAAACGAATACTGCCAACGCCAGCCTGCAGCTGGCCAGGGGCAGCGGCTGGCTAGATGCGGCCCTGCTGGTGCTAGCCCTGGCCCTGGTGGCCGGCATCGCCCAACTGGGCAGCCAGATGGCGGTGAGTTTCCACCCGGGCAGCGACGCCCTGCCGGGCTTGAACCTCAACCCCGCCCTGCTGCCCTACTACGCCGCCCGTTCCAGCCTGCGGATGTTCATTGGCCTGGGCATCTCCCTGGCCCTGTGCCTCGCCATCGGCACCCTGGCGGCCCGCAATGCCGTGGCCGAGCGGATCATCATGCCGATCATTGATGTGCTGCAATCGGTGCCGGTGTTGGGCTTTCTGGCCATCACCGTGTCGTTCTTTCTGCACCTATTTCAGGGCAGCCTGCTGGGGCTGGAGGCCGCCTCGATCTTTGCGATCGTGACCGGCCAAGTGTGGAACCTGATCTTTTCCTATTACCAATCCCTGCGCACGGTGCCCGGGGAGCTGAATGAGGCCGCCCGCCTTTATCGCTTCAGCGGCTGGCAACGCTTCACCCGGCTGGACCTGCCCTACGGCACCATCAACCTGGTGTGGAACGGCATGATGAGTTTCGCCGGGGGCTGGTTTTTTGCCACCCAGAGCGAAGCGATCAGCGTTAACAACTCCGAATACACCCTGCCCGGCCTGGGCTCCTACGTGGCCACCGCCATCGCCAAACAGCGCATGGACTGCATCCTCTGGGCCCTGCTCACCATGGTGCTGGTGGTGGTTTTATCCGATCAGCTTTTCTGGCGGCCGCTGGTGGCCTGGAGCGACCGCTTCCGCATGGACAGCAGCGGTGCCGGGGTGGCGCCCCGGTCTTGGTTTCTGGAGTTGCTGGGCCGCTCGCGGGGGCTGCAGCAGCTGCGCCGCTTGATTGGCCGGCGCTTCCAACCCCTGGCCCAACTGTTGGCGGATCTCACCCCCCCAGCCCGGGCCAGCGTTGGCCCAGCCGCCACCGTGCCCCGCTGGCTCGATGCCCTGCTGTTGGGCCTGGCCAGCGGGGCCGTGGTGTTGGCCGTGCGGCTGGTGCTGCAAAAGGTGGGCCTGAATGAAACGCTTCTGGTGCTGGGCTATGGCCTACTCACCCTGGGGCGGGTGCTGGCGGTGGTGGGGCTGAGCACCCTGGTGTTCCTGCCCCTGGCCGTGAGCATCGGCCTGCGGCCGCGGCTTTCCGCCCTGCTGCAGCCCTTAATCCTGATGCTGGCCAGCATCCCCGCCAACTTGCTTTTCCCCTTCTTCACCGTGGCTTTCCTGGCCACCCATCTGCCGATGTGGTTGGGCTGTGTGGTGCTGATGGCCCTGGGCTCCCAGTGGTATGTGCTGTTCAACAGCACCGCCGGGGCCAGCGCCATCCCCTCCGACCTGCGCGAAATGAGCCAGGTGTTCCAGCTGCGGGGCCGCCAACGCTGGGACCGCTTCCTGTTGCCGGCGGTATTCAGCGCCTGGGTTACGGGGGCGATCACCGCCTGCGGGGCCGCCTGGAACGCCTCGATCGTGGCGGAGGTGGTTACTTGGGGCAACACCACCCTGCGCACCGCCGGCCTCGGCTCCTACATCGCCAGTGCCACCGCCAAGGGGGACCAACCCCGCATCCTGCTGGGCCTGATGGTGATGAGCCTATTTGTGGTGGGCTTCAACCGCCTGCTCTGGCGCCCCCTCTACCGCCTCGCCGAACGCCGCTTCTCCCTCTGAATTTCAGCCCTCCAGCCAGCCCCCCACCCCTGTTCCCATGACCGCTCTGCTCGCCCTGCACCAGGTGCATAAGGCCTTCCCCGCCGCCGACCGCAGTGGACCGGTGACGATCCTCGACGACATCGAACTGGAGGTGAACGAGGGCGAGGTGGTGGCGCTGTTGGGGCGCAGCGGCAGTGGCAAGAGCACCCTGCTGCGCCTAATGGCCGGGCTGATTGCCCCATCCAGCGGCAGCATCCAGCACCGGGGCAGCCCCCTGCAGGGGGTGAATCCCGATGTGGCAATCGTGTTCCAAAGCTTCGCGCTGCTGCCCTGGCTCACGGTGCTCGACAACACGGGCGTGGGCTTAGAGGCCCAAGGGGTGGCCCCCGATCGCATCCGCGAACGGGGCCTGGAGGCCCTGGCGATGGTGGGTTTAGAGGGCTACGCCGAGGCCTACCCCCGCGAACTCTCCGGCGGCATGCGCCAACGGGTGGGCTTTGCCCGCGCCTTTGTGCTCAACCCGGGGCTGCTGTTCATGGATGAACCATTCAGCGCCCTTGACGTGCTCACCGCTGAAAACCTGCGCCAAGACATCGATGAACTCTGGGCCAAGGGCAACTTCCCGGCCAAGGCCATCGTGATCGTGACCCACAACATCGAAGAGGCCGTGTTGCTTTCCGATCGGGTGGTGCTGTTGGGGGCCAACCCCGGGGTGATCCGCGGCATCGTTAACAACCCGCTGCCGCGGCCGCGGGACAAGCAGGAGCCCGCCTTCAGCGCCCTGGTGGAGGAGCTCTACGGCTACATGACCAATCCGGAAAGGCCGGTGGCCTCCGGCACCAGTAGCCCCAAATCCGAGCTTCCCGCCCCCCGCCGCCCCCTGCTGACGGCGTTACCCAGCTGCAGGCCCGCCTCGCTCACCGACCTGGTGACGCTGCTGCCAAAACAAAAAACGCGCCGGCTATCGGAACTGGCGGGGGAGCTGGCCCTCAGCGACGACGACCTGCTGCCCCTGGTGGAGGCCGGCACCTTGCTGGGGCTGCTGCAGGGCGATGGCGGCAAACTGCAACTCAGTGACCATGGCCGCAGCCTGCGCAAGGCCGATGAATCCGGCCAACGGCAACTGCTGGCCCAACTAATGCGGGAACGGGTGCCCCTGGTGCAAACCGTGGAACGCTTGCTGGACCGCAACCGCCGCGGCGAGGTGAGCGGCGCCATCGTGCTCGACCTGATGGACGAACACCTCACCACCCCCCAGGCCGAACAAACCTTCCGCACCCTGGTGAACTGGCTGCGCTACGCCAATATCGCCATCTACAGCCAAGACAGCGACCGCTTCCAGCGGGCCCCTCAGCCGCCCATGGGCTGAACCAAGCTTGCTTGGCTGGTGAACCGCAATCGCGATGTAAACACCATGGTGCGGCGAGTCCCTGATCGCCTGAGCCACCATGGCCAAGCCGCCCCGGGCCCCCAGCAGCCCCCTGCCCATCAGCCCAGATCAGCCAGCCGTTGCTGCGCCATCTGGGCCTGGGCCTCGGCCTCGGCCAGGTTTGCTTGGCACTCGGCCACCACCTCCGCTGGGGCCTTATCAGCGAAGTTGGGGTTGGCAAGGCGGCCGGCCAAGCCGGCGATCTCTTTTTCAGCCTTGGCTAGGTCTTTTTCCAAGCGACTGCGGAGGGCGCCAAGGTCCTGCTCCGGCAATTGCAATTGCACCTGGGCGCTGCCACTGATCCCCATTAGCGAACGAGGTAATTCAGGCATGGTGGAAAACACTTCCACCCGTTCCGCCTTCACAAGCACCTCGATATCTGGCACAGCCAGTGCCAACACCCGCTGCAATTCAGGGCGGCCGGTGGTAATCGCCACCAGCGAAATTTTTTGGCCGGGTTTTAAGCCGCCCGTGGCCCTGAGGTTGCGGGCCATGCGGATTAATTCGATTGTTTCCGCAAACAATTCCTCTAATTCAGGGTCAAAGGCCCCCTGATCAAGGGCCGGCCAAGGCTGGAGGGCCAGCAGCGTTTCGATCGGGGCGCCACTGAGCCCATGCCACAACTCCTCAGTGAGGTGCGGCATCAGCGGGTGCAACATCAACAAAAGCTCGTTGAGCACCTTGGCCAGCACCTGGCGGGCGCAGCGCTGGTCGGCGAGGGCCGCCTCCCGGGCAGCCCCCTCCAGCCCAGCGGGCACATGCAGGCGCCGCTTGAGCAATTCAATCGTCCAGTCGCACACCTCATTCCAGGCAAACTCATAGAGCCCCTTGGCCGCTTCTCCCAGGCCGTAGTTGCCATAGCGCTCAGCGGTTTCCTGATTCACCCGCGCCAGCCGCGAGAGGATCCAACGGTCGGCCAACTGCAGCTGGGCCGGATCTGGATCCCCCAAACTCGCGGGCGTTTCGCCGCCGAGGTTCATCAGGGCAAAGCGGCTGGCATTCCAGAGCTTGTTGGCGAAGTTGCGCGCCCCCTCCACCGTGGCGGAGCTGTCGGTTTTGCGGTCGTAATCAAGGCGGATGTCTTGGCCGGCACCGGCCACCTCCCGCACCAGGGCAAAGCGCAGGGCATCGGCGCCGTAGCGTCCAATCAACAGCAATGGATCGATGCCGTTGCCCGCTGATTTGCTCATCTTGCGGTTCTGTTCATCCCGCACCAGGCCGTGGATGTACACATCGGCAAAGGGAATCCAGGGCTCGCCAACGCCGCGCGGTTCCAAAACCCCGGCCAGCATCGTCATCCGGGCCACCCAGAAAAAGATGATGTCGAAACCAGTCACCAGCACGCTGGTGGGATACCACTGGGCCAAATCCAGGGCGGCGGCATCGGGCCAGCCCAGGGTGGAGAAGGGCCAGAGACCGCTGGAAAACCAGGTGTCGAGCACATCTTCATCCTGCTCAATCCGCACGCTGGCATCGCCAAGGCCGGAGCCAAAGCGCTGCTGGGCCAAGGCCAGGGCCTCCGCCTCATCGCGGGCCACCACATAGGGGGTGTCGTCGGTAACCAGCCCATCGCTTTCACTCACCACAAACCAGGCGGGGATGCGATGGCCCCACCAGAGCTGACGGCTGATGCACCAGTCCCGGATGTCGGTGAGCCAATCGCGATACACCTTGCCCCAGCGCTCCGGCACGAACTGGGGTGCGGCGCCGGCGGGGTTGGCCAGGGCCCCGCGGCAGCGGCTGGCCAAGGGTTCGGTGCGCACAAACCACTGGGTGGAGAGCAACGGCTCCACCGGCACCTTGCCCCGGTCGGAATAGGGCACGGCATGGCGATGGGGTTCCACCTTCACCAGGAAGCCCTCGGCCTCCATGGCCGCCACCACCGCCTGGCGCGCCTCAAAACGATCAAGGCCCTCAAAACGGCCGGCGGCGGCGTTCATGCTGCCGTCCTTGGCCATCACCGTGATCAAGGGCAGGCCATGGCGCTGGCCAATGGCGAAGTCATTGGGGTCGTGGGCGGGGGTCACCTTGACGCAACCGGTGCCGAAGGCGGGATCCACGTGGTCGTCGGCCACGATCGGAATCTCGCGACCCACCAGGGGCAGGCAGAGGATTTGCCCCACAAGGGCCGCATAGCGGGAGTCGTTGGGGTTCACCGCCACCCCCGTGTCCCCCAGCAGGGTTTCCGGGCGGGTGGTGGCCACCTCCAGGTGGGTGGTGCCATCGGCGGTGGGCCCAGCGGCAAGCGGATAGCGGAAATGCCAAAGGAAGCCATCCACCTCCTTCATCTCCACCTCCAGGTCACTCACCGCCGAACCGGAGGCGGGGCACCAATTCACCAGGTATTCACCCCGATAGATCAGACCCTGGCCGTGCAGGCGCACAAAGGCCTCCACCACGGCCTTATTCAGCTGGGCATCCAGGGTGAACCGCTGCCGCTGCCAGTCAACGGAATAACCAAGGCGCCGCAGCTGGGCCACGATCGTGCCGCCGCTCTCCGCCTTCCATGCCCAGGCGCGCTCCAGGAAGGCTTCCCGCCCCAGGGCTTCCTTACTACTGCCTTCGGCCTTGAGTTGTTTTTCAAGGATCGTTTGCACGGCGATCGAGGCGTGGTCGGTGCCGGGCAGGCAGAGCACGTTCTTGCCGCGTAGGCGCTGAAACCGCACGATCGTGTCGATCAGGGCGGTGTTGAAGGCATGGCCCATGTGCAGGCTGCCGGTCACATTTGGCGGCGGGATCACCACCGAAAATGGCTCACCGGGAGCGGCGGGGTCGGGATGGAAGGCGCCGCTGCTCTCCCAGGCCTGTTGCCAGCGGGATTCGGTGGCGGCCGGGTCGTAGGTCTTGGGGAGCGCGGCCTCAGGCACAGGGAAATCGGGGCTGGGGCCCCATCGTCTCAAAAGGTGCGGCAGGCCTGGATCGGGGGGCGGGCTTGCCAGAGCAGATAAAAACAGCAAAGGTGTCGCTGAGCTAAGGCACTTGCCCACCCAGCGACACCTAAAGGCTGCTCCTGTTAGCCAACCAAGAGATCAGTTGGTCGAGGCACCTTGCATGGCCACTGGAATACGCGGAACGGGGAAGCCGGCCCGGCCCAGAACATCAACGATCATGCGGTTGGTGTCAAAGTAAACCTGCCAATAATCCTGGGTGTGGGCGTAGGGGCGAACCGCCAAACGGGGACCTCGCTCGCTGAACTCCAAAACCTCGATATCGGCTGGCTTTCCATCAGCCTGATTGGGCACTCGCTGGATGCCCTCCTTAAGCAAGGCAATGGCTTTGCCAACGTCAGCACTGTTGTCAAGCTGGGCCACCAAATCCACACGGCGATAGGGATTTGCTGAATAATTCTTGATGTTATCGCCAAATAATTTGGCGTTGCCAACGTAGTGGCGAACATGGTCAATCGAAGTGATTGCCGTCACAAACATGCCCACCTCATCAACTGTTCCCTCCACACCGCCTGCATCAACATAATCACCAACATTGATGGGCCGGAAAATCTGAAGGAACACGCCCGCCGCAAAGTTGCCGAGCATGCCGCTCCAGGCCGCACCAATCGCAACGCCGGCACCGGCAAGCAGGGCGGCGAAGCTGGCGGTCTCAATGCCGAAGAAGCCAAGGATGGCCACAACGAGCACCACCCTCAGTAGGGCACCGATGATGTTTAACAGGTAGTTGATCAGGGTCGGATCAAGCGCGCTGCTGTTGAACATCCGCCTCAGCAAACGCAGGGAAAGACCGATCAGCCAGCCGCCCACGATCCAAAGAACAACGGCTCCCACCAGCTTGAAAATGAAAGGAACCACCACGCTCGATACGAGCGAAAGGCTGGAGGCATCAGGCATGAAAATCGAAGATTCACTTCGCAAAGAAACTAATCAGGAACCGCCTCGCTGGCTCTTTTCTGTCAGCAAGTTGTAATTCGAGCGATCTAAAAACACCTGCGCCGCTGCAGCCTGGGGGGCACTGCCCCCTGGCTGGGCTCAGCGGAACGGGATCAGCACCCCCCCATGGCGACGCTGCCAGCGCTGCCGGTCCGCAATAACCAGAGCAGTGAGACCCACCGCCTCCAGGGCGGCGGCCACGGGCTCCAGGGCGGCATCCTCCCGGAATGCCTCAACGGCGCCGCCCCCGGCCCCCTGCACCAGCACCTGACCTTCGGCCGGATCCGCCAGCAGCCGCAGGGCGGTTGCCTCAAACTCCCTGCTGAAGTAAACGCGCCGCAAGCTTTCGGAACGCTGGGGGCCCAGCGATAAGGCAAAGGCCTCCAGGGAGGCCCTATCGGTAGCGCAGCCGCTGTTGAGAGCCAACCAAATCAGCAGCTTGGCCCAGCTCTCGCGGCTCCAGAGCGGCATAAAGCTGCAACGGTGCTGACGAACCAGCTCCACGAGGGCAAAATCCAGCAGGGCGGCCTGGGGCAGCCCAGGGGCCTGGGCTGCGGCTTCGGGGAGAGCCATCGCCATTGCAGTTTCGTTTTCTAGGGACAAGGGTTCCTTCCTACCAGCACTAATTAATTGCACTGCCATGGATCTCACCGCCCAGATGGGAGCTATTCAGCAGAGACATCAGGCCATCCTCGAGCTGCTGGAGGGCCAACGGCTGGTGCTCTGCGTTGGTGACTGGGCCCTGTTGGTGCACCAGGTGGGCTCGATCAAGGGTGGGCCCCGCCTGGAGGGGGCCTGCACCACAGAGGAAGAGGGCTACAAGCTGGTTAAAACCCGCCAACCCCAGCTTTTGATCTGCCAAGACGAGCTTGAACAGGGCCATGGCCTGAGCTTGATCCAGCGCTGCAAAGCCCTGCAACCCCAGCTAAAAACCCTGGTGCTGGTGAGCCAAGTCCAGGGCTTCCGCTGGAAACAGGCGCTGGAGCTGGGGGTCGATGCGGTTTGCAACCGCCAACGGCTGGGCCGCGGCGTGTTCCTTGATGCCCTCCGCAGTTTGCAGGGGGAGGGGACCTACCTGGACCGCTCGCTGTTAGAGGGCCCCAGCACCGAACAGCCCCGACTAACGCCCCGGGAGCTAGAGGTGCTGCAGGGGCTGCACCAGGGGGCCCAAACCAAAGAGCTAGCCAGGAGTCTGGGGCTGGGACCCAACACGGTGAAGGGCTACGTGCGCCAAATCCACCAGAAGCTTGGGGTGAGGTGCCGGACACAGGCGGTGCTGCAGGGCCTGAAAGTGGGGCTAATCAAGGCAGACTGAACGGCCCGAGCCCTGATCCGATGGCCCTCGACCTGAATGATCCCGATCTGGAGTTTTCCGACCTGGTGTATGCGTACCAGAGTTGGGTGTTGGCTGTGCTCAATGACGAAAAGCTGAATCCCGAAGGGGAAAAGCTCAATTCGGAAGACATCGCCGAAGACGCGATGAATGCCCTGCGCTTCCTCCCTTCGGAAGTAACCGCCGCGGTGGAAACCACCCTGGCCCGGGCCTACGACGTGGATGCTGAGGAACTGGCAGATCTACTCTTCCCCGAAGACTGAGCCGTGGCCAGATCCCAACTGAGCATCCTTGCCTCGCCGGAACTGGTAACTCGGGTCAAAGAGCGGGCAGCTGAGAAAAGCCTCACCGTTACGGCCTATGTGCTCAAGCTGGTGGGGGCAGACCTTGATGGGGCCCAGATGGGACGGCGGGATGAACTACTCGAACGGATAAGCGACCTGGAAATGAGGGTGGGGGCGCTGGAATCCCGGGGCTAGTGGGCGCCTTGCCGATTGCCACATGCCCTCTGCATTAAAGCTGCATATCGCCTACACAGGTGGGGTCAGGGCCCTTGGGCTGTTATCCCAACACTTTGCTATGTACCCATCAAAAGTCAGCACCCTCACCCGGCGCGCAGTGATCACCAGGTCACCCCAAAGGATATCGATAACAATTCCATGGGAAACCCATCGACGGCTCACGGAGCGCAGCGACGAGGAAGGACGCAGCATTTCCAACCTGGCCAGTTACCTGCTGGAAAGGGGTCTCATTCAGTAGCCAAAAAGGCAAGGCCCACCACAGACACCCAACCGGTTGTTTCGCACCAACGCACCGTGGCCTGGCGCTCCAGCGGCCCATCCGGCCCTGCCGTGCCAAGTCGGAGTAGCACCAATTGGCCAGGGCTAAGCTCGGCACCGGCCGGCACCAAGACACTGGCCCCGGCTGGACTCCAATCGGCCAGATTTACGGCCATCGGCTGGGCCGAAGCATCGCCCAGCAACAACAGCGAACCTGCCACTTCACCGTAGACAGTTTCGCGGGGGTTTGACCGCCGGGCTGGGGCTGGGCTGGGTTCTGAGTCTGATTGCATTGATGATCTCCTACAAAATTCTTACAAAATAAAAATGTCTTTGCCCAGTAGAACGGGGGAGAAATCGTCTCGATCCCAGTCTCAGCTTAAACCTGGGCCGGAATTACTTAAACACTGCATAATCAGCGCTAATTCACCGCTGTTAGGCTAAAAATTAGACAGCGGGATCATGGATGAAGCAAGCGCCCATTCCTGCCAACGAACTCCAACGCTTAGCTGAGTTACAAAGTTTTGAGATTCTTGACACAAAGCAAGAAACCATCTACGACGACCTGGGGGAGATCGCCCGCTGCATTGCCGGCACTCCGATCGGCCTAATCAGCCTGGTGGACGAAAATCGCCAATGGTTTAAAACCTGCCTTGGGCTAGGCACAAAAGAAACCCCCCGCAGCATCTCCTTCTGCGGTCACACAATCTTAAACAAGCAGGCGCTGATCATCCCAGACACCCTGCAAAATCCGGATTTTGTCGATAACCCTCTAGTCGTTGGGGAACCATACATCCGTTTTTATGCGGGTTTTCCGCTGGTCTCAAATAGCGGCTTAAGTATCGGCACCATTTGTGTAATCAGCCCCAGCCCCCAAACCCTAAACCCTAGCCAACAGATTGGGCTAAATCTACTGGCCAAGCAGGTAATTTCCGTGATGGAACATCGGCGGGAGCTTAAATTATTACGCCAGTGCCAATCGATGCTGATACTGGGCAACGGAGTACTGGCACCTACCCAAAAAAAGCAGATAATTGGGCTACTAGAAAGGCCTGAACTGTTAGCCACATTGAATATGTTATTGAGCCGTAGACCCATATCACCATTCTCATTACTATTAATACGCATCAAGCAACTGGATCGCATCAACGCCCTACTGGGCTCAGATGCAGTGGAACATGTTGTCAATCAAACGGCCGAGAGACTAATTGCCCTAATTCCCCCTGGCTGCGCCGTCGGTCGCTATGCAGAGCACGAAATAGCTGCTGTGATCATGGAGAAAGATCGTAAACATCTGGAGGATATGGGCCAGCAGTGGCTGGCTTCGCTTTCTAAACCCATCATCCACCAAAGCCAAAGCATTGAGATTGCATTGGGCTGTGGCATCAGCGACTTGATTGATGAATATACAGAGGCAGAAGACTTAATTCGAGCCGCCAGTTTTGCGCAGCTTGCCGCCAGTCAAAAGTCTTGCAGTGAATGGCGCTTCATCGACAGAAAATCACACCTGCAGGCCGAGGAAGATCTACATAAGGAAACTAATCTAAGAAAGGCTATTAGAGACCAAGAGCTAATCCCCTATTACCAACCATTAATAAATCTAGAAACCGAAGAGATTGTAGGCGTGGAAGTGCTGGCCCGCTGGCCAATGGGCGTAAATAAAACAATCAGTCCTGCCGAGTTTATGCCCTTAGCCTACAAGCTCAACTTGACTGATCAGATTGATCTGATGATGGCGACCAAGGCCCTGGAGGCAAGCCAACGCTTATCTAAAGTTTTTCAAAAAAAATCCTTCAAGCTAAGCATGAACATCTCGTCCCAACTACTTAGTCAAGATGGCCGGAGAAATGAATTAATAGAATTAATAAAAAAATACGAATATCCGGTGAATTGGCAGCTCCAGGTTGAAGTTCTTGAGGAAGATTTAGCCCTAGCAAAGCATTGGCTACTCGACTTCTTCCAACAGCTAGAGGCTTTGAATGTAACAATTGCCATCGATGACTTTGGTAGCGGTTATTCCAGCCTGGCTCGGCTCCACGACTATCCCTTCAGCTGTTTAAAAGTAGATCGTTCCATTGTTGAACGCCTGTTTGGCCCCAGCAAGCCCACCGATCGGCTTCTTGAAGCGATCCTACGCATCGCCAACGAGATTGATCTTCAAGTAACAGCCGAAGGCATCGAAACAGAGCTCCAAAGACACTGGCTCATAAAGCATGGCTACAAAGAAGGGCAAGGCAATCTATTTGCCGCCCCGATGGCTGAAGCGGATTTAATCCAATTCGCCCTTAGCCGGGCCGAAATGGTGAGCCGCCCATGAAGCAGATCAAACTAAACTCGAGCTCAAGGCTGATCTTGAGCTTGGCAATCGGCGCTGCTGCCTATGCCATTAATCTTCTAAATATACCACTATTTTTTGGCGTAAATATTTTACTGGGCCAGAGCCTAGCCGTCTTCCTCACCCTGCAGTGGCAGGGCCCCTGGGGCGTACTTGCCGGCTGCCTGGCCGCATTCGCCACCTGGAGCCTATGGGGTCATCCCTGGGCTGTAATCATATGCGCCCTGGAACAATTGGCCCTCTACTACTGGATCAACTTTCGACGGGCGGAATTCGAGGCCAGGGAAGATGGAAGCGTAATCCTAATAGACATGATTTTCTGGCTGCTGATTGGCATGCCACTTGTGTGGTTTTTTTACAGCGGCATATTAAATATGGACAGTGCCAATGTAAACGTAGTGGCAATCAAACAGGCAGTAAATGGCGTAATCAATTCAGCAATTGGATTACTACTCTACCTGGGCCTACGCCTGCTAATATTAAAAATTAATGGTCCAAAATTCCAGAACAACACTAATCATGGCATATCAGTTAGAGGCATAATTTTTGCGATTGTTTTTACATGTATTTCCCTGCCAACCCTTTTCAATACAGTACTAAATGCCCAGGAAGTATCCCAAGCAGTTCAAGCCGGAGTTGAACACAATCTCCGCTTAAACGCAGACTCTATTATAAATGATCTCAACAAAAATATGAAACCGGAGAGCGATGGCAGCAACTTTGACCTTGACTCACTTCACGCCCATAGCAGAAAAATTAATTATCAAATTGCCCTGGCTAACGGCAGCAAATACAGCAATAATCCAGCACTGTTTGAATCCCTAAGCAATAAATATAAAGATGGAGGCAGACAATTCATTAAAATCCCTGACCTAAGTATAATGATTACCAAAAACAAGGTCCCCCTGCTAAAAAAATGGATCAATGGCTATTGGCTAATTGAAACCGATTGGCCAAAACAAGCAGACAGCTCCATAGCCTATAAGAGCATTCAAATTGTAGAACCTGCCAGGGAAACGGTGGTTCAGATGCAAAAACTTTCCACGGAAACTCTTTATAATTTAGCGGCTGTACTTGTAATTGCAGTATTAATTTCAGAAATCCTAGCCCGATCCTTCCAGCTGGAGTTTAGCCTGCTGATTGCGCCCTTTCTTCCAGAATCAAAAGGCTCCCGCGTCAAACAAGTAATTGGTCTACCGCTACTAAGCATGTCTGCAATCACAGAATTCTCCAAACTTGCCTCGCTTGTCAATGAACGTATTATTCAAACAGACAGGCTTACCAAAGAGCTGCAAGATAGCAATAAGGAATTAGCCAGTTCCCGCGACAAATTATCCCTGTTAAGCACAACAGATGAGCTAACAGGCTGCATGAATAGACGCAAACTAGACGAGATTCTTGAGCAGGAACTAGCCCGGGGCCGGCGCACTGGCGAGCCACTTTGCTGCGCAACTCTTGACATAGATTACTTTAAACGAGTCAATGATAACTATGGCCATCTTAGCGGCGATAAAATATTATGCAGCGTAGCCAATCAGACCCAGCAGAGGCTACGCAGCACTGATTACCTATGTCGCTTTGGTGGCGATGAATTTGTTATCATTCTACCTGCCTGCCCCCTTAAAGACGCCCTAAGTATCATGGAGGACCTGCGGCAGGCCATTGACAGCACAATCCACGAAGTAGACGGAACTAATTGCAAAGTTAGCCTTAGTGTAGGTGTAACCCTTGCCGATTACCAATCAGACACATGCGATAGCCTAATCAAACGCTCAGATGACGCACTTTTTAAGGCCAAGCAAAACGGCCGCAACCGTGTAATTCATAAATTGATTGCCAGCTAATCTTCAGCCCCCTGCCAATAAATCTATTAACAATAGTAGCTTGATTAAAATTAGCGCAGCTCAAACAGCAATAAATCTGCGCCCCCTGCGCCCGCCCCAAAACAGCTGAGGCTTCCGGCGGTAAAGCCCAGCCCATCGCCCTGCTGCAGCCCCTGGCCATCGGCCTGGCCATTGCCCCTTATCAACTGGATCCAACCCTTGCTGCCCGGGGCAAGCGCCAAAGCCAGCGAATCACCGGCAGCGGGCTGGGCCCGCCAAAGCCGCACCGGTCGCTGGATTGCCATGGCCCCCGCCTGCTGGTCTGGATCAATGAGCGCAGTCCAACCGCTGCCAATGGCATAGGACTTCTGCCCATAGGCCGGGGCGATGCCATGGCTACTGGGCTCAATCCAGATCTGCAACAACCGACAGGCTTGGTCGCCCTCGTTCACCTCGCTATGAATCACACCGGTGCCAGCGCTCATCTGCTGCACCTCCCCGGCCCGCAATAACTCTGTGTGGCCCAAGGAATCACGGTGCTGGAGCTCACCCTCCACCATCACGGTGATGATCTCCACATCGCGGTGGGGATGCATGCCGAAGCCGCGACCGGCGGCAATCACGTCGTCGTTGATCACCCGCAGCGGCCCAAAGCCCATCCAGGCAGGGTCGTGGTGGCTGGAGAAGGAAAAGGAGTGCCAGCTATCGAGCCAGTCCAACTGGCTATGGAAGCGTTCGCCCGCGGGCCGATAAACCAGGCCGCTGCTAGCTGGTGCCAGGCCCATGCTGAGGTCTAGACGAATACTAAAAACCTACAATATCTTGCATGAGTAACCAACAGAGCCGATATGAACAGTTAGATCATTCAAAAGTTGCTGTTTCACCGCAAGGCGAGCCTAAGCGGCTTAGCCGGGCCGCCACACCCCAGTCATCTGTCTATAACTTCAACCTGCGTGATCTAAAACCAAAGCATGATCAAGGCCTCTATCGATGCAATCTGCACTTCAGCGCTTGTTCGAAATCCTGCAGTAAACACGACTTCAGCTTTAATCCAGGCAACTCTAGGCACTGACTATCAGGGTTAGTGAACTCCCTGGCACCAACAGCCCCTTTCCCCTGGCCCACAGAAGGCTTCTAGGGGCAGGAAGGGTTCCACGAAGCCGCCTCGATCTGTGATTCGCCCGAACAGCGCCGTGAGGTTGGGGACTACAAATCTAGGCCGTGCCCTTGGCGCCTGAGCCCGTGGGGGTCTTGCCAACGCCCATGGCACGCAACTCGGTGAGTAAGCCATTGAGCACGGCCTTGGCATCGCCAAACACCATGGCGGTTTGGGGGAGCTCAAATAGGGCATTGGCAATGCCCGCATAGCCCGCCCCAAGGCTGCGCTTCACCACAAACACCTGGCGGGCTTGGTCTACCTCCAGAACGGGCATCCCATACAACGGACTGGTGGGATCGCTCTTGGCATCGGGATTCACCACATCATTGGCTCCCAGCACGATCACCACATCGGTTCGGGGAAACTCGGGATTGATAGTGTCCATTTCGAGCAGCTGCTCATAGGGAACATCGGCCTCCGCCAACAACACATTCATATGGCCCGGCATGCGGCCCGCCACCGGATGGATGGCATAGCTCACCTCCACGCCATGGGCCTCAAGCAATTTGGAAAGTTCCCGCAGAGAATGCTGGGCCTGGGCTACGGCCAGGCCATAGCCAGGCACAAACACCACCCGCTCGGCCTGCTCCAGGGCCATGGCACATTCCTCAGCACTGCAGCTGGTAATGCGGGTGTAGCCGGTCTCGCTGGAACCGCCAGCTCCGCCACCCGTGGCCCCGAGCGCACCACCAAACAACACCGACACCAGGGAGCGGTTCATGGCTGTACACATCACTTGGGTGAGGATCAGTCCCGCCGCACCCACCATGGCGCCGGCCACAATCAGAAGCTGGCTGCCCACAACGAAACCCGCAGCGGCAGCAGCCACACCGGAATAAGAATTCAATAGCGAAATCACCACCGGCATGTCAGCTCCGCCGATGGGCAGGGTGACCCCTATGCCCAATAAAGTGGATGCGGTAAGCAACAACCACAGCGCCCACCCAGAAGGTTCGATTGGCAAACCAATCGCCCCGACCAAGCACATAATTGCCAGGGTGAGATTCACAACGTGCCGCAGGGAGCTCTGGGTCCAGCCAGGTGTGTCGAGCCAGCCCTGCAGCTTGGCCATGGCCACAATTGATCCGCTGAAGGTGATGGCCCCTACAAACACCGAAATCACAATCGAAATGCGGGAGACCAGGTTCGGTTCCGAGCTCTGGAACAACGCCACCCCAAGGGCCACCAGCAAGGAGGCCATCCCCCCACAACCGTTGAACAGGGCCACGGTTTCGGGCATGGCTGTCATAGGCACCCGCTGGGCCGTGATCAAACCAGCCAAGCCACCCAATGTGGTGCCGGCGGCAATCCAGAGCCAGGCGGTGCTGCCAGGCTGCAGTTGCACAAGCAAACCCACCACCGCCAAACCGATCGCCAGGGCCGCCAAACCATTGGCCGAACGGGCCGAACTCACCTTGGAGAGCCCCTTAATCCCTAGGGCCAAAAGCAACACCGCCACCAAGTCAATGGCGTAGGGGAAGACATCCATCAGGTCCATGTGGGTCAGGTCCATGTCAGATGCCCCTTGGGTTGGAATTGGAATTGGACTTCGACTTGGATTTGCGGGAGAACATCGCCAACATGCGATCGGTCACCAGGAATCCCCCTACCAGGTTGTATAAGGCAAAGCCCAAAGACAGGGCACCCAGCAGGAGAAGCGCCTGGTTGCCATTGGCCTGGGCGATCAAGGTGAGCGACGCCAACACCGTGATTCCGCTAATCGCATTCGCCCCAGACATCAGGGGTGTGTGCAGGGTTGGAGGCACCTTACCGATCAATTCCAGCCCCAGCAGGCTGCCCAGGAGTAAGACCCAGAGAGCTTCGCTCAACGAACTCATGACTTCACTCCAGAGACAACATCAAGGCGACGGCACTCACCGCCATGGGTGAGCAAACATCCCGCCACGATTGGGTCGTCGAGGTCGAGCGCAAACGGCTGCTGCTCTGGGTTGACCTTGACCACTAAGTGCTCAATCAGGGCGGCAATGTTGCGGGCG
Organism: Cyanobacteriota bacterium; assembly: GCA_039799245.1. Lineage (GTDB taxonomy): Bacteria > Cyanobacteriota > Cyanobacteriia > PCC-6307 > Cyanobiaceae > Synechococcus_D. The sequence continues at coordinate 27,144 of JBDLTB010000020.1, forward strand.
TAGAGGGCGCTGGCATGGTTAGCCACACTGCTCGGTAAACCGTCGGCGCCGATCAACTGCACCCCCTTGCGCAGCACGGTGGTGCCGGGCTGGGTGCCGGCGCAGTTCCCCCCTTGGGCCACCGCCAGATCCACAACTACGGACCCGGGGCGCATGCGATCGAGCATGGCCTCATCGATCAAAAGGGGGGCCCGACGTCCGGGCACAAGGGCCGTACAAATCACCATGTCTGCCTGGGCCAATTGCTCGGCAAGCTGCTGGCGCTGGGCCGTGAGGAAGGCCTCCGTTGCAGCCTGGGCATAGCCACCGGATTCAGTTGGTTTCTCCTCCTTTTCTGGGGGCGCAACAAAACGGCCCCCGAGGGATTCCACCTGCTCCTTGGCGGCTGCACGCACATCACTGACGTACACCACAGCACCCAATCGGCGTGCTGTGGCAAGGGCCTGAAGCCCTGCTACCCCCGCCCCCAGGATCAGAGCCCGGGCGGGCTGAATCGTGCCGGCCGCTGTCATTAACATCGGCACATAGCGATCCAGGGCGGCGGCGGCAAGCAGCACAGCCTTGTAGCCGGCGATATTGGCCTGGGAGGAGAGCACATCCATGCTCTGGGCACGGCTGATGCGGGGTAGCAATTCCAGCGCCAGGGCAGAAACCCTACGGCTGTTGAGAGCCTCTACCAGGGGGGTGGCGCCATAGGGGGAGAGCAGACCCGCCAGCAGGGCTCCTGGCTTGAGCTGAGCGAGCGATTCAGGGGCAGGAGGATTGACGCACAACACGGCATCGCTGGTGCCCCATAGCCCATCGGTACTGGCAGGAAGCACTGCGCCCGCGGCGGCAAAATCAGCATCTGCATAGCCAGCTGCCTCTCCAGCACCCTGCTCCACATGCAGGTTCAGGCCCTTGGATATCAAGCGACGCACGGTTTCAGGCGTTGCCGCCACCCGTTGCTCCCCGGAATCGCGCTCTCGGGGGATCAGCACTTCAGCCAAAGCTCATCCCAGTTCGATTGCCGCAATATGAATCGCCCCTTGTAGAGCAGGCGATCAAATCGCAAGCAATGTGTTTATTTGCCAACCTAAGCAGTCAGCCCCGTGGATTCGGGCCCTGCAAAAGGCGTGGAGGCTACATGCAATCAAAGCCGCCTTCGCCCTGGGCATGATCCCGAAGGGTGGGCCCCAGCGGCACCCGACGCGGTAGGTGATGCCGTGGACTTGCCCCAGGATTCCGGTGGAGATCCAGACCACCAGCCGGCGGGAATCCATGGGGCATCAGCAAGGAACAACCCCACAGGGTTCCGAGCCTTTTCCCTTGCGGTGGTAGCTCAGCTTGGCGATGTCCATAGACTGATTCGAGGCTTTGGTCGGGCGATGCGACTCTCTGAACTCCAGGCCCTGACCCCCAGGCTGCAGGCGATCGCTGAGCGCTACGGCGCCTCCAACTTGGCGGTGTTCGGATCTGTAGCCCGTGATCAGGCCACCGAATCCAGCGATGTGGACCTGTTGGTCGATCTGCCTGCGGGCACAAGCCTCTTTCAGCACGCCGAGCTCAAACAGGACATCGAAGGCTTACTGCAACACAACGTCGATCTGATCCGCCGCCGCAACCTCAAGCCAACCCTGCGGGAGCGGGTGGAAGCCGAGGCGGTGCTTCTCCTGCCGATCGACGATCCGTGGTCAACTTTGGAAGCGGGCCTGAGGAGCTTTGAGCCTGGCTTTGTGATGGAGCGTCAACAGAGCGACGAGCAGCAGAGCGAAACGATCCAGTCATGATCGTTGTGGTCACCAACAACGCCCGCGAATTCGGCAGAGTTCCTGGCTTGGCTATGGAGAACTTGGTGCAGCTGAACTGACACCCCCGGGAGCCAGCCGGTCATCGGAAAAGACGTGGGGCGGGGCCTTCAGCGGCGATTGGCTTGTCTGCACATCGCTAGGCCACCGGAACCCTTGGGAATCTCCGCCGATTCCCTGTGGCCTCTATTCCCGCCCAAACGATCCAGCTGGCCGTTCCCTATTTCAGTCAGCGCGATAGCGCCACCAGCCAAGGCCCCCTCTGCCAGGAAAGATGTCACCCCTGTTAATTGAATTCTTGGGGGCTTAATGGAGCAGATCAATGCGTGGTTACAGCCTGGCTGTTCAAGCTGATGTTAGGAAAAGGATGAGCCC